>NZ_JAHLNC010000002.1:0-474912 GCF_018916625.1 Clostridium senegalense
TCGCTCGACTTGCATGTGTTAGGCACGCCGCCAGCGTTCGTCCTGAGCCAGGATCAAACTCTCAATTTAAAAGTTTGAACTGCTTCAAGCAATTTGCTGACTATAATAGTCAATTTTTTACATCTTTCAATGTGAGCATCTACAAAATAGATTCTCAAATGAATTAACTGGTTTTACCTATATTTATCTGTTTAATTTTCAAAGACCAATTTTTAACTTATTTGCCGTCGTTTCCCGACTGCTTAATTAGTTTATCATCTTGTTTTTCCCTTGTCAACAACTTTTTTTAAGTTGTTTTTGAAAAACTTTTTCGCTTTAAGATGCTTACCTTTTCGGCGTTGCCCCTCAGCGACAAGATTTATTATATTAAACTTTTTAAGCCACATTTATTATTATTTACCTTGTTTGATTAAATTATTCCTATTTTTCTTTTAAATACTACATTTTTCTTTTAAATTTCATCTATTGACACACACGGTTAAGTTTGTGTTTCTAATCATATTTTTAAGCTTTAATATAATCAATACACATTATTATTCTAATTTTACATTTAATCTTTAACATTAATTCATTCATATATGATATATATTATAAATACATATTTTTATACAAAATTAAAGAAGCTATTACAAAACTAGCCTTTAGTTAGTTTTGTAATAGCTATTTTCATTTTATTCTTTAAAACTGAACTCTAAATTTACATATTCATATAAAAGTTCAATTGAAGCCTCTATATCTTTCATATTTACAAATGCATTTGGTCCATGTACGTATCTAGTTGCTATTGATATTCCTGAAGATTTAACACCATAATTAGATTTATTTATCGCTCCTGCATCTGTTCCTCCACCATCAATTACATCTAATTGATATTTTATATTATTCCTTTGACAACAAGATATCATTTCTTCAACTAAATATTCATCACAAATAACACTACCATCTGATATTTTTATAGCTGTTCCTTCACCTAGTTTATTACTTCCTTCTGATGAATTTGGATAATCACTAGCTATCGTTACATCTATAGCTATTCCTATTTCTGGTTTAATTCTATTTGCAGCTACTGTTGCACCTCTCAATCCTACTTCTTCTTGAACAGAAAATACACAATATACATCATTATATGGATTCTCTATTTTTTTAAGTGCTTCAATCAGAATATAACATCCAGCTCTATCATCTACAGCCTTAGCTGTTACATTATCTCCTTTTAACTCTATATAATCACCTACATAACTAGCTATATCTCCTACTTTTACATATTTTTCTGCTTCTTCCTTAGATGTTGCGCCTATATCTATATATAATTTTTTTATATTATTTTTTATTCCATCTATATCAGCTCCATTAGATATAATACCATACATTCCATTTTTAAATTTAACTCTATTCATTATGCTTTGTATAACAGGAATTCCACCTAATCCTCTAACCTTTATAAATCCTTTATCATCAATTTTTATAACTTGAAATCCTATTTCATCCATATGCGCAGAAGCCATTATTCTTTTTTTATTTTTTCCATGACCCTTTTTAAAAGCTATAAGATTTCCTAAGTCATCAACTAAAATCTCATCAGCTAAGTCTTTAATTTCCTCCTTTATTACACTGCGTATTTCTTTCTCATATCCACTAACTCCAAATGCATCACATAATTTTTTTAACCCCATAATTACACCTCTTTTTCAAAAATTTTCTGATTTTTCAAATAAATTATAACACTTCTTTCTTATTTCAACCATATAAATATTGTAAGTATTTATATCTAAAATCATTCTATATTTATTTTTAGTAATTTTATAAAATTGCTACCTACTGTTTTATTAAAAAACTAATTATAAAATAATTTAAAGAATATAATTATACTTCCACCTTTTATTAAATCCCCTGTATTTTAAATAAATATTTCCTATATTAGAATACATCATTTCTTCAAATTACTAATAAACAAGTTAAATCTATAATCTATACATCTATATTTCTATATTTCTATTCAATTTATTAACATTATAGTTTAAAATATAAATAAAACCTGTAAAATTTTCAACTTGAATTTTATGTGAATAGCTCATATTTTTTTCAATGGAATTGTTTTAACATTTTTAATATTTAAATTATATATGGTTAAAAGTTAATTTTTTTAATTACTTAATATAAAATTTATATATATTTATCTAAAAAGTATTTTAGCTTTAATAATAGTTTTAAATTACTTTCCTATATTATTAATTAAGTTATATTTTTGTTTCTATATAATATATTTTTTGCTTACAATGAATTTACTCTAGGAGGTTATTTATCATGTTAAAATTAGTTTTTTTAGCCTTAGCTGGTTTCTTTGCAGCATTTATAGATGCTATAGCCGGTGGAGGTGGTCTTATAAGTATGCCCGCCTACTTAATGGCAGGAGTATCCCCACATCTTAGTTTAGGTACTAATAAATTTTCATCAACCATGGGAGCTTTTACAAGTTCCTATAACTTTGCCAAATCCGGTCTTGTCAACTTTAAACTTATTAAAATTTTAGCACCATTTACTCTTGTAGGTTCTATTTTAGGTGTAAAAACTGTACTACTTTTAGATGAAAGCTTTTTAAATGTGCTAGTTTTAGTACTTATCTTAGCTATTGGATTATATACAATTTTCTCTAAAAATATTGGTGCAGATGATAACTTTCAAGGATTAAATAGTAAGAACTTATCTTTAGGAATTATATTTGCTTTTTGTCTTGGATTTTATGATGGATTTTTTGGACCAGGCACTGGATCATTTTTAGTTTTTGGACTAATAAAAATATTTAAATTTGATTTTTTACATAGTACTGCAAATACTAAGTGTTTAAATTTTATAAGTAATATTGCAGCTTTAATTACATTTGCTTTAAATAATTCTATAAACTATAAACTAGGATTCGTTGTAGCAATATTTATGGTTTTCGGTGCAAAATTAGGTACTAAAGTTGCAATAAATAAAGGTTCTAAAATAATCAAACCTATATTTATAACTATGTCCTTAGCTGTTGCCATAAAAATGCTCATTACTTTAATGTAATATAAATAAAGTATTTAAGAATGTTTCAATGTCATAGCTCTTAGAGTCCATGCATTTTTTTAAAAACTTTCTTAAATACTTTTAATTAACTTAATTTTTATATAAAATTTTAAAATCAATCCTTAATTTTTATTTTTTATAACACTTTTCTTATATCTTCTATTAGGACTTCTTTAACAAATTTATTATTCATATCATCTACTAATATTAATAAAACTTCATTTTGTTTAACTTTTAAAACTTTTCCTTTTTTCTTTGTCCCTATGATATTTACAGACGTTCCCTGAGTTATAGGTTTTAAATATGTTCCATTACAATATAAGCATACATCACTATTTGTTCCTACTCTTTTACAATCTACACAATAATAAATTTTACTCACAATTTTTCCCCCTTTATTGAAAATAAAATATATATTTTTAAAATATAACTATTATAATTTTTTAAGTTGAAAATATTTTAAAGTTATTTAGCAAATTTAATTTTCATCTTATATTTTATAATATTCTATAATTTATATTGATATCTTATTTTTATGTTAGATTTTATTAAAGTAGTACTCTTATTTTAAATTTTATTAATGAACCATTTTTACTAAATTTCTAAGTTTAAAATAGTCTTTTGTTAAGAGTTATAGAAACTTTATAATATATAATCTAATTCAACATAGTCTGAATCTTTTCCTTTTATTATAGGATTTTATATTGAAAATTTTAGTAATATTATATTTAAATCTATTTAAAGACTAAACTTACATATTTTAAAATGTATTTTTAAATTTTTTAAGTTTAAAATATATTAATACTCTAATAAAATAAACTTCCTTTTAAATTAGATTTATTTACTAAATTTAGAATTTGGCAAAATGTAATGTTAAATTTCATGTGTTTTTATTTTTTTTACTTTTCAAATATCCAATGTCTATAACATCGAGAATTGATAGTTCTTAAAATCAACTTAGTTTTCCTCTTTTAAAATTGAAGAACATTTGAAGATTTTAACTTATTTAACTAATGCACTTCACAAATGTGAACATAATACTTATAATTAATTTAAAGTCAAGTAAACTATATAGAAATGAAGTGAGGATAAAATTTATGACACTGGGTATACTTTATTTAGTATTAATTTTTATATTTTTCTATTATGGGAAAAAAAATTATTTACAAAAAGCTAAAAGAATAAATAAGAATTTAGAAGAATTCAATTTGGATATTTTAAAAACTTATAATTCTTTAAATCTTAATAATCAAAGCAAACTTTTGAATGGATTAACAGATATAGAAAGCTACTATTTTAATTCTATCATGGATAATTCTTTCCCTTATAGTCAAAATATAAATAAAGTTCAAACATATATGTTTCATTTAGAGGAAATAATGAAAAAACTCAAAATTCTTAAAAGAAAACAAATAAAAGAAGATTCTCTTAATGATAAATTATCTTACTAAAACTATACATAAAAATTCAAAATAAATTTTAATGAAATTTTTATATTATATTAAGAAATACTACATTGTTAGTGTAAGTTTTAAATTATTTACATTAAATATGTGACTGAATACTTAAAAATAACTTAATAATATTATTCAATTATTATCTAAGTCTTGTTTCACTTTATTTAACTGTAAATCTAATTTTAAAATTTATATTATATTTTAATATATTAAAGGAGTGAATATTATGGTAAGAAAATCTAAAAATAATAAAAGCGCAGTTAAAATTGCATTAGCTATAACTGGCGTAGCAGCAACCTCAATATTTTTATATGAAAAATTTGTTCAAAATCGTGATAATAAAATAAGGCAATGTTTTGATCGCTATGAAGAAAATTTTGATGATGATTATTTAGAAGACTGTGATTGTGGAGATAGCATCAATGAAAATTATGCAACAATAACTGTAGAAAAAGATAATGAAGGCTGCTCAGGTTGTGAATGTACTGAGAATTCTTGTGAAGATTCAAATATAGACGATTCTTATAATAATGTTGAAAACTTAAATAGTGAGAATGAGGTAAACACTTCTTCTGAAGAAAATACTAACAATAAAGACAACGATACTGATTCTATTTAATTTTAAGTTTTTCTATCTACTATTTATATATTTCAATTTAGAAATTATATATTTAAAATTATATAGATAAAAAAGGGGGAATTCCCCCTTTTTTATCTTTTTAAATACAGTATTTTCCATATATAATACTTATGTACATTTTAGTATATGGAAATAAACTCCTACTTAAGTTTATTCGATATATTAAAATTTTTTCATACAGCATATAGTGTTGAATTTCAAATTTTCTTTCACCTTTCTTATTATTTTCAGCATTCAAATTTAATAATCAGTAACTTTAAAATCAACTTGGATTCCTATATATTATTTTAAATATTAGTTATTTGGGAATTAAATTTATTAAAAATTTATATATTATTCAATTTTTTTTAATTATATATGTATATAATTGTAATTAATAACTACAATTCGCATATTATTTTTTTATTTGTTTTTCCATTGCTTTTATATTTTAAACATTGTATAATAGTAATAATAACCATCAATATTTATTACTTGAAAGTAAAATTTATTTTACTTTTTTATTTATACTTAAATATAAATTTACAATATTATATTTAAAATATTCAAAATCTTTTAAATATACTGATTATTTAGAGAGGGTGTGATCTTTTATGATGATTAAACTAACAGTAAGAAACATTATGAACCTTGGCCTATGGGGCAGACTTTGTGAGTATAAGGGTTGGGATAAGCAGATAGTTCAGAATGGTCTTATTTCTCCTGATACAGAGGTTGAATTCGATGATGAATTTTTAAAAAAAGATGTAGTCCCAATAGAGGATTTAAAGATATTCCTATTTAATATCAGTAGTGAGCAAGCAATTTATTGTGGTACTCTTTTAGCAAAAAACTTAGAAGATGCTAAAATTAGATTAGGTACTATTCATAATATAAATAAAGTAACAACCATACAAGAAATAACTAAAGAGCAACTTTATAATATGAAAAATAAACATTTAGTATTATCGCGAATTCCACTTTAATAATTAATTATATAAAATAAAATACCCTACATATTACTTGTAGGGTATTTTGCTTTATTTCTATTGTTGTTCTGCCCAATTCGCTGGATAAGTTACATAAACAAATCTTGCATGGTTAGGTACTGTAAAATGTATAGATGAGTTTGCAGGTATAAATATTATATCACCTTTATTTCCTACAACCTTTTTACCATTTATATCTATTTCTAAAGTTCCATCAATTATATAATCTACTTCATCATATTTTAATGTCCAAGCGAAACTAGTTTCATCCATTTCCATAACTCCACAACCAAGTCTTGGACTTTCTTCTAATGTAACTACATCTTTTAAATAAACTTTATCCCCAGCTTTTCCTGTATCAAACTTTTCAGGTTTAACTGTTTCTGTTTTTATAGATATAACTCCACTTTCATCAACAACTTTTTCAAAATCACATTTTGAACATTCAGTTGTTTGACCTAACTTTTCGTTTATTATTTTTCTTACTATCTCTTCTATAAGTGTTTCATTTAAATTTTCCATTTAAATCTCTCCTTTAAGCTTCTTTCGCTACAATATTTTTAGTCATCATAACAGCTACTATTACTGCTGTTACACCACCTACTAATTTACCAACTATCATTGGAGCTATAAGATCTGGGTTTACTCCAGCTGCAAATCCTAAATGGTCTCCAAATACAAAGGCTGCACTTACTGCGAAAGCTACATTGATTATTTTTCCTCTTTCATCCATGTCTTTCATCATTCCAAACATTGGAATACTGTTTGCAAGTGATGCTATCATGCCTGCTGCTGCTACATCATTCATCTTAAGTAATGATCCAATTTTCATAAGCGGTTTTTTGAATACTTTTGTTATAAAATGAACTAGTGGATATGCTCCTGCTAGTATTACAACTATATCTCCAACTACTGATATCCCTTCTTCAATTGGTGCCATTCCTGGTATTAAAACAAGACCTGTTGTTTTTTCAAGTATTGCTGCTACTAATCCTACAGTTATTACTACTGTTATAAACATTCCAAAATATGTGAATCCTTTTATCATTCCATTTGGTATAAGTTTTAATCCTATAGCTATAAGTGCTGCAACTATTATTATAGGTGTTAAGTTTTTAAGAACTAACAATGGAGAAATTCCTGCTAAAACTCCACCTATAAAAGTCCCTATTGGAACAGTTATAATACCTGCTAAAACTCCTTTAGCTAAATACTGTTGGTCTTCTTTTTTTATAATTCCTAATGCTACTGGTATAGTAAACACTATTGTAGGTCCCATCATTGAACCTAGAATCAAACCTGCAAAAGGTCCAATTTGTTGAATTTCAGCTAATTGTGTTGCTAATTGATATCCCCCCATATCGCAAGCAAGTAAAGTTGTTGCAAACATTGAAGGGTCTGCTCCTAATGCTTTATAAACTGGAACTACTATAGGTTTTAAAAGTGTTGCCAACACTGGTGCTAAACAAATAGCTCCTACCATTGCTAAAGCAAGAGAACCCATAGCCATAATACCTTCTTCAAATTGTTCTCCATATCCAAATTTATTTCCTAAAAGTTTATCAACTGCCCCTATAACTAAGAAAACCATCATAATATATACTATAATTTCGTTAATACTCATATATTACACCTCACTCATTTTTTAATAGATAACTTATAAAATACAAAATACAGCTCACTCTATTAATAACTATATAATTTAAAGATTTTTTAAAAGAAGTTCACTAGGAGAAGGTATTACTGTTTGATGTATAATTCTTTTAGAATCTATAATCTTCATACTAGCTTTAATACCTTCTTCAACACTTGACACAGATCCTGTAAATATGAAATAAGCTTTTCCTGCAATTCCATTACCTAATACTAATTTAACAAGTTGTACAGAAGATGCCTTAAGACCTGCATCCAATGCTACCAACATAGATGTTACAGTAGAACATTCCATTATACCTATTGCATCATATTGCAATGCTAAAGGTCTTTTCTTTAATCCCTTTAATAATTCTTCATGTGCAGATGATATAATATTAGTTTCTACAATTTTTTTATCATCATCTTTATTAACTTTCTCTAATGCTTCTCTAACCTCTTCTACATCACCTGAAATTATCGTTAAAAATTTTCCTGGACATATATGTCTAAGTATTTCAACTTCAACAAAAGAAGATTTTAAAAGTATGTCACTAACTTCAAACCCTTTTGAAATACTATTAAATTCCAATATTCCTAAAGCTTTTTTCATATCTTTTCTCCATGTCTAAGTATTATTTTATTCATTAAATATTTCTAAAGAATCTACTATTCCTACTATAGTTGCATCAATTGGCGCTTTATTGTTATCAAATACATATCTTGCTGAACTTCCTTTTGAAATAAGTACTTGATCTCCAATTCCAGCACCTACTGAATCAACTGCAATAACCACATCTTTAGTTAACTCACCATTAAAATCTATGGTTCTTACTACTAAAAATTTAAGTCCACTAAGATTTTCATCTTTTCTTGTAGCCCATAAATTTCCCGTTACTTTTCCAATAATCATATATCTTTACCTACCTTCTCCTACGAACTTTCTTAACTTTCTACTTTAATTACAAGATTATTTATTCTTGCAAAATCTTTTGCTAATGGAGTAATTATAGATTTCTTAGCAACTATAATTTCATTTACTCCTTCTTTTTTTAAATTTCTAATATCAATTTCTGAAATTAATTTTTTATTTAATACTCTTTCATTTCCTATGCAGCATTTTTCATTAACTATACTTTCCATATTATTTCCTATGTTCTCTTCTTTTTTAACTACTTCTTTTATAGCTTTTTCAACCTTATTAGTATTACTTATAATAGATTTTAAAGATGTAAAAATAACTCCAAATAGTTCTAATTTATTTTTATATTCTTCAAAAACATTTATTAATACTTTAGGTGCCACATCTTTGTATTCTTCAAATTCTACACCTTTTTCTAAAGCATATAATTTTTCACCTTTTAAAATTAAATCTACAATTAATTTTTCCTTTTGAGAACTTCCATATCCTTGAGAGATATTTCTAAGTTCATTATTTGAAATATTTTGTATTAATATACACTTATATTCATTTATATCTTTCATAGTATCTATAGAATCTGCTATTATATTATTTTCTTCTAATCTCTTTTTTACTATTGGGCACATATTTTCATTATGCTCTAAAATTAAAATTTTATTTTTTATTGAATTATTCTCTTCAATAATAGCTTTCATTCTACGAATTACTTCTTTAGTTATCAATTCAACTAACTTTTCATTATTCATCTTTTAGGCTCCCTTTCTTTGATAATTTAGAAACTTAATTTCCTTTTTTATCAACACAATTAATTGCTATGCCTAAAGGAGTAACTAAGAATGGATTTAATGGTTTTATTGTTGTTATTTTTGTCTCTTTTTCAATTATTTTTTCAAAATTTTTCAGACAACAAGTTCCACCAACTAAGTATATGTTTTCTACATTAAATCCTTCTATATGATTTTTTATAATAGATGCTATTTTTTGGATTACTGGAGTTACAATATGAAAAATTTCCTCTTGATTTCTAACATTTTTCTTTTTTTCCTCTGCATCTTCAAAAGGAATCTTATATGCACCTGCTACCACTAGAGACAGTTGTGTTCCGCCTGTAGCTTCATCAGCAGTATATATAACTTTTCCATTTTCAAATATTGAAAGCCCAGTAGTTCCACCACCTACATCTACAACTACACCATTTTCAATATTAAGTACAGCATTTGCAGCAGTTGGTTCATCATCTACTGACACAACTTCCATACCTGCACCCTCAACTACATAGATATGAGTTTTTATGTCTCTTTCTCCAGTTCCAGGTGGAACAGCTATTGCTGCTTTAGTAAGTTCTATTTTTAATTTATTTTCTATTTTAGATTTAAGCTCTCTTACTATATTAGTGGCGCCAATAAAATCTACAACTAAACCATCCCTAACAACTTGAGCAAACTTCATTTCACAAGCTATAGGATTTTTATCCTTATCTAGAACTACTATTACTATATAAGCTGTTCCTAAGTCTACTCCTACATAAAGCTCTTCATCATTTGAAATTTTCTTAGGATTATTTATTGAATTTTCAACAGCTTGTATAAGCTCATCAACTCTATTTAGATTTTTCATAACCTACCTCTTTACTATTTCACAATAAGTGTCTTTAGTATATCCACAGGCATTAGCTTCATCATAATCTAAATGAAGAACTGTATTAAATTTATCACTTACTCTAACTGCTACATCATCAAAAATTAAACTTCTTTCTCCATTTATTTTAACCATAACATTCTCTTTATCTTTTACACCATATTTACTAGCATCTTCTGGAGTTATATGAATATGTCTCTTAGCTACTATAACTCCTTCCTCTAACCTAGCAACAGCATTTTTAGTTGCTAATGTTATTGGTGCACTACCTTTAATATCTCCGGACATTCTAACTGGTGCATTAACACCTATAGAAACAGCATCACCTTTTGAAAGTTCAACTTGAGTATGTTCTCTTGCTGGTCCTAATACAGATACATTTTGCATTACACCTTTAGGTCCTATGATAGTAACTTTTTCTTCACAAAGATATTGTCCTGGTTGTGATAAATCTCTTTTTTTAGTAAGTTTATATCCTTTACCAAAAAGTGTTTCCACCATATCTTTTGAAAGATGAATATGTCTGCCTGATGCCTCAACTAATATACCTTTTTTCCCATATAATCTTTTTACAACTTCTTCAACAATATAGTTGACTTCTACATTAGATATTGCCAATTTTTTCACCTCTTATTTATACTTACCTGAAACGTATTTGCACATCATTACATAAAAACAGCTACTCAATCTATTCATTGCTAGTGCTATATCATTTCTTGAAAGTTCTCCATCTTCTGTTTTAAAAGCATTAAAGGCCACTATCTCTACTTCTCTACTTTCAGTTCTTAAACTATTAAGTTCAATAACTACATCACCCATTTCATAATTTGCAAATATTATATGCTCTGTATTTAAATATTTCTTAGGGTTATGAGAATATGCTCTTAATTCTGTTTCATTTAATCCTAATAGTGAAACTTCTGGTAACATTTTTTCTGTTACCTCACACTCTAATATTTTCCTTACATATGCTAAAACTTCTTCTAAATCTTTTATAACTTTTTTTTCATTTAAATTCTTGCATATTATTTGTGCCTTTAATATTTTACTCTGAAGTGAATCTAATCTTCCTCTTAATACTATTCTTTTATGATTTTTCAATACTAGTTTATTTCCATATAATTGAGTCATATGTTCTGGTTTATTTTCAAAAAAACCACCACTTAACCCTTCATATCTAGGAAGAAATTTATTTTCAACTATTTCTTCATTTTTAATTAGTTGATTAGTATTATTATTCAAATTCACATCATCTTTATAAATTAATTTTATACTCTTATCTTGTAAATATTGTTTAGCTGATGGAGTAACTATAACGCCTCTTTCAACTACATATTCACTAATATTCTGATTTTTTAATTTGCTTCTTAAAGCGCTTTCTGTTAAAACACTCATAATTTCACATCCTCTAACAAGATGTTTTAGGCTAATTTAATAACCTAAAATATAAAAATAATCTAAATCCTATAGATTAACTTATTTTACCTAAACTATGCCCATGACCTGTAATAATTATTGAATTATAAGTTCATGGGCATGTTAGATAAATTATATATATCTTTTATTTAAAGTAAATGTCACAATTTTTTAGGGAATTTTTAATTATAGTTCACTTTTTGGAAGTATAACTTCAACTTCACTATGTGGTCTTGGAATTACGTGAACAGATATTAATTCTCCAACTCTTTCAGCAGCAGCAGCTCCAGCATCTGTAGCAGCTTTAACAGCTCCAACATCTCCTCTTACCATTACAGTAACTAATCCGCCACCAACTTGCTCTTTTCCTATTAAAGTTACATTTGCAGCTTTAACCATTGCGTCTGCTGCCTCTATTGCTCCTACTAATCCTTTAGTTTCTATCATTCCTAATGCATTCATGTTTGCCATTTTAAGTTCCTCCTTAAATTTACCTTATTATTTTAAATTTTTTATAATTTATTTTAATTAAGAAAGTGCTGATAATTGTTCAACAACTTTTTTAATTATTAATTCTAATTGTTCTTGAGACATACCACTATTTGAAGTGTTATTTAAATTCTCTTTTGGTCTAAGTTCTTCAATTTCTCTTACACCACATGCAACTCTTCTTATATTCATCAGATTTAAAGGTCCTATATTGTCTGAAGTTGAACTTCCTCCAATAGCACCGCAACCTAATGTAAGTGCTGGAACTAAATTAGTTGAAGCTCCTATTCCACCTAATGCACCTGGAGTATTAACTAATAATCTTGATACTGGTATTCTTAATCCAAATGTTCTTATAACTTCATCATCATCAGAATGAACAATTAAAGTATGACCTTTACCTTCATTCATTAATATATCAGTACAAAGATTTATTGCATGTTCCATATCTTCTACTGTATAGAATGCTAAGATTGGTGTAAGTTTTTCTCTTGAATATGGATTATCTTTTCCAACAGTACATTGCTCTGATATTAAAACTTTACTTCCAGCTTTAACATTTAACTTAGCCATTTCTGCTAATTTTTCTACACTCTTTCCAACAATTTGAGGATTCATTGTACCATTTGATCTTAATATAAATTTACCTAATTTATCAGATTCCTCTTCATTTAAGAAATAAGCACCTTGTCTTACAAGCTCTTCTTTTACTTTTTCTTTCATAGATTTTTCAACTACTATTGATTGTTCAGAAGCACAAATTACTCCATTATCAAAAGTTTGACTATCTATTATTCTTTTTACTGCCAATTTTATATCAGCAGTTTTATCAATAAATGCAGCTCCATTTCCTGGTCCTACGCCTATTGCTGGAGTTCCTGAGCTATATGCAGCTTTTACCATAGCTTCTCCACCTGTTGCTAGTATTAATGCAGTATCCTTATGTTTCATTAACTCGCTAGTACCTTGAAGAGATGGGATTGTTATACATCCTATAAGACCTTCAGGTGCTCCAGCTTTAATAGCTGCTTCATTTAATATTCTTGCAGTTTCAATGATACATTTTTTAGCATTTGGATGTGGAGACACAACTATTGCATTTCCTGCTTTTAATGAAATTAAAGTTTTATATATTGTTGTTGATGTTGGATTTGTTGATGGAATTAATCCTGCAACCACCCCTACTGGAACACCTACTTCAAAATATTTTTTTTCTTTATTTTCATTTATTATTCCAATTGTTTTTAAATCTTTTATATTTTCATAAACAACTCTGCTTGCAAAAGTGTTTTTTACTATTTTATCTTCCCATTTACCAAAACCAGTTTCTTCAAATGCCATTTTTGCTAATTTTACAGCTTCTTTTTCTGCTGCTTCTGCAACAGCTTTAACTATTGTATCAACCTTTTCTTGAGAAAATGTTTTGTAAACTTCTTGAGCTTTTTTAGCATTTTTTATAAGCTTTCTTGTTTCTTGTAATGATAATAAATCTTTATCTAAAAGCTCCATTCATTTCGCCTCCTACTGCTCATTAAGTATAGCTTCTATTAATTGATCTTTCTTGCTAAACTTAATTTGTTTCTTAGTTAGAGAAAGTTTATGTTCTTCTTTTAATTTTCTTGCCAATGTTCTAAGTTCTTGAACTTTTAACGCTTCAAGTTCTTCTTTACTCATCTTCATTAATTGCTCAATTCCTATTGGCTGATTTTTCTCATCATTTTCTTTCTCTTCATACTTTGTTTCTTTTTCATCTTTATCTATGTCATTACTTTTTGGTTCTTCTTTTGATTCTTCTTTTGATTCTTCTTTTTTATTGAATATATTTAAAACTTCATTATCTGCCCTTGCTATAACATGAGCATTTCTTAAAGTTCCTACTCTTTCAATTGCTGTACATGCACTTTCTATAGCAGCTTTCACAGAGGCAACATCTCCTGTAATTATAACAGTAACTATTCCTCCAGTAACAAATTCACAGCTAACAAGTTCAACATTTGCAGACTTTAAAGCTGTATCTAGCCCTTCTACTGCACCAACAAAACCATAAGTTTCTAAAAAACCCAATGTGGATTTATTCATTTTATCCACCTATTATTAGTACTCTTTTGGATTATCAGCTACAAATTTTACTGCTGTTGCAAAAGCTTCACATGCTGCTTTACACGCTGATTGACTTCCTGTTAATAATCCTCCACCAAAATTTGTTTCAGATGGCGGTCCAAAGAATGCTTTTAAGTCAACTGCTGCTGCCTTCATAGCTGCATCTAATGCATACATTGCTTCTATTGGTGGTGCTATTAAATATGCTAATGCTTCCCCTTCTTTTATTCCTGCTACTTGAGAAAGATATGAACCTGTTCTAGATACACATTGTGCATAATACGCTATAGAATCATCTTCATTAGCACTATAGAATGTAGCAACTCCACCTTCTATAAAATCAACTGCTGCATTTAGTCCGCTTCTAACTTCTGCTGGACTTGGTCCTGCAACTATTCCTATAATTTCACCAGCTAATTTACTATTCGCATTTGCAGCTCCACCATAAAATGATTTTGCATAAACTACTTCTACTTCTGCTGCTTTAGTTGCTTCATCTAATGCAGTATAAGTCACATCATCAGAATCCGCTGTTAATATTCCTATACTTCTATGTTCAGGTTTTAAATTTAATTCCTTAGCCATATCAGGATTAACGTTTGGTATTATCTTAACGCTTAAAACTGATGCACGAAGTTGATCATTTTTCATAATGTTATTCCTCCTGAATTATAATTTTAAATCTAATCCACTTGCTTTCTTCTCTAGCATTAATTTGATTATATCTGCTATATAAGCTCCAGCCTCAACTGAAGGAGTACCGCCTTTATGAATGTTTGATACAACTGTTCTTCTTGATTCTGGCATTCCTACTGTTGCCTTATAAGCTATATAAGCACTCATACTTTCAGCAGTTACAAGTCCTGGTCTTTCTCCAACTAAAAGACAAGTTACATCTGCTCCAAATTCTTCTGATATAACGTCCATAGTTCCAACTCTTCCTAATCTTACAAAGAATGGATCTCCAACTGATATTCCATAACCTTGTAGTCCTTGAATTAAAGCTGGTAAAATATCTTTTATATTTGCTTCTATTGCTTTTGAACTTAATCCATCTGCAACAAAAATTTGAACTTGAGGATTTCTCTTAAGTGAACTTAATTTTGATAATTCCTCTTTAGATATTTTTCTTCCAAGGTCTGGTCTAGTTATAAATTCATCTTTAGATTCACACATAGTTTGAACTATTGGCAAATTCATTTCTTTTAATAACTCTTCATTTACATCTGTAAATACAGCATCTTGTGCTGCTGCATGGTCAGCTCTAAATCTTAACACTGTTTCTGTTTTATATCTTGTTCCTGCTTTACCAATACCGATTCTTGCAGGAGTGTGTTTTTTCATTTTTAAATACGCTTCTGCATCAGCTGGATTATCTACTAATAGAGTTTCTCTTATATCAACTTCTGTAATATCTGGAATCATTCCATTCTCATCAATTGATATATTCTCCTCATTTTTTTGTGTTGCTACGTTAGCGCTTCCACCTTGCTTAGATGTCATTTCAACTAATACTTGTTCTACTAATTTCTTTAAATCATTTTCTGAAAACATAGTACTTACCCTCCTACTTTCTAAGTAATACTGAAGCATCGCCTGCTTTTGCTGTTAATTTTCCGTTTTCCATAAAGCCCCATTTTTCTAGCCAGCCTTCAAATTCAGCTATAGGTCTTTTGTTTAATAATTCTCTTAATGTTGCTGTCTCATGATATCCTGTAGTTTGATAGTTAAGCATTATGTCATCTCCATGAGGTATTCCCATAAAGTAAGTACAATCTGCTGCTGCTAATAGAACAGCTAAATTTTCTACATCATTTTGATCTGCTTTCATATGGTTTGTATAACAAACATCACAACCCATTGGTATTCCTGTTAATTTACCCATGAAGTGATCTTCAAGACCAGCTCTTATAACTTCTTTACTATCATATAAATACTCTGGTCCTATAAATCCAACAACTGTATTAACTAAGAATGGTTCAAACTTTTTAGCAAATCCATAACATCTAGCTTCCATAGTTACTTGGTCTGCACCATGATGAGCATCTGCTGATAATTCTGATCCCTGTCCTGTTTCAAAATACATAACGTTTGGACCAGCTGCTGTTCCTTCTTTTAATGCAAGTTGTCTTGCTTCTTCTATTAAAGATCCTGAAAGTCCAAATGCTTCATTTCCTTTTTCAGATCCTGCTATACTTTGGAATATTAAATCTGTTGGAGCACCTTGTTTTATAGCTTCCATTTGTGTTGTTACGTGTGCTAATACACAGTTTTGAGTTGGTATTTCATATTTTTGTTTTATATCTTCAAACTTTTTAAGTACTTTTACTACACTTCCAACAGTATCATCAACTGGATTTAATCCTATAACAGCATCACCAATACCAAATGTTAATCCTTCTAGTAAAGAAGCAACTATTCCATCAACATCATCTGTTGGGTGGTTTGGCTGAAGTCTAGCTGATAATCTGCCAGTTTCTCCTATTGTAGTGTTACAATGAGCTGTTACTTTTATTTTCTTAGCTCCACATATTAAGTCTAAGTTTGACATAAGCTTAGTAACTGCTGCGATAACCTCACTTGTTAATCCTCTAGATATTCTCTTTAAATCAGCTCCTGTTGTAGTTGATTGTAATATCCATTCTCTTAATTCTGAAATTGTCCAGTTTTTAATTTCTCCATATATTTTTTCATTTACTGCATCTTGGATTATTCTTGTAACTTCATCCATTTCATATGGCACAACTGGATTATTTCTTATATCTGCTACTGTTAAATTGCTTAACACAACTTTTGCAGCAACTCTCTCTTGAGCAGTTGATGCAGCTACGCCAGCTAGCTTATCACCTGATTTTTCCTCATTAGCTTTTGCTAAAACTTCTTTAACATCTTTAAATTGATACACTTTTCCAAATAACTTAGTTTTAAGTATCACTATCATTCACCTCTCTAAAAATTATGAATTAAATACTAATGTTTTTATTACTACTGGTACAACTTTCCCATTTACTAATGGCTTTCCAATATCTATGTAATCACCATTTTCAACTTTGATGCTATCTATACAAACTACATTGTTCTTTCTATTGAGTTTTGCATAAATAGTTTGTCCTAGGACCTTTGCTATATCATTTTCAACAATTACAAATAATGGATAATTATTTTTTATAAATTCATTCATCCCATTTATAATTGACGTAGCTAAGTTTTGTATATCTATAAAGGAAGGATTTTTCATTCCTTTTAAAGCAACTGCAACTAATTGATTTTCGTTTTCTACATTAAACCAATTTATTTTTTCTCTTATTGCATTTTCTATTTTTTCAAATCCATTTTCTTCATCTTCTTGTGATAATTTTAATATTGGTAAATTTTTTATTGGAAATAAATCATCTGTATAAGTAATTGTGCTACCACTTATATCTGTAGTATGAGATCCTGCTCCTACCACTGTAGCTCTTATTGTTTCTATAGCTGGTTTTAGCTTTAACTTTGACAATAAATTAGATTTTTTTATTTCCTCTCCCAAAATTACTCCCATATCACCGAATTTAAAGTAATCATTATAATCATCTTTATATATATAATCAGCTACTCCTCCAGAAAAAGTTACATATTCTATCTTGTAGCCATCTTTTATTCCTTTGTTTGTTTGAAGTAAGTTATACATTTCACTTCTTTCTTTTATACATACAGATTCTTCTAAGATTTCTGCCATTTTTTTAGCTATCTTTCTTATCTTATCTATATCTGCTATATCTCCAATATTTATATCTACACCTATTGAAGATGCTAGCTTCTTTATTTTAGGATAAATGTAATATATTTTTTTAGTTTCAACATCTATTTTTATCAGTCTTCCACCTATATCCATACATCCTGTATCTATAAGTTCACCATTTTTAAATAGTGCTAAGTTAGATGTTCCTCCACCTATGTCAACATTAACTACATAAGCATTTTCTTCATCTGATATTTTATCAGCACCAGCACCTCTGCCTGCTATAATAGATTCTAAATCTGGTCCTGCTGTTGCTACAACGAAATCGCCTGCAAATCCACTTAATGTTTGAAGTACATCATTAGCATTTTCTTTTCTTGCAGTTTCTCCTGTTATAATTACAGCACCAGTCTTAACATCTGCTATATTTACATTTGCTTTTTCATATTCACTTCTTATTATTTCTTTTACTTTTTCTTTATCTATTTTATTTTGAGTGATCAAAGGTGTGAAATAAATAGCACTTCTGTATATAATCTCTTTATCAACTATATTTACTCTTGGTACAGTAAAATTGCTTGCCACATTTTCAATAGTAATGTTGCTAAATACCAATTGAGTTGTAGAAGTCCCTATATCTATACCTACACTTAAAATTGTTTCTTTCATATCATTTAACCGTTATAAAGCTTTAATTTTCTGTAACTTTAAGTGCTTAATACGGATTGCCTCCTTTCCAACTTTAGTTCACTTCTTAAAATTTAAATTTATATATTTTGAAATAAAAAAGCCCAGAATAATTATCAGTATAAAAATTATACTTAATAACTCTCTGGGCTCCATTGCCTTAACTAATATTTACATCCTTGTAAATATGATTTTCTATTTAATTTTTAAAATCAAATAAAAGATTTGTTCCATTTTGATTTGATTGTATATTTAAATTTCCTTTTAGTTTATCTGAGACTAAACTATTAATTATCATAAGTCCTAAGCTACTATTAGATATTGAGTTAACATCAAATCCAATACCATCATCTTTTACTGAAACTGTAGAATAAGAATTACCTTTTTCTATTTTTACAACAATTTTTCCACTATTTTTCCCTACAAAAGCATGTTTTATACAATTTTGTATAGCTTCATTTACAACTAATGCAACTGCTGTAGATTTATCTGAACTAATAATAAGGTCATCACCTTCTATTTCTATTGATAAATCTAAATCATCTCGTTTATCTAATGTAACCATAAATCTTTTTATCTTATTTATTACATCTTTTATATTAACTTCATCAATACCTTGCTTTGCTAATATTTCATGAGTTATTGCTATACTAAGTATTCTATTTATACTCTCATTTATAGCTATTGTAAATTCTTCACTATGTATTCTTCTTGACTGAAGTCTTAATAAACTAGCTATTGTTTGAAGATTATTTTTAACTCTATGATGTATTTCTTTTATAACAACTGATTTCAAAATCAGTTCTCTTTCTTTTTCTTTTACATCTGTAATATCTTTTATAAGCATTGCAAGTTTTAATACTTTACTACCTTGAGATATATATTTTATTTGAAAAGACATATCCCCTATATCTATTTCTTCTACTTCTATAGATTTTTTTTCTATTATTTGTGATAAAGTTGACTTTGATAATGATAAATTTGAGAAATCCATTCCTATTAATTCTTGATTATATCCAAGTTTTTTATAGAGCTCATCTGCTACTGGATTTTTAAACCTTAATATACCATCCTCATCAAATATCAATATAGCATCATTTACATGATAAGCAATATCTCCATTTCCATACTTTATCTTTTTACCTTCAATTTGTGAAATTAATTCTTCATTAGTTTCTGCTAATATTTCAAGCTTCTTATTTTCCTTGACATCTTCTGTAACATCTTTTTCTGATATTATCACTGCTATAACTTCATTTTTTTCATTTTTTATTGGTTCAACATTTTGTTTAACAATTATATTTTCTTGTGTTATAGCTTTAATATCCCTAGATGGAATCCCTGTTTGTAATGTTCTTATTACTGCTGGTTCATTTTTTCTTATTGCAAGTTTTCCTACAACACTTTCTTTGTAAAGTGATTGTGAGTTTCGTGGCTTAGCACTTACAACAACTATTGCTGAATCATTTTTAGTTTTGCTTAAACAATCTATAAAAACATCTGCTTTTGAAGAGTCTGCTATGAATTGTAGTGTTTTAGATATACTTTGTATAGCTTCTATATCTTTATCGCTTAAATAAGTATATTTTAAACATAATTCTCTTATATTGTTCATATTACTTTTCACTGCTTTAAACTTCCTCTTCGCTCATTATTATTATTTTTGATATTTCATCCATTGTCACTCTTTTTTTCATACTAAGATTTCTTATGTACTTGTATGATTCATCTTCTGTAATGTTTCTTTGCTTCATAAGTATTCCTTTAGCCTTTTCTATAACTTTTCTTGATTCTAGCTTATTTTCTAAAGTTTTAACAGTATTCTGCATATTTTTAAATTCAGTTGCCTTTGATAAGCAAACTTCAATAGTTGCTATTAAAGATTTATTATCTAAAGGTTTAACCAAATATCCCATAGCACCTACTTCTTTAGCCTTTTGTATAAAACTTTTATTACTATAAGCACTTAATAATACTACTGCATTGGCTAATTGTTCTTTCAAAATAATTTTAGTAGCATTTAAGCCATCTAACAATGGCATTTTTATGTCCATTATTATAAGTTCAGGAGAATGTTTTCTGGCTAATTCTATAACATCAAAGCCATCTGAAGCTTCAGCTACAACATCGTAACCTTCTTCTTCTAACATTTCTCTTATATCCATTCTTGTAATAGGTTCATCATCGGCTATTACAATTCGTTTTGTCATATGTTCCACCTCTTTTGGATTTAACAATAATATATATTATTATTTTACCATAAAAACCTTAAAATATTTCTAAATATTTTTTTAATTCCTCTATTCCATTATTGTTTACTACACTAATATTAAATATTCTATCAGCACCTGCAATTTTTAAAAACTCATGGCTTCTTAATATTTTATCTTCATTATCACATAAATCAGTTTTAGTGCAAATTCCAATAACAGGTTTATTGAACATATTTCCAAACCCTGGTGGAAAATTAATATTTTCATTTGTACAATCATGAAGCAGTCCTATAACATCTGATTCTGCTGATGTTACTATTAAAGCATTATAATACATTCTATTTTCTATATATTCCCCTGGAGTGTCTATTATAAAATCATTAAACTCAATAGATTGTGTTTTTTTATATTCTATAAGTTGATTTTTTAAACTTTGAGTTAATGTTGTTTTCCCAGCTCCAATGGAACCTATAAGCATTATTTTTTTCACTAATATCTCTCCTATGATTTAGTAATTTTAGTTGTTGTAAAACTTAATATATTTTCAAGTGTATCACAAACTTCTTTTAATGCCGCCTCAACACTTGAAACATCTCCAGTAATAACTAAAGAACCACTAAATCTATCTAAAAATCCTACTTCTACTCCAGCACCTTTTGTTGCTACATCTGCAGCAATTATAGCTGCTTCACTTGGAGTAATTGTTAAAATTCCTATAGCTTCGCAATTTTCATCACTTAGACCTAATTTTTTATATATTGATTTATTAGGATGTGCTATTAAGTGAGCTAATGTTACCTGTTTACCTGGTACATATTCCTGTATAACTCTTTGTTTTTCTTCCAACCATCTCACTCCATTTCCTAAAAAAATATAAAAAGCTCCTAAAAAAATTACAAACATTGTATTTTTTAGGAGCTCCATTGCTCTTAATAAAAATTGTACGCCATTGCACAATTAAAATTTATTTAATTTATGTTATTATTATATAATTCTAAAAACTAATTGTCAATTATTTTTCGAAAATATTCTTTAATTGGAAAACTAAAATTATTTTCCCTCATAAACTACTTTAAATACGTCTTTAAGTTCGTTTGGATTAGGATATCTTGGATTAGTTTTAGTACATCCATCATTTATTGCTATATTAACAATATCCTCTAAATTACTTTCAAAATCTTTTCTTTCAACTTTGGCTTCTTTTAATGATGATTGTATATTTAAGTTTCTTCTTAATGTACATATAGCTCTTATTAAAGATTTAACTCCCTCTCTAACATTATTACTACTTGTTAAATTTAAGAATTTAGCTATTTCAGCATATCTTTTAGCTGTATCACTATACTCATTTCTATTGAATTCTTTTAAATTTGCGTTATATTCTATAACATAAGGAAGCAATATAGCGTTTGCTTTTCCATGAGGAATATGGAATCTTCCTCCTATTATATGAGCCATACTATGATTTATTCCTAATGATGCATTAGTAAATGCCATACCAGCTATACATGATGCATTGTGCATTTTTTCTCTTGCTTCTAAATCATTTCCATCTTTATATGCTCTTTCTAAATACCCAAAAACTAATTTAATAGCTTTTTCAGCTAAAGCATCACTATAATCTGAACTTTCTGTAGATACATATGCTTCTATAGCATGAGTCAATACATCCATTCCTGTATCTGCTGTTATAAAATTCGGAGCAGTTTTTACTAAATTAGCATCTAATATAGCCATGTCCGGCACCATAGCCTCATCAACCAATGGATATTTAACGTTAAATTTTTTATCTGTTATAACAGAAAATGATGTTACTTCAGAACCTGTTCCACTAGTAGTTGGTATTGCTATAAATAATACTTTTTTGTCTGTTTTCTCTAAGTCTAATCCTTTATTTATCATATTTCTAAAATAACTAATTGCTTTTGCTGCATCAATTGCAGATCCTCCACCTAATGTTATTATAGCTTCTGGATCAAACTCATCCATTGCTTTAATTCCTTTAGATACTATTTCAAGCGGTGGATCTGGAACTATATCAGAAAAAACTTTATAATTTATTTTTGCTGCATCTAAATGATCTGTTACTTGATTTATTGCTCCTGATTTAACCATAAAAGGATCTGTTACTATAAATGCTTTTTTACAATTAATTTCACGAAGTTTTTCTAATTTTCCAACTCCGAAATATACATTTGGTCCAACTTTAAAGTTACCCATATTTTCACTTCCTAACAATTTATTTTAAAAAAACAAAAGCTCCCTAAGAAAATTCTTAAGGAGCATCATTACTCTTTTAAGTTTGCACATCATTGTACAAACATTTTATTTATTTTTTATATTTTATATTTTATAATCATATTTATTTTATGTCAATACACACTATCAAGTTATATTAAAATTTATTTTTATCCATTACCTCTTTTAGTTTGTCTGGACAATTAGTTATTATCCCTTCAATTTTATATTTTATAAATCTTTCCATGTCTTTTTCATCATTAATAGTATATAAATTTACACCCATTTTTTTATTATGACATTTTAATATTTCCTTTTTGTCTGCAAATATATAATTAGGATGTATATATTCAAATTTATCTATTTTATATTTTTCCAAATCACTAACTATATATTCACAAAGAGCAGCAATTTTTATTTTAGGATAGATTTTTTTTAATTCAACCATTGAATTGTGATTAAAACTTGAGATAATTATATTGTTTTCAACTTTTGCATTTAATATTTCAAATAATATCTCTTTTTCTATTCCTTTATATGGAATTATGGAGTTTTTTATTTCTAAATTTATTTTAATATTTTTATCTTTGACATAACTTAAAAATTCTTTTAATGTAGGTATTTTTATATTTTTATATTTTTTATCCCTAAATTTACCAGCATCTAATTTTTTAAGTTCTTTATAAGTATAATCACATACCAGTCCTATACCATCGGTAGTTCTATTTACATATTCATCATGTATAAGAACTAATTCTCCATCCTTTGTCCTTTGTATGTCCGTTTCTATTCCAGTACACCCCATTTCTAAAGCTTTTTCAAATGCAAGCATAGTGTTCTCTGGATATATAAAACTTGCTCCTCTATGGGCATAATTTATAATCACTTTAAATCACCTCTAAGTTAATAATTACTTTAATATAATTATAATAAAAGTTTATAAAATTGATTCATTTTTTATTTTTTAATTATTAGTACAGATGATTTAAATTTTTGGCCTTGCATAGGAATTATATCTAGTTCATTGAATTCTCCAATTGATTCTCCAATTTTTTCATTTTTAAATTCAGAAAAACCTATTTTTTTATATATTTGCAAAATCAATTGCTCTACAGATACAATTTCTGGATTTGGAAAATTCATATTAGCTGTGGCTATAGATTTCAATTGATTATAATATTCATCTTTATCTGACACTAAAATTCTAGTGTCTAATACTAATCCTTTCCGTCTTAAAATCCTATAACTTTCTTGCATAACTCTAGGTGATGATTGTGCCATATTAGGAAATCCATAATATGATGTTATACAATCAAAAGCACTATTTTTAAATGGTAAATTTAAATAATCACATGCAATATAAGTAATTTTAGCTTTAGGATTAATTTTTTTTATCTTTTTTCTATTATATTTTAAAGCAGCAAAATTTAAATCTAATGATACTATATTAGGGTTATGGGAAAACTTCTCAGCCATTCCTTCTAGAAGTATACTTCTACCAGAAGCTATGTCTAATATATTTTTATATTTTTTTTTCTGTACGATAGCATTCATATATTGCTTCGATAGGTTTTGAAATTTTTTTAAGTTGTTAGGAGTCTTATTTTCAATATTTAAATTGATATTTTCAAAATCTCTTTCGAAATAAAATTGTGCTAGGTTAGGTAAATTTTTATTTTCTTTATAATGAAAATCTATAATCCCATGTTTTATATAGAATTTATGATTCTTTTCACAATTTAAAGTTCCTTCAATTATTTCTTCTCCTTCTTTTAAATAAACTTTTCTTATATTAATCTTACTTCCACATATAGGACAAACTAAAATATCTTCTACTTCCTTATACATACATACCCTCCTAATAAATTTTTAGTTTGTACATAAAATTAATTATTGTTTTTACATACCTACTCACTATATATTTATATTAAACAACAACAGTATTTGTTACATTTTTTTACAATAAAATTTCGAATTATTATACTTATTTTTAAGAGTAATAACATTTATTTAAATTTATAATGATTTTTTTTATTTATTTGTCGCAATATTTTACATTTTTTTCACTATTACTTTGATATAATTTTATATTATTACGATTTAAGGTGAGGATTTATGATAAATGATTATATAAAAACCGAAACATCGGATTTATTTGAAACTATTGACGATTTAGACGAAATGGGTTTCTTTATATATGAAGTTCTTTTAAATAGATTTGTACTTTCAAAGGGGTTATGTTCTATTTTATCTATAGAAAATACTAATAATTTTTCTTTTGATGAATTTATGGATAATTACATACACGAAGATGACCATACTCTTATAAATTCTATAAATATAACTTCTTCTAAACCTAAATTTAAACTTAGGTTTAGACTAGTAGATAATTTTGGATTTATTCGTTATGTGGAGGCAAGTGGAAAGGGTATATTTGATAATAATAACTTAATTAAATATTCCGGTATTATTAGAGATTTATCAGAGGAAAAATACTATGAGATGAGATTAAAATTTGCAGACAAACTTTTCTCAGAATTGATTAACAACTCTTATCAAATAGTTTACTCAATGTCTGAAGATGGATATTTTACTTCTTGTTCATCTAACGCATTTAAATATTTAGGTTATACTGTTAATGAAATCATAGGACAACATCAATGTATTTTTACAGATGCTGCTACTAATGATATATTAACTAATTTAAGAAAAAAAGCTATCGAAACTGGTAAACCTCAAGAATTAGTTGATTATAAAATTTATCATAAAGATGGATCTGTAAGATTAAATACTACCACTTTATTTTATATAAAAGATAAATACTTAAACACTGGAATGTTTTGGGGAGTTGTTAAAGATATTACAACAACTAAAATTATAGAAAATAAATTAAGCGAAAATGATAAAAAGTTAAAGGATCGAGAAGAATGGGAGAAAATCAAAAATGAATTTATAGCTAATATTTCCCATGAGTTGCGCACACCTGTAAATGTAATTTATTCTTCACTGCAACTTTTTGATTTATATATAAAAAATCAAAATGATTTACAATTCAAAGGTAAAATTTCTTATTATTCTAAAATAATGAAACAAAACTGTTTTAGATTACTCAGACTTATAAATAATTTAATAGAATGTTCCAAGTTTGATGCTGGTATAGTTAATCTAGACACCTACAAACTAGATTTAGTTGCTTTAACTTCTGGAATTTGCTCATCAGTAGAAGAATATACTTCTAAAAAAAATTTAACTTTAAACTTTACTACATCTGTTCCTTTTGCAATAATAGAAGGAAATTCAGAAAAACTTGAAGTTGTAATTCTTAACCTTTTATCTAATGCTATAAAGTTTTCAAAAGATTGTGGAACTATTGATGTATCATTATCCATAAAAGAAAATAATGTAACTTTATCAGTAAAAGATAATGGTATTGGCATCTCCAAAGAAAAACAATCTAAAGTCTTTGATAGATTTATCCAAGTTGATCCCCTTTTTACAAGAACTACTGAAGGAAGTGGTATTGGACTTTCTGTTGTTAAATCTTTGGTGGAAACCCATAATGGCACTATAACCCTTATTAGTGAAGAAAATTTCGGTAGTGAATTTATTGTTACCTTCCCATTAGTTAATACTACCAAAAATGATTTAGATAAAATAAATAGAGTTATTCATACTAATCATACTAATCAAATAAATATTGCATTTTCTGATATTTATGATGATTAAAAAACGCTAACATCTTTCATGTAGCGTTTTTTTATTTCTATTTAAATTTAATATTATTCTATATTTTTCACCCTAAAAACATCATAACAAAATAATTTTATAACATATACATTTTAGATTAAAAATTGTTCTTCTAATGAAATAAATCATCACAGAACTTAAATATGTAGTGTATTTATGATAGTAATAAAAATTTTAATTTAATATTTTTATCTAGTCAATTACCCATTATAAGTTATAACTATATAGAGTTCTCTTCCCTTATGTCAATATAATCACTTTTACAAATCTTTGCTTCTTCAAAAGTTGCCATATTCTCCATAGTATATAATGCTGCCTCCATTATATTAAATGCTAACGGACATCCAGACCCCTCACCTAATCTCATTTTTAAGTTTAATATAGGCTCTAGCCCCAATTCTTTCATAATATATATTGCCCCTGGCTCTGCTGATAAATGAGATGGAAACATATAGTCTTTACAATTTTTATTCAATCTTTGTGCACAAAGTGCTGATATTGATGCTATAAATCCATCTATAACTATAGGAATTCTATGTTTTGCAGCCCCTAAAAAACATCCACAAAGGCCAGCTATGTCATATCCTCCAACTTTTCCAATAACATCTATTATATCATTTTTATCAGGTTTATTAACTGCTATAGCTTTTTTAATTATATTTTTTTTATGATTTAATTGTTCTTCTGTAAGTCCAGAACCTTTTCCCGTCACTTTATCTACATCTAGTCCTGATAACACACTTAAAACTGCTGCACTTGTAGTTGTATTTCCTATTCCCATTTCACCAGTTCCAAGAACTTTATATCCTTCTTTTGCTAATTTATCTACAATTTCAATTCCTGATTCTATAGCTCTAATTGTTTGCTCTTTTGTCATTGCAGGCTCTTTCACCATATTTTTAGTTCCATAAGAGATTTTTCTATTTAAAATTTTTTCACTATGCATATCACATTTTATTCCTAAATCTGCTATTGTAAGCTCTGTATTGGTAAATTTAGATAATGCACATACACCCGTTATTCCTTTAACAAAATTATAAGTTACAGTTTCAGTAACTTCTTGTGGACAAGTACTTACACCTTCATCTACTACTCCATTATCTCCACAAATGATTATTATATTTTTCTTAGATAATGTATTATAAACCTCACCTGTTATACCTGATATTTTCACTGCTATTTCTTCTAATATTCCTAAACTTCCTATAGGTTTTGCTAAAGCATCTAATCTTTCCTTTGTTTTTATCATTACATCCTTATAACTAGGTTCGATGCACCTTAATGTATTTTCTAAAATTTTCATAATACCCTTCCCCTTAATATATAAATTTATATTTTTAAATATTTTTTATTTGCCAATCTATTTGTTCTTTATTTAGTGAGAGTAATATTTCATTTGCTTTTCTAAAATGATCACATCCAAAGAATCCTCTATTGGCTGACAATGGGCTTGGATGTGCCGCTTTTAATATATAATGATTTTTGTTAGTTATTAATTTAACTTTTTCCTTTGCGTTATTTCCCCATAATATAAAAATAATAGGATCTTCTCTTTCATTTAAAATAGATATAATTTTATCGGTAAATATTTCCCATCCTCTATTTCTATGAGAATTTGCCTCTCCAGCCCTTACAGTTAATGATGTATTAAGTAATAATACCCCTTGCTTAGACCAATCAACTAAAAAACCATTATTCGGTATGTAGCATCCTAGCGTATTGTTTAATTCTTTATATATATTTAAAAGCGACGGCGGTGTTTTAACTCCCTTTTCCACAGAAAATGCTAAGCCGTGTGCCTGATTAGGTCCATGATATGGATCTTGTCCTAATATTACTATTTTAGTATCCTTATATGATGTCAGCTTTAGCGCCTCAAATATTTTATATTTATCTGGATAAATTATATGATTATTATATTCTAAAACAAGAAACCCTCTAAGTTTTTTATAGTATTCTTTTTCAAATTCTTCTTTTAATAATTCATCCCAATCATTATTAAATAAAACCATAAATCTCATTCCTTTCTTAAACTTTATTTTATTTTTTATATACTAAAATTATAAACCAATAAATTATTTTTTGCATAAATATTTTTCATTTATAATCACCATTTTTTGTAAGTTGCATATAATGATTTTAGAAACACTAATTAATGAGGTGCGATATGTATTTTAGGAGTAATTTAGATAATTTAAATAATAAAAGTAACATATTAACCTTTGTAAGGTTATTACACGCATCTCCTGATGCGCCACCAGTAGATGTTTACGTAAATAATTTACCTTTAATAAAGGATTTTCATTATAAAGAATTCACAAATTACGTTAAACTATTACCTGGAAAATATAATATTAAAATTATTAAAAGTAGTAATCCTAGTGAAACTTTATATGATACTATCTTGGATATTCCTGAAAATAAAATTTTCACAATAGCTGCTATTGGAAAATTCCCAAATGATTTTGAATTATATCCAATTATAGAAAACTATAATGGACCTTATAATGATAATGAAGTAAAAATAAGAATAGTAAATTTAATACCAGAAAGTCCAAATTTAGATGTTTCACTTAATAGTAATGAAATAACTTTCAATGATTTAATGTATATGGAGGTAGAAAATTACAAAGAAATTCCTCCAAAAAAATATAGTTTTGATGTGAAATTTGAAAACACAGATATTACTATGCTTTATATACCTAACGCGCTTTTAAAACCTTCTAAATTTTACACATTATATTTAGTAGGAAAATTAGGTGCTAAACCAGGTGTTGAAGGTCTAATTCCATTAGATGGAATTACATATTTGAATCATTATTCAGATATGTAAAGTTTTTAAGCAAGTATCTTTCAAACTGATTATAACAGTTTGAATTTCCCCCATAAAAAATTTATTTAATTTAATATTATTTTATAATTTAGACCTTACAAAGGTCTTATTTTTTTATATTTACCTAAATTATATAAAAAAACACTAATAATACAAAATTAAATGTATTACTAGTGTTTCTTTATTACTCATATAAATCTTTATATATTATTTTAAATACTTCTAATGCTTCTTCTATCCTATCTTTAAGTAAATATTTCTTATGATGAAGTTCTTTTTCCCCATCTTCTGTTAATTTATATATCTTTTGCATCTTTTTCTTTGAATCATCCCAATTCCCAACTATAAGTTTTTTCTTTTCTAACTTTTTTAATAGAGGATAAATTCCACCTGTACTAGGAACCCATTTTCCATTAGTTCTTTCACCAATTTTATTAGATATATCATTCCCATTAGTTGCACCAATACTCAATATATATAATACATATATTGGTAATAAGCCTTTAGTAAAAACTTGACCTACAGCTTCTTTTTCCTGCTGAACTTTTTTTAGCTCATTCAATTTATTTTTATATTCCTCATATAATATACGTTCTTCCTCTTTTATATCTTTCATAGTAGCCATTCACTAAACCTCATAGAAAGCTATTCCTAAAAGTCCTGGTCCTGAATGTAATCCTGCAACTGGGCTTATGTCACCACTAAAAAATATGTTATTTATATTAGGGTGATTTGATATTTCCTGTAAATACTTCTCTGCCTCTTCTTCAGCACCACCATTACCTATATATACATCACACTTTTTATCATCTAATATTTTTTTACCTATTGCTAACATTTTATTTATAGATTGTTTTCTTCCCCTTGCTTTATCATAAGTAGAATATTCTCCTTCTTCATCAACAAGAACTATAGGTTTTATATTCAATAATTCACCTATTACACCTGCAACTTTTCCTATTCTCCCACCTTTTTTTAAATATTCTAATGTACCTATTATAAAAAATGTTTTTATCTTACTTCTAACTTCTATTAACTTTTCTACAATCTTCTCAAATTCTAGTCCACTATTTATCATTTCTCCAGCTTCTTTTATTATAATAGTCTCTGCACATGATATACTCTTTGAGTCTATTACTTCAGTCTTTATTGTTGGATAATCTTCACTTACAAGCCTCAAAGCATTATTTAATCCTGACAATTTACTTGATATTGTAATTGCTATCACATGTGTATATCCTTCTTTTTCCAACTGATTAAAAAGTACTCCCATATCTTTCATAGATGGTAATGAAGATGTCGGTGATTCTGTATCTAAAACCTTGTAAACATCATTTAAAGTTATATCTACTCCATCTCTATAATCCTTATCTTTTATAATTATTCTAAAGGGTAATACTTTTACATTGTATTTATCTATTACATCTTTTCTTATATCAGATGCACTATCTGTTATTAACGCTATTTTATTCATAAAAGTCCTCCTAATAGTATTTATATTATTTTACCTATAATTATTATATACTATTTTATACCTAATTATCAATAGTGATAATTAGCACTATTGATAACCATCACTACTGATATACTTCAAATACTTGTTATATTACAAAAAGACAAAGGCCCCAGCAATATATAATTACTATGACCTTCATCTTAACACATTAAATTAAATATAATAAATTTACTTGTTTAAGGCAAATTCTAAACTATTTTCACCAAAAAGTCTATACTTTAGAATAAATTTGTTTGAAAATTTACTTTAAATAAATTTTTTCTATTAAAATTTACTTATTTTTTCAAAACTAATTTTATATTTTCATATAAAGATTCTTTTGATTCTGACACTATAAGCTCACCATCTACTCTAGCTATAAAATCCCAACTACATTTATCACAAGCTCCTATGCACTTATTTATTGTTGTCTCATGCTCTGGAAATTCTTTATCTATTTTTTCCTTTACATATTCAAAGTCTGCATTACAAGTACAAAAGCTTATTCTCTTTTTATTCATAAAAAACTCCTTTTATATCATAAAAAATACCATTAATGCTAAAACCTCTGCTAATTCATTAACAGCCCCTAAGGTATCTCCTGTTAACCCATTAATTTTAGAATTACAAAAACAATTAAATCCATATGCCATTATTAATACTGCTAATGTTATTGTGCAAGCCTCTCTAACATTTATAAAAATCAGTTCTAAGGCTATAACTAATATTATAGTTAATACTAATTGACTTTTTTTTATTTTTCCTATAAATATATTTCCACTACCATTTTCTTTTGCTGGTTTTCCTATTGTAGAAATAAACACTATAGCCAACCTTCCTACAACTGGTGCAACTATTATTAATTCTGGAATAGAACTTTCTATTGCTAAACTAATTAAATTATACTTAAGCAATACATCCATGATTATAGCTACACATGAATAAACTCCAATTTGGCTATCCTTCATTATCTCTATAATTCTTCCTTTTCCACCCCTAAATGCGAAGAAACCATCACATACATCACCTAACCCATCCATATGCAACGCACCTGTTAGTATAGCTGATGTTATTAATACTAATATTGCCACTATTGTTGATGGAAAAAAATTTTTCATTATTACATACACAATATACTCTATAAGACCTATTATTAAAGCTATTACCGGAAAAAATATAGACCCCCTTATAAAATTTTCATTTGTGCATTCTAACTCAATATTTATAGGTATTCTTGTAAAAAATTGAACATATAATAAAAAATCATTCATATATTTTTTTATATAATTCTTCATAATACTCTCCTAATTATTTTAATTTTAAAGGCAATCCGCAAGCTACAAAATAAACCTCATCACATAATTTTGCAATGAACTGATTAATTGATCCTGCTATGTCTCTATATATTCTACTTAATTTATATTCTGGTATAAGTCCACTACCAACTTCATTGGTAACCATTATTAAATTTTTATTACACTCTTTTGCTTTTATAATTAACTTTTCTACTTGAATCTTTATAACATCTTCTATATGTTCTGCTTCTTCTAACGATAAATCATCAAAATTTGTTTTTTCATTAAACATTAAATTTGTAACCATTATAGTAATGCAATCTAATAATATGTTTTTTTCTTTGCTATTTTCTATAGCAATATGTAAGTCTTTAAATCCTTCATATGTATTCCATTTACTATTTCTTCTTTGAATATGCTTATTTATTCTATTTTCCATTTCTTTATCTGTAACTATAGCTGTAGCTATATATAAAACATCATCAGTATCTTTAAGTAGACTTTCTGCAAAACCACTTTTTCCACTTCTACTACCACCAGTTACTAATACTATTTTTCCCATAAATTACACCTACCTTAAAATATTTATATTTAATTATTAAAATAAATTTTACAAAACATTATTTGGTATAATCCCTTCAATAAATAAATTTTTATATTCATATTTAATTATTGAAACATCTCCATTTTTAGAAGCAAATTTCCAAAACAAATCCATATTATCATCAGCAATATAACAATATATACTTCTAATTACTCCACTATGAGCAACTATTAAAACATTTTCATCCTTTTCTTTTATAATCTTTTGAAAAAAACTTTTCACACGAAAATACATATCTTTATAACTTTCACCTTCAGGTGGTTTAAAGCCAATCCAATCTTTTCCCCATTCATCACATTCTTTTGTATATTCTGACTTTAACTCATCATACTTTTTACCTTCAAATGCTCCAAAATTTCTTTCATTTAATCTACAATCTCTAATAATTTCATTATAATTAAACTTATCACATAATATTTCTTTTGCAGTTTGAATTGTTCTTTCTTTTTCGCTTACATAAACTTTATCTATTTTTTTATCTTTAAAAAAATTTCTTAGTTTTTCACACTGATATATTCCATAATCGGTCAACCCATTATCTATATCACCATAAAATTTTTCATCCTTATTTTCTTTAGTTTCTCCATGTCTAACTAAATATATATTCAATTTATCACCTTCTATGTACTTAAAACTTTTTAGTATTAGTTTATTTTTTAATATTATAAACTTTAATTTTTAAATTGCCCTACATATCTTATATTACTGTTTTTTCTAATAAAAAACAAGGAACGATATAGTGAAAAAATCTCTAGCTTTAATTTATTATTATATATAGGTTTCCAAGTTGACTCTTTAAATAATCCATTCCAAAACTTGGATACGTAAAATAGTGAGACATGCTCCGAATCACTTTAAATTCAATGCTGAATCTTATATGAAAATATTTTAAAGTTATTGAATAAATTTAAATTGAAGCTTATTTTCCTATATAAATAACAAGAGCAATATAATTATAATTAATCATATTGCTCTTATTATTTATTTTAAACTATTATATATAATATCTAAATTTGACTTCATAGATTCCAAATAACTTAAATTATCTTCTTTACTATGTAAAGTATAAATAGTAGCAGTTTTTCCATCTACTTCTTTTGCTAAAGTTTCTGATACCTGAGGACTAACTAAACTTTCCATAAATATAGTTTTTATGTTTTTATCTTTACATAAGTCTGTTAACTCTTTCATTTTTTTAGGTGACGGTTCTCCTTCTGCAAAAACCCCCTCAATACTAATTTGATTTAAATTAAAATCTCTACAAAGATATGCAAAAGTTGCATGCCCTGTAACAAAATTTTTATTACCTATAGAATCAAATTTAACTTTATAATCTTTATATAAATTATCTAATTCATTGGCAAAAGCAGCATAATTTTCTTCATAATACTTACTATTAGCATTATCAAGTTCAACTAGAGCATTTTTTATATTTTCACTTTGAATTTTTGCAGTAGTCAAACCTAACCATAAATGTGGGTCTACACCTAAATTTTCATGAGTATTTTCTGATTCTATATGTGAACTATTACTATTTTCATCAGATATATTTATAAGATTAACTCCTTGTGATGTATCTATAACTTTTAATTTTTCATTCTTAACTGCTTTTATAACATCCTTACTCCAATGTTCCATTCCTGCACCGTTCAATACTAACATATCTGCATTTTCTAATTTTCTTAAATCTTTGGCTTTTGGTTCAAAATCATGTGGCTCTACACCTTCAGGAATTATAGTATAAACATTAACCTTATCTTTACCTATTTCTTTTACAAACTCCTCCATAGCATAAAAACTTACTACAATATTTAATTTCCCATTTTGTGTTTCTATTTCTTCTTTTTTACCACTGCACCCTATTAGTGATAAAGTTATTATTATAATCATTGTATACGATATAACTTTCTTAAACATTTATTTTAAAATCCTCCACTAAATTATTAATTACAAATTTTCAATAGGTATTGCAAATCATTTGCGTTTATATTATTATAACATTTGTATTAATATATTCCAATAGTGTTTTTTCTAAATTTAAATTAAATAAAATTTCATTATAAATTTTGTACAAAAGATTTATTTTTATTCAATTGAAGTATTATTTTTCAAATTATTTTTATTTTTCGTTTTTTATTACATATTTTGGATATAATTATAATGATTATGTTTTTAATAAAATGTTTGGAGGTTTTTTATGATTTCAATAAATTCATTATCCTTTTCATATAACTGTAATAAGAATTATTTATTAAAGGATATAAATTTAAATATAAAAAGTGGTAGTTATGTTTCTATAATTGGTGAAAATGGTAGTGGAAAAACAACATTAATTAAGCTTATATTAAATTTAATAAAACCTAGTAAGGGTTCTGTTTCCTTAAGTAGTAAAAATATATCTTATGTACCTCAAAGAATAACTAACTTGAATGCTGGTTTTCCTATAACTGTTTATGAGGTTTTAGATGTTCATAGAAAAGTTCTTAAAATTAAAGATAAAGATTGTATAATTAACGCTTTAAAATCAGTAAATATGTATAATTTTAAAGATTGCTTAATTGGTAGTTTATCTGGAGGTCAACAACAAAAAATCCTTATTGCAAGAGCAATAATAAGTAAAAGTGATTTGATAATTCTAGATGAACCTTCTACTGCATTAGATGAGCAAAGTACAAAAGATTTATATTCTATTATCACAAAGCTAAATAAAGAAGAATCAGTGACAATTTTATCTATAGAACATAACATTAAGATGGCTATTAAAAATTCATCTCATATTTTATATGTTAAAGATGGAAAAGCATCACTTCATTCAACTAAGGATAATCTTAATTTTTTATCATAAACTTTGAAATTATTCTTAATTTATAGTATTAACAAATTAGCCTTAGTTTGAAATTTATATTACAACGTATAATATTTATACATAAATTTTATTATTTTGGAGGATTAAAATGTTTCATTACGAATTCATGCAAAATGCATTTATTGCAGCTATATTTATATCTATACTCTGTCCTCTAGTAGGTGTTTTTTTAGTGTTAAAACGCTATTCTATGATGGGCGACACACTTGCTCACAGCTCATTTGCAGGTGTAGCTATTGGTCTTGTAACTGGTTTTAACCCTATACTATGTGCTTTTATATTTACAAGCTGTTGTGCTATATTAATAGAAGTTCTACGAAATTATTACAAAAAACAGGCAGATTTAATTTTAGTTATAATATTAACTCTAAGTGTGGGAATTGGGATTTCCTTATCTAGTAGTGGAAAAACTAACACAAATATAAATTCTTTTCTTTTTGGAAGCATATTGACAGTAACTAAACAAGACTTATTCACTATGCTTATATTAAGCATAATTTCTATAATAACCTTATATAAGCTTTATAATAAACTTATTTATATAACTTTTGATGAAGAAGGTGCATCGATAAATAATATAAATGTTACTAAAATAAATTATATATTTGCTTTATTAGTAGGAGCTACTATTTCTGTTTCCATTAGAGTTATGGGTATCTTAGTAATCTCTTCTATGATTGCACTACCTGTAGCTACTGCTCTTCAATATCATAGTGGCTTTAAAAAAACTATGATATTATCTATAATTTTTGGATTTATAGATATAATATCAGGATTATTTCTTTCTTATATTATGAATTGCGCACCGGGAGGAACAATTGCCCTTGTTTCTGTACTAGTTCTTGTGATAGTTCTTGTAGTAAAAGGAAAGCGCTAAAAGACTCAGGATACTGTAGTGAATTTTTTTCTACTTATCCTGAGTTTTTATATTTTAAATAATATTATTTTCTTTTGTATATTCTAAATTTGCCTTATTTATAACTGTTTTTCGAAAATTCTCAACACCTATTTTATCTATAAAAAATCCTAACTTTTCACCAAATTCAGCTTCTTCTTTATAATAATCTAATATGGCTTTTACTAATTCGAAAGCTTCATTCTCTGAAAGCTCTGATTTTATTATATTAGCTAATCTTTGATGATATCCTGAGGATCCACCTGCTGAAACTATAAGTTTCCCATTATAATCCGTTAACACCCCAATATCTTTTGAATACACACTACCACATGCATTTCTACATCCTGCTACTCCAATTTTAGTTCTATTAGGCATGTCAGCGCCGTGAAATGCATTGCTAATTTTCATTCCTAACCCTATAGTATTATGCTTAGATCTTTTACAGAACCCTGCAGGACACATTTCTACATTTTTTACTGAATATTGATTTTTAACTGATGGCTCCATTTCCAATTCGCTCCAAATGCTACTTAAGTCATCTTCTTTCAAATTAGTAATCATAATTCTTTGACCTGATGTTATTTTTAAAACTCCATTATATTTTTCAGCAACAATAGCAATCTTCATTAAAGTTTTTGGAGTTAAAAATCCACCTGGTATATGAGGAGTAATAGCATATGTTCTTTTTCCATCTCTTATTTTTTGTAAATTACCATAATGACTACTCATAATCTTACAGTACTCCTTTAGAATATATTTTTAACTTATTATTAGTTTTATTAAATTTACTTTTATTATACCATTTTACTTAATTATTGTTTGTAACTTATGTTACAATTCTTAAAGTTTATCCCATTATTTTTTTACAAATCTTTTAAATAAGGCATACCACCTTGTGCACCTAATTTAGTTACTGAGATTCCCGAACACTTAACTCCAAACTCTATAGCTTCTTTTAATGCAAATTTATTAGCTATAGCACCTGCAAAAGTTCCTACAAAAGTATCTCCTGCTCCTGTTGTGTCTATAACCTTAACCTTCTTTGCAGGTATATTTACTACTTCTTTTCCGTCAAAATACCAAACACCATTTTCACCATTAGTTATTATAAGTTTGTTTGGATATTTTTTTAATTCTTTTTCCATAGCATTCTCTGTATCTAATACAACTTTATACTCATGCTCATTAGGTATTATGTAACTTACTTTATCTACAATTTCTTTTGAAAGTTTCATTGCTGGTGCTGGATTTAAAATTATTTTTTTATTATTTTTATATGCAAGATTTATAATAAATTCTACTGTATCTAAAGGTATTTCTAATTGAAGTACTATAATATCACATTCTAATATTTTTTCTTTAATGGAATTTATATATTCTATATTACACTTATTATTAGCACCTGCAACTATAACTATTGAATTTTCTCCATCACATAACATAATATTAGCTATTCCAGTTTTAATTTGTTCACAAATTTTAATATTCTTTACCTTTAGGTTATTCTTTTTCATAGATTCTAATAAAAATTCTCCATGAGTATCTTTTCCTATAGCTCCAAAAAAGTTTACATCTCCACCTATTCGTGATGCAGCAACTGCTTGATTTAAACCCTTTCCACCTTCACCTATAAAAAAACTTTCTCCTATTAATGTTTCTCCTGGTTTAGGTAATTTGTTAGTTTTAGTTACTAAATCTGCATTGGCACTTCCTATTACTGCTATTTTCATTTTATCTCTCCTTATTTTTTATCTTAATGTCATTTTTCATTTATATTATTTTATAAAAAAGGATCAATAACAATATTTATGTAATCGATCCTTTTATCTATAAAATAGAGAACGCTAATTTACTTATTGCTTCCATAACTACTTCTGTAGGATAACCTACTATAAAACTAAATATAGATTTACCTCCAAATATAGGTATTATTAATAATATAAAAATTATATTTTGATATCTATAAAATTGATTAGGAATCTTTAAAAATTGTTTAGGAAATAAATCCCTTATTATATGAAACCCATCAAATCCTGGTATAGGTATTAAATTTAAAAACATCCATAAACAATTATAATATGAAACTCTATATACTATAGTATTTAATATTAAGTGTAAATCTTCATTTTTTATAGGTAATTTAATTACCAATACTAAAAGCAACATAAAAATTATAGAACAAAGTAGGTTTGCCAAAGGTCCTGCTATTGATATTTTTAAATCATCCTTATAATAATTCTTAAGTGCACTAGGATTTATTTGTACAGGTTTTGCCCATCCAAAACCAATAATTATCATCATAAGAAAGCCTAAAAAATCTATATGTGAAAATGGATTTAAAGTTAATCTCCCTTGATATTTAGGAGTTTCATCACCTAACATAACTGCTACTTTAGCGTGAGCATATTCATGAAATGTAATAGCTACTAATATTGCTGGAAGCATTAGTACAATTCTCAATAATTCATCCTTCATATTTTCATCCCCTTCCTTCAAGCTTTATTAAACATTTAGCTAATTATTCTTATGTTATCATATTATAATTAATCATTTCAATAATCACCTAAAAAAAATTAGCCACCTATTTATGTAGTTATATCGTTTTTAAAAATTCTATAATTCAAAGTACTTTTCACTATGTTCTTACAGTTGAATTTAAAAATAAGAGTAAGATTTAACCATCTTACTCTTATTGTAAATAAACTAATATTAAATATATTATTATTTTTTATATTTTATTACAGAAATATTTTGTCCATTTCTAACCATTATCCCATCATTTCTAAATGATAAAAACTCACCATTATATGTTGTAACACTTTTATCTATTTCATTTGTCACAGTTTTTCTTGTTTTATCATGAACATAAATTTTTCCTTCACTATTTATAAATATATTTTCACTTTTTGATGGGCTTGTCATTTTTATTTGTGTAAAATCATTTTCATAATCATTAACAAATTCATTTTTTTCATCTTCTAACTTCTCTATATCCGTCTCTTCAGATAAATTTTGTTTACTTTCTATTGTTTTATAATATATACTTTCAACTAAATCATTCTTCAAACTACCAACATATATATTTTTTTCATTATCGGTACCTAGAAGTGTTAATTTATCAACACCGTCTATATTTATTTCCTTATTATCTTGAGATGAATATATTTTGTTATATACTTCACCTTCATAATATAAAATATCTTCTGTTCTTAGTAATGACATGTTACTTATATATTTAGGCACAGTCTCAATCTTTGAGCCTTCTCCCATTCTATCAATTCTATAAATACTACTAACATTATCACTATCCACAGTTTTTATGTATGTAAGTCCTGTAAGTGTCGATAATTCTATATCGCTAACTTCTATGTTTTCATCATAAACCTTAAAATCTTTAATTAATATTTTCTCATCCTTTTTTATATCATAAGAGGATACCATTAGTTTTATTCCATTGTATCCAGAGTTTTTTTCTACAATTAACATTCTATCTCTATCCGGTAACCATTTATAATAACTAATTTCTGAATTATCTTCCAACTGTACTTTTTTTATTTTTTCTGACTTTATTTCCTGTACATACAAATGGTTTTTTTCTATATAAGATAGATATTTACAGTTATGAGAAAATTGGATTTTACTTGCATTATCAGATATTTTCACATCAGCATCTTCATATTCTTTTTCATCTGCATCAAAATCTTCTATTTTTTTTATAGTTACATTACTAGCAGAGCTTAAAAACTTACTATCTACGTAATAAAAGCCCAAAAATTGAACAAATAAAGAAATGACTATCCAAAGTGTTAATTTTTTTATCGCTTTCATATACTTCTCCTTGTCCTATCTTTCTACATATATAACGGATGGAACAGATCTTTCTCCTAACGAATCTGATGGACTGTTTATAATTTCATCATTGTAAAACATTGTTGATGATGATCCACCATCTAAATTACTTGCATTCCATGCCCCATATTCATATAGTATGTCTTGTACATCTTTTAGCGTGGCTCCTAAACTATTAGCCTGCCTTCCATCTATTACCAACAATAATATTGTTCCATCTCTTTTCTGAGCAATAGCAGTTCTAGGGGCAATTCCCCATCCTCCGTCACCAGAGTTTATTGCCTTTTGTCCATCTACAATTAATGCTGGTCCAAAACTTACAGCCTCTGTTACATTTTTTTGTAAAAGCTCATTAAAACTATATTTTCCAACAAGCAATACACCTTCTTGAGTTATAGCTACAACTTCTCTTTGTAAGTTATTATCTTCTATATCATTAAAATGTGTCTTTCCACCACTCATAATTATACCTGTAGGAATTCCTCCAGTGCCTGTCCAAAGTGACCCTGTAGCTTCATCTGTAAAACCACCACCATTGACAGCTGCAATAGCATTATTATTCATTGCTATTTCACTTGTTAATTGTCCTTCTGTAGTTCCTTCTGTGCTAAGTTTTGAGCTAAATCCTACTTTTACTCTAGTTGGGTCCTTTATTGTTAGCAAATATCCCTTATACTTACTTGTTTGAACCTCTTCTAATAATATAGTCTGGTCATTTTTATTTTCTACTTTGACACTACTATCATTTTTATTTTGAGCTAAAGTTGTAATTGCCTGGTCTTTCAAAATTTCATTTATTTTTTCTTCACTTAAAAACTTGGTGGCAATCCATTGGTGACTTAATGTAGTCATTGCTGTGGTAACTAATGTGTTTCTAACATTTTCAAATGGCCCATAATACGCTATGTAAGGTGCTGTTGAACATGTAAATATTAATTGAAAAACTAAAAATCCAATTACTCGCTTAAATTTTTTCTTCTTTTTTATAACTTTTCTAGACTTTTTAGAGTTGTTCTTGTTTTTGTTTTTGTTCTTGTTTTTGTTTTTTTCCATTATAATCTTCCTTTTAAAATATTATATAGTCAATGTTTAATAATATTGTAAAACACTAATATAATATCGTAGAAATAAAAAAAAATCAATTAAAATTCGATTACAAAATTTAAAAATCTTGTAATCGAACTTTTTATACTATAACTTTTTAGCAGCTTCAAATGCTAATGGAGATCTCTCACATTCATCAAATTTTAAAGTTATTTGATAGCAAAGTTCACTACCTTTCATTCTTTCTGATGCATAACATAACCCATTTGATCTAGAGTTCATAAAAGGATGATCTATCTGGTCTGGATCCCCTACTAAAATCAATTTACTACCACTACCAATTCTTGTTGTTATAGCCTTAATCTGCTTAGGTGATAAATTTTGAGCCTCATCTATAATAACCCAATTTTTCACTATAGATCTCCCTCTAAGATAAGCTACTGCTTCTGTTACTATTATTCTACGATCAAATATTTCTCTTACTTTATCTTGAAGTTCTTTTTCATTTTTATATCTTTCAACTTCATCAGAATCAACTAATATTTCTAAGTTATCTAATATAGGTCTCATGAATGGAGCTATTTTTTCTTCTTCTGTTCCAGGTAAAAAACCTATTTCTTCATCCATTGTTACATTAGGTCTGCACACTAATATTCTTCTATACTCACCTTTATTTTCCTCAAAAATTTTTTGTAAACCTACAGCTAAAGAAAATAATGTTTTTGCAGTTCCAGCTGGACCCTTTATTATTACTAATGGTGCTTTGGAACTATCTGTACATAATGCTTCTATCATAAATTTTTGTCCTATATTTCTTGGACTTACCCCCATTGGCTTTACATCTTTATAATAAAGTGGAACTATATTTTTTCCATCAAATCGTCCTAATGCAGTTTGTCTTGAATTTTCCATTGCATGCATTAATATAAATTGATTAATATATAACTCTGGCTTATAATAATCTTCTTTTTCTTCATCATATGCTAGGAAATCATCCTTAGGCATAACTCTATTTTTATAAAATTCTTCTATTTTACTTGATGGTATATAAAGTTCAATTCTTCCTGTATATTGTTTGTCTTCTGACACCTCTGTATCATAAAAATCCTCACTTTTTATATTTACTGTATCTGCTTTTATTCTTTCAAATATGTCTTTAGTTATTAATATAACTTCTTCTCCGCTTTCTTTTAACCCTTTGCATACTTGTATTATTCTATTATCTGCTTTTGATTTGTTCCATGAAGGTGGTATTTCTGTTTCATGATGGTTCATCTCCACTCTTATTTTTCCACCATTAGGCAATTCAACCCCTTCTATTAAAGAACCTTTTTTTCTTAAGGCGTCTATCATTCTTCCTGCATGTCTTGCATTTTCGCCTAAATCACTTTTATCCTTTTTAAAGTTGTCTAATTCTTCAAGAACTACCTCCGGTATTACTACATTACTTTTTCCAAAAGACAATATAGCTGAAGATGAATATAATATAACATTAGTATCTAATACATAGGTCTTTTTCACAGTATATGCCCCTCCTCTCATATATTATTAATATATGAGAGTTTTGTAATAAATGAATATATTATAAGTTAATTTTAATAATTTTATTTTTAAATTCCAGTAATATTATTAGTTTTTCAATTTTGTAACTTTTCTAATTATTATTTAGTTTACAAAAAGTATTTTTTATATTACATATATATGATATTATTATATTTGTTGTTTTTTACAATTTTAAAAGTATAATATATTAAACTTATTCAAATAATACTTACTACACATATAAATACAAGCTTTATTTTTGATCTTTTGAGTTGTTTAAAACTTAATTTAAATATATTCTTAAAATCAACTTACATTCCATTATGTACTGAATTTAGTACTTGTATAAATTTTATAATTTATAGATTAAAACATGATTTTTTTAAACTCATATAAACTAATATGAATTTTTTATTTTTATCATTGTATTTTTTTAAAATATTTATAATTAGTAAATTAATAAAATTTACATTATTTTCTTTTAATTTTGAAATATTTTTATTCAATACTTATTGATAATTAATAATTTTTATTATATAATAGTATTAATCACAAAACGAGGTTGATAGTTATGATAAATTTTACACAAATCTTCAAAGAAAAGAAATTAAAACTTACACCTCAACGTATAGCTGTTTATAAATATTTATGTTCTACTACAGAGCATCCTTCTGCAGAAACTATTTATAAAGCTCTGCAAGAAGATTATCCTACTATGAGTCTTGCAACTGTTTATAAGGCATTAAAAGTTTTAGTGTCTGTAAATCTTGTTCAAGAGTTAAATGTAGGCGAAGGAAACTTCAGATATGATGCATCCATTTGTCCACATCCTCATATACAGTGCATTAAATGCTCTAGAGTTGATGATGTCAATGGAATATCTTTTGTACACTTAAATGATGATATAAAAGATTATACAGATTATGAAGTTCTTTTAAACCAAGTTTACTTTTATGGTTTATGTAGTGAATGTAAAAATTCAGCACAGTTAGAGGAAAAAAATGAAACAAAATAAACTGATAGCTTAAAGCTATCAGTTTTTTTGCATATATTTTTTTAAAACTCATATAATTCATAAATAGGACTGTAAAATCTATTTTTATTTAGGAGGACATTTTATGAGATTAAAAAGGCTCTTTAAAAATAAGATTCTATGCTTATGTGTTATATGTATAGGATTGTTTTCTATATACTTATTAACCTTAAATAATAATGATACTACATTACCCACATTTTCCCCTACTATAAACAATTCAGTTATTAATGAAGACTTAGATGGTAATGGTAGTAAAGATGCATTATACATCAAAACTGATGATAAAAATTATTTAATTCAAATTAATTTGAATGGAGAAAATAGTCTAAGCCTAAACCCTTCAAAAGAATTTTCTACTTTAGGCGAGCATAAAACTTATTGGCCTATGAGAATTACTATAGCAGATGTTTCCAGAAACAACACTAAAGAATTATTCACTCAGTGTTCAATTGGAGAAAATCCACTTCAAAGCATTTTCATATTTAAAGATGGTTCTTATGAAAATGTCTTTTCAAAGGAAAATAACATTTTAGGACTTATAGATAATTCAAATAATAAAACTCCTAAGATTATAAGTGGTAAGTTTAGTAGTGGGTATATGGATTTGCGCAGTTATATTGTATCAAACAATTCTTTAAAGGAATTTCCCTATTTATATAAAAAAAATTATATAGGTGATATCATTGTATGTGATTTTATAAACTTGATTCAAAGTTTTCCTTATGATTCTTTACAAATTCCTAACTACTTTAGCCCTACATTAGATGATAGTTCTATAACGAATATTTATACTGTTGCCAATAACAATTTAAACTATATCTTTCAAGATTGCTTTTTTAAAGATATAACTTATGACGAAAAGGGACTACCAAAAGATGTTAGTTGGACTTTAAATTTTAAGGGAATTGATCCAAATAGTCCTAAGAAAATTAAAAATTTTACATTTGATATTATAGTAACAAGATTAAACGATTCTTTTGATTACAAAATTACTTCTTTAGACTTAAGTTACTAATTTTACACAAAAAAAATTGGGACCATTCAAGGTCCCAAGGGGGATGGGGGGTAACTAAAGATATAATATCTTTAGTTAATGGAGATTTTAACTCCTATTACATTATATATATTACCCATCCCTATAATTTTTATTCACTTTTATCTTTTATTTTCTCTTAAAAACTTTTGTAATAAATCTAATTTATATGGTTCTATTAATTGAATAAGTATTTTTATTATATCATAAAGTTCATCTTCACTAAATTTTCTTGATATATGTGATTTAGTTTTTGAATTTTTCTCCTTTTCATCTACTTCTACTACATCTTCCACATCTATAATTTCACCATTACTATTTAAATTTTCATTAAGAGAATTTAAACTTAAATTATTTAACTCTAAATCTAAACCATCTAAATCAACATCTTTTATATCAGTATTATTTAAAGTATTTAATACTTCACTTATATCAGCATCCTGAAAAAACTCCTCTATATTTGGCATGGTTTCATTTATAGTATCTCTAGCCATACCAAAAAAGTTTGATATTATCCCCTGAAATGCAGCTACATCATTCTCTGATATATTATTAAACATACTTTCAAATTCTGATTGCACATTATTTTGTTCTTTTCTCATAGAACTATTATTACTTTGATTATTTGAATTCTTTTGTTTATTTTGGTTTTTTTGATCTGTTTGAGGTTCGTTTTGATTCATAAAACTATTAACCATTTTAACAATTTCGTTAAAGTTAAATCCCGGTGGCATCATATTTTGAATATTAGGTTGATTGGAATTATCATTACTATTAAAGTTTGATCCTCCTTGATTTCCTCCTCCACCAATAAATGTAGATATTAAATTAGATAAAAAATCTCCTTGTGGTTGTGCTCCTCCACCGCCAAACCCTGTTAAAGCAGATAAAATTGACATTATTCCTTGATTTAGTCCACCTCCAAAGAAATTTGAAAATGGATTAGGTGGCATAAATTGTTGAGGATTTCCTTGAGAATTCATATTATATCCTTGACTATTTACATTGTTCCATTGGTTCATATGAGGATTTGTACCACTTATCGGTTCATTATTTGCCTGTGCTACATTAGGATCTATGCCCATATTTGGATTCATTCCTACATTGGGGTTCATGCCCATATTTGGATTCATACCCATGTTTGGATTCATTCCCATGTTTGGATTCATTCCCATATTTGGGTTAACTCCCATGTGCATCTGTTGATTTATAGGACCTTCATAATTGTTATAATTAGTTGAATATTTTTCTTCTCCTCTTCTTTTTTTATGTTTACCCATACAATCACCTCTTTACTTCTCAAACACTTCAATTCAAATTTATAATGAAACTCCATAATATATATTTCAAATTTAATATTAGGCTAAGTTTTATGTATATTTTTGTAATAATTTGTAACTGTATTATTACTTTAAAAAGCAATCCATGTATTCACATGGACTGCTAAAAATCTTATCTTTCTGCAAAACCCCCCACCTTGGGCCATGGCTTTAACGCAATTTATATTTTATCTTTAGTTGTAAAATATTAACAACAGCAAATAGTTCTGTATGGGCTATATGCTACATTATTACTTGAACGTCCGCAAAAACACATCCATAGCCATACTAATAAAATTATGGTCATTGTTGACCTTCCATCTCTACAATTGGTATTTAATAGATTTCCTTGGTTTAGTATTACTATTACTAATAATAGTAAGAATAACCCCATGCCATTATTGCATCTCATAGTATCTACCCCTTTTACTCTGAATTTACAGATGCTAAATTATCTACAGCAGCAACAACAACAAGGTTTGCATTTAGGTTTTTGTCTTTCTACACAACAAACTGGAATACATGACATATTTTGTGTAGCTGGTCTGTATGGCATATATGGCATATATGGTCTAACATTATTATTCATAGTGTTATTGTTATTGCCACAACAACCTGAACACAACCAGAACAAGAATAATAATACTAATGCATTTCTTGATGAGTTGTCTTTACAGTTTCTAGTATTTAACAATCCTTGATAATAAAATATTGATATTATCAATAATATAATGCATGGATTGCAACAGCTATTAGAATTTCCGAAATTATTTCCACATCCAAACATACTTATCCCTCCTTGTTAAATTTTGTCTAATTCCTTTTAAACTATTTTATATTTTAACAGAATCTTCTTCCACCAAATCCACATCCACAGAATAGGAAGAATATTATTATTATCCACCAGAACCACATACCACCAAATCCGCCGTAGCATCCATTTCCTCCACCGAATCCGTATCCATAATTAGAAACTTGTTGTTGTGGAAGTATTTGTTGTGGAATATAGCAACAAACATATTCTTTTTTAGATTTCTTAGATTTTTTACCACTACAGCAACAGCATGGATCACAGCAGCATGAACATGGTTCACAACATGCGCATGGATCACAACATGGGTTACAACATGGGTTTGGCATTGGTTGAGGCATTGGTTGAGGCATTGGTTGAGCTCCACCACATCCGAATCCATTTCCGCCACATCCACAGAAGCACCAGAAGATAATTAGTAGGAATACCCATATCCAAATACCATTTCCTCTTCTATTACCACAGCCACATCCGTTATTGTTTCCGCCACAGTTATTATTAGATCCACCATTTTCACATCCACAGCTTGAGCTATATCCTTCTGCATTATTTTCTGTATTTTCTCCATTGTTTAAACTAGAAATCAAGTTTAATAAAGCATTCATATCCATAAAATATTGTCCTCCTTTTATTTTAGATATATTTTTTATTTCTTTTGTACACTACATCTTATGATTTTTTTCCTTTTTTGACACTAATTTATATTTATTTTGTTAATTTTACATTCCTTTGTTTCTCAATTAATTCTTCTGTTTTCTAATAATATACTATTTACATAGACCGTATTTTGTTACATAATATTACTATTTTTTATAATAAATATTGTAATTAGAAAAAATTGAATTAAAATATCTGTTCTAAGGTTAATATATTAATGCTACAATATATTATAGATTTAATTTTAATTTTCTTATATTTATAGAGAAACAAGCTTTCATTTAAATTTATTCAATAATTTCAAAATATTTTTATGCAAAATGTAGTATTGGATTTTAAGTAATTAGGAGCATGTCTCACTATTTAGGGTATATAAGTTGTGGAATGGATACTTTTAAAAGTTAACTTGGAACCCTAGAATTAAAAACAAATCAATATTTTTTAATATTCCATAAAATTTAGCACAATTAATATTTACATAAGGGGTGTTTTTATTGTTATTACCGTTAATTATTGATATTTTTATAATAATATTAGTGTATTTTTTTCCATTTATATTTTTTATGTATAAATTAGTATTTGATTATAAAAAATTCTCTATTTTTTCTTTCAAATCTATTGGTACAATTATCATTTATACAATAATAGTACTATTACTACCTCCAATGCACGCTAACACATTGCCTTTTTTTGCGGTAGTATTAGCGATTATGTATATGAAAAATGAACATGATAAAGATTATTTTAAATATAATTTTAGTATTGAAAATACTAATTTCATATTAGCTTTTAAATATGCACTTTTCAGTTATGCTATTTCAATCGTAGCTGCTTTAATTTGGGATATAATTTTAAAATTTATGGGAGTAACCACTGAACAACAAGATGTAGTACAAATATTATCAGATTATACACTTCTTAAATTTTTGATTTCCGTTCCATCTACAGTTATTTTCGCTCCTATTTTGGAAGAATTTGTTTTTAGATACCTTCTCTTTGAGAAATTCTTAAATAAGTTTATTCATCCAATACTTTCTGCTATAATAACAAGTTTAATTTTTGCATTCATGCATTTTAGCCTAAGTGCATTTTTAACGTTATTTACTCTTAGTTTGCTAACATGCTATTTCATGCATAATAAAGGGTTTTGGTATTCTGTATCTATTCATATGATGATGAACTTAATTACTACTACCTTAATTTTTATTAGTAAACTTGCTTAAACTCAAAAAAACACATACTTTTATAAAGTATGTGTTTTTTATATTTATTTGAATTTTTAAGTTATCAATAAATATTTAATTTTATATAATCATAAACACTTATTAACTATTCCCATTCTATATTTTTACTTAATTCTTCTAATAAATTTTCTTTACCTTCTTTTTTTAATGATGAAAAGAAAACTATTGATTCTTCCTTATCCATTTTTAAAGTTTCCCTTATAAGTTTTTTACTTTTAGCTGCCTCATTATTAGTTAATTTATCCCTTTTTGTTGCTACCACTATAACATTATACCCATAATGTTTTACCCAATTATACATAATAACATCATCATCAGTAGGCTTATGTCTAGAATCAACTAAAAGCACTATTTTTTTTAGCTGTGGACGATCTATTAAATATTTCTCCATCATTTTTCCCCAGCTATCCTTTTCTTTTTTAGATACTTTTGCATATCCATATCCTGGCAAATCCACAAAATAAAACTCATTGTTTATTAAGAAAAAGTTTATTAATCTAGTTTTTCCTGGTGTACCACTTACTTTAACTAATTTTTTTCTATTTGTTAAAGTATTTATAAGTGATGATTTTCCAACATTTGAACGTCCAACAAAAGCAAATTCTACTCTATTATCAATAGGATATTGTTGTGGCTTAACTGCTGATATAACAAATTCTGATTGTTTAATTTCCATTATTCATCTCTCCAATAACTAAAGCATTCTTTAGTACTTCATTTACATTTTCTACTGGTATAAATTTGATTTTATTTTTAACACTTTTAGGTAGTTTATCTATATCTTTTTTATTATCTTTTGGCATTATTATAGTATCTATTCCCATTCTATATGCAGCTAGACTTTTTTCTTTTAACCCTCCAATAGGCAATACTTTTCCAGTTAAAGTTACTTCACCAGTCATAGCAACATTATGTTTCACTTTTGAATTACTTAATGCTGATACCATCGCTGTAGTCATTGTTATACCTGCTGATGGACCATCTTTAGGCACTGCCCCTTCTGGTACATGTATATGAATATCTTTATTTTTATAAAACTCATTTTTTATACTAAAGTTTTTTGCATTGGATCTTACATAACTATATGCAGCTTTTGCAGATTCCTTCATTACATCACCTAATTTACCAGTAAGTTCAAGTTTTCCATTTCCTTCCATAACCATTACTTCTATAGGAAGAGTATCACCACCATATGCTGTCCATGCTAGCCCAGTAACTACCCCTATCTTATCATCTTGTTGCATATCATCATAACTAAATATTTCTACACCTAAGTATTTAGTTACATGGTTAGATGTAATCGCTATTTTTTCTTTATCTTTTTCTACAAGTTCAGTTATAGCCTTTCTTATTAATGTAGCTAACTTTCTTTGTAAACTTCTAACTCCTGATTCTCTAGTGTAATTCTCTACAACTTTTTTTATTGCAGAATCATGTATCTTAATTTGACTTTCTTTAACATTATGCTCCTTTAACAATTTAGGAACTATGTGCCTTTTAGCTATATTAAATTTTTCCTCTACCGTATATCCACTTACTTCTATAATTTCCATTCTATCTAAAAGTGGTCTAGATATAGTGTCAAGTGAATTTGCTGTAGTTATAAATAATACCTTTGATAAGTCAAAATCTAATTCTAAATAATGATCCCTAAAACTATTGTTTTGTTCTGGATCTAAAACTTCTAATAGCGAGTCTTCTATATTTCCCTTATGATCCATTCCTGTTTTATCTATTTCATCTAAAAGAAATACTGGATTTTTAGATCCTGCTTTTTTCATACCATTTATAATTCTACCTGGAATAGCTCCTACATAAGTTTTTCTATGACCTCTTATTTCTGCCTCATCTCTTACTCCACCTAAGCTCATTCTTACAAATTTACGTTGTAAAGCTTCTGAAACAGATTCAGCTATAGAAGTTTTTCCAACTCCAGGTGGTCCAACTAAACATAGTATTGGAGCTTTTAATCCCCTACTAACTTTTCTTACCGCTAAATATTCTATTATTCTTTCCTTAACGTCTTCCATTCCATAATGGTTTTCATCTAATACTTTTCTAGCATTTTTTATGTCTAAATTATCTTTTGTTATTGTTCCCCAAGGTAAACCTAATAGAACATCTAAGTAAGTTTTTGTATTAAGACCTTCTTGAGAAGATGCTCCACTACTTTTTAACCTTTTAAGCTCATATAAAGCCTTTTCTCTCGCTTCCTTAGGAAGTTTCGCTTTTACCATCTTAGACTCATATTCTCTAAGTTCTTTTACCTCTTCATCATCTTCTCCCAATTCTTCTTGAATTGTTTTTATTTGTTCTCTAAGATAATATTCCTTTTGTACCTTCCCAATTTTACTTTTTACTTTTATGCCTATTTTCTTTTCCAGTGCTACAATTTCCAATTCACCTTTTATAATTGTCAACAACTTTTCTAAACGCTCTTTAATATTAATTAAACTTAATAATTCTTGTTTTTTACTTTGTTTTAATAACATATACGATGCTATAGTGTCGCATATTCTTCCAAGGTCTTCCTCTTCATCTAAATCTATCATTACATCCATTGACTGATTAGTAACTTCTAAATAGTCTTGAAAACTTTCTAGTATAGATGCAACATAAGCTTGACACTCTACCATATCTTCCTTAGGTATTTTATCTTCTATAACTTCTATTTCACCTAAAATACTACTTTCATCTTTTATATAATCTATTAATTTCCCCCTGCATTCACCTTCAACTAACACTCTTATGTAATTTTCAGGTAACCTAACCAACTGTTTTACTGTACATATAGTTCCTATTTGTTGTATATCATCTTTTTCTACGTCTTCAACTTTAGCATCTTTTTGTGAAACTAAAAAAATCTTCTGATCTTTAGTCATAGCAGTCTCAAGGGCAACTATAGACTTTTCTCTTCCCACATCAAAATTCAATACATTATATGGGAAAATACTTAATCCTCTTAAAGGTATTAAAGGAAGTTTTATTATATTATTCTCCATTTTCTCCCCTCATTTCTATAAATTAATGTTATTTTATCGCTTATGATTTAAAAAAGTATATAAATAGACTAATATATTATAACCATAATTAAGATTTTTTTCAATTAATAAGTCACTCTAATTATATATTCTTTTAACATATTTCCTTTAAATATTAAATAAAAAATATTATCAAATTAAACAACTCTTATATATTATTAACTATATAGATTTTGCAGTTAGTATATCTAAGTCACCTTTAACATTCACATCCAATGTTTCATACTCTTGATTTACTATTGAAATTTTTATCACTTCTTTTATATGACCTACTGGTATAATATCAACACCTTCAATCTGACTAAAACTTTCTTGCCAGTTTTCTTTAGGAATAATTATCTTTGTAGCACCTGCTTTCATAGCAGCTTGAATTTTAGAACTTACGCCACCTACTGGCATAACAAGTCCATAAATAGATATTTCACCAGTCATAGCAACTTTATTGTTTACTCTATTTCCAGTTATAGCACTATATATAGCAGTGGCTATACTTACTCCTGCTGATGGACCATCTACTGGAGTTCCCCCTGGAAAATTTACATGTATATCATATTCATTTACATGTAATGAAAAAGTTTTTTCAATGACAGTAATTACATTTTCTAGTGATGATGCTACTGTGCTCTTTCTCTTTATTTTCTTGTTGTTATCTTTAATTTCTTCTTCTTCAACTATTCCTGTTATTTTAATTTTTCCTATACGAGATTTAACTTTCATCGCCGTTGCTTCAATCTCCATCAATGCTCCTATATTAGCTCCATACACTGCTAACCCATTTACATTTCCTATCATAGGCGCAGGCTTTACTTTCTTTATAGGTCTTTTACTATAATGACCATTTTCAATAACCCATTCAACATCTTCAACACTTACATACTTTCTATTTTCATTTATAGCTATTCCTGATGCCAATTGAATTAAATTAACTGCGTCTCTTCCATTTGAAGAATATAATCCCACTAACTTTGCTGCATCTTCTTCTAAATTTAATTCTAATTTTTTCATAGCATTATTTGCTATAACTTCTATTTCTTCTGGTGTTAGAGCCCTAAAAAATATTTCTACACATCTTGATCTTATAGCTGGAGGTATTTCTTCTGGATTTCTTGTTGTAGCACCTATCAGTCTAAAATCTGCTGGAAACCCATTATCAAATATATCCTTTATATATTGTGGCATATTATTATCTTCAGAGTTATAATATGCACTATCTAAAAACACTTTTCTATCTTCTAATACTTTTAATAACTTATTCATTTCAATTGGATGCAACTCGCCAATCTCATCTATAAATAGAACTCCACCATGAGCTTTAGATACAGCTCCCATTTTAGGTTGTGGTACCCCAGCTGCACCTAATGGTCCAGCACCTTGATATATAGGATCATGAACCGAACCTATAAGCGGGTCAGCAATTCCTCTTTCATCAAACCTTATTGTTGTTGCATCTATTTCTACAAATTTAGAATAATCACCAAAAGGTGAGTTTTCTCTTTTTTTAGCTTCTTCTAAAACTAGTCTTGCAGCTGCTGTCTTACCAATACCTGGTGGCCCATAAATTATAACGTGTTGGGGATTAGGTCCACATATAGCTGCTTTTAGAGCTCTTATACCTTTTTGTTGACCTATTATTTCATTAAAATTCGTTGGCCTACTTTTCTCCGAAAGCGGCATAGTTAATGATATACTTTTCATTTCTTCCAGTCTTTGAGCATCTTCCTTTTTTTCATTAATATTTGATGAAGAGTTTTTTATATTACCCTTACTTGAAAATATATAAATTATTAATGAGAAAATAATTATAGAATGAACAGTTAAAATAAGAAAAATCGTTGAATTTTCCATAATCATATACATTATCCTCCATAAATCTTTATTTAGGGAATATTAGTTTTTTATATTATATAAAAGTACATACTTTCCCCTTTATACTACTATTATTTTCACATTTTCCTTTAATATTCTTATTCACTAAATAAAATTCTTACTTAATCATAAGGATAAAATATAAGTTGAAATAATTCCATAAAAATAAAGACACTATAAAACATATAGTGCCTTTATATATTAAAAATATTTATCATTATTTTCTAACATTATGCTGGTTCTAAACCTCGTTTAGATTTACCTTTTGATTCAATTTTTAACGGCTCTCTTTTTCCACTTTCAGCTATAACAACATCTGGTTCTTTAGTCTTTATTGTATCTTTAGTTATTATAACTTTTTCAATTTCTTCTCTTGAAGGAATTTCAAACATAATATCCTTCATAGTTTCTTCTATTATAGCTCTAAGACCTCTTGCTCCAGTTTTTCTTTTGATTGCTTCATTAGCTATCTGTTTTAATGCTTCTTCATCAAAATCTAATAACACATCATCCATTTCAAATAGCTTTTTATATTGCTTAACTAGCGCATTTTTAGGTTCACTTAATATACTAACTAATGCACTCTCATCTAAAGCTTGTAAAGTTACTATTATAGGTAATCTTCCAACAAATTCTGGTATTAAACCAAATCTTAACAAATCTCCTGGCATTATTTCTTTTAATAATGCTCCTATATCTTTAACTTCTTTAGTTTGAACATCTGCACCAAATCCCATTGATGATTTTTGAGTTCTTCTTGATATTATTTTATCTAAGCCATCAAATGCTCCACCACATATAAATAAAATGTTTGAAGTATTAATTTGTATAAACTCCTGATGTGGATGTTTTCTTCCGCCTTGAGGTGGTACAGATGCTACTGTTCCTTCTAAAATTTTTAACAATGCTTGCTGTACGCCTTCACCTGATACATCTCTAGTTATAGACGGATTCTCGGATTTTCTTGCTATTTTGTCTATTTCATCAATATATATTATACCCTTTTCTGCCTTTTCTACATCATAATCAGAATTTTGAATTAATTTAAGTAAGATATTTTCAACATCTTCGCCTACATATCCAGCTTCTGTCAATGTAGTAGCATCAGCTATAGCAAAAGGTACATTTAACATTTTAGCTAAAGTTTGTGCAAGTAATGTCTTTCCTGAACCTGTTGGTCCTAATAATAAAATATTACTTTTTTGAAGTTCAACATCCCCTTCACTAACATTAGAACTTATTCTTTTATAGTGATTATAGACAGCAACGGATAAAGATTTTTTAGCTTCATCCTGTCCAACAACATACTGATCTAAATATTTTTTTATTTCTGCTGGCTTTGGAAGAGTTTCCATATCCATTTGGACACTGTCTTCTCTTTCATCTACTATAATTTCTGAGCATAATTCTATACATTCATCACATATATAAACCCCTGGTCCAGCTATAAGTCTTTTTACCTGTTCTTCATTTTTTCCACAAAAAGAACATTTGAATTTTTTCTTTTCATCATTTCTTGGCATGTCTACACCTCTCTAAAATGCTATTTCTTTTTAATTATTACCTCATCAATCAATCCATATTCTTTTGCTTCTTCTGCACTCATAAAGTAATCTCTTTCAACATCTTTTTTAATTACTTCAAGGGACTTACCAGTATTTTCACTTAATATTTCATTTAATGTTTCTTTTATTCTTATTATACGTTTTGCATGTATATCTATATCTGTAGCCTGCCCTTTAAATCCACCTAATGGTTGATGTATCATTATTTCACTATTTGGAAGAGCAAATCTTTTTCCCTTAGCTCCAGATGATAATAAAAATGCTCCCATTGATGCAGCTAATCCTGTACAAATTGTAACAACATCTGGCTTTATATAGTTCATAGTATCATATATAGCCATTCCGTCTGTTATTGATCCTCCAGGACTATTTATATAAAGATAAATATCTTTATCTGGATCTTCTGATTCTAAAAATAATAATTGAGCAACAACTAAACTTGCAGTAGTAGAGTTTACCTCTTCTCCTAAAAATATTATTCTTTCTTTTAAAAGTCTAGAATAAATATCATAAGATCTTTCACCCTTATTAGTCTGCTCTACTACCATTGGTACTAAACTCATACAACTTCCTCCTTTTTGTACTATATTTATAATACAAATACTACACTAACTAATTCTGTCCATAAATTTAATGTTTAAACTATAATTTATATATTTATATATTATTAAAATTAATTGCCAGAAAAAAATCTGGCAATTAATCATATTTTAACAAAATTTATTATTCTATTAATTAGTAGCTTTACTAGTTTCAACTAACATTTTTCTTACTTTTTCAGCAAGAACTTGAACTTCTAAATATACTTTTTGGCTTTCCATTAACATTTCAGCTGTTTTTTCAGCATCCTCTGCACCATAGTACATTTTAGCTATTTCTTCTGCTCTAGTTTTTAATTCTTCTTCTGTAGCTTTAACTTCTTCAACTTCAGCAATTTTATCTATTACCATTTCAGTTTTAACTTTATTTGTAGCTACTTCGTTCATTTGATTTCTAAACTCTTCTTCATTTGTATTAGTGAATTGGAAGTATTTCTCAAGAGTTAATCCTTGATATTGTAATCTTGTTTCTAAATCTTTTAGCATTCCGCTTATTTCTCTATTTACCATTGATTCTGGAATATCTATTGTTGCATTTTCAACAACTGCAGATATAACAGCCTCTTCATATTCTCTTTCAGTTCTTAATTCGTTTGATTTATCTAAGTTAGCTTTTATATCATTTCTTAATTCTTCTAAAGTTTCAAATTCTGAAACTTCTTTTGCAAACTCATCATCTATTGCTGGTAATTCTTTTGTTTTTACAGCTTTAACTGTAACTTCAAATTTTGCTTCTTTTCCATTTAATTCTTCTATTCCATATTCTTTTGGGAATGTTACATGAACTTCTTTATTTTCTCCAGCTTTTAATCCAACTATTTGATCTTCAAAGTTGTCTATAAAAGTACCTGATCCAATTTCTAATTCATAGTCTTTTCCTTCTCCACCTTCAAATGGAACTTCTCCTACAAATCCTTTAAAGTCTATAACAGCTATATCTTCTTTTTCAATAGCTTTTTCTTTAACTTCTACTCTGGCATTTTTTTGTTGCATTTCTTTTATTTTATTTTCAACATCTTCATCTGTTGTTTTATATTCGTTCTTCTTAACTTCTAATCCTTTATATTCTCCAAGTTTTACCTCTGGAGCAACTGGTACATTAGCTATGTATATTAAATCTTTTCCTTCTCCAATTTGCTCTATTTCTATTTGTGGGTAATCAACTGGATTTATTTTATTTTCACTTAATGCTACTGGATATGTTTCTCTATAAACTATATCTAATGCATCTTCAAATAAAACTGACTCTCCATAATATTTTTTTACTATTGCATAAGGTGCTTTACCTCTTCTAAATCCTGGTATATTAAACTTCTTAGAGTTTTTTGCAAATGCTTTTTTTACAGCGCTATTAAATTTTTCTGCTTCTACTGTTACTGTTAGTTTTACAACGCTTTTTGGTAAATTTTCCACTTTAACGTTCATTTTTCTTTTTCCTCCTACTATATATAAATGAATATTAACCTAATAAATTATAACACATATTATTCAAATTAGGTAGATTAATTATTAACTTGTGCTAATTATAACAAACTAAATATTTCTATTTATTTTTCAATCATAGTTTATAATTTGAAATTTATCAAGCTTTTTCAAATTATACAATATTTCTATATCTAATTACAAGATTTTTTACAATTTTTCCTATTAATAAACTATATTCCCTTGTGAATCTATAAATAAAACATTGTTATCTATGTTTACAACTAAGCCCTTTTCTTGAAGATTTCCCATTTTTACATCTTTACCGTAAATTTCATAATGGGGGGTCCTATTAAGAGAATTAATATCTAAAGTCCAAATATATTGATTTTTTTCTGAAATTATCCAAGGTAGATAACTTGTATATGCTATTAAATTATCATTTATAAATTTAGGGTTATCTGCCCAAATATAACCTTGATTTTCTGTAATAACTTTCTCTTTTGAAAAAGTCATATTTTCATCAGAAATATATTCCTTTTGAGTTACATCTTTAGTACTTCCGTTCAAATCAACTAAATACATGTTCTGACTATCTTTATTTAAAACAATCATATTTTTCCCATTAGGACTTATATCTCCTTTTAAACTTTCAACACCTTCAAAAGAAATAATTTTTTCTTTTTTATCATCTAAGTTTAATTTTAAATTTTTTCCTTCTATTAATACATCTTTTATTAATTCTTTTTCATTATGAGAATTTTCTTCTTTATTTGTGTTTTTATTAGAATCATTATTTTCTTCAACTACAGGTTCTTTTACATTGTTGTTTTCATTTTTAGATACATTAATATTGGATCTTATTATATTAACAAATTTATCTTTTATAGGTGTGCTAAAAAAAATTACTGCACTAACTAAAAAAGCACCAACTAATATTAAAATTATGTATTTTCTTCTTTTCATTTTCTTCATTTCTTTTTCATAATTTCTACTAAACATACTTGGCTTTCTTCTACCCAATTTTAATACCTCCTAAGAAATATTTAAAATTTATTTAAATATTCATATTATTCACTCATCTAATCAATGCCTCTACTTAAGTTTTAAACTTTTCTTTTCTTATTATACCTTATTTTAATATAATTAGTATATTTATGTCTAAAATTTTATATTTGCACTATTTCATTCTCAAAAAATTTCAAAATAATATTAGTATATTTAATATCTATTACTAAATCATTTCTATTATGTTATTATTTTCTTATTTTTTTTAACTGTTATCTCTTTTAAAATTAATAAAATTACCATTTAAATGTTATATTATTTTTTAATTTATCATTAATTTTCAAGGCAATACTTAATTCTAGATTAAAAGTTATTGTAAAAGATAACTATTAACTGTTATATTAACTGTATTAGTTTTTTAAAAACTGTTATATTTTTTTATTGAGTTTTTTTTAACAATATGTTCATTTATAAAGTTATTCTTTTACATTTAAAAACATTTTTTCCTTCTTTGTGATGTAATTTAATAAAATCCGATATAGATTTTACTCCATTTTTCCCTATTTGCCTAAACTTTTACATTGTTTTTACATTAAATAATAATGAATATTTAAATTTATTTTTTCTGACAATTTCAAAACATATTGATTTATTTCTGTATTAGTAATACAATTATAACAGAAGCAAAACTTAAATATAAATTACAGTAAAAAAGTTATTATCATTATTTTTTATCTCTTTAAAATATAATGTTTTAAAACGTAATCACTTGTAATATATTAAGGAGGAATAGTAAATGTTTAAACAATGGGAAAATTTCAAAGGTGAGCTTTGGAAAGAAGAAATTAATGTTAGAGATTTCATTCAAAAAAACTATTCATTATATGAGGGAGACGAGTCTTTCTTAGTTGGAATGACTCCAAAAACTGAAAAAGTTTGGGAAAAAGCTCATGCTCTAATAATAGAAGAAATAAAAAAAGGTATAATTGATGTAGAAGTTAATGAAGTTTCTGGAATTAACAATTTTGCACCAGGATACATCGACAAAGATAATGAAGTAATTGTTGGATTACAAACAGATGCTCCACTTAAAAGAATTGTTAACCCATTCGGAGGATTCAGAATGGTTGAGCAATCACTAGAAGCATATGGATACAAATTAAATGAAGATATTGCAAAATACTTCAATAAATATAGAAAAACTCATAACCAAGGTGTTTTTGATGCTTATAGCAAAGAAACAAGAGCTGCTAGAAGTGTTGGTTTATTAACTGGTCTTCCAGATGCTTATGGTAGAGGAAGAATCATAGGTGACTACAGAAGAATCGCTCTTTATGGAATAGACTTCTTAATAGAGCAAAAGAAAGCTGACTTAGATGCTTTAGTAGGACCTGCTTTAGAAGAATTGTTAAGAAAAAGAGAAGAAGTTAATGAGCAAATAAGAGCTCTTAATGAAATAAAAGCTATGGCTGCATCTTATGGAGTAGACATATCTAAACCATCTTCAAATGCTAAAGAAGCAGTTCAAGCTGTATACTTTGGATATTTAGCTGCTATAAAAGAAAATAACGGTGCTGCAATGTCTTTAGGAAGAACAAGTACATTCCTTGATATATACATGGAAAGAGATTTAGAAGCTGGAATTATAACTGAAGCTGAAGCTCAAGAGATAATTGATCAATTCATAATCAAATTAAGACTTGCTAGACATTTAAGAACTCCAGAATATAATGAATTATTTGCTGGAGATCCTAACTGGATAACTGAATCTATCGCTGGAGTATCTGTAAATGGTCAACCATTAGTAACTAAAAACTCTTTCAGATACTTACACACATTAACTAACTTAGATCCAGCACCAGAACCAAACATGACAGTTTTATGGTCTGAAAAATTACCTAAGAACTTCAAAGAATATTGTGCTAAAATGTCAATTCAAACTGGAGCAATCCAATATGAAAATGATGATATAATGAGACCAATATATGGAGATGACTATGGTATAGCTTGCTGTGTATCTGCTATGGAAATTGGTAAGAGAATGCAGTTCTTTGGAGCTAGAGTTAACTTAGCTAAGGCTTTACTATACACTATCAACGGCGGAATTGATGAGAAAAAAGGAACAGTTGTAATTAAAGGATTAAATAAAATAACTGATGAAGTACTTGATTACAAAACAATCAAACCTGCTTACTTCAATGTTTTAGAATACATTGCTGAATTATATGTAAATACAATGAATACAATCCACTTCATGCATGATAAATATGCTTACGAAGCTGGACAAATGGCATTACATGATACTGATATTAAGAGATTCATGGCATTCGGAGTTGCTGGATTATCAGTTGTTGCTGACTCATTAAGTGCTATAAAATATGCTAAAGTTAAACCTATAAGAAATGAAGAAGGAATAGCTATCGACTTCGAAATCGAAGGAGACTTCCCTAAATACGGAAATGACGACGATAGAGTTGATGATTTAGCAGTAGAATTATTAAACGTATTCTCTGAAATGTTAAAGAAACACCCAACTTACAGAGATGCTGAACATTCTTTATCTGCCTTAACAATAACATCTAACGTTGTTTACGGTAAGAAAACAGGAGCTACTCCAGACGGAAGAAAAGCTGGCGAAGCATTTGCTCCAGGAGCTAACCCAATGCACGGAAGAGATTGTAACGGTGCTTTAGCATCATTAAACTCAGTTGCTAAATTACCATACAGAAATGCTTGTCAAGATGGTATTTCTAATACATTCTCTATAATTCCAGATGCACTTGGAAAAACTGAAGAAGAAAGAAAAATTAACTTAGCATCAATCATGGATGGATACTTCTCTCAAAGTGCGTTCCACCTAAACGTTAACGTATTAAACAGAGAAACTCTATTAGATGCTATGGAAAATCCAGACAAATACCCAACTCTAACAATCAGAGTTTCTGGATATGCAGTTAACTTCAATAGATTAACTAAAGCTCAACAATTAGAAGTTATAAGCAGAACATTCCACAAATCAATCTAATTTAATATTACTATGACTATTATCAGAGTTGCTTTAAATGTAAGCAACTCTGATATATTAAAAAAGTTATTATATAAAGAAGCTAAAAACTTAGATGCTTTTTAAGTTAAAATGGCTTTTTATTTTTTAAAATTTTTATATGTATATGTATAAACAAGTACTATTTATCCCTATAATATTTTAAAGGTTTCTATATTCTAATGATTTTTTTAATATATCTTAATAAGACATATAAAACTAATAAAGCCTTATAAGGAGAAGAATAATTATGATAAAAGGAAAAATTCATTCAATTGAAAGTATGGGACTTGTTGATGGTCCAGGTATAAGAGTTGTAGTATTTATGCAAGGTTGTAAATTAAGATGTGCTTATTGTCATAATCCAGACACATGGACTTTAAATAGTGGAGAAGAAATGACTGCTGATGATTTAGTAGCTAAAGTTGAAAGATTTAAACCATTTTTCCAAAGATCTGGTGGTGGCATTACATTTTCTGGAGGAGACCCTCTAGTTCAACCAGAGTTCTTGCTGGAAGCGCTAAAAAAATGTAAAGCTAAAGGAATACATACAACAATAGACACTGCTGGATATGGCGATGGAAATTATGAAGAAATTTTAAAGTATACTGATTTAGTTTTACTTGATTTAAAACATGAAAATAGTGATGGATATTTAACCTTAACTGGGTCTAATACTGAAGGGGTTAATTTATTTATAAAAGCACTTAAAAATAGTGATTGTAGAGTTTGGATAAGACATGTTGTAGTTCCTGGATATACTGATTCCATAGAACACATGGATAAATTAGCTAAAATAATAAATGAGGAAATACCTAATGTAGACAGAATAGATCTTTTACCTTATCACCTTCTTGGAGTGAATAAGTATGAAGTATTAGGTATAAAATATAAACTTGAGGGTGTTCCCCCAATGGATAAAGAAAGAAATACTGAATTACAAAATTACTTGATTTCTAAAGTAAATTTCGATAAAAAATAAAGAAGCATGTGCTTCTTTATTTTTATTTTAATTACGGTTTTAAGTTTTCCACATTATCAACAGTTTTATCCACATTTTGGTAATATTTTTTAATATTTTATAATATAATATATATTTACTTATTTTATTCTTTATGAGATAATAATATAAATATAGACTTTTTTTTGAATAATCACATAATTTATTTCTACATTTAAGGGGGATTTTATTAATGAGAAATAATTCTAAAGACTTCGAAGATTTTCTTGAAGCTAGAAAAATACCGATGAATAAAGGAATGAATATAGATAATGTAACTATTTTTTCTTTTCCAGAAAAATTAAATATAAATGGTGTTGAAAGACCAGTTTTAGGTGGCGGAGTTGAAAAAAGAGCTGTTATTTCATTAACGGATGATGATACCTTAGCTGATATTTATATATTTCATATCACAAGTATCCCACAAGAAGATAACAAAATTGAACTTTATAAGCTATTTAATGAATTAAATTCAACATATAAATATATATCATTTTATGAAAATGATAATGTAGTTAATGCTAAAGCTTGCATACCTTTTAATAATAATTTCAATGCAGAAATAGTTTTTGAAACATTAACTGTAATGTTCCATGCAATTGAAGAAGAATATGAAAAAATAAGATCTTCTATCAATTTAAAAAGTAAAATAATAAACTTAAAGCAATAAAAGGGAGGACTTCCCTCCCTTTTATTGCTTATTTTCTGCCATAAATTCTTCAATTTCTTCTACTTCTTTTATTATATCTTTAGATAAATTAATACATCCATCTTCAGTTATTAATAAGTCATCTTCTATTCTTACCCCTATTCCTTCTTCTTCTATATAAATTCCTGGTTCGTTTGTTATAACTGTACCTTCTTCTAAGACTCTGTCATATGATCCTACATCATGAGTATCTAACCCTAAGTAGTGTCCAATTGAATGAAAATAATATTTTCTTACTTCTGACTTATCTTTTATTAGCCCTAATTTTACACACCCATTTCCTAGTTCATCCATAGCTACTTTTTCTAAATCAGACATTTTTATTCCTGCCTTAGCGGTTGCCTCCACCTTCTTCATTGCGCTTAATACTGCATTATAAACCTCCTTTTGTCTTTCTGTAAACTTACCATTAGCTGGAAAAGTACGCGAAATATCTCCATTATATAATTTGTATTGTGCCCCTAAATCTAACAGTACCAAACTATTTTTTTCTATTTTACAATTATTTTCTACATAATGAAGTATAGTTCCATTTATACCTGAGCCTATAATAGTATCAAATGCAGTATGCCTTATTCCTCTTTTCCTTAATTCATAATCAAAATGTGCTTCTAACTCGCATTCTGATATTTCTTCTTTACTATTTTTAAATATAGAATATATACCTTCCTTAGTAATTTCTATAGCTTTTTTTATCAATTCTATTTCTTCTGGTTTTTTAACGACTCTCAATTCTGCTATTTTACCATATACATTTTTGACTTTAAGATAAGGATATTTTTTCATAAGCTCTATAGCAAATTCATTTGATTTCGTAGGCATTGAATCGTATTCTCTTTTTTCTAAATCTAAATAAACTGTTTCATAACAACAACTAGTTACACGACCTATTCTAGAAAAATCTTCTTTAAATTGATCATTATATTTAACATTTTCTATTCCTGTTATTTCTTTGCTTTCTTCTATAGTAGGTTTTTTACCTATCCATTTAATCATTTCTGGGTCTTGTCTTTCAATATAAAAATGTTCTATGATTTTACCATTTTCTTTTAACACCATATAGATTGCATTTTCTCTTTCAAAACCAGTAATATAATAAAAGTTTCTATTAGGTTCAAATCTATATTTATAATCTGCCGATTTAAAGGGAGAATCTCCTGAAAATAATACTGTTATTGAATTATCACTTAATCCATCTAAAAGTTCTTTCCTATTTCTTTTAAAAAATTCTTTATTCATTTTAACCTCCAAATACAAAATATAATTTTCAAAATATACTTTATATTTAATTATAACACTATGTATTCCTTAAATTAACAGAAAATTATTTGTTTTGTTAATCATTGTATTTATTTAATAAAAGCATCTTAAAATAAACTCCTTTATTTTAAGATGCTTCTCTTAAATTTTAATTAGTTAATAAAACATAACAAAATCCGGTATTTCTATAACTTCATTTTCTTTCCCTTTTTCATATTTTTTCTTCAAGTCCATTATTTTATTATAATTTTCCGTTATTGTTTTTACCGTATACTCATCATGCTCTTCTTTTAAACTTTTAAAGGACTTTTCTATATTTTCAAAGGATTTTTCTATATTTCCTTCTACAGTGATATAATAGCATCCTAAGTTGTTTAATGTTAATATATTAGTCTTATCTAATTCATAAGCTATATTAATTTCTTTTATAGCCTTATCTTGCATTTTTGCTATAACATAAGTAGTTCCTAATGTTCTATGATATTTTATATTCTTGCTATCCTTTTCAATACATTTATTTAACATCTCTATAGCCTCATTATAATTATGATTAGATAAATATACCAATGCTGTCTGATATTTAAGTTCTAAATCATCTTCATTAAATACCTGAGCTATTTTAAAGTGTTTTAGAGCATTAACACTATTATTCATACTATATAAGTTATAATAACCACTACTAACATATGTTAAAGGATTATAAGGTGAATAATACAGTGCATAGTGTAAATATGGAATTGCTTTATTAGGCTCACCTTTCATCTCTAATATATCTGGAGCCAGTTTAGTGTATAATGGTAAATAATTCTTATTTTGTTTTATTGCAATTTTAAAATATTTAATTGCCTTTTCTATATCATTTTTACTTAACCAATAACAAGATGTTAAATAGTTCACTTTATAATCATCGCTATGATTATTTAATAAGTCAGATATTATATCCCATTCCTTATCCAGTTCACTTTTATTATTTAAAAGTTCTACCATTAATAATTGAGGGATTATAAAGTTATTTTCTAATTTCATACTTCCTATTTCATTTAATAAATCTTCACCTTTATTTAAATCAACATTTGATACATATATTTTAGTCAATGCTAACTTATAAAATAGTTCACTATCATTTTCATTTGCTAAATCAATAAGCTCATTTAAAATGTTTTTATTAGACATATATGCTTCATATGTACTATCATATATTTTCATCTCATTTTTATCTAACTCATAAGCTTTAATTAATGTTGAATACGCAACTTTTGAATCATTCATTTGAAAATACATCATAGCCTTATCGCAAAGTTCAGATGCTGTAAAATTTTTAGTAGCATAACTATCTAATATTTTTTTTGCATTTGTCCCATCTCCATGGAATAAGTATATAGCAAAAGCTATTCTTTTTATCTCATTATTTTCAGGATACATATCTAACGCTTCTTTTACATGTTGATAAATTTTTGTATAGTCATCTTCATTAATTCTATTTTCAACAAATTTTTCTTTTAAATTTAAAAATTCATTATTTAATAAAATTGAGTGAGCTTCTCCATTTTTATCTTCTTTTTCCATTGAAATTTTCATGTATTTTTCTGCATTTTCATTATCATCTTGTAGTAAATATAACTCACTTATTTTTGCTGGCCAAATTGCTGATCTTTTATCAGTTTTATTTATTGACTCATAAACTTTTATGGATTCTTCAAAGTTAGATGAATAAAAATATTCATTTCCTTTTTCACTATATTTTTTTAAATCGGTTTTATTTTTTACAATTAATACGATTAATATAGCTAATAGGCCTATTATAGCAACGAGTAGCATATTTTTATTGCCATATAGCTTTTTACTCATAAAAAACCTCCTTATAAAGATTAAATCAACATTATTTTACCAAAGCTACATAAAAAAATCCACTTGTTTAACTTTCCATAATAATTCATCAGTTGTGTTTTTATTCTTTTTTGATTGTTATTAAATATTTTCAAAAACTTCGTAGTATAGAAAAGCTTTTTATAAAATGTTATAATACTCGTATATATAATTTAATTATCAATTATTAGTATTTTATTTTAAAATTTCACATTTTATTATTTACATATTTTTTAAAATAGTATATTCTAAAAGACAAATATAATTTGTAATCTAAAGATAATTTAAGTTAAGGGAGTGTTGAAAATTAAGATTAATTCTTTTTTAAGTATAATTACAGCGAAAACCGCTAAATTTCTTTCTAAATTGCTTTCTAAAGGTGGTTCAAACTTTCCAGGGGCAGTTGCATTAAAGTTTGACAAACATATTTTAAAAACAGTGGCTAAGGACTATACTGTTATACTAGTTACTGGCACAAATGGTAAAACAACAACTACTAATATGATTTATAACATAATAAAAGGTGATAACAATCATGTTATAACTAATAGTACAGGTGCTAACATGGTTGCTGGAATTACATCTTGTTTTATTGATAATTATAAATTCTTTAAAAACAATAAAGGTAAATATGCTGTTATCGAAGTTGATGAAGCTTATGTGCCAATAGTAACTGAAGATGTCAAACCTAAAATTATAACTGTAACTAATCTATTTAGAGATCAATTAGATAGATACGGTGAAATCCATACTACATTTTCTAAAATATTTAACGGTGTTGAGAAGACCCCTAATACTACTTTAGTATTAAATGGTGATGAATCTCTCTTTGGAAAATTAGATGTAAAAAATACCGTTGTTTATTATGGTTTTGAAATTCCTATAAATAAAGATACAACTATTTCTATGAACTCCGATAATAAATTTTGTAAATGTTGTAAGTCACCTTATAAATATGAATTTGTAACTTATAATCATTTAGGATATTACTACTGTGAAAATTGCGGATATAAACGTCCTGAATTAAAATATAAAGTTGAAGAAGTGTTAGATCTAAGTCCAAAAGGCTCTACAGTCATTGTAAATACTAATCAACTTACTATAAATCAAGCTGGAGAATATAATATTTATAATGGTCTATGTGCTTATTCTATAGGAAAAGAATTAGGTATATCTGATAAAGTTATATTTTCTTCCCTTGAAAATCAATCTACAAGTTTTGGAAGACAAGAAACAATAAACATAGATGGAAAAGAAGTTAAAATAATTTTAGTTAAAAATCCTGCTGGATATGATCAAGCAGTAAATACAATAATGTTAGACAAAAAGAAAATTAATCTTGCTTTGTTGCTTAATGATAAATATGCAGATGGTCGAGATGTTTCTTGGATATGGGATGTAAACTTTGAAAAATTAAATGAATTAGCTATAAATAATATCTTAATTTCTGGAACTAGATTATATGATATGGCTGTAAGATTAAAAATAGCTGGATTTGATACTAATAAATTTACATTATGCGATGATGGAGATACATTAATAGAACATATAAAATCTTCAGATACTGAAACTACTTATATTTTAGCTACTTACACAGCTATGCTTAATATAAGAAAAACTCTTCATAGCAAAGGTTATATCGATAAAATATGGTAAGGCAAGGTGATTTAATGGAACTAAATATATGTCATTTATATCCTGATTTGTTGAATGTTTATGGTGATGTTGGTAATGTTTTAATTTTAAAGCATAGAGCTAATGAAAGAAACATAAAAGTTAACATAATAAATGTTTCTGTTGGAGATGAATTTGATGAAGATAAATATGATATAGTATTTTTTGGCGGTGGTCAAGACTATGAACAATCAATTGTATCCAACGATTTAATTAATTATAAAAAAGATAGTATTAAGTCTTATATAGAAAATGGTAAAGTATTCTTATGTATTTGTGGTGGCTATCAACTTTTAGGTAAATATTATACAACACCTGAAGGTGAAAAATTAGAAGGTCTAGGTGCTCTAGATATATATACAGAAGCTGGTAATACGAGATTTATAGGCAATACAGTTATATATAATGAAGAATTTGATGAAACTTATGTAGGATTTGAGAATCACTCAGGAAGAACTTATACAAATGGATTAAAGCCGCTTGGTTCAGTAAAAGCTGGTTATGGTAATAATGGTGATGACAAAAAAGAAGGTTGCATCTATAAAAACACATATTGCACTTACTTCCATGGTAGTTTATTATCAAAAAATCCTGAACTTGCAGACAGACTACTTAAAATTGCTTTAGCTAATAAATATAAAGATGCAGAAGTAGCTTTAACAAAATTAGATGATACTTTCGAAATTAAAGCTAAAAAATTTATTATTGATAGAGAATTAAATAAATAATAAAAAGCTATGAAATTAAATTAATTTCATAGCTTTTTCTAATTAAATTTTTTTTTCTAATTGCATTGCTAAATTTAAAAATTTTATTGCTTCTGATACTTCTCCTAATTTATGATACATATTTCCCATTTGCAAATATCGTTTGTATATTTTATCTTTATACCCACACTTCAATAACGCATCTAATGATAAATTCATATATGTTTCTGAAGCAGCATAGTCTCCTTCTAATTGCAATAATATAGCTTTATAATAATATGCACTCTCTATAAATTTAGAACTGTCTAAGTTTATAGCATAAGTTAAAAGTTCATTTGAAACTTCTTTTGCCAATCCTAACATTTTATTTTCAATTAATGCTTCTAAATTTGCTATCAAAAATATACATAACTTTTCTTTATTCTCTCTTGGAAATATTTTCAAACTTTCCCTAATACAATTTTCTCCTAAATCTATTTTTTTATTTCTTATTAAAACCTCTCCAAAATTATGCAAACAACTAGCATATTTCTCACAATCATTTTTATAAAGCTTAAAAACTTTATTTTTATATGCCTCAAATTCATCATAATTTTCTAAATGTAATGCTAATAAACTACATAAATTATATATTGCTCCTTCAATTTTTTCATTTTCGCAATACTTAATCATAGATTTTAGTTCTTCACAAATTTCTGATGCCTTTTCATATTCACCTAGCATCATATACGCTGAGCCTTCATTATAAGTTGTTCTTATAAGTTCTAGTTTATCTTCTACATTTAATTCTTTTAATCTATTTCTTACACTATTATAATAACTTATAGCTTGTCTTTGTTCTCCATTTAGAGATAAATACACACCTACATCAACATAATATTTTAGTTGATATAATTCATTATGCGCTCTTTTACAAAAATCATAATATCGTGGTATAAGTTTTCTTAATTCATCAAAGTTACGTTTAAATATATGCGCAGAAAAAAATAAATGCATTATTTCACAACATAATTCATAATAAGAATATTTTTCAGCATACTCTAAATTATATTCAACATCTTCAAAATAATCATCATAATAACTATTAGTTTCTTTACATCTTCGAAAAACTTCAATATTGTCTATTAATTGTTTTTTTACATCATGCTTTAAATAATTAATATCTAATTCTAATTTTTCGCTTATATATTCCAATATCCAGTCTTCAGCATCTACTTTATTATTTTCTATACAACTCATTTTAGAAACTGAAATTTTTTCTTCACAAATTTCTTTTAAAGTTAACCCTTTATATATTCTTGACCTTTTTATTTTTTCCCCTATAGATAATATTTCTGATGTCATCTTCTCACCTACTCACTAATTCTCTAAAAAATTTAATTCATTTAAAACTTTTATACCATCATTTAAGCATTTTTCAGCTTCATTTTCTCGACCATTATCCACATAAAATTTTCCTAATATTAAAGATATCTCTGCATATTCTTTTAAGAAGTTTAATTTCTTTACATAATTAAGAGTTTGAATTAATGTATTTTCTGCGCTTTCTAATTTTCCCTCTAATAATTCCACCTTATATTTTAATAAGTAGTAATCACATAAAGATTTTTCTTCACCCTTTTCTATGTGCATTAATATTTCATCTAAAGTTTCTTTTGCTTTAGTTTCATTTTTTAATTTTATATAATTATCACAAATATTGCATAGCGTTTCTATTATTTTAGAATCCTTAGTCTTTTCTCTCATATCTTTTGCTCTATATAAATGATCAAAAGATTGTTCTAAACTATTGAAATCTGAAAATATCTTTCCTAAATTATTTTCTATTTTTGAAAAGTAATAATTATCCTTTAGCCCGCTAAATATTTTTAAACTATACTCTGAATATTTAATAGCCTCATTAATATTATTTTTTTCACAATATTGTTGTGCTAACTCTAACATTTTTTTACCATACTTTTTCTTATTATCTAAATTTTTAAATGTTTCTTCAGCTCTTAAAGCATATTCATAAGACTTGTCCATTTCTCCTATTTTAAAGTATGTCAATGATATATAATAATTAATCTCTCCAATTAAAAAATCATCACCTATATTACTATCTTCATATACCTTTTCTGCCTGTTGAAAATAACTATAAGCTGAATGATACGCCTTTAATTCTAAAGTTATTTTACCTAATAATATGAATGTAGCTATTATGTTATCTACTGAATTATTTTTTATAAAAATATTATTTGAAGTAAGCAAATCTTCTTGAGCTTTATCATACTCACCCTTTTTAGTATGAATTAGACCTTTTAAATATAAATTTTTTCCTTTTTGCATTTCTAATTTATATTCTTCTGCATATTTTATAGATATTTCTATATGATTTTGAGCCTCTTCTAATTCTCCAATTAATATTTTAGACTCAGCTATATTTTCATAATAGGTACATATTTTTTGAGCTTGTGTTTCCTCTGTTTCCATTAAATACTCTACTGTTACATCTAAAGCACTTGCTAAATATTCTAATAAATCCATACTTGGATTAGACTTTCCTGATTCTACTAAACTTATTTGTCCTGCAGTTATTCTATCCCCTGCTAAGTTCTTTAATGTTAAATCTAGCTGTTTTCTTCTAAGTTTAACTTTCTCTCCCAAAGATAATATCTTCATAAATCACGCACCCTTTACAAGTAATTTATTATTGTTAATTGACCATTATTAACATAATTTTTAGTTATTTTATATCAATTTTATAATTTATTGAATTTTATAAATTTTCATATTTAATTATAACATATGTATAAAAGATTTCCTAAGAATATATAGAAATTTTAACAATTTTTGTAGATTTTCTGAACTTATTCTTTAAATTTATATTTTTATAAAGAAACATCTGATTTTTTCATAAAATTTATAGATAAATTATTATTTTATGAAATAAATATATTAAAAATAAAGTATTTATTACATAAAATATTATAGTAACACAAAATATTGTATCCATTTTTAAGATTCTCAAATTAATTATACTAAATTTTTAGTTTTTTTTATATTTTTTTGTAAATTATAATTAAATTATAATTTATTTACTATATTTATTATTATAAACTATTTTATTAACTTTTTGTTAATATGCTTAAAATTAAAAATACTTTTAAATTTAAAATTTAAAAGTATTTTTATTAAATATGATATTTTAATCCAATAATAACATAGCATTACTATAAAATGTATCAATCATACTTTTGGTAACTTTCATACATCTTTTTATTCTTCTCTTTGTTCTTCTATTTATATTAGGTTTCATAGATTCTATAGCTACCATAATCACTGTTGCAGTTAAAACCATTTTTGCCATCACTCTTATTAATTTCAATTTTATCCCTCCTAAAAAATTTAATACATATTAAATCTAATAGTACTATTTTGTACAATTTTATCAAATTAATTCCTAGATAAATAAAATTTAAAATTAATAATATCCTAGTTCATTAAATCCAGTATAAATTAGTCTCTTTATGTAATGTTTAATTGGTAATTTTTATACTCTTCAAATCCACCTTTTAAATTTTTTACATTGAATCCTTTATCTAAAAGAAAAAGTGTTGCTCCTATACTAACTTTTCCACTATTGCAATAAACTATAATTTCCTTATTCATATCTAAATCGTCCATCTCTATTGCTAAATTAGACATAGGAATATTTATAGCTCCTTTAATATGACCTTCATTATATTGAACTTTGCTTCTAACATCTAATATAACTATATTTTCTTCATTAATTATTTTTTCCATCAACTTTTTTAAATCTATATTATTCATGTATTCCTATCCCCTTATAACTTTATTATTCGTTATCTAATTTAACAAATTCTATTAGTAAATCAATTAACTCTTGTTTTTTTAACCTATTAAGTTTTGACTTTAATTTATCTTCACCTAAATTAAAATAATTTTCTTTTATTTCATTTTTTCTAACTTTCAACTCATTTTTATCCAACACATCGATTAGATTTTCTATTTCTACCTTATTTTCTTTAGATGATTCTTTAATATTTTTTACGTTGGAATAATACTTTTCATTAACTATTCCTTTTAATTTTATTTCCTCTTCTATTCCATTTACAACTATTTCATTTTCTTTTATATATTTATTTACTGCATCAGTTAATGGCACTCCAATTGCTTTTTTAGCTATGCTATCAGTTATTTCATTGTATATATCCCCTGTATGGCTATCAACTTTTACAAATATAATTTCTATTTTATCTTCATTAATATATTTGTTTATAGTTTCATAGTACTTTTTAGACGATACATCTTTTCTTTCCCAGGTTCCTAATGCATGATGATATATTCCCTCATAATCATGAAATATAACTATTTTTTTCTCTCCCTTTGATTTAGCATATTCAACTGCTTGTATAGTAGCCTTTAATTCTCCTGCAATTTGTCTTATTTGTTTTTGAGATGTATCATTTGATGCACCACTTTCCATATATTCTATAACATCATCCTTAACTGCTACTAAACCATAAGAAAACTTTTCATTACTTGAATTATAACTTCCGTCTACATATATATGTAATATATCCATTGGGTAATTATCTAAACCTTTTTTTAAAAGTCTTTTATCATTACTCAAATAATCTTTTGCTTCTTGTAATATTTCAAAACTCTTATACTGTGCTCCCTTTACCCCTTTTATTAACCTTGAACATTCATTCCAATTATCTACTATGATATTTTTCACTTCACAATTTTTCAAGTTATCATATCCATGTTTAATTGCATATACTTTTTTTACTTTTGCCATATTCTAGCTCCTTACTTATAACATTTTCTATATGTTATTTTAATATATTTAAATAAAAGCTCCAATAATAATTACATCAGTTTTCTTTAATAAATTTATTTCATAATAACTTCCTAACATTTTTTCATTATTGTCACACATAACTCTTATTATTGGTCTATCCGGAAACCCCTGGTTTTGTCTTACTACAAATCCGCTATAACCATTAGAAAGTTTTACTCTACAACCTAAAGGATAAATAGAAAATACATTTTTAAATTTCTTAACAACCTCTTTATCAAAACTTGTTCCTGATCCTGATAATATCATTTCATAAGCATCTGCTGGATTAAATTTTTTTCTATAACTTCTATCACTAGTCAGCGCATCAAACACATCACAAACTGCTGTTATTTTGCTGTATATACTTATTTGTTCATCTTTTAACCCATATGGATATCCTGATCCATCTATTTTTTCATGATGTTCTAATATAACTCTTAGCGCTGAATTGGATATATTAAAACTTTTTTTTATAGCTTCTCCACCATATATAGGATGCTTTTTTATTTCATCAAATTCTTCCTTTGTTAATGGACCTTTTTTATCTATTATATTTATAGGAACCTTTACTTTTCCTATATCATGTAATGTGCTTCCTATAACTAATTCATTTAACATATCCCTATTCATTCTAAATGCTAGCCCCATAAATGCAGCATTAGCACCTGTATCTACACTATGTAGCATAGTATAATTATCATGTGTCTTTATTTCATATAAACTCTTATTTATATCTTTCAATTCAACTATATAGTCTATCATTTCTTTAACACTTGCAACATATTCTTTGACATGTGTTTGGGTTAATGATCCAACATTTTTCATAACCTTCCCTAAACACTTAATTATATCTTGTTTTAACCCACACAACATTGTATCTTCTATTTCTATATCTTCTAACCTTTCATCTTTTACATATATATATATAACTCCTAAAGATTCAAGTCTACTTATATATTGATTTGTTAGTTTTACCCCTGATTTTAATAAAATTCTTCCACTTGTATCCAATATGCTTTTCCCTAATATTTCATTTTCTTTCACATTGGTTATTAACTCAAAACGCATACCATTCCCCTACTCATATCATACATATTTAACAAATTTAAAATAGTAAAAGATAGCAGTAACTCTACTATCTTTTATTGTCTAATATATTATGTCTAACAATTATTTTATTATTGTTTTCTTAACTTTTTTCTTTCAATGATAATTATTAAAAAAGTTATTATAGCTCCAGCAATACCACCTATCACATGAGCTGTTATATCTATATTGGGAACAAAAAAACCTATTAATAAATTTACAACTATTACTTCTGTTATTCCCCTCAATACAGTTTTCCCAAAGACTTTCTTATTTAAAAATACAATAATTAATAAAGAACCTAAAAGTCCAAATATAGCTCCAGACGCACCTACTGATATACCTATTCCAAGTTTTACATTAGCAACTACATAACTTCCATATGAAGCAAAAATCAAAGATAAAATATATACTATTATAAATTTACCTTTTCCTAATATTTTTTCAACAATACTTCCTATAGCATTCAATGCAATCATATTTAATGTTAAATGTAATACTGATGCATGTAAAAATCCAGCAGTAAACAGTCTATAATATTCTCCGTTTTTAACCAAAATGTTCACCATACCACCAAGTACAATAATTGCTCTTGTATCTATATTTAATATACCACCATGAAAATAATAAAAAGATGTAAATGCAGTGATAAGATACATAATAATGTTTATCATTATTAATAAATATGTTACACTAGGACCCTTTTTAAAATTTTCTAGGACCTGTTCCTTGTTTATTTTCATATACTCACTCCTAAATTTTGATATTATAGTCAACTCATTGTATAAATGTTTTTCAATAAAACATCATAACTAAACCACAGATACAATAACTAAATTTAGTTCTTTTAATAAATTAATTTCATAAAATTTAATTGGCATTCTTGTTTTATAATCATATAATATCCTAATAATTGGCCTATCAGGAAAATTTTCATTTTGTTTTATTACATATCCTTCTCTTCCATCAGATAATTTAACACAACTCCCTAATGGATAAACAGAAAATACCTTTCTAAAACATCTTACAACTTCTTCATCAAAACTTCTTCCAGAATCAGATAATATAAGTTCATATGCATCCTTAGGTGAAAATCTTTTTCTATAGCTTCTATCACTACTTACAGCATCATAAACATCGCATACAGATACAATTTTAGCTTTTTTATTTATTTGTAAATCTCTCAATCCATATGGATAACCTTTTCCATTAACTTTTTCATGATGTTGCTCTACGATTTTTAATGCACTTTCTGGTATAGCTATATTTTTTTCCAGAATTTCTATACCATATAATGGATGTTTTTTTATTTCTTCAAATTCTTTTGGAGTTAAAGGACCTTTCTTATCTATTACTGATATTGGAACTTTTACTTTTCCAACATCATGAAGTATACCACCTACTACTAAATCATTTAATTCATTTTTCTTAAGGCCGATGCCAATTCCCATAAATGCCGCCATTACACCAGTATCTACACTATGTATCATAGTGTAGTTATCATAGGTCTTAACATCAAATAAACTTTTATTTATATCCCCATCATCTAATATATAATTAATTAAATCTGTCACTCTATTTAAATATTCTTTTGTGGTTGTCTTATTAAACATTCCTACATTGTTCATAACTTTATTCAAAGATTTGACTGTGTCTTGCTTTAATACATTTAATTTATAATCCTCAACATCCACATCATCTAATCTTTTATCTTCAATATATATATAATAAACTCCTAATTTTTCAAGATTCTTTATGTATCTCTTTGTCAATTTAACTCCAGATTTTAATAGTATTCTACCATCATTATCAAATACAGTTTTACCTAAAATCTCCGAGTCGGTTACATTTCCAATATACTCTAAACGCATCTTTCCCCTACCCTAACACCTTTAAATTTATTTTTAATCTATTTTCATATTTTTTATTTCATTAAAAGCCCTTTCCATTTCCTGTTTTATTAATAAACATATTGTTTCTAATTTTTCTTTTATTACTGTATGTTCTTCATCATATTGAAATTTAATTATCCATGTAGGGTTATATTCTTCATCATACACATCTATATTGAACCCTTTTTCTTCAAATTTATCTTCATCAAAAACATCATATATTGCTGTGTATTCCCATTCTTCTACATCCTTTTGGGTATCAAAGTATAAATTTATTGCATCACCATCATAAAATAATTTAGTAACATACTCAGCCCCTTCCCCTACTTCATAACTTCCTAATTCCTTAACTAGATAATTTGTTTCTTTTTCTCTTTCCATAAGTACTAAAGATGAAAATTCCATTTAAAATACCTTCCTTTATGCATATTTTGTATTATATTTAATATTATATTTAATGTAAAAATTATATTAGAGGTGATTTTTATACGTCTCAAATTTAATAAAAGCTATAAATTAAATAAATATATATTTATAACATTATTTTTAATTGTAATCCTAGTTCTTTCATTAACTATTTATAATAATTATTGTGAAAATAATTGCAAAGATATAAACTACGCCATAAAAAAATATACCACTAAAGGTCTGTTTAATAAATATAAACTATTCAAACTTGAAAGTTCCACTATAGAGTTTATAGACAATCATATTGCAATTGTTAAAGTAACTGGAATCATTAATAAAGCACCTTATAACATTGTTGAATATAAACTAGAACTTCAACTAAATAAAAATGGTATATGGAAGATAGTGCAATACTATCTTCCTTAAGTAATTTTTTACTTTTCACTTATTTTATTGCATTCTTTACATATTCCATTTTTCACATCTATACATTGATCTGTAATTATTACACCTGTTTTTAATCTAATGTATTCTCTAAGCTTCGGCATAGGACATTCAATCTCAAAAGCTTTATTACATCTCTCACAAATTATAGTATGCATATGAATATCCTCTTGAATAGAATAAACATATATATTATTATCTAAAATATCCTTTTCAATTATATTTTTATTTACTAATACATCTAAATTTCTGTATACAGTTGATAAATCTATACCTATTAATGTTTTTCTAATATTCTCCCATATTTCATTAGCTGATAAACATTTATCTGATTTAAAAAGCAACTCTAATATACTAACTCTAGCCTTTGTAACTTTTAAATTCTTTTCTTTAAGATTTTTACATACATCCAACATATCACCTTAATTCTTTTTTAAATATATTATTTAACTAATATACTTACAATAATTATATCATTTTAGACATATTAAAAAAATAACAGTTGAAAATTTCCAATTATATTTGTGTAAATAAAAATTATCAATACCTTAATATATACTCTTGAACATACATTGCACAAAACATCAAAGGTCATTAATATATTATTTTACATTATATAAGGTTATAACTTATATTCATTAATATATTTTACACATCTTTCTCTAACTAAACAACAAATTCCATAATTATAAATTATTATGTTTCTTTGTAATAAAAAATATCAATAAAAAACTGTTTCAAAATAGAATTGTATACTCTACTTTAAAACAGTTATTATTATATGTACTTATACTATCATTCCTATTATAGATGCAGTTATTAATGTAGATATAGTTCCCGAAAGCAACGCTCTTAATCCATTTTTTGTAACTTCTTCTCTTCTTTCAGGTGCTAAGATTGAAAATCCTCCAATTTGGATACCTATAGATGATAAATTAGCAAAATTGCATAATGCAACAGACAATACAGCTATAGTTCTTGGTGAAAGTGTATTTATTATAGCTGACATATCACTAAATGCAACAAATTCATTTACTGCCATTTTAGTCCCAATTAAAGAAGCAAAGCTTGCTGCTTCACTTGAAGGAATGTGAAACAATATACTTAAAGGTCTTAATAAAAATCCTAATATAGATGTTATACTTAATCCCACAAATCCTAAAACACTATTTATTAATGCCATTAATCCTATAAAAGCTATAAGACTAGCACCAACATTTAATGCTAATTGTAATCCTTGACCGGTTCCTTCACCTATCGCATCAAATACATTTTTTGCTGTACTGTTTTCTATTTTTACATCCTTAATCTCAATATCTTCTGCTTCTGGATATAATATTTTGGAAACCATAAGAGTACTGAAAGGAACAGAAAATATAGCTATAAGAAGATATTTCGAATCTATCCCCATCATAGAATATCCTCCAAGTATAGCTGCTGATGCACTACCAAATCCAGCTGCCATTACAGCAAACAATTCAGATTTAGTCATAGATTTCAAGTAAGGTTTTATAAGTATAGGTGCTTCTGTACCACCTAAAAATATATTACCTACTGCATTGAAGCTTTCACCTAAAGTTGTACCCATAATTTTTGATACTGCTTTACCAACTATATTAACTATAATTGGTAGAATTTTAAGATAATATAATAAAGAAACTAGTGCTGAAGTAAATACTATTAGTCCTAATACATTAATGGCGAATACAAATCCTAAAGATAAATCTCCAAATACAAATTTTATTCCCTCAAATCCATTGTTAAATATACTATTTAGTCCATTTGCTATTGCCATTAAAATCTTTTGCCCTATTGACACTTTTAATACAAAAATTGCTAAAAACACTTGAACTAAAATTCCTGGAATAATTATTTTATATTTTATCGCTTTTCTATTATTTGAAAATAAAACAGCTAAACCTAATAATAAAATTATAGCAATTAATCCATATAAAATATTTACCATAAAAATACCTCCTATATTTTTTAATAATTTATAAAACTCCACTAACTAAAAAAGATAATAGTTTAAACCATTATCTTTTTTAATTAAAAGTTAGAATTTTAATAATGAAATTCTAACTTATTTTATCACAAAAAAGTTTATTAACCTTATTTTAAAATTATTAAAAAATATAAGAAAAATTAAATTAAATTCAACATTTTCAATATTCAATTTTATCTTAGATAAATACAATTTACTTTATATAATTTATAATTATTTTGCTTCTTTTAATACTTCCACTAAGAAATTAAACATTCTTTCTGTTGAAGATATAATTAAATGTTCACCTGGTGTATGCACATCAAATATATTTGGTCCAAAAGAAATCTGGTCTAATTCTCCATTAAATTTATCTCCTATTAGTCCACATTCAAGCCCAGCATGTATTGCTGTTATTTCTGCTTCTTTATTAAACATTTCTTTATATACTTTTGTAAATATATTTCTTATTGCTGATTTTGATTTATATTGCCATTCTGGATAATCTGCTTGAAAATCAATAGTTCCACCTAACATTTCTGTTAAAACTATCATTTCATCACATATAGCTTTTTTTAATGATTTAACAGAACTTCTTACAGCGCTGTCAAATTTAACAGAGTTGTTTTCAGTTGTAACAACACCTATATTTGTTGAACTCTGAACAAGACCTTCTATAGCCATACTCATTGTTTTAACCCCATTAGGAATTAAAAATAACATTCTTAATACTTGCATTGTTGAACTTAAATCAAAAACTTTTTCTATATTTTCTTTAGCTTTTTCACAAGTTAATTCTATATCATCATCTATTCCTTGGAATTCATTTTTAAATATTTTAAGCCATTCTGAAACTTTAACTTCTATTTTAGATATATCTTCTTTAGAAACTTCTATAATTGCTTCTGCCTCTCTTGGAATAGCATTCATCTTAGCTCCACCATTTATATCAGCCAATTTGAAATCTATAATAGAATTTAAATCCATTAAAAATCTTCCTATTAATTTATTAGAATTTCCTCTTTCTTTATTAATCTCCATTCCAGAGTGTCCGCCTTTTAATCCTTTTACAGATAATTTCAGCAATTCTTTCTCACTACATAATTCTTCTTTTTTAACTGGTATTGAAATATCTACTCTAACACCACCTGAACAACTTACTAAAAATTTACCTTCTTCTTCTGAATCTATATTTATAAGTGTTCTTCCATCTAAATTTTCAGGATTTAAACTCATAGCACCGCCCATGCCGGTTTCTTCTTCTGTAGTTACTACTAATTCTATTGGTGGATGTTGTATTTCATTTGAATCTAATATTGCTAACCCAAAAGCTACTGCAATTCCATTATCTGCCCCCAATGTAGTTCCATCTGCTTTTAATATATCTCCTTCAACAATAAAAGCGATAGGGTCTTTTTCAAAGTCATGTTCTGTAGATTTATTTTTTTCACAAACCATATCCATATGACCTTGAAGTATTATTCCTTTTGAATTCTCATATCCTTTTGTAGCTGGTTTTTTAATTATTATATTTAGAGCATCATCTTGAATAACTTCTAAATTTCTCTCTTTTGCAAATTTTACAAGCCAATCACTTACTGCTTTTTCATTACCAGACCCTCTTGGAATTTCATTCATTTCTTTAAAAAACTTAAATGCTGAATAAGATTTTAATCCTTTTAATTCATTAATCATTCTTTTCATCCTCTCTTATAAAAAAATCATCTTTAATCCAAATAAAATTAATATCACCCCACCTATATAGTTTGCATATTTACCTATTAAATTTATTCTGCCTAAATATTTTGAAATTATGAAGGATATTATACTCATAATTAAAGCAATGCTTCCAATAATTAAACTATATATCATTAAAATACCATAAGTAATATTTATTAAGGTTATAAAACCTACAACCATTGCATCTATACTCACTGATATTCCAATTATAAAGTATATTTTTCCACTTAGTAGTGGATATTCTCCTTGGTTTTCCATGCCCTCTTTAATCATCATTATACCAACTATAGCTATAACCATTCCACTTATAATAGTTGGTACTGTTATTATATTATCTGAAAAAGTTTTTCCAAGGCTTCCACCTATAAAAGAAAATAAGAACTGAAAGAACCCAAAGGATAATGTTAAACAGCATTTATCTTTCATTTCTACCTTCTCATTTAAACCAATTCCAAATGCTACTGCTGATGCATCTAATCCAACAGCAATGGCTATCCACACAAGTTGAATAATGCTCATCTAAGCCTCCATTTAATTAATTAGTAAACATGAAAAACTACGTATATAAGGCTCTGATCTAAAGTTCTATTATATACCTTTATCACTCTAGAAATCTTTATATAAATAAAAAACTATATTAGTAACTATTTTTTATTATTGTTAATTTAAATAAAAATTTTAATTTATAATTTGTCCTTTAAACTTATATCCCTATATACATATATATATATGTATATTTATTATAATAATAATTATTATGATTTATTGAGTAATTATTGTCAATAATATAATAAAAGTATATAATTTTCCTAGGCTCTTAATAATGAGGTGTTAATTTATGCTTTCAATTTACAAAAGTGAGCTTAGCGGTAATTTAAATAAAATAAATACTATTCAAAATGGATGCTGGATTAATATGATTAATCCAACTGATGAAGAAGCTCATTTTGTATCTAATAAACTTAATATTCCATTAGATTTTTTAAAAGCAGCGTTAGATGAAGAAGAAGGCTCTCGTATTGAAATTGAAGATGGTTGTATTTTAGTTATTATTGATATTCCTATTACTGATATAGATGATAACTCATTAACTTATGATACTTATCCTTTGGCAATCATACATTCAAAAGATAATATAGTAACTGTATCTCTTAAAGACAGTAATATAATATGTGATTTTGAAAAAGGAAAAATACAATCTTTTTATTCCTTTAAACGTTCAAGATTTATGTTGCAAATTTTATTTAGAGCAGCTAAATATTTCTTATTATATTTAAGACAAATAAATAAAAAGAGCCTGTTAGTAGAAAAGAGTCTTTATAAATCAATAAGAAATAGGGAACTTTTTCAACTTTTATCTTTACAAAAATCACTAGTATATTTTTCAACATCTTTAAAATCTAATGAGGCTACATTACAAAAGTTACTTAAATTAGAAATGCTAAAAAAATATGATGAAGATACTGATTTATTAGAAGATGTAATAATAGAAACCCGTCAGGCAATTGAAATGTGTAACATATATAGTGATGTTTTAAGTAGTACCACAGAAACTTTTGCTTCTATTATTTCTAACAATCAAAATATGGTTATGAAATTTTTAACATCTGTTACAATTGTACTTTCTATACCAACTCTTATTTCTGGTGTATTTGGTATGAATGTTAGTGGAATTCCTTTCACTGATGGTAAATTTGGTTTTTTTATTACTGTATTAATAATATTAGTTATTACTGTATGTGTAGCACTACTTTTCAATAAAAAGGATATGTTTTAATTAATTATAAGAGTTATTTATCCTTAAAATAATTAATTTTTAAAGATAAATAACTTTTATAACTTAAAAGCAGTTTAAATTATAAAAAGCTTTTGCTATAATTGGTATAATATTCGCTTACAAAATTACTTTTAAAATAATTATTTGAAAGCTTGGATATTCAAAATAGTGAAACATCCTCGGAAACGCCTGAAATTCAACACTACATTTTGTATGAAAATATTTTAAAATTATTGAATAAATTTAAATGTGAGATTGTTTCTCTATATTTATCTAATAAACTTTATAAGGAGGTGTACATATTGGTAAATAAAAAACCTATATATTATCTAGTAATTTTAAATTTAGTATTATTAGGTATATTTTTATTAACGAAAGTTAATTTCATATTAACTCCACTTGTAAGCTTAAAGGATGCTATGCTTATACCTATGATATTAGCTATATTCCTTTACTATATTCTAAGACCAATAAATAGATTTTTAAAAGCTCATAATGTACCTAATGTTTTAGCAACTATTATAACTATAGTTTCCATAATAGTTTTAATTGTTATGATGAGTATATTTACAGGTTCAGTCGTAGCTAATGAGGGAGTTTCACTAATAGAATCTTTAAATCAAACCTTGGAAAATTTAGCTAATAAATACAGCTATTTATTTCCACAATTAAATGATTTTCTTAAATTTAATGATATGTTAAGTAGATTATCATCATTTATAACAACTTCATTTTTAGATATTAGTATGGGTGCATTTTCTGTAGTCGGATCTGTAGGTAACTTTTTTGCACAACTTATATTAATCCCTATAATAATGTTTTACATATTAAAAGATGAATATAAGATATATAATTCCCTTTGTAATTTTCTACCTAGCAAATCTAAAACATTTATCATAAAAATTCTTAAAGACATTGATACTGTTTTAAAACAATATATTTCTGCTCAAGTAATGGTAGCATTTATACTGGGCAGTTTAATGTTTATTGGTTATTTAATACTTGGAATGCCTAACGCTTTCGTATTATCTTTCTTTTCATTTATAACCTCATTTATACCTTTTTTAGGTGCAGTACTTGGAGTATTTCCAGCACTAATCTTAGCATTAGGTATGGGTTTCCCTATGGTTATAAAAGTAATATTATTAGCAATAATTGTTCAACAATTAGAAGGAAATGTTATAACTCCTAATATAACAGGAAACCAACTTAACATGTATCCTTTAACAACTATAATTGTTATTACTGCTAGTGTATATTTCGGAGGATTTTTTGCAGCATTTGTTGCAGTACCTATATATAATATATTTAAAGTTTTAATTATTAACATTTGGGACTTTACAAAAGAAACTAAAACAAAAAAAATATTAGATAATAAAGATTCAATATAAAGAAACAGAATGACAAATAAAAAGTCATTCTGTTTCTTTATTTATATTATAATGCGCATCTATCACAGGGATCAGATTTACCCTTATCTTTTGCTTCTTTTAATGTTCCCATTAATATATTTTTACTATTTTTAAGACTAGAGCAACCTTTATCTAAATGATATGATTTTCCTTTTTCAGTAAAATAAACTTTCATATCATCTTTATTTTTATTTTCTGATATACTATCTTCCTCTAAATCTTTTTCATCATTTTGTTCTATATTAACTTTTTCACCTTCATTATAAGTTCCATTATCTTTATCAAAACTAATATTTTTACCATCACTTACGGCAATTATTGTTCCTTCTTCATCTGTTCTATGTAATACAATATTTCTATTTTTCATTTTATTTATAGTTTCTATATGTGGATGACCATAATCATTGTTTTTTTCACAACTTATAATTGCATACTTAGGGTTTACCTTATCCAAAAACTTCTCACTAGAAGAAGTGCGTGATCCATGATGTGCTAACTTTAAAACATCAGCACTTAAATCTATTCCACTTTTAAGCATATCATTTTCTGAAAGAGTTTCTGCATCTCCAGCAAATAAAAAGCTTGTATCTTCATATTGAATTTTTATAACTATAGAAGACTCATTAGCATCTTTATAATCTTCTGCTGGTGCAATAATTGTAGCTTTCGCTGAACCTATATTAAAAGTATCTCCTACTTTAGGTGCTATAGGTTTTAATCCCTTTTTATTTAAAGAATTTACAACATCTTTAAAAGTTTTAGTTGTAGCTGTCTTTTTAGGCATATAAACAGTACCAATTTTAAAATTATCTATCACATAATCCAACGCCCCTATATGATCTTCATGTGGATGAGTTCCTACCAAATAATCTATTTTTGATACATTCATCTTTTTCAAGTGATTTTCTACTATTTTTCCATCATCATTATTACCTGCATCAATTAACATATTCTCATTTCCACATTGTATTAGAATACTGTCTGCTTGTCCTACATCTATAAAACTTACAACTAAATTATTTTCTTTAGTATTTTTGTTATCTGAAATATCCCCTTCTATTTCACAACCGATCATTAAAAAACTTATTAAAAACACTAATAACAAGCTTACTATAGTTCTAAATTTCCACTTATTCTTCATTTGTTCAACTCCTCATCTTCCGTATATACTAATTAAATTATCTAAAACATTATATCATAAAATTAATTATATATAATTCTATTTTTTAAATAGTAAAACCTATAAGTACATTATAAGCAGTGTATACAAACACTCCTGCTATTATCCAAAATACTATCCATAAAATTAATTTTACATTTATTTTTTTCATAATATCACCTCAAAATAAAAGAAATATACTTAATACAGTATATTTCTTTTATCCTTAAAACATGTTATTTGGTTTTAAATAATTTCAAATAGTATAAGGTTGTTTCCTATTACTTCATAACTATTTTCATATTCTTTTTCACTTAAATCATCTAAATTTATAACTCTTATTTTATCTTCATATACAGATTCTAATATCATATTATTATCTATAATTTTTATAAACTCTTCTTTCTCCCCTTTAGATGCTACTTTTTTATTATTTTTCTCACAATAAAAAACATTCTCTGCTTTTAACCTATTAAAAATTAATTGTTTACTATTAATATCATAAACTACAGATTTTCTACCTTCTTCATCTACTTGAAAGTCGTACTCTTTAATCTTCTTTATATGAAATTTTTCTTTACTTATTTCATAAATTTTTTCAATATTATTTTTAAAATCAGTAGCTTTAAAATAAATGTTGTCATTATCTATTTCTAAAAATCTTACTCCAACATTTTCTGTACATTCCATTATAGGTATTACGTTTAAACTCTCTTCATTATTTTTAACATCTTTTACTAATTGACTTACCTTTACTCTCATTAAACTAACACCATAACCATCTTTATGAATATGTAGTTTTACTGAATTATTATTTATGTTTTGATCTGTTTCAAAAACTATCCATTCCTCATTGTTATACTTATAAACTTTAAAATATCCTCCATCTTCAAGCCTAATTATATTATCTTTTATAACATATGTATTTTTTTCAATTAAATCTATTAAATATAAAATTCCATCTTCTTCATATATAGATTCATACATATCCTCGTCATCTTTATATTCTTCTCCATAAGCTAAAACATATCTACTATTTAACATATTTATTATTCCACTTTTATCAAAACTGTATAACTTTTCTACGGTACCATTTTGAATAGAAATTTTATAAAAATCATAGTAACTAGACATGCCTAAAACATTAGTATAAATATATCCATCCTCTATAATAGTACTTAATGTAGTTGTAAAATCATACATAGGTATACCGTGTTTATTTAATTTTATAATACTATCTTCAATCAAATCATATTTATAAAAATGAAGATAAACATTTCCACATTCTTTATTCATATGTCCAAATATAAATTCTTTATCATTTGCTTTTGTCACATTTCCAAAGTAGAAGTCATATTTTCTTAAATCAACTATTTTCATGGACTTCATCCCCTTTATAATATATATTCATTTATATCATTAACATATATTTACTATTTTAAACTATTTATTTAATTTATTTTGCAAACCTTAACGCACTCTATTTATCAAACTATATTCTAATTTTAAATTTATTATAATAGAAAAACTGTATTAAAGTAACTTTTTAAGTTTCCTTTAAAACAGTTTTTTATAACTATATCTTTAATTGTTTTCTATCATTAAAGAAATCCTTATAACTCATATATGTAGCTATCATTGTGGCTATTGATGATGAAGATAGAATCATAAAAGTAACCATTATTTGAAATTTAATTGCTATAAGTGGAGCAGTTCCTGCTAAAATAAGCCCAGTCATCATTCCTGGTAATGAAACTATTCCTAAAGTTTTAGCTGAATCAATGGTTGGAGATAACGCCATTTTTATGCTTTCTCTCAATATGTCTCTAGATGCCTCTTTAATATCCGCACCTAAGGATAATTTAACTTCTACCTCTACTCTTTTTAGATTAAAAGAATTAATTAAATTTCTATAACTTAATCCAATAGCCACCATTGAATTACTTACTACCATACCTGCTATAGGTATAACTTCATTAGGTCTAAATGCTATAGCTTTTGATGCTACAAGTACAGTAATAGTTACTATAGTTCCTAAAACCATGGATATAAAAGATATTAAAACTACATGATTTATTCCTGCTCCTCTTTTTTTAGTGTTTACAGCTGCATTTATAATCATAATTAGTATTAACAAAATCGTAAACATTGGCTTTTCTAAACCAAAAATTATATCTAAAATATATCCAACTATAACCAATTGAATGATTGCTCTTAAAATACTTACTAATATTTCTTTTTCTAAATTCAAGTGTTCTTTATAAGATATAAATATAGGTATTGCAACTAAACATGATGCTATAATAAGTGACATTGTACTCATTATTTAATAACCTCCATTCTATCTATTTTTCCTTCTGAAACTAATATTCTTTTATTAAAAATGCTTGTACTTTGTTCTAAATTGTGAGTAACCCATAAAACAGTTACTCCTTGAATATTTAATTCTTTAATGTAATTTTCAACACACTTAGAATTTTCTTTATCTAAAGCTGATGTAGCTTCATCTAATAGCACTATTTCTGGTGTATAAATTAAATTTCTTATAATTGAAACCCTTTGCTTTTCTCCGCCAGATAAATTAACTATATCTTTTTGTAAAAACTCTTCTTCTAGATTAAATTTTTTAAGTAGTTCTATAACTCTATATCTATCAAAAGGTTCTTTACGCACCTTAAATGGGAATTCTAAATTATCATAAACACTTACGCCAAACAAATATGGTAACTGAACACAATAACTTATTTGTTTTCTAATTTCTAAAGGATTATAATTTAAATAAATTTCTCCTTTAAAATATAATTCACCTTTGTTTATCGGTAATAAATCCGCACAAATTTTAAGCAATGTACTTTTTCCACTTCCTGATGATCCTATAATCGATATACAATCCCCTTTTTCCACATTAAATGTTACTCCGTTAAGTATATTAGTATTTTCTCTTTTGTAATGCACATCTTTTACACTTAGTATTTTCATAAATTCCCCCTATATTTATTACAATAAATTTAAACATATGTTTATTATACATTTATTATCTATAAGTTAAAAATAATGCTTTTTGTGTATTAACAAATTTAAAGCTAAGAATCCTGTCTTTATCTGATTCTTAGCTTTAATATTAGTTATTATAGTTTTCATTGAATTTAAAATTATATTTTATCAATTATTTTAAACATCTATATGTACACTTAATTACTCATTCCAATAACCATGCCTACTACATAAGGTACTAACCAAACTAACCAAACAAATATACTAAACTTATGAAATGATACTTTTTTATCTTTATCATCCTTATATAAAACCCATGTTGCCCATAAAGCATGAAATAACATTAGAACTATAGCTAAAGCCCCTGTAATGCCATGTATGTTTTGAGATATTGTTGAGATGCTGTTTGTTTGAGATTTGGCTATCTGCCCCATGGTTAATGTACCTACTGTATCACATACTAACCCTAACCAAAATATAACCACATGCTTTTTTTGAAGCATTTTAGACTTTCTTTCCCCAAATACACCTGTAGTATAAAATACTAATGCCAATGTAATTGTTATTATTGCAAAAATTAATTTTATATCCATTATTCTTCACTCTCTTTCATTTTTTTAGATAATAATTTAAGAGCTTCTTCTATTTTTTTATGCTCTTCAATACTTAAACTTTCAAATAGTTTATCAAAAGTATTGTTTATAGATGTTCTAAATTCTTTAGCAAACTCTAATCCTTTTTCTGAAAAAACTACATATGTATTTCTTTTATCTTTATCATCTTTAATTTTTTTTACGTACCCTGCATTTTCTAGCCTTTGTACAATTCCAGAAACAGTTCCTTTTGCTAAAGACATTTCCTCACATAATTGAGAAATAGTAATCTTTTTTTTATGACCTATTAATTTCATTACCATAATCTGTTGATGTGTTAATCCACATGGTTTTAAACTATTACTAATACTATTAGTTGTCATTGAATATATTTCTTTAATCAACATGGCTATTTCAAAAGAATTCATAGTATCGCTCATAAAATGCCCTCCTTTTAGTTCGCATAAGAACCAAATAGTTCCTATGCGAACTATTATACTCTTATAATTGTTTTAGTCAATATGTTTAATAAAATTTCACAAAAATTATTTTATAAAAAACATCAAAGGTTGACCTTTGATGTTTAACTAATAAAATCCGAATTAATCATTATTATTTTTTAAATTTTCTATTCTATATCCTATTTCTTTATTAGCTAATTTATATACTTCATAAATCATATCATCTTTTGTAATACTTTTACCAATTAATGAATCTATAGTTATTTGATTTCTATTAGGAAAATATTTTTCTAATAACTTTTCTTCTATTTTTTCTTGAGTTGCCAAGGAGTAATCATCTAATATATGTTTAACACTAAATCCTGTTTTTCTTAAAGCTCTGCCAACTAATATACTGCGATGACACCTTATAGGATCTTGCATCGCACCTAAAATTGCCACATTATATCCTTTTTCACAACCTAGTCTTAATCTTTCAATTCCTTTTTTAAATTCATCTTCATAAATAACTTTTTCAAAATCTGCATAACCTTCTTTGTTATATGAAGTTTTATTTTCTCTTTTTGCACTTAACTCTTTTGCCATATAAATATAAATAAACTCTGCATCTTTTAAAGATTCTTCTATAACTTCTTTATTAAATTGAACATTATATTTAGAGTAAGGAGTTCCCCTAATATCTACTACACAATCAATTTTAAAGTATTTTAACATATTTATCAGTTTTTCCATCGTATAATTTGAATGACCAATTGTAAAAATATTCATTGCTATCTCCCTATTATTTTCATATACAATTACTTAATGTGCTATAGGGTTCCAAATTAAATCTTAAACTTATTCATTTATCAAATGAGAAAATTCAAATTAATGTTTTATCAGTAACTAACAAATTATTTTAGTTAAAAGTTAAGAGTGAATAGTGAACAGTTGTGGTTATTGCTACTCACTTCGTTCCTAGTAATTCTCAACGTACTTTTTTATAAATTTGTAAAGCAAATTATATTGATAGATTTTTTAAAATCATTTTTAGAAAGTGGTTGTCACTTTCATCCTAAATTCATAATTCATAACTAAATATATTTGCACTTATTTTTCTCAACTGATAACAAAAATTTGATGAATAAATTTAAATTCGAGCTTGTTTTCCTATATATAAGGTTTTAAAATTATTTATTTATCAAGCTAAAAAGCTTAAATTAATATTTGATTATTAATTAATAATTCTTCATTTTCCCTATACCACTACACAATTTTAATTAAATCTTCTAATTTATAATAATAGTCTTATACAATTATTATTTTTTTATTACTTTTGTTATATTATATTTTATTCTTAAAATTAATTCTATCTCATTAAGTATTGGAGTATTATTTTAATAAGTGCATTTCAATTAAAATAAGGGCACTTTTCAGTGCCCCTTATAATAAATCTATTAAAACTTAAACTCTAGTCTTTTTTTTAACTTTAATACACTTTTTAACGTCCTGCAGTGTACACATATTTAAGGTCTGATGCTCCAACTCCAAATGTTGTATTAGATACGTTTTTAACATAATTACGAACATATGTATTCTTAAATCTATAAACCGTTGGACTTATTACACCATCTTCATGTATTAACAATTTTTCTGCTTCTTTAAATAACTCTGTTCTCTTACCTTGGTCAACTGTTTTACTGATCTCATCTATCATTTCATCATATTTTTCATTTGACCATCCAGTATTAGTTACCCCTGCTGTACTAGCCCACATATCAAAGAATGTCATAGGATCATTATAGTCTCCTGTCCATCCCATAGAAGCCATTTGATAATCTTGAGTTGATTCTCTAGTCTGAAATACTGCCCACTCAGTAAATTCAGATTCAATTTTTATGCCTAATACTTTTTCAAAATTTTGCTGTTCAAAATCAGCAAATTCCTTTGATTTAGCATCTGTACCTGATTGTAAAAACTTTATTGTATGTTTAGATGGGTCTGGATCCATACCTTCTTCTTTTAATCCTTCTATTAATAATGCTTTTGGATCAGGATTTTCCTTTGCCAATTCTTCAACAGGATTATAGTTAACTTTGCTTCTAAACTCTTCCCCTCCAATTTGAACAGCTGGTGGACACCAAGCTAATGCAGGCTCTGCTAGACCTTTATATAATGTTTCACTCATACCTTCTCTATCTGTTGCAAGTATAAATGCTTTCCTTATTTTTTCATTTTTAAAATATGAATCATCCTGATTAAAAAACATATATGCTGATGATGCATCATATCCCTTTATTACTTCATATTGTCCACTTCCATCAAGTTTACTAACCCACTCTGGTTTTGTAACTCCAGCCATGTCTAGTGAACCATTATAAAGTTCGTTCATTCTAGCTGTTTCTTCTTTTATAATTTTAAATGTTGCTTTTTCTAATTTAACATTTTCAGCATCCCAGTACTGTGGATTCTTTTCTAATTCAACCATATTATTATGAATCCATTGTTTTATAATAAACGGTCCAGAAAATACCATAGTGTTTGATTCACTACCATATTTTTCACCACTTTGTTCAACTACATCTTTTCTTTGAGGCTGCATTACTTTAAAATATGTTAAATCTAAGAAATACGGTGTTGGATTTTCTAAAGTAAATTCTATAGTCTTATCATCTATAACCTTAACTCCAACATCTTCAACTTTTGCTTTTCCTGCATTATATGCAGAAGCATTTTTTATTGGGAATAATAAGAAAGCATATGGTGATCCAATTTCTAAGTTTAATGTTCTAGTTATTCCATAATAATAATCATTTGCTGTTATTGGTTGTCCGTCAGACCATTTCATATCCCTTAACTTAAATGTCCATTTTAATCCATCTTCTGATTGTTCCCAACTTTCAGCTCCAGCAGGTTTAACAACTTCTTTTCCATTTTCATCATTTTCAAGTCTAGTTAACCCCTCACCTACATTAGTTAAAATTACAGATGAATAAAGGTCACTTGATTTAGATTGATCCAACGTTTTAGGTTCAGCAAGAAGTACAGTATTTAAATACTGCTGTTCATCCATTTTAACTTCTTGTGAATTAGCATTATCTCCATCCTTTTCAGTGTTGCTTCCACATCCAACTAATATTGATGATGTTAATGAAAGTGTTAATATAGTTGCAATTAACTTTTTGTTTTTCATAGATAACGTCCCCCTTTTTGTCATAAGTTCACTTATATAAATATTTCTTATTTAATAGATTATATTTTTAATTAAATCTAATCAAGTTTTATTTTTATGAATTTTGAAACAATTTTATAATAAAATTTTATTTTTTTAATTTTTAATGTAATTTAATGTATTTTTATTATTATTTTTTGCATTTTTTGCAATATATTTTAATTTAAATGTCATTTTTATACTTTTTTTCCTTAACAAATTCTTAAAATTTATTGTGTTTTTTATAGTATTTTTATCTATTGAAATACAAAATATTGTACTAAAGTTATATTAATAAAATAAAAAAATAACTTTACATGGAAATTTTAATAAATATATTTTAAGTTAAATAGATTTCATAAATTTAACTTAAAATTCATAAGGTGGAACATTGTCATATTTTCATGAATATACTACGAATATAGCTTTTAATTGGAGGAATATAATGCATATACTATCTTCACTACTATTTTCTATTTCAGCAAATATAGATAATTTTGCTGTAGGAATAGCTTATGGAATTAAAAAAATTAAAATTAATATATTAAGTAATTTTTTAATAGCTATAATATCAGCTTTAGGCACTTTTCTTTCTATGTGCTTAGGTAAAGCTATACTTCATTTCATTTCAGCTAAGACAGCAAATATACTTGGAAGTGCTATATTAATATTATTAGGATTATGGTTTATATTAGAATTTTTTATAAAATCCTACTTTCAAAAGAAAAAGAAAAAAAATAAATTAGATAATATGATAGGTGATTACAAAAATATTTTAGACAATCCTGAATTAGTCGATAGCGATAATTCTTCATGTATAGATGTTAAAGAATCAATATTACTTGCATTTGCCCTTACCATAAACAACTTAGGAGTTGGAATTGGTGCAAGTATAACCGGTCTTAATATATTTCTAACTACTATTTTTACATTTATATTTAGCTTATTATTTATTATTTTAGGATATTTAATTGGTACTAGTTACCTCTCTAAATTATTTGGAAAGTATGCTTCACTTATATCTGGAGCAATAATTATATTTTTAGGTTGCTATGAATTATTTATTTGAAAATATATATTTTTTTCTTGAAAGAAAACAAAAAAACTAATGTAGAAGCACAGGACAATCTTTTATTCGATATATTAATTTTAGTAATGTAACTCACTATATATTAATAAAAATAGGACTTTAAAAAAGTAAACTTTTAAAGTCCTATTTTTATACATTCATTAAAATTTTCAGTTCTTTATCATAAATTTTTTAAGTTACTTATTCTTTCCTATATTAAATTCATTATTTCTATTAATATCTTTAGCCCTATTAATTAATTTATTGTATAAATATATGTCCCTATCGCTAAAATACTTTGCATTAAGTTTATCTATTTCAAACCATGCTACAGCACTATTTTCATCATCTTTTACTTTTAATCTTTCCTCTTCACTTGCAATAAGAATATATGCTATAGATAGATGTACATGTGTATTAACATATTTCCCATTCTTTATATGTCCATCTACTGGTAAAACATCCAATGATACAATTTCACTTCCAAGAGGCTTTACATTATTAATTCCAGTTTCTTCTTTTGCCTCCTTTATAGCAACATGTAGAAAATCTTTATCGCCATCTACATGCCCTCCTGTCCAAGACCATGTTTTTCTTATATTATGGTGTATCATCAACATCTTGTCTAGATTCTCATTTAATATAAAACCTGAACTTGTAATATGTGCAAACTCATTTTCTCTAACTAAAATATTATGTGGGAATTTTTCTATGTACTGAAGAATTATCTTCTTATCTTGAATTTCTTGTTCATTATTAGGTGTAAATTTTTCAATTTGTTCTTTAAAATTCATTTTCTATCCCCCTATCCTCTTATATTATTATAATGATAATTATAACATCTTTTACAAGTAGCTTTTACTTTTCTGAAATTCATAAATAAAGACATGTTATTTTAAATTTATGCTTAAAGCTATTTGTTTTTAAACTTTAATATATAAAATAGTGAGACCTGCTCGGAAATTATTAAAATTCAACACTACATTTTACATAAAAATGTTTTAAAATTATTGAATAAATTTTTGTTATCAGTTGAGAAAAATAAGTACAAATATAGTTAGTTAAGAACCTAGAAGTTCAAATCTTCTCACATTAAACTCATACAAAGTTTAAAGGTAATAGAAGCATAATTAAGTATTTCAATTTAAAAAAGATAATTAAGAGTTCAGGAGGAAAGTAATACCACTTTCTTTTAATCTACTATAATAGTGCAAAAATGCTTGAATAATTTTACAACTGAATAAAATAAAAAACATTTATGATAAATCCTTATTATAATTGAGTTCCAACATAACAATAACAGCAAGGAATTATACATAAATGTTTCAGAACATAATTATATCAAATGAATTATCAATATACAAATTTTTCAAGCAACTAAATTTTGATTTTTACTTAACGAAACCTCAATTAGCGCATTTAGAAAATATAATGAATGTTATGATATCAAAGGGTTTTAACGGTAAAATCTCCGACATAGAGGAGCTTGCTCCTTCAAGGCATAGAACTAGTATTAGTAGATTTCTTTCAAATAGTTCTTGGAATGAAAAATTTTTAGAAAGAGCTTTAAAAACTAACAGAGTTATTTTCCCACAAGGTCATGAAAGACTAGGAATAAAACTTCATAAGTTTGCTACATCATTGGATATTAAAGATTTTGACCTTGTCACCGTCAAAAATAAGCAATACTATATTTACACTTATATTGGCAAATTAAAAGATAGAAAAAATATTGCTATTGTTTTAAGTTATCCTAAAGATGCTTTTCAAAAAGATGGAGCTTTGAAAACTTTTATTTCCTTAGACAAATCATTAACACAGTTAAATATTTTAACTCAATATATCGACCGTTGGGCGATTGAACCATTTTTTAGAGATTGCAAAACTTACCTAGGACTAGATGGATATCAAGTAAGAAGTAAGAAAAGTATCAATAGATATTTAACAATAATGTTAGTAAATTATACTTATTGCAAAATATACTCTAATGATTATCATCACTTTAATACTGGATATAAAGCTGCCAAGAAAGATTTAGAAAAATCTAAAGTAATATATATTTACGAAGCTGCCGCAAACGGTATGCCTATAGAAAAAATTTTTAAGTCATTAAAAATAGCTTGAGAATTTGTTTTTTTATTCAACTGTAAAATTATTCAAGTAAAAACACACTATTATAGTTTTAAATATTTTTGTATTAAAAATAACCAAAATTTAAAATAATTGTAATAACTTTAAAAATATAGTATTGTGTTAAATAGATACATTAAAATATAATTATGAAAAAGGGGAAGCAATAATGATAATAGTAAAAAAACCAATTAATACAATTGATGAACCAGATAAATGTCCAGCAAGAGCATAATAAATATTAAAGTTTAATTATTAATAAGAGATAGAATATTCTGTCTCTTATTATTTTATAAAATATATAAAGAAAAGAGGAGTTTACAATGAGATGGTCTCAATTTCTTTTAGAATCTAATGTAGGAAATGAAAAAATGTTATTGAATACGCTAAATAAGAGTGTAGTTCAGATAAAAAATACAGAATATTTATTAATAAATAATTTTCTAAAAAATATAAGTAATAATGATATAAATGAAAATCAAAAAAGACATCCAAAGTATTATTAATGAATTTGTTAGAATGGAATTTATAGTTTGTGATGAATCTTATGAAATATTAAAAGTACGCGAAATTATAGATTATAAATATAAAAATAGTACTAAATTTAATATGACTGTTTTAGCTACTACAGATTGCAATTTTAAGTGTACATATTGTTACGAAAATGGAATATCTAAAAAGCAATATCTTAATAAAGATGACATAATTGATATTGTTAGAACTTTAAATCAATACTTTGATTTAAATAAGTTTGAAATATTAGATTTATGCATTTTTGGTGGTGAACCAACTTTAAATTGGGATTTTATAGAATATTTGTTAAAAAGAATAAAATTTGAGTGTGATAAAAATAATGTTATATTAAAAAGTGAAATAATAACAAATGGATATTTATTCTCACGTGAAAAAATTGATTTTTTGATATGTTATAATTTATCAAATGTACAAATAACTTTAGATGGAAAGGGTAACGTGCATGATACAAGAAGAATTTTAAAAAGTGGACAAGGCTCATTTAAAACAATAATAAATAATATTGATTATTTATTAACTAAAAATGTAGAAACCATTACACTAAGACTAAATTATGATAAAAAAAATATTAATGATATGCCAAATTTAATAGAATATTTAAACGATAAATTTAGTATGTATAAAGATAAAATACATCTAAATTTTGGATTAATAGAACAGGCCTCTATTGATAAAACTGATGAAGGGTTTATTGAAAATCATTTAGAATTTACAAAATACTATTTAGAATTTTATAAATTAGCTTTACACTTTGGATTTAATATACCTACTTTTTTTGAGTCAGGTTCTATATGTATATCAAAAAGAAAAAACTCTATAATATTTTCAGCAAATAAAAAATTATATAAATGTTTAAGTATGGTTGGTAAAAAAGATGGGATAGTTGGAGATATAAATTCTAAAGTTAATTGTATAAAAGACTATTTAAATATTGAATTGTATTATGAATGTTTTCAAAAAAAATGCGAATTTATTCCTATTTGCCATACAGGATGTAGATTTAATTCGTATATAAATAAAAAAGACATAAATAAATCAAATTGTAATTATGATTTATTAAAAGCAGTAAATAAAGAAATTTTAAAAACTTTATATTTAGAAGAAATATAAAAAGAAAGGAATATTATGAAGGAAACATATAGTTTTTTTAAGAAGTATTATCAAAAACGATATATATTAATTTTTATTTATTTTTTAACAAGTATTGGTAAGAAAATATGTATGTTAGCTATACCCTATATGACAAAACTCTTAATTGATACAATACAATATAATGATTTATTAAATCTAAAAAAATATACGATTATACTAGTAATGCTTATGATAGTATTTCAAGTATTTTTATCTATAAACTATTATATTAAAGAATTTATAGAGATTTCGGTGTTAAGTGAGCTAAAAAGAAATTTAATAAAAAAATCTATGATGTTGCCGTTTAGCAAGATTAAATTAGTAAGTAATGGTGAGTTTATTCAGAGAATTTTTAATGATACTCAAACTGTTAGGCCCTTAATAATACAAATATACACAGAAACTATTATTAATATAATATATAGTATTTCTATATGTTTTATTATGCTCAAATTAAATATCTTTATTACAGTAATATTAATATTATTAATACCGATATTTCTATTGATATGTAAAATATATATGCCTCATATAGAGATAGCAAATAAAGCTATAATTAGTGAAGATGAAAATTTAAAAACATTATCTGAGGAGACCTTAAATGGTAATTTTGATATTAGAGTAAGTAATGCATATAAGTATATAAATAATAAGTTTTTTAACAGTATAAAAAAATATAATAAAGCTTCGCTTAAAAATGCTAAATATAATATGAAATATAACTACATTTTTACCACTGGAATAATGAACTTTTCAACTTTATTAATTTACTGTTTAGGAGGATACTTAGTAATACAAAAATACTTTACTATAGGAACTTTAATATCATTTACGTTATATTTTTCTAGACTTTGGGATCCAGTTGAATATTTTATGGACTTACCTAAAAATTTAAAAATATCTAAGATATCATTAAGTAGGCTTAACTCATTTATAAATATTGAAAATGAGAATCATGGAACAATAGATATATTGCCAGAATTTAGCTCGCTTAAATTAGAAAATATTAAATTTAGTTATGATAATAAAATCATGCTAAATGGATTAGATTTAACCATAAATAGCGGTGATAAAATTGGAATTAAAGGTGGAAATGGATCCGGGAAATCTACTTTAGCAAATATAATTTCTATGATTACACCTAATTATGATGGTAATGGGTATTATAATAATATAAATTTCAAAGATATAAATTATAATAAGTTACGAGAAAAAGTAATCTTAATTCCTTCTAATAGCTATATTTTTAATGATACTATAATAAAAAATATAACTTTAAATAATACATCTAAAGAAGATTTTAAAAAATTTATGAATAAAAACAAATTATTCAATTTATTTAAAAATAATAATATAGACCTAGATATGAAAATAAGTAATAATGACAATAAAATTTCTGCTGGCGAGAAAAAAATAGTTCAAATATTAAGAGGCTTGTTCCTAAATGGTGAGATTTATATATTAGATGAACCACTTAATTATATAGATAATAAACATAAAAGTTTATTAATAGATTTTATTGAAACATATTTAAAAGATAAAACTATAATAATAATATCTCATGATGAATCTATATTTAGGTGTTGTAATAAATTGTATTATTTAGATAATAAAAAATTGGTTAATGAAATTAATAGATAAATATCAAAAATTTTCTAAGTATTATATCATTATTAAATTCTATGATGGTAAGATCATGACAAAATGAAATTTACAATACTTTTAAATCGAGTAGGAGGAAAATAATTATGTTGTTTTCCGTCCTTTCAGTCAACTAAGTAAGAGGAATTTTGTCTCAAACTTCTCACAGATCCATACATGAAAATCTCCTTTCATATGCCTTTTATAATTCAATAATATCTATTCATCTAAAATTCCAATGTACAAAAAGCTTTGGCTCTCTAATTCTTACTTCTGAGAGCCATTTTTCTGCTAGCTATCTATTACATATAGTTCATTTTATTATCTTATGCGCTGTACACTCAATGGTATGCTTAATACTTGATGTATTTATTTACTAAAATAATTTTAAATTATATTAGAGAAAACAAGACTCAAATACAAATACATATAGACACAGGAATAGCAAGAGAAATTATATTTTTTTATCTCTTATCTCAACTTCTGTTCCTTCTGGTGCTTTTACTTTAAATAAATAGCCATCTTCAACTTTGTATAGTTCTTTCCCATTTTTAATTTTAAATTTATTATAATTTAATTCTTTTATTCTATTATATTCTTCTTCAACATCATTAACTAAAAAACCCATATGGACTATTCCTTTATTTAATGAACTCCAATCTTTTAATGTATCCCCAGTCTTTTCCGTTTGTAGTTCAATCATAAAGTCTTTTAATTGTAACCAGGAATTAAACTTTCTACTATGAAAATTTTTTGTTTCTTTAATTAATCTAAACCCTAAAATTTCAGTATAAAATTTAAGCGACTCCTCGTACCTATCTGTTTGAATACAAATATGATGTATAATTGACATGTTAATACCACCTTTGTTTATTTAAACTTTCTTTTAATCTCTTATTTTTCTAATAATTATCCACCTATACCCTATCAAGTTGTTTTTTAGAATATATTTAATATATTCTAAAAAACAACTTGATAATTACTTAGACTATATATTAGAATGATATTAATTTTTAAAAACAAAATAATTTAATTTTCGAATCAAACTTATGTCGTGTTTTTACGTAAGTTTATTTTTTGCACATTTTCAATTATACTTAAAATTTTGACAATTGTAAACATTTTTAACTAGCTGAAATTGTATAAAGTGTGTTATCTTAATAATTTGCTTCACTGTTATCTGCTTCTACAGTAATAATTGTATTAGTTAAATTTTATATGTGCCATATATTCTATAAAATGTTCCACCTTAAGTACGTTGTACTCTTGAAAATAATTATCAATATATTTTTTATAAAGTTTATAATGCTCAAAGTACGGTAACTCAAGCCTTGTAGTAATTTTTGTCTTTAAAAAATACAGCCAATTTCTAAGTAATTTTTTACTTAAACAATCAACTGTATTCTCCATAGAGCTTTTCACATCTCTGTAAATGCCCTATTTTCAATATTTATGGTACACCTAACAGGATTTGAACCTGCGACAATTGGATTCGAAGTCCACCGCTCTATCCAGCTGAGCTATAGGTGCTTATTTATTATATATATATTTCTTGCTTAATAATTATGTATAATTTAATACCTTTATATGCATTATCATTGTAATATTAGTTCTTAAACTTCTACTCATAAAACTACAATGTAAAATACTAATAACTCATATAAATATTTATGTAAACTAATAATCTTTACATTATTTATTATTTACTATTTTTATAATCGTAAACATATTAAAATACTTTAGTTCGTAGTATTAATTTCAAGCTTATGTGTTATTCGTAACCTTTATATAATTATACAATGTAAATATTATTGAAATAAGTAACGTATATGTTTATAAATAAGAAAAACAAAAAGATTACTAAACTAAAGTAAAACTTTAACTTAGTAATCTTTTTAAACAATTTGGAGCGGGTGAAGGGAATCGAACCCTCGTAACTAGCTTGGAAGGCTAGCACTCTACCATTGAGTTACACCCGCATATTTTTAAAGTGGTCGGGGTGACAGGGATTGAACCTGCGACCTCATGGTCCCAAACCACGCGCGCTCCCATCTGCGCCACACCCCGATATTTTGGTTTTAAATGGTGCGCCATCAGGGTCTCGAACCCTGGGCTCCTTGATTAAGAGTCAAGTGCTCTACCAACTGAGCTAATGGCACACACTGTGTTGATTCACTTCAATCTCTTATCTTTCGTTTAAATGGTGCGCCATCAGGGTTTCGAACCCTGGGCCCCTTGATTAAGAGTCAAGTGCTCTTCCAGCTGAGCTAATGGCACTTATTACAAAGTCCATCATCTGTTCCTTTAAAATCCTTTATCCTTTTGTATATGGTGCGTTTTAAGGGATTCGAACCCCTGGCCCACGCCTTAGAAGGGCGTTGCTCTATCCAGCTGAGCTAAAAACGCATATTTGGAGCGGGTGAAGGGAATCGAACCCTCGTAACTAGCTTGGAAGGCTAGCACTCTACCATTGAGTTACACCCGCATATTGGAGCGGAAGACGAGATTCGAACTCGCGACGTTCACCTTGGCAAGGTGACGCTCTACCACTGAGCCACTCCCGCTTATTTAATTGGTGCAGATGAAGGGAGTCGAACCCCCACGCCAAAGGCGCTAGATCCTAAGTCTAGTGCGTCTGCCAATTCCGCCACATCTGCATAATTTTGGTGGCTCACCGGGGAATCGAACCCCGGACACCATGATTAAAAGTCATGTGCTCTACCGACTGAGCTAGTGAACCATATGGCTGGGATAGCAGGATTTGAACCTACGAATGCCAGAGTCAAAGTCTGGTGCCTTACCGCTTGGCGATATCCCAACATTCTTTAAGTAACTATTAATTTTATATGGGGTGGCCGATGGGACTCGAACCCACGACACCCAGAGCCACAACCTGGTGCTCTACCAACTGAACTACGGCCACCATATAATGGTGCGTTTTAAGGGATTCGAACCCCTGGCCCACGCCTTAGAAGGGCGTTGCTCTATCCAACTGAGCTAAAAACGCATATTTGGAGCGGGTGAAGGGAATCGAACCCTCGTAACTAGCTTGGAAGGCTAGCACTCTACCATTGAGTTACACCCGCATATTGGAGCGGAAGACGAGATTCGAACTCGCGACGTTCACCTTGGCAAGGTGACGCTCTACCACTGAGCCACTCCCGCTTATTTAATTGGTGCAGATGAAGGGAGTCGAACCCCCACGCCAAAGGCGCTAGATCCTAAGTCTAGTGCGTCTGCCAATTCCGCCACATCTGCATAATTTTGGTGGCTCACCGGGGAATCGAACCCCGGACACCATGATTAAAAGTCATGTGCTCTACCGACTGAGCTAGTGAACCATATGGCTGGGATAGCAGGATTTGAACCTACGAATGCCAGAGTCAAAGTCTGGTGCCTTACCGCTTGGCGATATCCCAACATTGTTTTGACAGTTATTTATTATAATATGTTAATTATAACCTGTCAACACTTTTTTAAAACTTTTTAATGGGGTGGCCGATGGGACTCGAACCCACGACACCCAGAGCCACAACCTGGTGCTCTACCAACTGAACTACGGCCACCATAATGGTGCGTTTTAAGGGATTCGAACCCCTGGCCCACGCCTTAGAAGGGCGTTGCTCTATCCAGCTGAGCTAAAAACGCATACTTGGAGCGGGTGAAGGGAATCGAACCCTCGTAACTAGCTTGGAAGGCTAGCACTCTACCATTGAGTTACACCCGCAAGTTTTAAAAAGTGGTCGGGGTGACAGGGATTGAACCTGCGACCTCATGGTCCCAAACCACGCGCGCTCCCATCTGCGCCACACCCCGATAAGCTTACTTGCTTATCGCTAAGAACTTGTTTTATCTCCTAACGACAATAGTTATTCTACATTATCTTGCAAAATAAGTCAACACTTTTTGTTGAAAAAGTTTATTTTTTTTGCAGAAATATTACCAACTATTGAAATCACTACCTTACAAGCCATAAAAAATCATATGTTTTATGACTTTTTTACAGTATTGTAATATGTATTTTTTACTTTTTATCCATACTATTATTTCTTTCAAATAACAATATTTTTATTCTCTATTAATTATTTATCACCTTAAAAAATATTTTAAATATTACACTTAATATTTTTTAAATATTAATATAATTCCCCTTTTATCATATATTTATACTTAAATACTTATAATTTCACACTCTATACTATTTTCATTAATATCCATTATAGCTATAGATGGATTTCTATCCCTAGGTTCACCTACACTACCTGGGTTTATAAATAATATCCCACCATCTTTTTCTATAGATGATATATGACTGTGTCCATATAAAACAATATCAGCACCGATTTCCATTGCCCTATACTTTAAATTAAAAGTATTTAATTTAACTCTATAACAATCACCATGAGTTAAAAATATTGTATGGCCTTTTATTGTATATATAGCTTCTTTTGATAATTTCTTCATTGTATCACAGTTACCACAAACCCCTATTATTTTTCCTTTATAAATTCCTTTTATATAATCAATATCCTCATAATTATCACCTAAATGGAAAACAAGATCACACTTTTTAATTTTTTCTGTTGCTTTATCCATATTTTCTTTATTTCTATGAGTATCACTAATAATCCCAACTAACATTTTCTATACTACCCTTTCTCTAATAAAAACTTATTGCAAAAATATATCTCACCAATAAAAATTTATTAGTGAGATATATTTATTTTAAATACCAAATTTTAACTTATATTTCTTCAAAGCACTATTTTTTTATATTTTGTTTAATTCTTTTTTTAATTGTTCTAAAGCTCTTCCTCTATGACTCATTGCATTTTTAACATCACTAGATACTTCTCCAAAGGTTTTTTCTAATTCTTCAACATAAAACAATGGATCGTATCCAAATGCACCTTCTATTTCTCTATACTCTTCAGTTATCTTACCATCAACTTTACCTTCTACTTTTACTACAGTATTGTCATTAACGATTAATACCATAGCACAAAGAAATGCAGCATCCCTTTTCTCAAAAGGAACACCTTGTAATTCTCTTATAAGTTTTTTATTATTTTCTATACTATTTCCATGTTCTCCACTATATCTAGCTGAGTATATTCCTGGAGCGCCATTTAAAGCATCTACTGCTAATCCAGAATCATCTGCTAAAACCATATTTTTTCCTTTACATAAATCATATATAGCTTTAGCTTTTATGTATGAATTTTCCATAAAAGTTTTCCCATTTTCTTCAATATCTATTTCTATCCCTGCTTCTTTTAGACCTATTATTTCATACGAAAAATCTTTCAACATTTCCTTTATTTCTTCTATTTTATGATTATTATTACTTGCCACTATTATTTTTTTCATGTCATTCTCCTTTTATATTGTTAACTTTTTATTTATATATTTATCATTAATATACACTTTTATCTTTTTTAACTATATTTTAATTAATATTAAAAAGTTCATCTCTTTTTGGAGGTCTAACTTCTATCTTAAAATTATTCTCTATTAGTACTCCTTTAGCCTCTGTTATTTTTCCTATTACCGCACCCTCTATATTTTCATATTTTAGTTTTCTAACAAGTTCTTCTCCGTTTTTTGTAATTATAACCATACTTCCAGAGGATATAAATCTTAAGGGATCTATTTTAAATTCATTACATAATTTCATTGTTATTTCACTTACAGGTATTTTTTCTTTATATATTTCGAATCCTAAATTGCTGCCTTCTGCCATTTCCCAAAGTGCACCTAATAGTCCACCTTCTGTAATGTCATGCATTGCATTAACCTTATAATTACCTGCTATTATTCCTTCTTTTACAACACTTATATCATTTACATATTCTCTTGCAAGCTTAATTTCTTCATCTGTAAGTACTTTTCTACAACGCTGTTCATAATCATTAACTAGTATACTAGTTCCCTCTATACACAATCTTTTTGTAACTACAATATCATCACCTATTTTAGCACCCCTTGTTGATATGGCAGATAAAGCTTTTCCTTTTCCTAAAGCGGTGCAAGAAACCACTATCTTATTTACAGCTTCTGTTACTTCTGTATGTCCACCTAAAATTTCTACATTTAATTTCTTAGTCTCTTCATCTATTTCCATCATAATTTTTTTTATATCTTCTAATGTAGCCGTAGGTGGTACCAATATTGTTACAAGTATGCCTACTGGTTCTACTCCACAAGATGCTATATCATTACAATTTATATTAACTGCTATTTTACCTATATTTTCATCTGCACCTGTTACCGGATCTGTTGAAACCACACATTCATAATCGCCATAATTTATAACGGCACAATCTTCTCCTATACCATTACTTATTCTAACGTCTTTTCTTTTAACACTTTTATTATTATCTATAATTTCTTTTAAATCATCCCAATTAAGCTTTCCAACCTTCATAAGTACATCTCCTTTTTTTCCACTAATCCCATTACACTTTTATAGAGTTCCAAGTTGACTTTTAAAATTATCCATTCCAAAACTTGGATACCTAAAATAGTGAGACATGCTCCGAATCACTTAAAATTCAACACTGTATCTTGTGTGAAAATATTTTAAAGTTATTGAATAAATTTAAATTGGAGCTTGTTTCCCTATAGTTATAATTGGTTCATAATCCTCTTTATAAAAACATATTATATATTAAAACCGATTTATTATTATGTATTAAAATTTAATTTACAATAAAATTATTAATTAAATAACATTTATTTCAGATTTAAGCACATTTTCCAATTTACAATCATATTATTAAATATAATCAATATTATGGTGGTGTTACGTTGAGATATATAGGTCCTTTTCTAAGAATTAATATACTAGATAATGAAAACATAAAAAGTCAACTTTTTCATTTATCAAAACACTCTATTTTTAACATAGTATTTAGTTCAGGCTGTGGAATTATTTCACCTAATTTAAGGTCTAAAAATAAAATCTTACCCACAACTGATGATATCATAAACGATGCAAATTCTCCACTACTTAGCCTTTATAGAAAGGCTAATGGAAAACTTTTAACTACAGATTCTCAGCTTAAATGGAATGAAAAAAAATTTAAAAAAGAAATAAATATTGCTTCTAATGCTCTTATGACTTTATCTATATTAGAACTTGCAGATTATTATAATGAATTTTTGGATATAGATGAAAATAAGTATGCTTTGAAAAATCAATATCTAGATTTAGCATCTGAACAATTAGAATTCTACGCTTTATATTGCAGAAATAATGAAGGAGTTTTTGTAGATAAAGTTGATACAACTGAAGCTATTGCTGGACAATATAATCTTTATGATAAAAATACTAAATTTAAATTTTCAACTCAAGCACTTTTTATGTCAGCATACTATAAATTTTCAACATATGATAAATTTAATTACAATAATCAATATAAAAATTTTTCTTTAGACATATTAAATATGTTTTTAGATTTTAAAGAAGAGGTATATAACATACCTCAAGATGAATTAATAAAAGTTTGTTTTGCTTTTATTACTTTTTATAAGTATTCACATATAGACGAAGCTAAATATTTACTTCTAGATTTTGCTGATTTGATGCTTGAAAATTTAAAATATATTCCACCAACTGCTTTAAAAGATAATTTAGATACAACTGCTCTTTTATATATAAATTGTATGTTTATTTATAAAGAAACTAAAATCAAAAAATTTAAACAGGCTAGTGAAAAAGCATATTCTGTCTTAGAAAGTTTATACGATTCTAATAAAGGCTTATTTCTAAAGGACATTGAAGAAAAGGAAAATAAAATTTATTGTGATGAAATTATTTTATATCTTTATGCAATGATGCTGCATAATGATATGAAAAAATCTGATGGAGATGAAAGTGACAATTCTAAGGTAAATAATGTTTATAGAAACCAAGTTATTGGATGGGACTTAGTATTAAGTTGGCCTGATTGTCCTAGTTTAGATGATATTGAGAGATATAAAAATTTTTCTTCTAACTCCGAAGATTTATTACAGGAAGAGTATTTTAGAATGTCTTCACTCCAATCAGCTGAAACAAACGGTTTGGCACCAATTTTTTCGAAATGTGTAACTTATAATATACGAAAAAATTCATTAAAATCTAATAAGTTAACTTTTGATGCCTATAAAAACATGTTGATTTTTTATGTTATATTATTTAGTAAAAGAGTAGAAAGATCCTGATGTTTAGGATCTTTCTACTCTTTTAAATTTATTTTTTTAAATTACAAAGGACTATATTACCGTGTTTATTAATATAAATATTTTCTATATTGTTTTTTTTGCATAACACAGTATTTAAATTGTATATTGGTATAATAGGTAATTCTTCTCTTAGAAGATTTTCACATTGATCATATATTTCAATTTTATCTTTATTGTGTTTTTCTCCTAATAATTGCTGTACCGATTTATCATATTTTTCATTTGCAAACCCATAAAACTTTTTATATTTTTCACTTGACAAATTCAAAAAATATTTATCTTTATCTCTATTGTTATCTACTACTAATATCATATGAAACTTATTATTTTGAGTTAGTTCTTCATCATTATTATAAGCTTTTAATTTTATATTAATATCTAAATCATCTTTAATGTCTTTTGATAAATCTTCTGCTATTCTTTTTTCTATAGGATTATTGTTATATAAAAAAGTAATAACTTCATCCTTATATTTACTATTTTTTAAATATCTTAATGCAAGATTATTATTTCCATAAGAAGAAAACTTACCACATTGATCAACTCCATAACAAGATGCAACATTTCCAAATTCCTTACATATTTGTTGGATAAAAAATTCTTTTGACATACTTTCATTTATTGCTTTTCTAAAATTTAAATCTGTAGTTATTAAATCCTTATTTAAATTAAAGTTTATATATACAGAAGAATCTCCATCAAATCCTTGTAAAAAGTTTTTTTCTTCAAGTCTTGATAATTCATTTATAGGTGGATCAATAATTATGTCTAATTTACTTTCCTCTTCCTCAAAATAAGCTAATGCTTTTTCTTTATCATTAATAAAAGAAATAATAATTTTTTCATTTGTAACTAAATTATTTTTATAATAATTTTTATTTTTTGATATTATAATTTCATTATCATCTGTTATATCTTGTATTATAAATGGTCCTGTAAATAATGTATCTTTTGTTATGGTATTTTCATTTTTTAATGCAGTATACTTTCTAAGAGACATAACCGGTTTTGATAACATATATATAAAATTTTCACAAGGATTATTCAATCTTATAGCTAGTGTCTTTTCATCTATTGCCTTTATAGCTACATTAGAGAAATCTTCTGTATCATTTATAAATTGTTTTACTCCAAATATACAATTTAAATCTTCTCTATATATATTTTTTTCATCACATAAGAATTCCTCAAAAAACTGAACAAAATCATTTGCAGTTATCTTTTCACCGTTACTATACCTTATGTTTTCTCTTAAATTAAAAGTATATTGTATTCCATCCTCACTTACATTATATTCTTTACATAAAGCTGGTACTATTTCACCCTTATCATTTAAAGATACAAGTCCTTCAAATAAAGATACAATTAAATCTTTTTCTCGTACATTTTTATTATCAGTCATAATAAGATTTTTAGGTCTTTGTTCCATATTGTATATTACATATTTATTTTTTTGATTAGACTTACTATTTTCATCATTACCCTCTATTGAAAAAGAAAATAACAAAATTAATATTGTTAATGTTAATAAAATTATCTTTTTCACATTTTTTCCTCCCTTATTATAACTATGTATCTTTTTTAACAGTTCCATATTATCTATTGCTAACATTCATATTAATAAGCTAATTTTCAAATCGTATATACAATAAATTCTTTCCATTTTTATAATTATTTAAACAACATAATATTTTTGTTATAAACAGTTCAACTAATTTATCTAACATATTTTTTAATGACAACTATACTTTTAATTTAGTCATAATTTCTAATTATTATTATAAACACTGTAAATAATAATTCTTCGTCAAATACAATATCTATATAATAATTTACTAATTTAATATAAAAAATGATTTCTGCAAAATACAGAAATCATTTAAATAATTATTTTAATTCTTTATATCATTGATTTAAATTCTTCTTCACTTAAAATTTTTATCCCTAACTCTTGTGCTTTAGTAAATTTTGATCCCGGTTCCTTTCCGACTAAAACATAATCTGTTTTTTTGCTTACAGAACTAGAAACTTTCGCTCCTAAAGATTCTAACTTATCCTTTATTTCACTTCTAGAATAATGTTCTAAAGATCCAGTTACTACTACAGTCTTTCCTTCAAAAACATTTTCAGTTATAGAAACTTCTTGATAATTAGGTTTTACTCCTAAATTTAATAATTCTTCTACATTCTTCTTTACTTCATTTGAATTAAAAAAGTCTATTATACTTTTTGCAACTATATCTCCTATCTCAGGTATAGCTACTAAAGATTCAAATGTTGCATTTACCAAATTATCTATATTTTTATATTCTTTTGCTAAATCTTTAGCAGTTTTCTTACCTACATTTGGAATACCAAGAGCATATATAAATGATGGTAAATCACAAACTTTGCTTTTTTCTATTGCATTTATAAGGTTTTGAGATTTTTTTTCACCAAACTTTTCTAAAGTTAAAAGTTGTTCTTTTTCTATTTTATATAAGTATGGTATAGATTTTATATTTAACTTTTCAAAAAGAGCTTCTGCAGTTTTTTCACTAAAGCCTTCAATATTCATAGCTTCTCTACTTGCATAGTGAACTATGCTTTTAACCATTTGAGGTTTACATGAAAGAGTGTTATCACAAAAATAATGAACTCCATCCTGTACTAATTTGCTACCACAACTCGGACAAACTGTTGGTACTTCTATAGGTCTTGAATTTTCTAAGGATTGTTCTACTACACCCATAATTTCTGGTATAACATCATTTGATCTACGAACAAAAACTTCACAACCAATTCTTACACCTTTTCTATTTATATCATCAATATTATTCAAAGTTGCTCTTTTCACAGTTACGCCACCAAGTTCTACTGGTTGTAAAATAGCAGTTGGTGTAACTCTTCCACTTCTACCAATATTCCATTCAACATCTAATAATACTGTTGATGTTTCCTCCGCTTCAAATTTATATGCAATAGCCCATTTAGGGAATTTAACTGTATACCCTAATAGCTCTCTTGTTTTCATATCATTTATAGCTATAACTGCACCATCTATATCATAATTTAATTCGCTTCTTATTTTTTCTACATACTTTATTTCGTCTTCAATTTCTTCTATACTTTTACATACTTTAAAATATGTATCAACTGGAAAACCTTTTTCTATAAGAAATTGTAGCATTTCTATATATGTTTCAAAATTTTCACCTTCATTATATCCTATATCATAAAAAAATGCTGATAAGTTTCTTCTAGCAGTTTCTTTCACATTTAAATTTCTTAATGCACCTGCCGCTCCATTTCTTAAATTCTTTAATGGTATTTCTGATGTAGCATTATATTTTTCAAATGCTTCCTTTGTCATTATAGCCTCTCCATGTACTTCCATGATTAAATTATAATCTATTTTTAATGGAACAGACTTTATAGTTTTAACCTGACTTGTTATATCCTCCCCAATTTCACCGGTTCCTCTTGATGCTGCAACTTTTAAAATTCCATCTTCATCATATGTAAGGTTTATTGAAAGACCATCAAATTTTTTTGTTACTACATAACTTAACTCTGGAAGTTTTTCATCATGATTTAAATTGTATTCTTTAATAGCTTTTAAATTTCTATTATGAAAATCTTTTATCTCTTGTACCGTTTGTGCTTTATCTAAGCTCCACAATCTAGCTTTATGAGTATATTTTTTAAATTCTGGAAGTATAATATCACCAACTCTTTGAGTTGGTGAATAAGGCATTATATAACCTAATTCCTTTTCTAATTTTACTAATTCATCATATAATTTATCATATTCTTTATCAGAAACAGATGGATTATCTAAAACATAATAGTTATAAGCATATTTATTTAACAATTCAACAAGTTCTAACATTCTTTCTTTTTTCTCCAAGTTAATCGCTCCTTTAAGCACACATATTTTCAAATTTACATTTACCTATATATAGGGTTACAAGTTAAGTTTTAAAGTTATTCATTTAGCAAATGAGAAAATTCAAATTAATATTTTATCAATAACTAACAGATTATTTTAGTTAAAAGTGAATAGTTAACAGTGTAATTCTTAACTAACTACGTTTGTACTTATTTTTCTCAAATGATAACAAAAATTTGATGAATAAATTTAAACGGGAGCTTATTTCCCTATAACCATGCACAATTAAAAGTTAACAATAAAATTTAAAACAGTAAGTTTTTTAACCAAAATTGCTCATCATTGCAATTAGGTATATAAAACAATAAATCCCATCTATAATATATTAGGTATATTATGTAATTAAATAAGTTTTATTTTACCCCTAAGTCAACGTGAGCAATTTTAAAATCTATATAAAATATTTTTTTCTAAATTATCTAGTCTATAAAAGCTCTATAGGTGCTTTAGATATCATAAGTTTTTTTATACCCTGATTATCAAAAGCTATTGTAGCTAATATATCTTCACCATTCACAGAAACTGCTATAACTGTACCTAGCCCAAAAACTTTATGTTTTATTTTTCTTCCTTGAGAAATTTCACTTATATTTACAATTTTTTCGTTTTCTTTTGAAAAATTATCTGTTGATGAACTCTTAAACATAGATTTTTGATTGTTTCTCAAAGAATGAGGATTATTATACATTCCATTTCTTGTTTGACTCTTAAATGTATTAACACCTCTTGCCTTAGCTCCTCCAACTATTTCTTTTAAATTTTGAGGAATCTCCGCTACAAAATCTGAAACTTCATAGCTTACTGTTCTACCAAAAACCATACGACTTTCAGCTGAACTTACATAAAGCTTTTCTTTTGCACGGGTTATTGCTACATAACATAATCTTCTAGACTCCTCCATCTCGTGGAAACTGTTTAATGATGACATTCCTGGAAATATACCATTTTCCATACCAACTAAAAATACTACAGGAAATTCTAAGCCCTTAGCACTGTGTACAGTCATCATAACAGTAGTTTCTTCTTTATCCTCTAAATTATCTATATCAGATACAAGTGTTACTTTTTCTAAAAATGCAGATAAAGATTTATCCTCATTAGTTTTTTCAAAATCAACAGCATCAGAAACTAATTCCTTTAAGTTCTCAATTCTTGTTTCATCCTCTGGAGCTTTTGATTTTTTCAGCATATCCATATAACCTGTTTCTTCTATAACTGATAATATTATCTTTGATATTGACATGTCATCTGTTCTTGCCATCAATGAATTCACGATACCAGTAAATCTATTTATAGAATTTATTGCTTTTGTTGTAAGTCCTGGTATCATGTCTACATCTAACAAAGTATTATACAAACAATCTTCTGCCATATTTGCAACTTCTTGAACCTTTGTTACTGTAGCATCACCTATGCTTCTTTTAGGTTCATTTATAATTCTTCTTAAGCTTACATCATCTAATGGATTATTTATAAGTTTTAAATATGCCATTATATCTTTAATTTCTTTTCTGTCATAGAATTTTAACCCACCAACAATTTTATATGGTATATCTTGCTTTCTAAAAGCTTCCTCCAAAATACGTGATTGAGAGTTCATTCTATATAAAACAGCAAAATCTTTATATGTTTTATTTTCTTCTCTCATTAATCTTTTGATTTCACTAGCTACAAAATTTCCTTCATCTATATCACTAAAGGCCCTATATAACTTTATTTTTTCCCCTGGCTCACTTTCAGTTCTTAGTACTTTATCTTTTCTTTGTGCATTATTTTTTATTACCATATTAGCAGCAGTTAATATATTTCCTTTAGAACGATAATTTTGTTCTAGTTTTACTATTTTAGTCTTAGGATAGTCTTTTTCAAAATCTAATATGTTTCTAATATCTGCACCTCTCCATTGGTATATACATTGATCATCATCACCAACTACACAGATATTTTCTTCTACTCCAACTAATAATTTTACTAATTCATATTGAGCTCTATTTGTATCTTGATACTCATCTACCATTATGTATCTAAATTTTCTTTGGTAAAATTCTCTTACTTCTTGATTTTCTTTTAAAAGTTTTACAGTTATAAATATTAAATCGTCAAAATCTAATGCATTGTTAGCTTTAAGTTTCTTTTGATATAAAAGATAAGCATCTGCTATCTTATTTTTTCTAAAATCATTTTGATTTTCACTTTTAAACTTATCTGCAGTTATTAAGTCATTTTTTGCATTAGAAATCTTACCTAATATTTCTCCATCAGTTATATCCTTATCATTTATATTTAGCTCCTTGATACACTGCTTAACTAATGTTTTAGAATCATAACTATCATAAATAGTAAAGTTCTTATTATATCCTAGTTTATCTATTTCTCTTCTTAAAATTCTTACGCAACTAGAGTGAAATGTTGATATCCACATACTTTCAGCTACATCTCCAACTAATTTAGCAATTCTTTCTTTCATTTCACCTGCAGCTTTATTTGTAAATGTTATAGCTAATATTTGTGAAGGATATATATTTAAATCTTCTATCATATGTGCAATTCTATAAGTTAAAACCCTTGTTTTTCCTGAACCAGCCCCTGCTAATATTAAAACTGGACCATCAACAGTAGATGCTGCCTCATATTGTTCTTTATTAAGTAAACTTTTCAAATCCATTTTATCACTCCTAATCTAACGTTCTTCTAAGTTTATTTATAAATTTATTAAACTTTTGTTATTGCATATACTATTGTTTAAATAATTTGCTAATTTAATACTTTTTAAACAAATAAACTTAATTATATATTCTAAGCTTTAATCTACAATCTTTATTAATTAAAAATAAATAATAAATTAATTGTTATATTCAATCCTGTAATTTCCATATAATAATGTCCTACTATTATACCACAGATTAATAATATATAAGAAAATTTAATAATCCTATTGTTATTTTACCTTCAATTCATAATTATATTAAAAATAAAATACTTTATTTGAATTCAGCTATATTTATTACCAAATTCAAATAAAGTATTTTTATTTATATCTTATCTATTCTTCCAATTTACTCTATCAAATACAACTTTATAACCTTGATTACCATAATTTAAAGATCTATTTACTCTACTTATTGTAGCAGTGCTAGCCCCTGTTGTGCTTGCTATATCCAAATATGTTCTTCGTTCCATTAACATCCTAGCAACTTGTAATCTTTGCTGTATTGCTTTTATTTCATAAACAGTACAAACATCTTCAAAAAATCTATAATATTCTTCTTTTGTTTTTAAAGATTGTATGCATTCTATTAAAAAATCCATATCCTTATTTTCTAATCTTGATTTGTATTCCCCCATAAGTATCCCCCTTAGTTCATTAACGTCAGTATCTTAAATGAGTTTTTAAATGTTAAAAGTGTAAATTTAAAATCTTAAAACTTTTCTCAAAATTTGCTCTATTTGAATAAATTATATCATATACTACATGCTCCCGTAAAGATATTAACCTTTAAATAATTTATTGTTGTACAGTTTTAAAAGGTACTATTAGAAATTCACTGCCATATTTTTATATAAAAAAAGATTAAAGTAGACTAGCCACTTTAATCTTACAAAGCATTTATTAATATTACGGAACCTACAAATACTATTGCAAAAAATACTGTAAGTTTTATTAAAAATGATTCTTTAGTTTTTGTTTTGTTTTTAGAATAGAATGTATCTGAACTACCAGTAACTAATCCTTGCAATCCGTTACCTTTACTTGGCTGTAATAATATAACTATCATTAGTAAAACAGCTGACAATATTTGTATTACAGTTAGTGCAGTTTTCATACACACACACCTCCCTATACCATAAAGCATTAATATATTATATATTAACATATTATTATTATAGTTACAATTACGATATTTTATATAATATTTATTTTTAAACAATCTAACGCACTTAATTGCATAAAATTAAGTACATTAAAAGGATATCTCTCTATAAATTTTTAATTGAGATATCCTTTTTAAATTATTCTAATATAGATTTAATCACTATCTTTTTATATTATAGAAAGAATTCATTCCTCTATATTCAGCCATATCTCCCAATTCCTCTTCAATTCTTAGTAATTGGTTATATTTCGCAACTCTTTCACTTCTTGCAGGCGCACCTGTTTTTATTTGTCCTGCATTCATTGCAACAACTAGATCAGCTATTGTTGTATCTTCAGTTTCTCCACTTCTATGAGATACTACTGCTGTGTATCCTTTTCTTGAAGCCATTTCTATAGCATTTATAGTTTCTGTTAATGTTCCTATTTGATTTAATTTTATAAGAATTGAGTTAGCTACTTCCTTTTCAAATCCCATAGCTAATCTTTCTGTATTTGTAACAAATAAATCGTCTCCAACTAATTGCACCTTATCACCAATTTTATCTGTTAAGTGTTTCCATCCTTCCCAATCTTCTTCAGCCATACCATCTTCAATTGAGATTATTGGGTATTTATTTGCAAGTTCTACATAGTAATCGGCCATTTCTTCTGGAGTCAATATTCTACCTTCACCTGATAAATTATATTTTCCATCTTCAAAGAATTCAGATGATGCTGGGTCTAGCGCTAAGAAAATTTCTTCTCCTGCTTTATATCCTGCTTTTTCTATTGCTTCCATTATAACTTTTATAGCTTCTTCATTTGAAGCTAGGTTTGGTGCAAATCCACCTTCATCACCAACACCTGTTCCTAATCCTTTTTCCTTTAATATTGATTTTAAAGTATGATATACTTCTGCACACATTCTTAACGCTTCACTAAATGATTTTGCACCAACTGGCATTATCATAAACTCTTGTAAATCAACGTTATTATCTGCATGTTTTCCACCATTTAATATGTTCATCATTGGAACTGGTAAAACTTTAGCATTAACTCCACCTATATATTGATATAATCCAAGACCTAATGATTCTGCTGCTGCTTTAGCACAAGCAAGAGAAACTCCAAGCATTGCATTTGCACCTAGTTTTCCTTTATTTTTAGTTCCATCAAGCTCTATCATTAATTTATCAATAGCTACTTGATCAAATACATTCATTCCCACTAATTCTTCTGCTATAATTTCATTTACATTATCTACAGCTTTTAAAACGCCTTTTCCATTGTAAACAGCTTTATCACCATCTCTTAATTCAACTGCCTCAAATATACCTGTTGATGCACCAGATGGAACTGCTGCTCTTCCTACTGTACCATCATCTAATGTTACTTCTACCTCTACTGTTGGAAATGCTCTTGAATCTAATATTTGTCTTGCATAAACATCAATAATTTCAACATATTGTTTCATAAATATAATCCTCCTAAAAATATCATAAAATCGATTTTTTATTAATAATTTTTTATATACTAAGTTAATGTTCTATAAGGGAATTTCCTGTCATCTCTTTTGGTTTTTCAATTCCCATAACATCTAATATTGTAGGTGCAATATCTGCTAATATTCCACCATCTTTTAATTTCACCTTATTACCTGATACACATATAAATGGAACTTCATTTGTTGTATGAGATGTCATTGGCTTTCCAGTAGAAAAATCTATCATCTGTTCTGCATTTCCATGATCTGCTGTTATAAATACAGTTCCATCTAATTCTAAAACCTTATCAACAACTTTTTTAAGACATTCATCTACAGTTTCTATTGCCTTAACTGCTGCATCTAATACACCAGTATGACCTACCATATCTGGATTAGCATAATTTAATATTATAAGGTCATATTGTTTTGTATCTAATCTACTTAATACTTCATCTGTTACCTCTTTTGCACTCATTTCTGGTTTTAAATCATATGTTGCAACTTTAGGTGAAGGTATTAACGCCCTATCTTCATTCTTGTTAGGCTGTTCTACTCCTCCATTAAAGAAAAAAGTAACATGTGCATATTTTTCTGTTTCTGCAATTCTAAGTTGTTTTAATCCTTTATATGCTATATATTCGCCTAAAGTATTTTTATATTGCTGAGGTTTAAATGCTATGTTTACATTTTCTAAAGTATTATCATATTGAGTCATAGTAACAAAGTTTAAATTCAAAGTTTCTCTATCAAATTTGTCAAAAACTTTATCATTTATTGCTCTTGTTATCTCTCTTGCTCTATCTGGTCTAAAATTAAAGAATATTACTGAATCATTATTTTGTATTTTTCCAACAGCTTCATTTTCTCCATTTACTATAACTGTAGGAATTACAAATTCATCTGTTTTATTGTCATGATAAGATTTTTCTACTGCTTCTAATGCACTATGTGATTTTTCACCCTCACCTTTAACTATAGCATTATAAGCAAGTTGAATACGTTCCCAACGATTATCTCTATCCATTGCATAATATCTTCCACTTATCGTAGCAATCTTTCCAATATTCTCTTCTTTTAAGTATTCTTCTAATTCTTTAATATAATTACATGCTGAAGATGGAGGAACATCTCTTCCATCTAAAAAACAATGTATATAAACTTTTTCTAATTGATTTTTTTTACACAAACTTATTAGAGCCTTTAAATGATTTATATGTGAATGAACTCCACCGTCTGATAAAAGCCCCATAATATGCATTGATGAACTATTATCTTTTGCACTTTTTATACATTTTAAAAATTCATTATTTGTAAAAAACTCTCCATCGTCTATACTTTTACTTATCCTTGTTAGCTCTTGATATACAACTCTACCTGCTCCTATATTTAAATGGCCCACTTCTGAATTTCCCATTTGTCCTTCCGGAAGCCCTACACTTAAACCTGAAGCTTTTACTTTTGTCATTGGATAATTGGCTTTTATGTTTTCATAGTTTGGCTTTTTAGAAATTTTTACTGCATTACCATCTAAATTATCACTTAAACCAAATCCATCTAATATCATGAGCATCATTGGTTTTTTAGACATTCTATCACCCTTTGCTAAAATTTAATAGTTTACAATATCACTAAAATCTCTTGCTTTTAAACTTGCTCCACCTATTAATCCACCATCAATATGTTCTTTTGACATTTGTTCTTTTATTGTTGAAGGTTTTACTGAACCACCATATTGTATTCTTATACTATTACTTATATTATTATCATAAAGTTTTTCAACTACACTTCTTATAAATCCTATTGTATCATTAGCCTCATCAGCTGTAGCTGTTTTTCCTGTGCCTATTGCCCATATTGGTTCATAGGCAATTATCATTTTGCCTACTTGTTCTTTTGATAATCCATCTAAAGCTTTAGTTACTTGATTTTCTAATATTTTTTCTGTTATGTTACCTTCTCTTTGTTCTAAACTTTCCCCTACACAAAGTATTGGTAAGATGCTATGATTAAATGCAGCTTTTAGCTTTTTATTAACAGTCTCATCACTTTCATTAAAATACTGTCTTCTTTCACTATGCCCGATAATAACATAGTCCACACCTAATTCTTCAAGCATGCTTGGAGATACCTCTCCTGTAAATGCTCCTTTTTCTTCAAAGTGCATGTTTTGAGCCCCAACCTTTATATTAGTTCCTTTAACAGCCTCTACCACTGATGATAATGCTATAAAACTCGGACAAACCACTACATCACATTTTGCATCTTTAACTAAAGGTTTTAATTCATTTACTAACTCTAAAGCTTCCTTTATAGTGTTATGCATTTTCCAATTTCCTGCAATTATTGCTTTTCTCATAACTTTCCTCCATAAAATTAGTTATAATTTCTTTTAAATATACTATATCAAAATTATCAACTATTTGTCATTTAAAGCTACTATACCTGGAAGTGCTATTCCCTCTAAAAATTCTAAAGAAGCTCCACCTCCAGTAGATATATGTGTCATTTTCTCACCTAATTGAAACATATTTACTGCTGCTGCACTATCTCCACCACCAATTATAGTAGTTGCTTCTTTATTTTCAGCTAAAGCCTTAGCTATAGTTTTAGTTCCATTTTCAAAATTTTTAAATTCAAAGACTCCCATTGGTCCATTCCACACTATAGTTTTAGACTCTAATATTGTCTTTTTATATAATTCCACAGTTTTAGGTCCTATATCAAGTCCCATATAACCTTTTTCTATATTTTTTTCCTCTGTTATTATTGCCTTTGCATCTTTAGAAAATTCATTAGCTATAACATGATCTACAGGAATTAAAAACTTAACATTTTTTTCTTCTGCTTTTTTCATCATATCTTTAGCATAATTTAATTTATCCTCTTCCACTAAGGAGTTTCCAACTTCATATCCATTAGCTTTTAAAAATGTATATGCCATACCTCCACCAATGATTAAATTATCAACTTTTTCTAATAAATTATTTATTACATTTATCTTATCAGAAACTTTAGCGCCACCTAATATAGCTGTAAATGGTCTAACAGGCTGTTCAACTGCATCACCTAAAAACTTAAGTTCTTTTTGTATTAAGTATCCACAAACTGAATCCTTAACAAAGTTAGTTACCCCTACAGTAGAGCAATGCGCTCTATGAGCAGTTCCAAAAGCATCATTTACAAATATATCACAAACTGAAGCTAACTCTTTTGAGAAAATTTCATCATTTTTAGTTTCTTCTTTTCTAAATCTAGTATTCTCTAATAAGGCAATTTCACTATCTTTTAATTGTTCAATTTCCTTTTTAACACTTTCTGATATAACATTATCATCTTTTAAAAATTTTACATCCTTGTTTAAAAGTTCTGATAATCTATCTGCTACTGGTTTTAATGATAATTCCGGCTTTGCTTCGCCTTTTGGTTTTCCTAAATGAGAACAAAGGATAACTTTTCCACCATTCTCTATCAAATAATTTATTGTTGGCAACGCACCTAATAATCTATTTTCATCTGTTATTTTTCCTTCTGATAAAGGTACATTAAAATCACATCTCACTAATATTTTTTTACCCTTTATATTTATATCTTCTATAGTTTTCTTATTGAATATCACGTTAAAACCCCTTTCAATAAATATACTTTTCAGCACCTATCAAATACTGTTTAAATACTATATATAAATTAATTTTTTATTTTTATTAAATTTATAATTTTGTCTTTCCATTAATAATTTTAACACTTTTTTCGTATTTGTGATACATTATTTTTAATTTTTAGCTAAATAATGTATACTTTTTACCTTTTTCTTCTTTATAAAATAATTTCAAATTAATTTTTTAACTTTTCTGATTTTAACTGATAAAAATAAAATCTAGTTCTATTTTGCTTAAGAACTAGATTTTTATTATAAAATATGGATAATATTATAGGTCTAATTATAGTCTTTCAGCAACATATTTTGTTAAATCTGCTAATCTATTTGAATATCCCCATTCATTATCATACCATGAAACAACCTTAACCATATTGTCTGATATTAACATAGTAGATAATCCATCAACTATTGAAGATCTTTCATCTCCTCTATAGTCAATTGATACTAATGGTTCTTCACTATATCCAAGTATTCCTTTTAACTCACCCTCAGCTGCTTTTCTAAATGCATCATTTATTTCTTCAACAGTGGCATTTTTTGATATTTCACATACTAAGTCTGTAATTGATACTGTTGGAGTAGGGACTCTTACAGCCATACCATTTAGTTTTCCTTTTAATTGAGGTAATACCAAAGATACTGCCTTTGCAGCTCCTGTTGTTGTTGGAATCATAGCTTCTGCTGCTGCTCTTGCTCTTCTTAAATCACTATGAGGAGCATCTAATATTTTTTGATCATTTGTATATGAATGAATAGTAGTCATAAGACCTTTTACTATTCCAAACTCTCTATCTAAAATCTTAGCAAATGGTGCTAAACAGTTAGTTGTACAAGATGCATTTGAAATTATATTATGATTATTTGAATCATACTCACTTTCATTCACACCTAATACTATTGTTATATCTTCATTTTTAGCTGGTGCTGAAATTAAAACCTTCTTTGCCCCTGCTTCAATATGTGCCTTTGCTTTATTTCCATCTGTAAATTTTCCACTTGCTTCTATTACAATATCTACACCTAATACGCCCCAAGGAATATTGTGTGGATCTCTTTCTGCAAATATTTTTATAGATTTACCATTAACAACAATTTCATTTTCAGTATTTTCTACTGTGCCTTCAAATTGTCCATATAGTGAATCATATTTTAATAAATGAGCTAATGTGTCTGCATCTGTTAAATCATTGATTGCTACAACTTCTAAATCATCATTATATTTGTTAATTAATGCCTTAAAAAAATTTCTTCCTATTCTTCCAAATCCATTTATACCAACTTTAATCATAATATCTTACCTCCTAAGATAATTTGTTATAATGAAATTCTAATTTACTCTTTAATTAATATATCGTAAATTTCTCTTGCTGTAGCTTCATCAGTAACTAGCACCTCATTTTCAGTACCTCTTGCTACTGAAATTATAGCTTTTGCTTTCGCTTTACCAGCTGCTACTGCAATCATATATTCTATTGATGGAACTTGATTTTTTTGTATTCCTATAGTTTCCATTGAATGAACTATTTTTCCTTCGTAATCAAAATAATGTCCATAAGCCTCACCTACAGCATCTAAATGCTGTATTTTTTCCATTGCTGCTTTTTTCAATTCTCTTCTTTTAGACATTTCATTTGCATTACCTATACCATGAATAACTATATTAGATTTTGCAATATTATTGAAAATTTCTTTTATGCCCTCTTCATTTAAAAGGGCTTTATAAGTATTACTGCTTAAATTATCTGGTATATGAAGTATTTCATAATTACCATTTAATTTTGATGCCAGTCTTCCTGCTAGTGTATTTGAGTGACATTCTATGTCTTTTCCTATACCACCTCTTGCTGGTAATACTAATATATTTTCGAAGCCTTGGACATTAGGGAAGTTATCCACTACTTCTTTAACAGTATTTCCACCTGTTAGGGAAATTATTATATTATCTTGTAGTATCTTTTTTATATAATTAACTGTAATCTTTCCTAATTCATTTAAAACTGAACTATCTTCATCTATATCTCCAGCAACAATAATAATATCTTTTAAATTTAATTTATTTTTTATACCTTCTTCTAAAGATTTAAATTCTTTCATTTCTCTTATAAAATTTTTTAATCCTTGAAGAACTTCTTCACCTTCACTTGTTATAGTCATTCCTGGATTACTTATTTCTATAAGTTTTTGATCCTTTAAAAAATTTATTTCACTTCTTACAACTCTTTCGCTTAATTTGAGGTTAGTAGCTAAAAGTCTTCTTCCTATTGGCTGACTATAATATATGTTAGTTAAGATATTATATCTCATTTCCAGAACCTCTAGAATTTCTGGTACTAATTTCACTTGTATTTTTAATAGTTCTTGCATAATTAGCACTCCTTTGGGACATTTTTTGTCCATAGGTGATTTTTTGTCCCTCTTTATTCATTATTATATACTAAAAAGCTATTCTTGTGAATAGCTTTTTTTGTTAAGTTTATTTAAATTTTAAAATTATAGTCTTTTTCGTCTTGATGAACTTAATATTCCTAGCTCTTCTCTATATTTAGCTATAGTTCTTCGTGATATATTTATACCATCATCATTTAAAATTTCACATATTTTAGAATCAGAAAGTGGTTTCTTTTTATTTTCATTTTCTACTATTTCCTCGATTTTTTTCTTAATATTATAAGTTGATATATCCTCTCCATCTGTAGTCATACTATTGGTAAACAAATCCTTTATCCTTATAACTTTTCCAGTTGGTAATGCAATATACTTATCTTTTATAGCCCTACTAACAGTTGACTCATGAAACTCTAAATTGTCTGCTATAATTCTTATTGTCATAGGTTTTAAATAGGAGGTTCCATATAAAAAGTATTTCTTTTGAATTTTTATTATCTGTTCTATAACAAGTTGTAATGTATTTCTTCTACTTTCTATACTCTTCATTAAAAAAATTGCTTTATTAACTTTTTCTTTTACATATTCAATAGTTTCTTGCTCATCACAATTATTAAGAACTTCTTTATAGGTATTGTTAATATTTAGTTTAGGTAATATAGAATCATTCATAATTACTATAAATTCATCCTCTATTCTCTTTATAACTGCATCTGGAATTATATAATTAGTTTCATCTCCAGTAAAAAAACCTCTGGATGGTTTAGGTTCTAGAGTTCGTATTAAATCAATATAATACTGAACTTTTTCACTGTCTATTTTCAACTCCTTAGCTATATTTAGTAATTTCCCTCTAGATATGTCTTGTAAATGATTATCAATTATCATATATATTTTTTCATCTTTAATGTTTTTCCTATTTAGTTGAATTTTTAAACATTCCTTTAAATTTCTTGCTCCAATTCCTTCTGGTTCTAGACTTTGTATTATACTTAATGCTTTATTTACTTCTACTACTGAACATTTATTTCTATTTGCTGTTTCATCTATATCTTCTTCAAAATATCCTTTATGATTTAAAGATTCTATTATATATACACAAACTCTAAACATAATTTTGTCCATTTTAAAATCTATAAGTTGTTTCTTTAAATAATCTTTCAAAGATTCCTTTTCTATAACAAAATTTAATGGAGATATTTCTTCCTCCTTTTCCTTATAGTAATCATAATCTTTTCCTCTTTTATTATCATCTAAAAAATTTATCAACTTTTTCAAATCTATTTCTTCTAATTTATTATCATCTTTAGATTCTAAAGCTATATTTTCTTCTAACTCTTTATTTATGTATGTCATCAAATCATAGGTGGACATTTGTAAAAGTTTTATAGAAAGTTGCATTTCCATAGTCATAACTAGCTTCTGTTCCATAGAAAGCTTCAAATCAAAACCTAAATTCATTTCATCACAATCCTTATCAAATAATTTTACTTAAGTATTATATAGGGTTCTAAGTTGACTTTGAAAATTATCCATTTTAAAACTTGAATACCCCAAGTAGTGAGTCCTGCTTTAAATCACCTAGAATTCAACACTGCATCTTATATGAAAATATTTTAAAGTTATTGAATAAATTTAAATTGGGGATTGTTTCCCTATAAAAATATAAACTTTAAATTAAATTTTCTGAATGTTACGTTTGTTTTTATTGGTATTATATTAATTTTAAAATTACTTTAGTAAATTAAATAAGATTAGTATCTTATTAGACTAACCTTAACTATATAAATTGAATAACTTTTTTAGTTATAATTCTTTATAATTTTAAAAATTTATTAAACTCCAATTATTCTTTATATTAATTTTTTTATTTATAATTTTTTTTAATTTCATTATATTTATATAACAATACTAATTCAATTATATCATATTTGTTTTAATATTTCATAAATTACCTATTCTTTTAAACAATGTTATATATGAAATAAAGCCGACTTAAGAATAGAGTTAACTACATCTTAATCGACTTTATTTATATAATAATTATATTAAAACAAAACACCACTTCTCACATAAATTCTTTATTTAAACAGAGTTTTAATTAATTATAAAATTTATTAATTAAAAAACAGATAATTTTAAATTTTAAATGTCATATATTCATTATCAATTTATTATTCTTATCTTGTATAAAACCTAATTTAGTATAAAAATCTTTTAACATTTTATCATCATCTACAATTATAGTTTTTCCACAATTTTTCTTTACTACCTCTAATGCATATTTTACCATAGCACCTCCTAAACCTAAATTCCTTCTATTTTCTAATAAGTTAATTTTATTTATTTTATAAACTTTGTCATCTACCTTTTTTAAAACCATAGTTCCTATTATTTCTTTACTATCTTCCAAATCATGCTCTTCAGTTGTAAATATGAAATCTTTATCTGATATTTTACTATCTTCCTTATTTAACAATGCTTTTTTTTCAATTTCATTTTTTATTTCTTCAATTCGCTCACTTGTATTATTAAATTCCTTAATAACTACTATTTTCATAAAATTCCTCCTATCATACTATTTATATAAATTTCAATTCAATTTTTACACATAAAAAAAGGAAAAGAACATTATATTAATATTCTTTTCCTCTCTAATTTATTACTGTAATTTATTTTTTATGATTGCTTATGCTAAATTGTCTAGTGTTTTACAAACAGTATTGTATAATTGCTTTAATTGTTCTCCATTTTTAATAATTCCTGAAGTTCTAAACACAATTTCATTAGAATATTCACCTAAGCTTTTTCCACAATCATCTAATTCCTTGATTTCTAGCACAAATTTATTATAACTTGATAATGTATCCATTATATATTTATTCTCTAATATAGGTTTAATACCTTGAACATTATTTGTCATTATTATAAACTGTTCTATTAATTCTTTATCTAATTCGGTAAATTTTTTCATATCTAAATCTTCACCGATAGTATTTAAATTATTTCTATTTGTAATTTTAAATTTGAAACCATCTATATTAGTAAAAGTAGCTCTGACTCTAGTGTAACTTATAGGTATGTTTCCTGCCATCATTGTATAGTATTCCATTACAATAGGCCATTTTTTATATTTAGCCTCTATTTTTCTACCTTTATTTGCAGAAACAGTTATTTTCCCATTAATTTTGTCACTTACCCATTCCCAAACCTCCTCTTTATTTGGACCTGAAATACTTTTTATCCTATTCACAAAGCAACCCCCTAACATTTTATCCATTTCACATGATTAGTTTTTATAGCCTTTCATATTTTATAAATCTGAAAAGCATCTTATCATTCAATTTTAATATTTTCACTTTTAATAATGAAAATATCAAAACATAAAATCTATACAATATATAGTTTTATAAAAAAATTTCTAAAGTTATTCATTTATCAAGCGAGAAATCAACTTTCTCTTTCAATTAAGAATTAATAATTCTAATCCTAATCTTTATATTTTATCTAAATTTGCAAATCAAATCATATTGCTAAATTTTAAAAAACTTGACTCCAGTTTAAATTATTATTAATTAAATATAGTTATACCTATACTTAGTTAATAATAACAACAATTTTATAAATTCCCTTAAATATAAGGTCATTTCTTTATAATACTCTTATTTTTAAAATTCAATTCTTCATTATTGCATTTTCTTATTCAACTCAAAGCAAATAATTTTTAATACTATATATTAGTATATATTTTTTCATGAGAAAATTCTAAATTTTTAAAATATTAGCACTATAATTATACTATACTTTTTCTATTTTGTAATATATTTTTAATACTTTGCAATGTTTTTAACATTTTCTTTACTTAGTTTATACAAAAATAATAACTTTATAGTATATCTTATATAAAATCTAAATTTTATTTTTTATATTTCTTAAAAAATAAAAATGGTATTAGACTTTAGTCTAATACCATTTTTGTCTATCTTGATCCTTTTTCGTAAGGTTCACCTGATGCTGCTGGTCCTTGAGTTTTACCAACAAATCCTGCTAATGCTAACATTGTTAATATATATGGTATCGCAGAATAGAACTCTGTTGGTAATGACCATGAAAAACCTTGAGCTGTTATTTGGAATGCTTCTCCAAAACCAAATAATAAACATGCTCCTAAGATTCCAAATGGCTTCCAGTTACCAAATATCATAGCTGCAAGTGCTATAAATCCTCTTCCTGCAACCATGTTTTCTTTAAACATTGGTGTAATACCTAATGATAGTGCAGCTCCACCAAGTCCTGCTAACATTCCTGATATTACAACACAAATATATCTTGTTTTATAAACATTTATTCCTAATGTATCTGCTGCCTTTGGATGTTCACCTACAGCTCTTACTCTTAAACCAAATGCTGTTTTATACATTACAAAGTATGATACAAATACTAAAATTATAGCTAATATAACGAACCAGTTAATGCCATTTAAGAGATTTCCTATGATTGGCAAATTAGAAATTGCTTTTGGAACATGAAATGGCAATCCTTTAACTAGGTCTGTTTGACCACCCTTTCCAAAAAGCTTCATAATTAAGAAACTAGAAAGTGCTGTTGCAAATAAGTTTATAGCCGTACCTGATATAACTTGATCTGCTCTTAAGTTTATACTTAAAACTGCATGTATCAATGCAAGTAATCCACCTGCCAACACTCCACCGAAAATACCCATGATAGGGCTTCCTGTTATATGTGTCACATACACAGCAAAGAATGCTCCCATGGTCATCATACCTTCAAGTCCTATATTTACTACTCCAGCTCTTTCTGAAAACATTCCACCAAGTGCTGCAAAAATTAGAGGCGTTGCAATTCTTAAAGTAGACGTTATTAATGAAAGTATATTAACATTATCCATTTATTATCGCCCCTTTCTTCTTTTTCTCTTCAAAGTATTTCATAATATAATCTGTTGCTACAAATATAATTATTATTGCTTGTATTAAGAATACAATTTCTTTTGGTATTCCATTTAACTGAAGTGCTCTTGCACTTGTATTAAGTGCTGCAAATAATACAGCTGAAGCGATACATCCTATTGGATTGTTTTTAGCTAAAAGTGCTACTGCGATTCCATCAAATCCATAGTTTGGAACAGCCATAAAATCTTGAACCATGTGATTTACACCTGCTACATGTAAAGCTCCACCAAGTCCTGCTATAGCACCTGATATAACCATTGCAAGTATTGCATTTTTCGCAACACTTATTCCACCATACTCTGCAGCATGTGGATTAATACCTACTGCTCTTATTTCATATCCAATAGTTGTTTTCCATAATAACCAAAATATAAATATTGCTACTGCTATTGCTATAAATATACTTATATTAGCTGGTGCACTTGGCATGAACCTTGTAAGCTGTGCACTTTTTTCTATTATTGGAGTTCTAGCTTTTCCTGGAACACCAAACCTAGTTTTTAATATAATATAATTTGCAAGGAACATTGATATATAGTTAAGCATTATAGTATTTATAACTTCACTAGTTCCAAATCTTGCTCTTAAGAATCCTGGAATTCCACCCCATATAGTACCTGCTAAAATACCACCAAGTATAATTAATATAACATGAACCACAGGATTTAGTCCTGGAATCGTTCCTATGATACCAGCTGAAATCATTCCCATTGCAAATTGTCCAGCTACACCTATATTAAATAGTCCTGTTCTAAATGCTACTGCATTGGCAACCCCTGCAAATATAAGTGGACTCATCTCTGCAATAGTATTCATGACATTTCTTTCAGTTCCAAAACTACCATTCCAAATTGTTCCAATCAAATCACTAACTGCTGTAAAATATTGTGTTATAGAATACCCCTTTGCCCACATAACAAAGAATACTGAAACAAATAAAGAAAGAAATATTGCCAAAAATGGAAATAATATAGGTTTTAAAGCTTTTTTTAGTTTCTGTAACATTATTTTTCAGCTCCTTTCTTCATGTCATCTATTGATCCTCCAGCCATAAGTATACCTAGCTTTTGTTCATCGGCGTCTTTTCTATCTAGCACCGCAACAACTTTTCCATCATACATAACTGCTATTCTATCTGATAGAGCTAAAATTTCATCTAATTCTAAAGAAACTAATAGAACCGCTTTTCCTTTGTCTCTTTCTCCAACTAATCTCTTATGTATATACTCAATTGCCCCAACGTCTATTCCTCTTGTAGGTTGAGCTGCTATTAGTAGCTCTGGATCCTTGTATATTTCCCTTGCAGCTATTAATTTCTGCTGATTTCCTCCAGATAATGAAGAAGCATTAACAGAATTATTAGGTGTTCTAACATCAAATTCTTCTATTAATTTATTACAGTGTTCTTTAATAGCTTTATAGTTCATCACTATTCCATTAGAAAACGGCTTTTTCTTATGAATACCAAGAATTGAGTTTTCAAACAATGAATATTTAAGAACTAATCCTCTTTTATGCCTGTCTTCTGGAATATGCGCAACACCTGATTTTTCAATTTCTCTTGGTGTCTTACCATATATATCTTTTCCTTTTACGGATATCTTTCCATCTTTAGGCTTTCTAAGTCCTGTTATTACTTCTAACAGTTCTGTTTGTCCATTACCGTCAACACCTGCTATACCTAATATTTCGCCACCATATACATCAAGATCTATATTTTTTATTACCTCAACGCCTCTTTGGTCTATAGCAGATAAATTTTCTATATTTAAAATTTTATCTTTTTTATTACACTCATCTTTTTCTACTACTAAGTTAACTTTTCTTCCAACCATCAATTCAGCAAGTTGATCTATATTAGTTTCCTTAGTTAAAACTGTTCCTGTTACTTTTCCTCTTCTTATAATAGTAACCCTATCACTCATACTCATAACTTCTTTTAATTTATGAGTTATTAATATTACTGATTTTCCCTCTTTTTTAAGATTTTCTATAATGTTACCTAATTCTTCAATTTCTTGCGGTGTTAATACTGCTGTAGGTTCATCTAATATTAAAATTTCAGCACCTCTATAAAGAGCTTTTAAAATTTCAACCTTTTGTTGTTGACCAACAGAAATATCTTCTATTACTGCATTGGGATCTATAGCAAATCCATATTTATTTGATATTTCTTCAACACTTTTCACTGCAGAATCAATATCTAGCTTTATTCCCTTTTTAGGTTCTGTACCTAAAATTATATTTTCTGCTACTGTAAAATTTTCAACAAGCATAAAGTGTTGGTGAACCATACCTACGCCTAATTTAATAGCATCATTTGGACTAGTTATTTTTTGTAAACTTCCCTTTACATATATCTCACCTTTTTCAGGTTGGTATAATCCATATAATATATTCATAAGTGTAGTTTTACCTGCACCATTTTCTCCAAGTAAAACATGAGTTTCGCTTTTTAAAAGCTCAAAATCCACATTATCATTGGCAATAGTTCCAGGAAAAATCTTGGTTATACCTTTCATTTCTATTACCTTGTTCATTCCTTTTCCTCCTTATACTAATAACTTCCCTCTTTATTAGTAAACCCAAACCTCTAACTTTATTATAATTTATCTAATATAATTTAACTATTTAAAAGGTATTTTACTAACAAAAGCTAGATGTAACTAGACACCTAGCTTTCATTGTGTATTATAAGCTACTCAGCTTTAAATTCCTTAGCACCTTTTCTATCTGCTGGTACTACAACTTCACCTTTAGATATTTTTTCTTTATATTCTTGAACTAGCTTTACAACATCTTCTGGAGTATTTTTACTTGTTGTTTCAGCAATATCTATTCCGCCTTCTTTAATTCCTAAAACCTTATGTCCACCTTCAAATTTTCCATCTTTAGCATCTTTAGCTGCTTCATATGTTGCTAATTCAACTTTCTTTATCATTGAAGATAGAATTACATCAGCATACTCTGGAAGAGTTATTGTTTGGTCCATATCAACACCTATACCCCAAACCTCTTTACCTTTGTCTTTTAATTCCTTAGCTGCTTTAAACATACCTGTTCCAGTTCCTCCTGAAGAATGGTATATAACATCACAGCCTGAATCATATAATGATTTTGCAAGCTCATATCCTTTATTTGTGTCATTAAATGAGTCTGCATATTTTATAGTAGATCCTGCTTTTTCTCCATCTGGACTTTCTAATCCTTTTGCAGCTTCTGGATTAACTGCTTTAACCCCAGCTACAAAACCACTTTCAAATTTATTTATTGTTGGAACATCTTTTCCTCCAATAAAACCAATTTTGTTTGTTTTTGTCATTTTACCTGCAATAACTCCCATTAAGAAAGAACCTTCTTCCTCTTTGAATGTTATTGATTGTATGTTATCTACACCTTCAACATTTTCATCTATAATAGCAAAATGGCTATCTGGATTTGCTTGTGCTATATTTTTTATAGCCTCTGATAATTGATATCCTACTGCAAAAGTTAAAGTACTTCCTTCATCTACTAATGCTTGTAAGTTTGGTTCATAATCTTCTTTCTTTGAAGATTCTATTGGTTTATACTCTAAACCAAATTCTTCCTGAGCTTTTTTAACACCAGTATCAGCTGATTGGTTGAAAGACTTGTCATTTAAACCACCTTCGTCTGTAGCAAGTCCAATCATAACTTTTGATTCTGATCCAGCATTATCTTTTCCCTCTCCGTTACCAGCAGATGATCCACATCCAACTAAAACTGAAGCTGTTAACATCGCTGACATTAGTATCGCTACTAATTTTTTTGCTTTCATAAAACTAACCTCCTAAGATTACACTTAATTATATAAAAAGTAAAAATTCTTTTAATTAACTTAATGTTTTTACTATATATAATCTTCCCCTAATTATTATAATTAAAAACTATATATTTATTCAACTACTTTTTTAATTTTTTAAATTTACTCTACAAATATACACTATAAATCAATTTATAACATATTTAATAATATGTTTAATGTTTTTGTTAGTTTTCTATAGTGCTTTTTATATTTTTTTTATATATAGTATATACTCCAAACAGTATGTACTACACTCAAAGTACATATGTAATATACTATATTTTTTTCAATTATACAAGTTTTTTTTTAATTAGGTTAAAATTAATTTATTGTTCAAACTTTTTTTGTATTTTTTTAATATATGTTTAATTTTTCCTGAATAATGTAAGTTTTTATTTAATTTAATCTAAATTTAATACATATTTCTACAGGAATTTGTTTAAATAATTTTAATATTTTTTCCATATAAATTCATTTTTTCTAGTCTGGAATAAAATAAGCTATAAATTTCATTATTTATAGCTTATTAATATCAATTATCCATTTAATTACTAATCTTTTATTGATATGACAACCTAATTATCTCTACAAAATATTATCCTAAATATTCTGATTTTCTTAAAATTTCTATAGCCTTTTCAGATTCTTCTTCTGCTACTAACACTATAGGACCTGTACATCCCATTCCACTTTCTGAATAAATATTTTCTTTCCATAAAGTTCTACATGCATTTTCTAACTCTAAAATATCTATTCCTGCAATTGAAAACGTAACAACCTTCTTAGGCGGCATTTTTACATTTTCTTCTGCACTTTCATTTTTATTTGCCTTTTTAGCAGTCTTATCTATGAATTCTTGAAGTCCTGCTTCATTTGCACTTTTAAATTCTTCTCTTGCTATATCTAAAACTTTATTTTCTGCACAAGTTGCACAGTACCTTAACGCTTCTGCTATAAGTGGTGCACCTGAAGCTCTTGACACTATGTTTACAAGCTTATCATAATCTTCCCCTACACCAGGACCATAACCAGCTCCAACAGTTTCATAGTTACCACCTGTTGTAAATGAGGAGAAAACTTTAATTAATAAGTTTCCTGTTAAAGAGTCACAAACCATAACATCTGGAGTTCCAGCTAATAAGTCATTTCCTCTCATAATAGCTCCACCATCTGCTCTTAATGAATCTGAAAATTCAAAGTCATATCCAGCCATCTTAGTCTCATTTAATATTCTTTCTACTTGTCTAGCTCCATCTAAATTTAATATACCTACTTTTGGATTTTTAATTCCATTTGCTTTTGCAACGGCTATACCAGATATAGCATTTTTGACCATACCTTCAACCCTGTTTGTTGAAGTAGTTCCTGTTGTAGTTGCTAATATCATTTCTTTTCCTAAACCTGGAGTCTGAACTTTCCCTATAGTAGAAACCCCTATTGGGAAATCAAAATGTTGTGTAACACAACCATCTAATTCTCCTTTTTCAAGCATCTCAGTCATTTTTTTATGACCTTCTTCTGGTGTTGCTACTTCAATCACTTCAAAGTCAGCATCAACTTTTGATCCTATTAAAACTATATCAAAATCACCATATTTAGCTTTACATAGCTCAGCTGCTCTAACCATCTCTTCAACGCCGTGCTCTGAGCCTAATATAGTTAAACCGATTCTTACTCTTTTCTTAAATTGTCCACTCTTGATTCCATTTGCTATATCATTAAATACTTCAGCTATCATTACTTTAGTTGAGTTTTGGCTCATATTTACACCCCTTTTCTAAGATGTAGTCCCTCAAATTGAGGAACTGCATCTATATTTTATTATTCCATATCTTTTGCTAAGAATGTTGCAAAATCCTTCATTGCATCTGCAACCATTGATTTAACTTCATCCTTGCTTATTCCTGAATTTTCTTCAACTACTCCAGTGTTTTTCTCTACCAATATAGAAACACCATCAAATAAGTTGGTCATTCTTCCTAAGAATAAGCTTCCTTTACCAATTATCATGAAATTATCTAAAATACCATTTTTAATATGATCTATTCCATGTCCTACTATTGGTACACCTGATGGAATATGTCCTTGAGTTGGTGCAAATCCTGGATATCCATGTTCTTTAACAAAATTTGGTAATTCTTTTCTCTCTAATTGTCCTTTTTTAACAGCTAATGCTCCTATCATTTTATAGTTTTGTGTTGGAACATCTCCAGCACCAGCTGGCTCTGTTATATCTGGAGTTTGCATTTCAGGAGCAAACTTATTAACTTCTGTTATTTTTATTCCATTTGATATTAATGGATCTAAAACTAAAGCTTCTAACACTGCTTGTGGTGAAGCTCCATGTCCTATTGTATGTCTTCCTATTACATCAGTTCTTAAAATCGGGCTTACACCATCATTTTGAGAAACTAAAACTGCAAATCCACCTAAGCAATCTTCAAGTACTGGCATATTTTTCTTAATATGGTCTCTACCATTCATTCCAAGTTTAGCTGTAGCTCCTCCAGCTATAACTAAAACATTTTTATATATTCCACTTTTAACAAGTGATGCTGCTGTAATTAATGAATGAGATGGACCTGCACAGAAACCTCTCATATCTGCACCTGTTGCTCCTGTTAAACCAACAACTTCTCCTATTGATTTAGCAATATTTCCTCCACCTCTTTGATTCATATCACCAATAGCTTCTTCTGAACATTCTATTATATATTCTATTTCATTTATTGGTATATCTAAATTATTTACAAGGTGTATTCCAGCTAAAACACCAGAAGCTTTAACTGCTAAATTCTCTAACATATAATGTGCTGATAAGTTTGGATCCATTTCATGCGCTCTTCTTACACATCCTACCAATTCACCTTTTTCATATAATCCTTCTGCACCTACATTGTTAACTAGTTCTTTTATTTTCTCAATGCCTTCACCAACAACTTTTTCTGCTTTATCAGCTATTAATGGGTGTTTAGCTAATTTTTCTTTTACACCATTTGCAAAGTTTTCTTCTAATATTACTAAGTCAAAAACATCGCATATTTTCATTAATCCATAGAATTCATCCTGTGGCATAACTTCCCCGAATTTACCAAATCTATTTGCACTTTCCACATTTTTTCCAAACCAAGGTCTTGGCATTTCACTTAATTGTTCTGGAGTTAAATTTCCTATATAAGTTTGATTTGGTGCATATGCAACAACCTCATCAAAAGGCCTTAAGTGATCTTTTAATACCTTTAAATATTCTGAGTTTGGATTTGTTTGTCTTTCTGATGTTTGTGTTGTTCCATTATGTATTACCATATCTGGAGCGTTCACTAAAATATATGATGCTTTTTTTAATACTGGAAAATTCATGATTCTAAAACCTCCCTTTATAAAGATGTGAATTAAATTCACAATAAATTTATCTAACTATTTAGTAAGACATATCTAATTAAATAAATCCTTGAGCCTGTTTATTATTATTTTCTTTATATATGTCTAACTTAATTTTTATAAGATTACCTTTATATAGATAATCCAAAATAAACAAGTGATATTTCCTGTTCATTTTGCATTATCTATGATTAAATTTATGAGTAATTAGGGAACAATCGTCCCCTAATTACTCTTTTTTAATTATTCAAATATTTTTTGACCCTCTACTGGAGTTTGTAGTGCTATTAAAGCTTTTTCCACTAGATGTTTTCTTAAGTTATATTCATCCTCTTTACTTAATGCTGGGTTTCCAAGTGGATGAGGTATAGCTATTGTTGGAACAATTCTATTAGCTCCAACTGTTACAGATACTGGAGTTATAGTACACATATGAACTACTGGTAATCCAGCTCTTTCTATTTCTTTAACTAACGTTGCACCGCAACGTGTACAAGTTCCTCACGTAGAAGTTAGTATAACTGCATCTACACCATCAGCTATTAATTCTTTAGCTGCATATTCACCATATTTTTTAGTAGAAGCAACTGCTGTACCATTTCCCACTGTTGAATAATAATATCTGTGTAGTGAACCTATTTTTCCTTCTTTCTCCATCTCTCTTAATACATCAACTGGTATTACTCTATCTGGATCATCATTAGCATATACAGGATCGTGTCCACCATGCGCTGTTTCATGAGTTTCACTTGTTAAATCCATGATTCCTTCGATATCGTATTTACCTATTTTGGATGCACTTGAAGATTCTATGTGATCTGGGTTTCCCTTTGGAACTATACCACCAGAAGTAACTATAGCAATTTTAGCTTTAGTTATATCAACTATCGGAGGATTTGGTTCAACTCTATCAAAGTTTGGCATTGGGAATTCTGTTACAAATTCCTCATCTTTTAATTTCTTAACTAGCATTTCAACTGCTCTTTTAGAACCTCTTTCTGTTGCAAAGTAGTTCTTTCTAACGCCTCTTTCGATATATCCTTCTTCATCTGGTGATCCTATTTCTTCACCTTTAGCTAATTTAAGTGCTAATTTAGCCATTTTAGGAAGTGCTGCTCTCATACCTACTGCACTATTTCTAGTAGATACTATGTGTACATATTTTTTGTACATATCAGCACCAGGGTTTTCAACATACATTGCAGTTAAAACTGGTATGTTTAATTCTTCCTTAACTGCTGTTGACACGTCTCCACAAGCAACTCCATATCTACCTGCATTAAACGCTGGACCAGCTATAAACATATCTGGTTCATACTTTTTAACCATTTCTAATATTTCTTTTTTAGCTTCTTCTGTGTTTTCGGCAAAATAAGAGTCTCCGCATACTACAGTTGCAACTATTTCTGCACCCTCTTTTTTTAGTAGACCGTTAAGTCCCATTCCTGGTCCAACAAAACCTTCACGAACTTCTGGTTTATAGTCAGCTTTATCTTCTCCACCTATTCCAGCGTAGAATTGATTTATATAATGAACTATTTTTATCATGGTTATCCCCCCTTCATTGGGAATCCCCCCAAGCACCGTACTCCTTGGGGTGATTATCAATTTCTATTTCTTTTATCTTCTTATTTATAAATTATCTATTTTCTTATTAATTAACTATACATACTCTAATAATTAAATAAACTTACTAAACTCTTCTCTTATTGATTTTACTTCTCCAATGATTTCATCTACTTCTAAAACCATTTCCATCATTCCGCATTGTTCATCGTATATTCCTGCATCACATTCATCTTTAACTTCTGGTTCAACTATATGGAATACTGCTAATCCTAAATCTATTCCAGCTAAAGGACCTGCATAAGTTGGGTCTCCAGCTGTAACTGTTTCTGCTGATAATCCTGATGCCTCTGCTTCTGCTCCACCGATTATTACAACTACATTTTCTGCGCCAAATTTTTCTGTTAAATCTTTAACTCTTTGTTGGATCTCCAGATCCATTGCACCTGCAGCTGTTCAGACAAAGCATTCTGTTGATGCAAAAACTACTTCTGCACCTGCTGATTTCACGCAAGCTTCTAGCGCTGGTCCTGGTATTCCGTCTCTATCTCCTATACATATAGCCTTTTTTCCTTGTAACATAATTTCATCTTCCTTTCGTAATTACTCTTAACTTGTTATAATCTCTATCTTCAAAATCATATTTTTAAATTAGAATCCTTTAGCTGATAAATAGTTAAATCCTACTTCACTTGTTGCTCCAGTTATAACTTGGATTTCAGCTTCTATTGATCCATCTTCTCTTAAACTTCCAACGTGTCCTCCAGCAATTATATCTGCTGCTTCAACATGTCCTATAAGTCTTTTCATTGGTGGAAGTACTATTAATTCATTAGCATTTCCTCCTGTTACTACAGCATCTCCTTTTGGAGTTGAGTCAGCTAATGATTGAGAACATCCGTCTTGTCCTGCATACTCATCAGTTAAAAGTACAGTTTTTACTCCTTTAGCTGATATTTTATTACAGTTCATAACTAAATCTGCATCTGGGTTACCAAATCCTTCTTCAGAAATTATAGCTGCATCTGCTCCTACAAGTTCTACTAACTTAGCAACCATATTTGAAGATCTTTCCTTGTCAGCAAGATACACATTTTCGTTAGTTATTATGCATCCAATAAAGTTAAAATCTTTTCCATGTCTTTCATATAAATCTTCTATTATTGGATGATTCATGTGTACATATGATGGATTTTTATCACAAGCAGATACACAGTTTCCACTAACTATTGCACCATCAAATACCTCTGTTGGATAAATAAATGTTGGTATTATTTTTTTAGCATCTACTCCATATACATAAGTATCATGTAGTAAACCTTGTGTTTGAAGCATATACACATATACTACCTTTGGTAAATCTGGATATTGCTTAACTTGTTCTAATAGTGGTAATGTTTCGAATGTTTTGACTTCATCTGGTTCAACATTCTTTCCAGCTTTTCCAAGGTACGTAGCTGTTTTGAATCCTATCATTCTTACAGCTTCTTCATGTTCATGTTGCTTCACCCCTGATTTTGGTTCACAAATAACAACTAAATTATTAGTTTTGGAGAATGGTGTATACTTAGCTCCTTCTCCACACATATCTACGATACCTTCTTGGAAGCCAACAATCTTACCAGTTGTAACAACCGCTGCACCTTTTAAAACATGTGTTTTTCCTGAACCAACTGTATCAACTTTACTTATAAATCCTGGGAATACTCCACCAGTTCCCTCAACCTTTACTCTTGGCTCAATTACGTCCTTTACAGGAATAATTCTAACTTCTTCACCTGGTCTTGCGATATCGAAGTCAATACTTTCTATTCTTTCATCTCCACCCACTTCTTTTAGCAACTCTTCTTTATTAACATAAAGAGTTCCTTTTTCAACTTTTGTTTCTGGTCCAAATTGAAGATCTTTTATAATAATATTTCCAATCTCTAGACGCAAAACATTCACCTCCTAGAATATATAAAGTTAATATAACTTTTCATTTTTTATTTTATATTAAGGTAAGCAGCTAAGCTGCCTACCAAATATAACTAACTTTTTCAGATTATAATGTTTCATAGTAAGCTTTTATAAAGCTATCTACATCTGCTATGTTAGATATTTTATCTGGAGTTATTGTTTCTACACATTCTCCAGATTTGTATATTTTCATTGTTGGAAGTCCTAAAACTTTTTGTGCTATAGCAAGTCTTCTTGCTCCTGTTATATTTAAGCTGGCAAATTTAATTTTATCACCATACTTTTCTTCTAACTCATGAACTGATGGCATTAATTGTTTACATATTTCACATTTGTCACCCCAAAAGTCAACGAATACTGGTTTTTCACTTTCTCCTAAAACTTCTGTTTCAAATAATTCTTTGTTATCCTTACTGATTTCTAACATTTTTAGTTCCTCCTACTTTTAATTTAATTATTTAAATTTTTAAAATATATTTAATATTATATAAAAAATTTATTTTCTTAATTATTTATTTGCAATATAGTGTTCTGCTTGAGTTGCTGCTATAGCCCCATCTGATGCTGCTGTTATAACTTGTCTTAATGATTTTTTTCTAACATCCCCAGCTGCATAAACTCCTTCTATATTAGTTCTCATATCTTCATCTGTTAAGATTTCCCCTCTATCACTTAAAGCTAAATTAGTTCCTTCAAATACTTTTGTATTTGAATCATATCCTACGAATACAAAGCATCCTTGAACATTCAAGTCACTTATATTATTTGTTTTAACATTTCTAATTTTTAATCCACCAAGTATTCCATCATCATCTATTGCTTCTGCAACAACAGAATCCCAAAGAACTTCTATTTTATCATTATCGAATACTCTTTGTTGAACTGATTTATTTCCTCTAAATTCATCTCTTCTATGAATTACTGTAACTTTTTCAGCAAATTTTGTTAAGTATATAGCTTCATCTAATGCTGAATCCCCACCACCTACTACTGCAACATCTAGCTCTTCAAAGAAATCAGCATCACACGTAGCACAATAGGAAACTCCTCTTCCTCTTAACTCTACTTCATTTTTAAATCCTGCAAGTCTTGGATTAGCACCTGTAGCTATTATTATTGTTTTTGCTTCATACTCTCCTAATTTTCCTACTAATTTCTTAATTTCTCCCTCTAATTCTACTTTTACAATTTCATCTTTAACAATTTCTGTTCCAAAGTTTTCAGCTTGTTGTCTCATTCTTTCTATTTGTGGAGCTGTTTCATCTTTTATTGATCCTGGGTAGTTTTCTATTTCAGAAGTTGTAGCTGCTTGGCCACCAAATTTAGCTCTTTCTAAAAGCATAGCACTCATTTTAGCTCTTCCTGCATATAATGCTGCTGCTAATCCTGCGGGGCCACCTCCGATAATAATCGTATCATAAATCTTTTTTTCCATGAATTACCCTCCTTATTCAATTGCGTGATGTATCAAATCGCAATCTATAACCTGAAAATCTTGTAATATTCTTTCACTCCAATCTGGAGTTTTGAAATCTCTTAAAAACTTTTCTGTTGTGTGTATTGCTCCTTCAATTATATCTAGTGATTGCATATCCAAACACCCTTTTTCTATTGATAAGCAAACAGTTCTATATGGAGTTTCATTAGGCTTTACACTACTCATCAATGGGTGAGTTAAAAGTTCATGCCCTAAATGTATCTCATCCCTAACTTTTTTTAATACATCTATAGCTGCTTTTTTTTCTAAATATATTATTTTAAATTTATTTTCAAATTTTTCTTTAGATAATGGATTGTTTGTAACTATATATAATGGCTTTATCACCTAATTACCTCCTAAACTATAAAAGGACATATGCAAAATTAAATATAATCTTGCCTATGCCCTGTCTTTTTAACCTGAGAGTTTTACTCCTTCGGTGCCCATGCTTTCCAGAGTTATGTCCATTTTCGATCCTTTTGCCTGAAAGTTTCGAATTAAATTTGGCTAAAATTTATTCTTTCTTCTTCGGCTACTTTATATTATTTTTTGAAATATATAAAATCATCTCTCGAAAATATCATCCATAATTTATTGAATTTTTAGATTTGTTTGAAATTTAACTTACAAGTTAAGTATATACCATCGCAACATAAATTTCTATAATTTTTAGAATGTTTTGTATTTGAAATACCTATAAACAATTTAGAATTTTTAAATAATTTACAGTTTTATCTATTTTTTTCACTATTTTTTTAACATTTTTCTTTATATTTCTCTAAAATTCCTTATAGTTCTTGTTATTTTTATAACATGACCTTTATATATACCTTTTTACTAATATTATATTATTACTTAGATTATATAGTTCTAAAATTTGTTAATATTCAAATTAAAAAATAGAAACATTTTTTCAACATTCACTTATAAATTCAAAGAAAAAAATAGAGATTACTAAATCTCTATTATTTATATATTCTCTATTATTTTATATATTACTTCTCTATAAAAAATATTGCAAATACATTGTTTCCTGAATGTACCCCAACAGAACATCCTGGTGGACATTCATATACTTTAGCATTTTTGCTACCTAAAAATTCTTTTGAACTATCATATATAGAAGCATTTTCTTCTTTGAAGTCTGATTCTATAACAATAACAGGATATTCTTCATCAAGATCATATTTTTCCAGATATTCAAGTATTGATCTTTGAACTTTCTTATTTCCTCTTATTTTCTCCATAACAGTCATTTCACCATCTTTTATAGTCAATAAAAGTTTTATTCCTAAAAAGCTTCCTATGGCTCCTGCTGTTTTTGATAATCTTCCACCTTTAATTAAGTTAGTTAATGATTGAAAACATGTTATACTTCTAACCTTATCTACAGTATCTAAAGTTTCATCATAAATTTCCTTAGCCGTTAAACCTTTATCCCTTAAAATAGCCGCCTTTAATACTAATACTCCAAGCGCTGCACAAACTGCTTGTGAATCTATAATAAACACATCTTCAGTTTCTAATAAATCCTTGGCAACTAATGCTGATTGATATGTTCCACTCATTTTCGAAGACATGTGTATAGCTACTATTTTGTATCCTTCTTTTAAATAACCTTCATATATTTCTACAAATCTATGTGGATTTATTTGACCTGTTTTAGGAAATTCATTGCTTTTTTCCATTTTTTCTAATAATGTAGGTAATGTTATTTCCACTCCATCTAAGTATGATTGTCCATCCACATTAATTATTTGAGGTATTACCTCTATATCATATTTTTCTACTATTTCCTTTGGTATATCACAAGTAGAATCAGTTATAATTTTTATTTTTTCTTTCATCTTAACTCCCTCCTACTTCATTCCTTTAAATCCGATTTGTCTTAATCCTTCATATGCAATAACTGCTACAGTATTTGACAAATTTAAAGATCTTGTAGTAGTTTCAACCATTGGAACCCTAATTAAGTTATCTGCATTTTCATTTCTTATATAATCTGGTAATCCACTAGACTCTCTTCCAAAAACTAAAAAATCTCCTTGTTTTAATTGTACATCAGTATAAAATTTTGTAGCTTTTGTAGTACAAAAATAAAAATTACCATTATTATATTTTTCCCTCAAAGCCTCATATGACTCATGAATTTCTATATCTAATAATGGCCAATAATCTAATCCTGCTCTTTTTAAACTTTTTTCATCTAAACTAAATCCTAATGGTTTTATAAGATGTAATTTACAATCTGTAAGTACACAAGTTCTTCCTATGTTTCCTGTATTTTGAGGAATTTCAGGTTGAAACAATACTATATTTAAATTCATACTTTTTCCTCCCTAATTTACCTAGTATAAACACTAAAATAAAACTTTTACAATAAAACTCCATACTAGGTTCTGCTTTTTATAATTCTAATAAAATATATAATTTCTAAAATACAGTATAATTAAAATTATACCCCTTACATGTATGATGAAACAAGCTAAATCTCTATTTATTAATAAAGTTTAATACTTTAATAATAAATTGTACCCGTTATTAAAATATAACTATTCCTTTATTTTTAAATATTTATACTAGCCTTCTCTACATTTAATAAAATAATAATATATTATAACATATTAAATAATATATTCTATAGTAAAGTTTACCACTTAACAAACTCTACAGTACATATACTAATGATAACTTAATAGCACACATATTTAGATAATTATTTAAATTCCATTATACATCTATAAATTATACGCTTTTTAGAAAGATTTTTATAGTATGTATTTCTTCTTATTATATTTGAATAAAGTTATTTAAACTTTATAAACTAATATTAATTATATAAATTTATACAATTAATTAAATAAATAAAGGCTATGAATTTTTCATTTTCATAGCCATATATGTTAAAACAGTCTACCATTTAAATTCATTTATACTTAAAACTCTATAATATTCTAATTCACATCTTCTAATATAAATTTTTCTATAACTTTTTTAACTCCTTCATTATCATTACTATCAGTTATATAAGCTGCAACATCTTTAACTATATCTTCTCCATTCTCCATAGCAATACCTAATCCAGCATAACTTATCATGGATAAATCATTTTCACTATCTCCAATTGCTATAACTTCATCTTTAGTTATATTAAAATGTTTTGTAAGCATTTCTACAGCTCTGCCTTTAGATACATTTTTATTCATAACTTCAAAATTATTAGAAAAGGAGCTTACAACTTCATATTTTCCTAAACTTCTTATTTCATCCTTTGCTTTTTTTAGCTTTTCAAGATCGTCATCTATTGCAACAGCTTTTAAGATTTCCTCCTCATAATTATCAAATATATCTATCCACTGGCTTACTTTTTTTATATTTATTTTAAATTCATCTGGAACAACCTGATTTGACTTTGCATAAAATCTAGAAGTATATTTTGTATCTCCTGCAAAAATACCATTTGCTGTATAAAAATGCGGTACTAAATCATGTTTTCTAAATATATTCAAAATTTCTATGCAATTATCAATTCCAAGAACACATTTATATATAACATTTTCTCCTTCTCTGATATATGCTCCATTAGATGCTATTATTGGTGCTTTTATACCTAACAAATGGCCATAATATCGTGCCGATGTAAAAATTCTTCCTGTAGTTATAGCAATTTTAGCTCCTTTATCATGTGCTTTTTTTATAGCATCAAGTGTACCTTCACTTACCATTTTATCATTATTTAAAAGTGTACCATCCATATCTGTACAAAGTAATTTATATTTCACATAATCATCTCCCTTGCTAAATACAATATAAAAAACATCTATTATATAAACACCACCTTAACAACAAAGCTTAAGGTGGCACCTACTTTACAAATAATATTTTATTAGATTTTTGAAAAATATCTTCTTAACCAGTATAGGCTTTTTCCTTCTCTATTTTTTATATAATTTTCTATAAATCTAATATACTCTATTTTGTTTACTTTTTCACATTTTAATTCACCGTAGAATTCTTTATAACTTTCATTTACTAAAAAATTCATCCTTTTTCTTAGTTCATCATCCTTTAAAGATTTTATAAATTCTAAATCTCCAATATTATCCTGTTTTTTTACTCCAATTGAACCAAGTCTAAATAAATAAAAATTATATAGTGGAATAATACTTTCACAGGAATAAATGTATTTCTTCCACTTGATATATTTAATAATTTTTATAAAAATATAAAGTAATATTGAAATTACAGGAAATATGTTTTTCACAACTTTTTCATCATATAAATTATATACTTTCTTCGAATCAGTTTTTAAACTTTCAATAGTGCTAATATTTTTATCTATTCTTTCAACATTTTTTTGATTGTTATCTTTACTCTCTATATCAATTTTACTTTTTTCTTTTTCTTTTTCTTTGCTTCTTTCCCATTCTGTTGGGGTTGATGTAGAGTCTACAATTTTCCATGTATAGTCTTTTGGATTACTTAAAATTTCACACCATGCATGCGCTTCTCCGTTAGTCACCTCATATTCTCCATTATTATTTTTACTTTTTTCATCTATTTTGAAGCCTTCCACATATCTTGCTGGTATTCCAGCAATTCTACACATAATGGTGGTCGTAGTAGCAAAGTATGTGCAATATCCTTTTTGTTCCTTAAATAAAAAGTAATTCACGAATTCTTCATCCTTAGGAATATTCGATACATCTAAACTATAAGGATAATTTTTATTTAAGTAATCTTTTATAGCATAAATTTTTTCTGAATTAGAATATTTACCTTCTATTATTTGATTTGTTAAATCATAAACCTCTTTTGGAACTGTAGATGGAATAGATAAATAATCAATATAATCATTACCTATAATATAGTTGCCTGGTAAATCTTTACTGCTATCTACATAACTTAATGCAACTTTTAATATACTTTCATCTACCCATTTTTTTCTTGGTAATATATTATAACTCTCATATTCCTCATTACTATATCCTTCTACACTTTTAAAAGTTTCTTTTTCAAAAGGATTAGTATAAAATATAACATTATATGGATTATTTATTTTTTTAGAACTTAAAAATAAAGGAATTTCGTTGCAATATATTTTATCTAAATCCCCTCTTATTTTTCTGGTTTTTTCTACCATAAAAAAACTTGTAGTCTTTAAGTTTTTATTAGGGGTTATACGGATACTTTTTAGACTTAAATTATTAAGTGAATCCTGCCTTTTAAATTTCATAGGATTATACTGTTGATCCTTTTTAAGTTCGATAAAACTATCGGCATCATATTTGCTTGTCCATTTTTTACCATTATATATTTCCTTTATACTTCCTTTTAGATAATATGGCTCACTAGCTTTTACATCAAAAACATGAGTTTTATCAATTTTAAGAGGTCCCCCTAAGTTTTTATCTTTTTCATCATAGCCTGAACTTATTAAATCATATCTACTATTTAAAGACATTGCTATTGACAAATTTCCATTAAAGGTGTTTTTCACGATTTTACTGTATTTATCTCCACTTATTCCTTCATAATTTTTAGGTATTACATCTACAAGCGTTACTGTGAAAATACATATAACACAACCATAAACTAAGTATAATATTTTACTATCTCTTATATTCACTTTTTTCTTTATAAAGTTTTTCCTTGTATTTAAATGATTTATGATAAATACGGATATAAGATTTATAAATAAATATACTTTAATTATTTTTAATGTTTCTTTGTTATATAAAAACCAAAACAATATAACAAATATAAAATTTATAAATAATATGATTTTTTTCTTCTTTTTAGTTAGTCTTATTAATAATATTATTATTATAGGTAAAATTATTAATAAGATACATTTATAGTCTTTAAAATTTGTTTCTGCATTCTTCATTATTTTAGGCCATATTTTAATTGCAGCTGATATTATATTTTTATCTAAAAATTGAATAACCAGTTGAAAGTCTTTTAAACAAAAAACTGTTAATAAAAGAAATAGCATTAGAATTGGTAAGAGTTTATATGATTTTTTTATATAACTTTCAAAATAAAAAATATATAGTATTATTGAGAAAATAATTATCAATATTACAAATTTATAATCAAAATCCTTTATTCTATATCCAGTTCTAATAAGCTCAATAGGAACCATTAAATTTATAACAACTAAAAATATATCATATATATATTCTTTATATTTTTTCTCTCTATTAGATTTTTCCACATGATACACCTACTTTTACACCATAAATAAATTATTTAATTTAAAATAATTTTAATTTATTATTATATCCTTTAAATTAAAACATTTTATATTAAAATTTTCTAATTCTTTCAAAAATTTATTTTCATATAAATTTTTATCACAATGTAACAATGCTATAGAATAACCTAATGTTGCTATATTAATTAATACATTTTTCAACTCTTCATCTATGCACATTGTTACTACTATATTTGAACATTTATTCTTTTCATTTTTTATATTTTTTTCTACAAATTTATCAAATTCACCTTGACCATTACTATCATTTCTTAGGAAATACTCTAATAGCCCTTGAAAATCATCATAGTTATATATACTCAATGACTCGTTTTGAAAATTCTTAATATTGATTTTGCTTTTAATATCTTTTTTTAAAAAATTATATATTAATGATGATGTTATATCTATCATTAATTCCTCATCTTCTTCATTATATGTATGACTCTCTTTAATTTTTTCCATATTAACTATAATATTTGCTTTTCTCCCTGTTAATTTTTCATAATTTTTTACATATAACCTATTTTGTTTAGCACTAAGTTTCCAATGTATATTTTTTACATTATCCCCTACTCTATATTCTCTTACATCTCTAACTATATCTCTTTCTTTAACATTAATTATTTTTTTACTTAAATTTTCTAATTTATTATTAAAATCCACAGTAAAATTTGAAATATTATAAATTTTAGGGTATATATTAATGCTTTTAAAATGTTTTTTTTCTTTTTTTATTGTTACTATATTAAACCAATCACTTACTTTAATTGTAGTTGTTTCAAAGTCATATATTCCTCTCCTTTTAAAAATCACTTCTTTTTTTAACCAATAGCGCTCTTTAGATTTCAAATATATTAAATCACCATTATAATTATTTTCAATTTTTGAAAATATAGGATTACTAATATTTATATATGGTATAGGTAAAACATTATTATTTTCTACAACTAAATTAACTGTAAATTTATCCCCAACATATGTTAATCCCTCTTCATTCCATTTTCCAAATTCCTCATAATCTTTTTTTAGTAAAACATCAATATTTTTTATTGAAATTGGTATATATATTAATGCTAATATTCCAATCAATATTATAGTATAAAAAATTCCATAAGGTAGAGTTCCACCAAATATCTTAGCAAATATAAATGATATTATAAGAAAAATCATGTATCTTTTTTTAAATTTAACCATTACTAATCACCTTTGGAACTTTAATTAATTCTAATATATCGTCAATAACTTTTTCCTCAGTAACTTTGTTAGCTTTGCTATTAGATGTGAGTGCTATTCTATGACATAAAACAAGTTTAGCATTCTCCTTTATATCTTCCGGTATAACAAAGCCTCTTCCCTTAATAAATGCAGTGGCTTGTGCAATCCTTTGTAATGCCAATGATGCTCTTACACTAGCTCCTAAAGTTAAATTCTTATTATATCTAGTTGCCGATACTATTTTAACAATGTACTCACTAAGTTCATTTTTTATTTTTATATTTTTTACATCTTCTTGAAGCTTAAGTATTTCTTCCTTTGAAACTACTTTTTCTATATCATCTAAAGGATTGCTTGTCTTATATGTTTGCAATATATTAATTTCATCATTTTCCATAGGATAACCTATTTTAACCTTCATTATAAACCTATCTAGTTGCGCCTCTGGAAGTGGAAATGTCCCTTCATATTCTATAGGGTTCTCTGTAGCCATAACTATAAATGGTTCTTCCAATTTATAAGTTATATTACCTTCTGATACTTGTTTTTCTTCCATAGCTTCTAATAAAGCTGATTGTGTTTTTGCTGTAGTTCTATTAATCTCATCACCTAATATTATGTTTGAAAAAACTAGTCCTTTTTTAAATTCAAAATCATTTATCTTATTATTATATATAGACACACCTATTATATCTGATGGCAATAAATCAGGTGTAAATTGTATTCTACTATAGGACATTCCTAATGATTTAGTTAGCGCTTTAATTAATGTTGTTTTTCCTACCCCTGGAATATCTTCTATTAAAATATGTCCATCTGCTAATACTCCTTTAATTATATTTAAAATTTCATTATTTTTACCTATAATAACCTTATTCACATTAGTTAATATTTTTTCTATAATATCTATTTTTTCCACATAAACACCTCTTTTTCAAATTTTTAACTATTATTATTTTAGCATATTTACTCAAAAAAAATAAGAAATAAGATTCTTCCTATTCCTTATAGCAATATATTATGAAACTGCCCTATTGAGATGCCGCCTCATTTTTAGATTTTAATTGTTTTTTTTCCTGTTCTATGGCTTTTTCCAAAGTTCCTTTTATCAGCTCTGGAAAGCTTGAACTAAATATTAAATGAAATTCTTTTCCCTTATCAAAAACTTTAATAACTATTTGTTTTTTCTTTGTTAACATATTAGTTTGAATTTTTTTTGTGCTTTTTATTTTATGATATTTTATATCAGATATTAATTCCTCTTTTTCATCATAAATTTTTATATCTCTTACATTTAAAACATTTATTGAAGTTTTTTTATCCTCTAATCCCTTAAAATCCAATGTAAAATTAGTAAAGTATAATGTCATTGTAGTTTCAACATTATTATGAATTTCTCCAAACCCATCTATATAATCTAAATCTCTTGTTTTAAATTGTATTCCCTTTTTCTTATCTAATTCAATAGATATTTTACAAACTATAAGTACACCAACTAATGCTATTAATATTGCTGTAACTATTGCTAATATAATCATAAAAACTTATCCCCTTTTTATCAAATTATTTGCTTAATTTTGAATATTTTAAATAACATGATAAATTATAACATATATATAAGTTTTTAGAAATTGTTTTTTAATAAAAATTTAACTTTTAGTTCATATTTTTTTATCTACCTTCAATAACTATATTTTCTACTTGCTTATATATATCTTTAGATATAAGTTTTTTTTCCACAAATTTACCATCTACATATATTTTTTTATAACTATTAACTTTGTACCCTGGCTTACCTGCTTTTTTTATATATCTCTCCCCTTTAGCCATACTAGAATTATATTTAATAAAATTTTTAGGCTTAATTATATCCTCTATATTCGTTTCAATTTCAAAGTGTTTTTTTGCCAAACTATTATTAGAATATATTTTAAATGTAACATAATTTTCATTTGCTTCACCATAAATATATACAGGATAATCCGTTGTATTTTTAAATTTCAAGTCCGAAGCACCATAGCTTACCATTGCATCCAATCCTAATGGAACATATTTAACTCGTAAACTGTGATTTCTTCTTTCTAAAACGTCTAAATCAGATTTTAATACAGCATTATATAATGTTGTAGACACCTGACATACTCCCCCACCTATATCTTCTATATATCTATTACCAGATATAACATTAGCTCTTTCATATCCTTTACTTGCTGTTCTAGGTCCAACTACATCATTAAAACTAAATGTTTCCTCTGGCATAAGCACTTTACCATTTATAGCTTCAGTAGCCAATTTAATATTTTTTTTTCTACTATATGCTGAATTCATAAACTCAGTTGAAAATTCAGTTATATTTCTATTTATAGTTTTTAACTTTTCTTTAGTTTTTTTAGGATACCATATAACTAAATTTCCAACTACATATGATTTTTCTTCTACTTTTTTTGATTTTATTTCTTTTAAAATATCCTTTTTTAATATATCACTTTCTAACTTAATCCCTGTAGCATCCTCAGTTATTTGTATGACGCCATTAGAATCTATTTTTATTTCGCTGTCTAATGGTTTTATATTAACATCACTTTCTATTGAATAAATAATACCATCTACTGCCTTTTCATTATACTTTAAATCAATATTAATGTAATTTTTATCACCTTTAATTAAAGTTATAAACTTTTTTAAAATATTTAAATCTTTGCTATAATTTATCGCTTCCTTTACAGCTTTTTGTATATCATATTCAATTCCTAATTCCTTAAAACTTATTTTAAATTCTTCTTGTTCAACTTGAATAATTATATTTTTATCTAATATCTTTTTCTCAAAATTTATATGTATTTTCTTTATTGCATCCTCTTCATTTAATTTTCCAATATATATATCCTCCACATATACATTGGGGTATACAACTTTTTCAAATGTTTTTACATATATGTTGATTGCAACTATTGTAATAATAATTATACTTACAGCTATTAATAAATATTTTTTCTTAAACATACTCAACATTAAAATTTCTCCCTTATTAAACAATATTGACCACAGCACTATTTTTACTGTTACTAATATATTTATATTAATAATTTATTTATATAATACTTTTTATTATTTTAGATTAAAGACAAATTTTCTCAATATTTTTAAAATACTAGATTTTCAATTTATTTTATGTTAATATTGAAATTAATAGAAAATATGTTTACAATTTCTTAACAATATTTTTTATATTCATATTAATTCTAAGAGGTGATATTATGCATAACATAGATGTAATTAAAGAATATTTACAAAATATATTAACAATTCCTAGTCCAACTGGTTATTCAAAAAAAATCATGCCTTATATTGCTAACGAATTGGACAAACTAGGTATCAAATATAAACTTACAAATAAAGGAGCCTTAGTTGCTACTATAAAAGGTAAAAATGATAACTATCAAAAAACATTATCTGCTCACGTCGATACATTAGGTGCAATGATTTGCGGTATAAAAGGAACTGGTACACTTTCCTTAACTCAACTTGGTGGGTTCATGATGAATTCTATTGAAGGAGAAAACTGCACAATAGAAACTGTTTATGGTAAAACTTTTGAGGGAACAATTCAAACCATAAAACCATCTGTACATATAAGTGGTGGAGATGCTAAAGAACTTAAAAGAGTTGCTGAAAACTACGAAGTTGTTATAGATGAAAAAGTTTCTTCTAAAGAGGATGTTGAAAAACTAGGCATTAATGTTGGAGATTTTATTTGCTTTGATACAAGAACTAGATTTACTGAAAGTGGTTTTATAAAATCAAGACATTTAGATGACAAAGCTAGCGTTGGAATTTTACTATATACTTTAAAATATATTGTTGAAAATAAAATAGAACTTCCTCATACTATAAATGTATTTATAAGTAATTATGAAGAACTTGGTCATGGTGCTTGTGCTGGAATACCAGCTAATACAAAAGAATTTATCGCTGTTGATATGGGTTGTCCAGGACTTGATCAAAATTCTACAGAATTTGCATGTTGTATAGCTGCAAAAGATTCCTCTGGTCCATACGATTTAGACTTAAGAGTAAGATTAACTGATCTTTGCAAAAATAACAATATAGACTACAGAATAGATACATATCCATCTTACGGATCTGATGCATCTGCTGCATTAAGAGCTGGATATGATATAAAAGCCGCTTTAATTGGCGCTGGAATATTTGCATCTCACGGATATGAAAGAACTCATATGGATTCAGTATTAGCTACTATAGATTTAATTCTTAATTATGTTCAAGAAAAAGTTAAATAAAATATAATAATAACTAATATATTTTAATAAAAAGGTGTTTTAAAATTACATATAATTTTAAAACACCTTTTTATTAAAATACTAAACAGTAAAAATTATTTTTATTTATATTTTCTTTATGTTATGTTAATATTGATAATGCATTTAAAATAATTACATATACAATTTTTTGTAATATTTTCTAAAGTACCGAACTTAAAATTAGAATTTATATAAATACATATGAAATAGCTTTTTTTCTTAAATATTTTAACAAACTAAATTGTTTGTACTTTTGAATTCTAATTAGATTGGAGGATTTTATGACTTTAAACAATGAATTTTTACCTATAAGTAAAAATGACATGAAAAAACGTAATATAGATCAACTAGATTTTATAATAATTACTGGTGATGCATATATAGATCACCCTTCTTTTGGTACAGCTATAATCGGAAGACTTTTAGAATCAGAAGGTTATACTGTAGGGGTTATAGCTCAACCTAACTGGAATTCTGTAGATGATTTTAAAAGATTAGGAGAACCTAGACTTGGATTTTTAATAAATTCAGGAAACATTGATTCTATGGTTAATCACTATACTGCTGCAAAGAAAAAAAGAAATGATGATTTTTATTCTCCTGGTGGTAAGTCTGGGCATAGACCTAATAGAGCTGTAATTGTTTATTCCAATAGAGCTAGAGAAGCCTATAAACATGTTCCTATAATAATTGGTGGTATAGAAGCAAGTCTTAGAAGATTTTCTCATTATGATTATTGGGATGATAAAGTTAGAAAAAGTATTTTACTAGATTCTAAAGCGGATTTATTAATATATGGAATGGGTGAAAATCCAATAATAGAAGTTGCCAAATTTTTAAGTTATGGAAGCTCAATTGAAAGATTAACTCATGTTCGAGGAACTTGTTATGTTTCTAAAAGCATTGATCATCTTAATGATTATATAATGTTGCCTTCTTTTGAAGATGTTTCAACAAACAAAAAATCTTATGCTAAAAGCTATAAACTTTACTCTAAGGAACAAGATTATGTGTGGGGAAAGACTATAATTGAACCTTGCCAAGATAAATATGTAGTTCAAAATCCACCACAAAAACCATTAAGTGAAGATGAGATGGATAAGGTTTATAATCTCCCTTATACAAGAACATATCATCCTATATACGAACCTATGGGAGGTATTCCAGCTTTAAATGAAGTTAAATTCTCAATAACAAGTCATAGAGGATGTTTTGGAAGTTGTTCTTTTTGTGCACTAACATATCATCAAGGGAGAGTAATCCAAAACAGAAGTCAAGAATCTATAATTAAAGAAGCTAAAACACTAACTGAAGATAAAGATTTTAAAGGTTATATACATGATGTTGGTGGTCCTACAGCTAACTTTAGACATAGAGCTTGTAAAAAGCAAATTAAACATGGTGTCTGCAAAGATAGGCAATGTATGTTCCCTACACCTTGTAAAAATTTAATTGTAGACCATACTGAATATCTTAGTTTATTGAAAAAAGTAAGAAACTTACCTAAAGTAAAAAAAGTATTTATACGTTCTGGAATACGTTATGATTATTTAATTGAAGATAAAAACACAAAATTTTTCCATGAACTTTGTGAGCATCACATAAGTGGTCAATTAAAAGTTGCTCCTGAGCATATAAGTGACAAAGTATTAGCTCAAATGGGAAAACCTAAACAAGAAGTTTATGATAAATTCAGGAAAAAATATAACGATATAAATACTAAATTAGGCAAAAAACAATTTGTTGTTCCATATTTAATGTCTAGTCATCCAGGTAGTACACTAAATGAAGCTATAGCTCTTGCACAATATATTAAAACTATGGGACACATGCCAGAACAAGTACAGGATTTTTATCCTACTCCAGGTAGTCTTTCAACTACAATTTATTACACTGGTATAAATCCTATAACAGAGGAAAATGTATATGTCCCAAAGGCTCAAAAAGAAAAAAATATGCAAAGAGCATTATTACAATTTGAAAACCCTGATAATCATAGTATAGTTAAATCTGCACTTATTAAAGCTAATAGAGAAGATTTAATTGGATTTACTCAAGATTGTATTATAGGTCCTAGACCAATTAAACGTAAGGGATATCAAGGTAAAAATAAAAATGTAGCAAAAATTGAAAAGAGTTCAAAAACTGATAAAAAGGCTAAAGGAAAGAAAAACAATAGTAAAAATTCTCTTTCAAAAAAATCAAATAAAAAGGTATATAAAAAATAAAAACTGGTAAATCCAGTTTTTATTTTTTATAACTTATCTTAACTTTTTTCTTAAACTTAGATAAAGAATATACTAAAGTTATTACCCAAAATAGTTCCCCTATTAATTTCACTCCAAAGAAAAGACTTCCTAATAAACTTATCAGTATTGTAAGTATCATAGTCAATGATGATATCATACTAAAAATTATCCCTATTTTATTAGAATATTTAAAACTATAAGCTTTTATTGATACAATTAAATATATTGTATTTATAATAGATAAAATTATATATAAACCATAATCTTTCTTCAATGTTATTATATACCCATATATATCGGATATATTTGTGTTTATTGGTGATTTTATTGTTATATAAAGATAAGTGCCTGTAAAAATAATCAATAATATATAGAAATAGCTTAATTTAATTTTTTCATTTCTTGATACCATATATATAGTCACAAATCCAATTATTGGTATATATATAATTTCTAAAAACATTATAGGTTTTAACATATATAAATATAATGGTCTTTCATTTACAAAAAGTACTATCAATGATATATATCTTAACAAAACTAATATAAGTGCACATAACGTTATATATTTTATTTTTTTAGGTGCATAACATACGGATGTTGTTATACCATCATAAATCAATAAAATCATAGTAAATAATAATCCTAAGTAAATATAATCCATATTCTCCCCCTAACTAACTTCATTTATTTTATAAAAATCACTTTTAATTTTTTCTTATATTCTTAATAAATAAACTAATTAATTTAAAATTCTTTTGATTTTGCAATTATATTTCTTTAATAAATTATATTGAAATTAATATTTACTTATGACAACTTATATAATCTAATCAATTTATATCATTTTAAAAATTAAAAGCATCTCAAAATTACTAATTAATTTTGAGATGCTTTTCTATATTTCATAAGCATAACCTAGCACTTTAATTGCTTTTTTTTCACAAGTTATTCTTAGTGGAAATTGTGGACCTGGCTCACCATCTATATCTGTAGCTATATCTTCTTCACAATGTACTGTTAATTCATCTGTTTTAAAGCACATTACTCCATCCATTTCATATATCCCTCTTTTTTTAAGCATAATAAGCAAATTATTTAATGCATTTTTCATTATATCACTTTTTATTATAATCACATCTAAAAGACCATCATCTGCTTCTGAGGATTGTGCTAATCTTAAATTTCCTGCGGTCTTACCATTAAATATAAGCATTAAATACATTGTTCCATCAAAAGTAACATTTGATGACTCAACTTTTACCCCTAATTTTCTTATATTAGGTATTTCTTCTAATCCCTTTATATAGTAAGCCATTTTTCCCATGGTATTTTTTAAATGTAAATCAGTCTTTTGCGACACATCTGTAAAAATCCCCGTACTTGCTACATTAACAAAATACTTATCATTTACCTTTCCTAAATCCAAATATTTTTCTTTACTATTTAGTATTTGATATAAAGATTTTTCAACATCTTCTGGCATTCCTACAATATTTTTTGCAAAATCATTAGCTGTCCCAACTGGTAACACTCCTATTGGCAAATCAATATCTCTCTTTTTTATTTGATTCACTACAGAATCTATAGTTCCATCTCCACCAGCTATTAATATATAATCAAAACTTTCATCTATATTAGCAAAAGCTTGAGATATAGGCTCTTCCCTTCCTATCCTATATGGCTCAACGACAAATCCATATTGTTGATGTATCCTAATAACTGTATCCAATTCTTCCAATATAGAATTTTCACCAGAATACGGATTATAAATAAATTTCACTTTTTTCATAATATCCTCCTCTAAGCCATCTTCACTGTTCTATTTTTATGTACAACACATCTATTTTTTAATATTAGTTTTTTCTAAATTCAAATAATTTATCACGGTATAATTTTAACCTTTACTAATACTTTTCTCAAGAGTATTACAAAATTTTAAATTTTTTATTTTAAATTTAAAATCTTATTATATATAAATTTAAATTTATTTATAGTATAATAGTCCTTGCTATAATATTTTTAATAGACTTTTTTCTACATTAAAAATCAATTCAATTCGAGAGGTGATTTTATGCAAAAATCGTTCATACCAAACAGTCTTACATTTGGTAATTTGATTTGTGGTGTTCTATCAATTCAATTTACTATGCAGGGTAATTTTAAAGTTGCAGCAGCACTTATATTGTTAGCTGGCGTATTTGATAGATATGATGGAACAGTTGCGAGATTTCTTGGAGTAGACAGCCCTTTAGGAAAAGAACTTGATTCTTTAGCTGACTTAGTTTCTTTTGGGGTTGCTCCTTCTTTATTAATATTTACACTATGTAAATTATCTTCATTAGGTATGATAGGTTATATTACACTAATAATATTTCCTGTTGCCGGTGCTTATAGGCTTGCTCGTTATAATACAACATCTGACTTTAACAATGTATTTACTGGCATACCTATTACAATAGCAGGTAGTTTTATTGCAGTGTATGCTTTATTTATTGAAAATAATATACCACCAATGTCTTTTTCTGTAATATTAATGATTATTTTTTCTGGACTTATGGTTAGTAAATTACAAATAAAAAAGAGATAAAAATTAACATTAAACCTATAAAATTGATGTAGATTAAAAAAGTTTACATATTTAAATATGCTAATTAAATATACCTTAAAAAGCATGATTATATTTAAATCATGCTTTTTTTATAATTTTATGTATTTCTATTCTGTTCTTTTTAGTTGATTTTCAAGCTCTATTCCAACAAAAGTACTATTGGATATTTGCCCTATAGCATCTGATTTTGTATTCATATATCTGTTATAGCACTTAACTGTATAATCTAATGAATCTATAATATTATCTATAACTTTTCCTAATTCATTTGATCTTTTTAACGCATCTTTAACTTCAGCTTTTTTAGCAAGAGCCATATTATTATAATCATTTGCTGAAGCTACCAATAATCTATAAGCATTACTAGTAGAATTTAGTAGTGTAGTTAAATTAGTTATATCTTTATAATACTCATCTATTACGCTTCTATGACTCATATCATCACCTTACTTTAGTAGTTATACTCTTAATATATTAGTAAATGTACTTATTTATGATATATATTTATATGTTTATATATTAGAAATCTTTAAATTATATTAAGTTATCATATATTAAATAACCACAAATATAAAGTGGAGAGTTGTTACAAACAATTCTCCACTTTATATAGAGTTGCTTTTAATTTTTAAAGGCCTAAACTTTATATAAAAACAAGTTTCCATTTAAATTTATTTAATAACTTTAAAATATTTTTATATAACTTTATATAAACTCTAAGTGTTTCCTTGGTTACTATTTTCTACTTTTAAACCTTTAAATGAATATTTTTTAATTCAAATTATAACTCAATGTTTTTAAAGTTAAAATATCTTTTCGTAATAAAATACCTTTGGTTTCACTTATTTCTAAATTATATTTTTAATACTTTACTTTATATTTTAAACTTATAATTATCCTATATAATAATATGCTATAGTTATAATCACATAAGTTGATGTTAGTATCACTCCTTCTATCCAATAAGTTTTACCATCTTGAAATACAAAATATGATATAGCTAATGCTATTATAAGCATTATTATTTGGAAATTTGAAAAAACTAAAGTCATATTAAGCCCCATAAAAAGTGATATAATTATCAGAAGTGGTATAACAAATAATGCTATTTGTATACTTGAACCTATTGCAGTTTCAAGACTACAATCTATTTTATTATTTAAAGCACAAACTATACTTGTAGCATTTTCCCCAAAACTTCCGAGTAGTGGTATTAAAACTATCCCTATGAACTCCTGAGATATTTTATAATTATTTACAATTAAATTTACATTTAATATTAATTTTTCACTTATAAAATAAAGTAAAACTGATACTATTAATATCTTAATAAAAATTATAATACATTCCTTAGATATTTTTTTCTCTGTTTCTTTACTTTCTCCATCTGATGCCAAAAATAAATTTTTATGAGTGTATAAGGAAAATATTAATCCAAGTATATATATAAATATTAATACTACAGACACAATAGAACTTACAATTGCTATTTGATTATCTTCTAACAAAGTATTTCCTTGAAGTGAACTTATTATTATTATTGAAGCTATAGCTACAAATAATAAATTAAAATTAGTTCTTGCCATTGTTTTATTGAATATTTGTTCTTTATATTTCATTCCCCCACAAATTATAGAAATTCCTAGTCCTAATAATAAATTTGTTATTACAGCTCCCATAAGTCCTGCTTGCGCCATAGCCACCATTCCATATCTTATGGACCACAATCCCATCATAAGTTCTGGAAGATTTCCTACTGTAGCAGCTAATAATCCACCTTTTTTCTCACCTATATAATAAGTTATTTTTGATGTCTCATTTCCTAACAATATAGCTAGTGGTACCATAGCACATGAATATAAAAACAAGTTTAAAATAAATGATGATGTATTTATAAATATTAATATTATTGCTATCACAATTGGTAGCATAAATTTTAATAAACTTAAATTCTTATACATATTTCTATCCTTAGCTTCCATTGTGTCCCCCCTATTAAACCTTTTAAAAGGAAACCTATACTTATCTTAGTTTATACTTATTGTTATAATTTTTTTTAATTATAAATTTAGTTCAAACATTTTATTTTATATTTTAAAATAGGATTCTTATTTATAGGATTCTTATTTAATAGTTTAATTTACTATAGTTTTTTTATTTATATAAAAAATCTCAATTCATTAAAAATATAAAAAACAAACAAGTTTTTCAATAGATAATTTTAAAATTAAACTTGAAACCATATAATTTATTTTAATAACTTTAAAGTTTTTTTATATAAATATAATATTAATTCTTAATAGTTTTTGAACATTTCTTATTATTTACGGTATCCAAATTCTTAGAACAATCCTTGTTTAAAATAAATTTTTAATATAGATTTATAATCTTAAATTTTTTTCATAAATGAATAAGTTTAAATTAAACTTAGAACTGTATATAAATTAAGATTTTAGATTTAAATATCCTTTTATTGCCTGGATACTGTTAATTTTATAACATAGATTTCAATATTATAGATATTATTCTATTAATAAACTATTCAATATTTGACAAAATGACACAAAAAAACTCTATTAGCAATTGCTAATAGAGTTTTTTACTTTAAATTATGTACTACTAATCTTCTTTTAAAGCTTTCTTTCTTAATTTTAATCCACATGGAGTTACTGCAAGTCCGCCTAATGCAGTTTCTCTTAATGCAGCTGGCATTTCTCTTCCAATTTTGTACATTGCAGCTATACAATCATCAAATGGAATTTTGCTTTCCACTCCAGCCATTGCAAGTTCTGCAGTTGTTAAAGCGCTTACTGCTCCAGCAATGTTTCTTTTTGCGCATGGAATTTCAACTAATCCTGCTATTGGGTCACAAACTAGACCTTCTACATTTTTAATAACTATTGCAGCAGCATCAAATGCCATTTTAGGAGTTCCACCCATCATTTCAACAACTGCTGCTGCTGCCATTGATGCAGCACTTCCACATTCAGCTTGGCATCCACCTTCGGCTCCAGCTAATGTAGCATTTTTAGCTATTAATACACCTACTCCTGATGCAGAATATAATGCCATTATTATATCTTCATCTGATTTATTTAATTTTTCTGCAGCTGTTAACACAACTCCAGGAACTATACCACAACTTCCAGCTGTAGGCGCAGCAACTATTTTTCCCATAGCCGCATTTATTTCTGATGTAGATAATGCTCTAGCCATAGCCTTAACCATAACATCTCCACATAAAGTTTCATTGTTTTCTAAATATTTTTTAATTTTAACAGCATCTCCACCGATTAATCCACTAACAGATATAACTTCTCTGTCCATAGCTTCTTGTGCTGCTTTTTTCATTACTTCTAAATTGTTAGCCATTTTTTTCATTGCTTCTTCACGACTAACACCAGTAAATTCTATTTCTTGTCTTATAGTGTACTCAGCAATGCTAATATTTTCTTTTTCACAAATTTCTATTACTTCTAATGCAGTATTTACAAACATGGTTTATTCTCCTTCCTTAGGTGGTACTATTTGATCAACACTAGTTATACCTTCAATAGCTTTTATACTATCTATTATCTTGTTATCAATTATATGATCTACTTCAACAACCATAGCAGCTGCTAATCCTTTAATTTTTCTATAAACATTCATTGATGCAATGCTTATTTCTTCTTTGTAAAGTATAGTTGTCACTTTATAAATCATACCTGGTGTATCTGTGTGATTTATTATAAGTGTTGGATATTCCCCAGTAAATCTTAAGCTTTGTCCTTCAACTTCAAATATCTCTATATTTCCACCACCAATAGATGATCCTACAACAGTAACATCATTACCTTTATCTGTGGTTAATATAAATTTAACAGTGTTTGGATGAACATCTTCACCTAAATCTACTTCCTCAAAAGTATACTCTAAACCTTTTTCTTTAGCTATTTCCATAGATGTTCTTAATCTTTCATCTTTTGGATCCATCCCTAATATTCCAGCTACTAAAGCTTTATCTGTTCCGTGACCCTTGTAAGTTTTTGCAAAAGAACCATGTAGTAAAAATCTAACTTTTTTTATATTTTCTCCACCTATCTTTGCTGCAATCTTTGCAAGTCTAGCTGCACCTGCAGTGTGCGAGCTAGATGGTCCTATCATTATAGGTCCTAAAATGTCAAAAGCACTATAATTCTTCATATATTTCCTCCTACATTGCTTTGTGGTAATAAATTTATAATAAATTTCTTGTTTTTAATTAAAACATAGAAATTTGTATCGTTTTTTTATTTTTTGACTATTCAATAGTTTAAAACTTAACAATTCATCTTTCAAGAATATTGTAATACTTTTTAATTTAATTTACAAAGGAAATGCAAGGAAAAACACCATGCACCTCCTTAAATAACACTTTAATATTGATAAAAACAACTACCTCCTATAAATTCTCTTATAATGGAATTATTAGGAACTAATTTCTCATCAATATCCTTAAAAAAATTTAAAAAGCTTATTAATCTTTTCGCTTCATAGTATACACTACTATTGCTATCTATTTGTAAAAGTTGTTCTAATGCATATTTTTTTAATACGGCTAATTCATACATAAGTGAAGAATTAAACATAATATCTGCATCTTCTTGAAATACAAATATATTTTTTTCTTCTCCTCTTCTTATTGATGGCCACATTTTTAAAGTTCGTTCAGCATCGCAACCTCGTGATAAATAATCTCTAACTATTCGTCTTATTATTCTCATATCCGTTGTTGCTATTCTATTATGGTCATCTAAATTAAGTTGTGTCAATGGGCTAATGTAAATTTTAAATTTTCTTTCTTTTTCAATTGAAGTGGTTAAAAGTTCATTCAAACCATGTATGCCTTCGACAATTAAAACTCCGTCTTCTGGAAGTTTCATTTTATTACCTATCCATTCTCTTTTTCCTGTTTTAAAATTAAAATTTGGTATTTCAATTTCACATCCATTTAACAACATTTTTATATGATCATTAAATAGACTTAAATCTAATGCATAAATTGATTCAAAGTCGTATTCTCCATATTCATCTAAAGGTGTTTGTTCTCTATTTACAAAATAATCATCTAGTGATATAGGTATAGGTTTTACACCATTTACTTCCAATTGAATTCCCAACCTTTTAGCAAAAGTTGTTTTACCAGAAGAAGACGGTCCTGCAATTAACACAATATTCGTTCTTTTATTTTTGCAAATCTCATCTGCAATTCTTCCAATTTTTTTTTCTTGATATGCTTCGCAAACTCGTATTAAATTTACTATATCTCCTTTTTCAATAACTTCATTTAATGTTCCACAATTACTAATTCCTACCAATTTAGCCCATTTTTCTGTTTCATAAAATATATTAGATAGTTGCCTGTAATTTTCAAAATATGGAATTTCAAAGTTTTTTTGATCTATTGGAAAACGCAATATAAAACCAGGATCATAATAAATTAAATCAAATTTTTTTAATGTTCCTGTAGAAAATGCCATAGGCCCATAAAAATAATCATATCGTCCATCTAATTCATATAATTTGACAATATCTTGATTTATGCTATTTAAAAGTTTTATTTTGTCATCCATATTATATGCTTTAAAAATATCTAGTGCTTTTTCCTTACTTACAGAAAATTTTTTTATAGGAATATCTCTTTCTATTAACTCTTTCATCCTATCTTTTATTAAATATATGTCATCTATATTAAGTTCTGTTTTTTTGTGAACTTCTCCAAAAATACCTTTACTTAATGAGTGTTCTATTGTTATCTTACTATCTTTAAAGATATCTAAAGTAGCTTTTATTAACACAAATTGAAGTGTTCTTATATAAGTCATCATTCCCATCTTATCTTCTATTCCTATAATATTAAAATCTCCACTTGTCATAATTTCACTTGAAAGCTCCAGTCTTTCATTATTTACACTACATAATACTATAGGTCCTTTTGAATCTAAATTATATTTTTTCACTATTTCTTGACCTGTAATTCCCTCATTAAATTCTTGTATATAACTATCTAAAATTTTTAATTTAATTTTTTTCATGTACACCACCCCAAATTTCCTCTATAAACTCTAAAATGCAAACTTAAATTAACTCAAATTTTATAAATAGATATTACTATTATATTGAAGCTAATATTTTTTGTATCTAATTTTTTTATTAATTAATATTATTTTAACCTATATTTTTTTCTTCATAACTATTTTAAATAAATACAATATTTTTTAATTTCAAAGTAATATTTTTCTTTTTTAAACACACAATATTATTAGCTATGTCCTTAATATAAATATTATCACTAAATGTATTGTTTTTTAACTACGTGGTTATATAAGGATATAATCTTATATTTTAGTTTATTCATCAAATCTTTGTTATGAGTTGATAAAAATAAATATAACTGTAATTAATTAAATTTTTCAAAACCAATATTTAAAAATCTAAAAAATAATCATTAACAATAAGAAGGGAGGTAATCATTTAAATTGATTATATCTTTAATAAGAACAATAATACTTTACTTTTTTTTACTTTTTATGATGAGAATTATGGGTAAAAGGCAGTTAGGTCAACTAGAACCCTTTGATTTAGTTACAGCTCTTATGATTTCTGAATTAGGAGTTTTACCTATGGAGGACAATCGAATTCCTTTAACAAATTCTGTAGTTCCTATAATAACAATTGTTATGTTACAAGTTATAACTTCTTTTTTACAACTTAAAAGTGAAAAAATTAGAAGTATTTTTAATGGTGAACCAAGCATCCTTATCAAAGATGGAAAAGTTGATATTGATGAATTAAAAAATCAAAGATTTAATTTAGATGATTTATTAGAAGAATTAAGATTAAATGGCTACTTTAATCTTGCTGATATCCACTATGCAATATTAGAAACTAATGGAACTATTTCTGTTATGCCAAAAGAGTGTATTGCTCCAATTACTCCTAAGCATTTAAATGTAAATATCAAAGATAAGCCTCTACCCCTGATAGTCGTAAGTGATGGAGTAATTAATAAATATAATTTATCTGAACTTCATCAAAATGAAACTTGGTTAAAAAAACAACTTAGAAAACATAACATTGACGATTATAGAAATGTTTTTATAGCTATTGTATATGATGATGATAAATTCTTTATTCAAGAAAAAACTCAAAAAGTAGATCATGATGCAACCTCTGTAGGGAAATGTAAAGATAAAAATGATGTTGTTAATAATGATACTAATATTAATGAAAGTAACCAAATTAAAAATGGATTGTCAGATTTTATAAAAAATAATAATAAAAAAGATAAAAAATAAATGAAAATTTTTAAAAGGGAGTAAAAAAATGAAAAAAATTATTTTACCTTTAACTATTTTTGTTATAATGCTTATAGGGATATATTATTCTACAAACTATACTATTAGTAGCTGTGAATATCTAATTGACCTAGCTACTGAAACTGAAGAATATATTGCTTTTAACCAATGGGATAATGCTTATATTAATTCTTTAAAGCTTCTAGATGATTTTGAAAAATCAATTCAATTTATATCTTTATTTTCTGATCATGAACATTTAGATAATTTATATATTGAAACACTTAAAGCAACTCAATTTATAAATGAAAAAGATAAATCACATTCATTATCGACAATTCATGCTATTAAAGGTTTAATTGAAGCTATGAAAGATGAAGAAAAAATAACACTTAAAAATATATTTTAGACTCTATTGTTGTACTCTATTTAACAATTATGATATATATTTATAAATTTGTGTTATTATTTTATATTTTTTTTAATAATTAGTATAGCAAAATAGCAAAATTATGTTATAATTATTTTAAGAAAATTTTGTTATTAACATTGCCATCTTAAAAGACAAAATACATATTCATAAATATAGTGTATAATAATGTATTTCAAAACATATGTATATTTAGTCATATTAAAATTATATAGTGAAAGGTGGAGTTATTATGGCTTTAGTTACTACTAAAGAAATGTTTAATAAAGCATTCCAAGGAAAATATGCTATTGGTGCTTTTAATATTAATGATATGGAGATCGTACAAGGAATAGTTGACGGTTGTAAAACTAAAAATTCTGCAGTTATACTTCAAGTTTCTGGAAGTGCTTTAAAATATATGAGACCTGATTATTTAAAATCTCTAGTAGATGCGGCAGTTAAAGAAAGTAATTTAGATATTGCTTTACATTTAGACCACGGTGATTCTTTAGAACTAGTTAAAAAATGTATAGAAGTTGGATTTACTTCAGTAATGTTTGATGGTTCTCATTATGAATATGAAGAAAATGTTAGACTTACTAAAGAGGTTGTAGATTATGCACATGCAAGAGGTGTTGTAGTTGAGGCTGAACTTGGAAAATTAGCTGGTGTTGAAGATGAGGTTAAAGTTGCTTCTCATGAAGCTACCTATACAGACCCAGACCAAGCTGTTGATTTTGTAAAAAGAACAGGTGTAGATTCATTAGCCATTGCTATTGGAACAAGCCATGGTGCTTATAAGTTCAAAGGTGATGCTAAATTAGATTTTGATAGATTAGAAACTATAACAAAAAAACTAGAAAATGATGGAATAAAAAACTTCCCTATAGTTTTACACGGTGCATCATCTGTTGATGAAAACTATGTTAAAATGTGTAACGACAATGGTGGAGAAATAAATGGAGCAAAAGGTGTTCCTGTAGAAATGCTTAGAAAAGCTTCATCTATGTCAGTATGCAAAATAAATATGGATACTGATATAAGACTTGCAATGACTGGTACTATAAGAAAATACTTAGCAGAAAATCCTAGTCAATTTGACCCTAGAAAATATCTTGGTGAGGCAAGAAAAAACATTCAAAGTTTAGTTGAAAATAAAATAGATACTGTTTTAGGTTCTGCAAATTCTATGAATTAATTTTAAAATAACTTTAAATAGAAGTTATTTAATGATGTTTCTTCTTAAAGTATTAGGTTCTAAATTTCCCTTACTAAAAATACTTTTAGAACCTATACTAACTTTATTATAATTTATACTAACAAAAATATCATGGGATTCCATGATATTTTTGTTATTTTTAAATTGTATTTTAACCTTCTGACTCTGATGTTAAATCTTCATTTTCTTTTCCACTCCCTAATTTACTAACATCATCTATTCCTATCATTGATTTAGTGTCTGATATAGCTTTTCTAGCTGTAGACTGTCCAAAATAGAAAGATATTATTACAGCAAATATAGTTACAAATTGCTCTCCACTTATATTGCCTTTTATAGATAAAATACAAAATGTAATTGTTAATAATATAGATATGAATCTTTTAATTCCAAAAAAATAATTTATAATGTCTTTCATAATATATCACCTAATTTTATTATTATATAATTATTGTTATGACTAATGATATGAATCAGTTACAATATCCTTAGTTAAATTAAACATATATAATTTTCAATATAATTCAAAGATTAAAATCATTTTTTTATGTTCCTTATTTATTTGTTTTCTTTCTACAAAAATTGTTATAATAAATCTTAGACATAAAATATGGTTTTAATATATTTTTTTAGGAGTGATTTTTTTGCAATATATAAAAGAAATTAACATAATTGAAGCTGTTATTCATGTTTTAGATAATAATAGTGATGAACCTATTCTAAATGAGTTTGCTTTAGAATTAAATGATGAAATATATGCCTTTTTAATGAAGCATATACAACGTTGCTTAAAGGATGAGGAATTAAAATATGCTTTTTTCTCTGAAGATAGAAATATAGTAAAAGAACTTTCTCAAGAATTTCTAAATGGTGAAAATAATATTATAAACGTATCTAAGGAATTTGCAAAACAAATGTTTATGCTTATGCGTTCCAAAGGAAATATTCCATCTTGTGACTTAGTTACAGTAAGCTTTACTACAGAATACGGATTATTCATATGTATTTTTAAAATGGATTATATAAAAAATTATATGCATACAATTGAATATGTAGACAACAAAATAGGTATAGATATAGTTCCTCAATTTACAGGCCTACCTTCTTCTAGTTCTAGAATACAAAAATGTGCTTTTATCAAAACTATAGATACTGATAATGAATTTGATCTTATGATTATTGATAAACAAAGTAAAAATAAGAATGCTGAAGACTACGGTTCTAACTACTTTATTGATAATTTTTTAGGTTGTAAAATAATTGATAATGAGCGTGACATGACTAAAAATTTTGTTAAAGTTGCAGAAAAATGGACTAAGAATAACTTTAATGAAAATGCTTCAGATCAAGAAAAAGTAAGAAGTCATATAAAACAATCTTTAAAAGAGGAAAATATAGACTTGAATCAATTTTCTGAGGAGGCTTTTAAAGATAATGATGAATTAAAAGAAAGTTTTAAAACTTTTGCTAAAGAACAAGGGGTTAGTGAAAAAATAACTGTAGATAAAGAATGGGTAGAAAAAAAATTAAAAAGAATAAGATTAAAGATTGATAAAGACCTTGATTTATATATTTCAGAAGAAGCTTATAGGGATTTAAATAGGTTTGAAATAAAGCGTAATGGTGATGGTAGCATTAATATGGTTTTGAAGCATATTATGAATTATGAAGAAAAATAATTTTAAAGCTTTTATTATATTTTATAAAAATTAGTAAAAACTATTCTCATAATATTAATCTATAGATTGTATTATGATTTTCTATAAATGAATTCATTACAATTAAAGGATTTAATACCAAACAAATCTAATTATAGATTAAACCTTTCAAATATTTTTGATCTTAATTACAAAAGGGGGAGCCATTATGTCTGATTATAATAATGATCAAATTAAAAATATCGTATCAGGAGTTTTAAAAAGCGATAGATTTGCTGTTACTCCTTTAAGCAATCAAGATTGTGACGCATATGAAATTAATATCAAAGGGGAAAAATATGCCACATTCAAGGTTTCTAACAATCCAATTGCTACTAACAACACTATTATTGAACAGGGCACTCTTGAAAATGGTGAAAATTGGATTTTAGAACTTAAATAATTGCCTTATAAAATTATTATTTAAGTTAAAAAAGTGTATTTAAAATTACTATAGTAATTTTGAATACACCTTTTTTATCTTCATTATATATTTATATATTTAAAATACGGTATTTTTTTCTTTTTCTAAATTAACTGCTATACTTTTTATTTCTTCCAGTTTTCCTATTATTTCAAAAGATAAATTTTCAGCTTTCTTAGCGTTATTTAAAGCATTACTCTTATCACCTTTTTCTATATTCTCCTCCACTATATGCCCCATGTTATGAAGCTGTTTATGTGTTTCATCTATATTAGTCCAAACATCCAAAACCTTTTTATTTAACGGACTAACAGAATTATAAAAATGTCCAAACCCACATTTATTACCATCCATTTGCAATGGTATAGCTTTCATATTTTTTGCCATCTCCTTAATATTATTAACCCAATTTTTATGAGCACTTATAGCTAAATCTATATTAGTTATAAAGTCATCATTAGAAATCTTAAATATTTCTTCACTACCTATTTCACCACTAACTTTGGCTAATATAGAGACTTCATCTTCTATTTTTCCTAATTCCAATCCTACAGTCATTATATTTGAAGCTTTATCATCTATAATACTTGAAATGTCATTAACTCTATTACCATCTGTAGTTATTACATCTACAGTTGCATTAATCTCCTCAACTGCTGCACTTACCTCACTCATATTATATGTAACACTTTCTATACTATTAACTATACTCTTTATTGCATTTTTACTCTCATCAAAGGAATTAGCTATTTTAGTTGTATAACCTTCTAGTTTTTCTATAGAATCTACAGTATTAGTAACACTTTCACTACTTTTTATTGAAGAATTCTCTATCTTATTAACAAAATCTTGAATTACTTCTAACTGATTAGTTGTGTTTTCTGATAAACTTCTTATTTCTTCTGCTACAACCGCAAATCCTCTTCCATTTTCCCCTGCTCTGGCTGCTTCTATACTAGCATTTAAAGCTAATAATTTAGTATTATCCGCTATATTATATATTCCATCTAATATATTTCTCATCTCATCTATTACTACAGATAAATTATCCATATTATTTTTCATAATTGAAGAATTTTCTGTAACTTCTTCATTTACCTCTAATATTTCTTTTAAAGTAGTACTACTATTTTCTAATGTTTCATCTAAAAAATCTGTTTTATTCATTATATTTTCTAAAGCTCCAGTATTACTAGAAATAGCAGCAGATACCTCCTCTATACTAGCTCCAGTTTCTTCTATAACAGCTGCTAAATTTTCCGAAGACTCTTTTAATCCATTTGATGTTGTTTTAAGTTCTTTTGCATAATGTACTAATTCTACATTAAAATTACTTATTTTTGTAGATAATCCAAGTACTCCTTTAATTAAATTTTCAACTTTTGACGCCACCTTTAATATACCACTAAAAATTTTACAAAAAAATTTTATCTCACTCGCTTTACTTAAGTCATTTAAATTTTCAATACCTTTTATATCTTTTTCTTTATAAAATTCTTTTAATACATTTAATTGTTTTCTTAATTTTGATACACCTAACATAAAATTCTATCCCCCTAAATACACTCACCTAAAATTGAAATTTATTTTATTAATTAATAAATATTATTAATTAATAATTATTATACCACATATTCACATTATAGTTAATATTTAATTTTAAATATTAATGTAAATAATATACTTTTCAAAAATAATTTTTAATTGTCACTTAAATACCTTAATTTAAATTTATAATATAATTATATATTCGTATATAATTATATTTTCATAAACATTGCTTTATACCCATATTTTGTTAAGAACAATTTTATATATATAACCCTAATTGTGTTATAATAATTCATATAAAAAACCTTAAAATATTTTAATATGGTATTTTACTATAACTTTAATTAATTAGGAGTGAACTTTATGCAAGAAATGGAATTAAGAATTATACATATAAATATTGATGATATTAGAAGTAAATTAAACAACATTAATGCTATAAAAGTAAAAGAAGAAAATCAAATAAATAATATATATGATTTTAATGACAAGAGAATGTTAAACGCTAAAGGATATGCTAGAATAAGAGAAGTTAATGATATTATAAATAATAAAACTTTAGCTTATATGACTACTAAAAAGTTATTAAGTCAAGAAAAATATAAAATTATGGAAGAATGTGAAGTTCTTATAGATAATGGAGAAGAAGGAAAGAGAATTTTTGAATCTCTTGGTTTAGAACTTATTGAATCTATAAAAAAATATAGAGAAAGCTATAAATATAAAAATACTTTAATAGAAATAGATATAAATGATAAATCTTACTGTCCTTTTCCTTATATAGAAATAGAATCTTCTTATGAAGATGAAATAATAGAAGTTGTTAATTTGCTTGGCTATTCAATGAATGACACTACATCTAAAACAATTTATGAAATTCTTGAAAGTGATAAAGGATTAAAAGGTATATAATGTTTGGATATGTAACCCCCTGTAAAATGGAACTTAAAGTAAAAGATTATGAAAAATTCAAGGCATATTACTGTGGCTTATGTTTAGCTATAAAAAATAATTTTGGTAATTTGCCTAGATTTACTTTAAATTATGATATGACTTTTTTAGGAATTTTGCTTGATAGTTTGAATAATGAAAAAATTCAATTTAATCCTACAGTTTGCATTGCTCATCCTATGAAAAAAAAATTAAAGGTTATAAATAATGGTGCTTTAGATTACGCTGCCTTTTGCAATGTAGCTTTAGCTTATTTTAAGCTTTTAGATAATTTTCAAGATGATAATTCTAAATCTAGCAAAATATTAGCTTTTGGCTTAAAAGGATATATAAATACAACCGATGATAAAAAGAATTATCTTTTAAATTATATGGAAGATAGTCTTAAAAACTTATCTAAAATAGAAAATAGCTCTGATATTTTAAATATAGATGAAGTTGCTCACATTTTTGCAGATTTAACTGGAACTATAATTTGCGAATATGCTACTGATAACAACCTAAAGGATAAATTATATAATCTAGGATATAATTTAGGACGTTTTATATATTTAATAGATGGATATGATGACCTAGAAAAAGATATGTCTGAAAATAAATTCAATCCAATAAACAGAGCATTTAATAATGATAACCTGCCTTATGACGAATTTCTTAATTCAATAAAAGATAGAATTGAGTTTAATCTTATAATGAGTGCAGAAGGTTGTGTACGTAGTTTATCAGAACTATCTATATTGAAAAACAAAGATCTTTTAGATAATATTTTAAATTTAGGATTGATGGAAAAAATAGAAAATATAAAAACTCATAAAAAAGAATAACATAAAATGTTTTAAATTTATATTTTATAAAACCTATTTAATAATAATTTATAAATCCAATTTATTTATTATGTAATTAAATGCAATTAAATTCAAGGAGTGTAATACGATGAGAAATCCATATGAAGTTTTAGGCATAAAAGAAAATGCTACAGAAGATGAAATAAAATCTGCTTATAGAAAGTTAGCTAAACAATATCATCCTGATCAATATGGTAATAACCCCTTAAGGGAACTTGCAGAAGAAAAAATGCGTGAAATTAATGAAGCCTATGATTCATTAACTAAAAATAATAACCGTAATAGTTATAGTCAAGGTTCTTATACTAGCTCTAATTCACAAAATTACTCTAATACGGGAAATGATTTTTCACTTTATCAATCTATTAGAACTGACTTAAATTCAGGAAATATTTCCAGTGCTGAAAAAAAGTTAAATTCTATAAACAATAGAACTGCAGAATGGCATTTCCTTATGGGAATGGTTAACTTAAGAAAAAATTGGTTTGATAGTGCATATAATCTAATATCTCAAGCTTGTAGAATGGATCCTAACAATTTTGAATATCAACGTGCATTAAATGAATTATCAATGAGACAAAATTCATATAGAGGAAATTACAGAAAAACTACACATGATAGTGATGGTTGTTGTGATTTGTTATGTAAATTATGGGTATTAGATACTTGCTGTGAATGCTGCGGTGGTGACCTAATAAGTTGTTGTTAATAGAGGATTAATTATAATCCTCTTAAGCATAATCAAAGAAATAATAAGCCTTATCTTTATTTTTTTAGGAGGTGCTAATATTGGCAACTAATAAAACTGATATGATAACTAAAGGTGGAATTTATGTTGCATTAAGTATTATTATTTTATACTTAACGGTTTTTATACCATTTAATACGTTATTTATATTAGGTATAGCCTCTACTATAATTCCTATATCTATTTTAACTATAGGATTTAAGCCTTCTATTATAGTATATATATCTGTATCTCTTCTTTCATATTTTTTAATTCCACAAAAATCCATATGGCTTATATATACTATATTTTTTGGAATTTATGGACTAATAAAATTTTTAATAGAAGGCATAAATAAACTATACTTAGAACTTATGCTTAAGTTTATATATTTTAATATTTCCTGTTTATTATTTTATTACATTTCAACAATACTATTTATTTCTAAAAATCAAATACTAGAAATTTTGAAAATTAATCCATCAACAATTTTAATTTTTGTTGTTATGTATGAAATAGGTTTTTATATATATGACTATGCCTTAACCTTTTTTATAAGTTATATAAAGGATAAGATACTTAAACATATTTAATTTTATATAAAATGAGCATTTTTATTAAGATTATAATAAAAAAGGTGGATTATCCACCTTTTTTTAATTTGCAACTATATTAACAAGTCTACCTTTTATTACTATAACTTTTCTTACAGTTTTGCCTTCAATATTTTCTTTTATCACTTCATTATTTAATGATGCTTCTTTTATTCCTTCTTCATCAAGATTGGTTGGAATATTTATCTTAGCTTTTATTTTTCCGTTTATTTGAATAGCTATTTCAACTTCATCTTTAATTAATGCATTTGCATCAAATTCTGGCCACTTTTCATTAAACACAGAGAAATTCATACCTAAAGCTTCCCACTGTTCTTCAGCAAAATGAGGTGCAAATGGTGCTAAAAGTTTTATATAATCTACTAATGTTTCTTTTAAGAAACTTACATTCTTAACTTTTACATTTAAGTATTTAGATAATGCATTTGTAAATTCCATCATTCTAGCTATTGCAGTATTAAACTGCATTTTATCGCCATCTTCAGTTACATTTTTTATAGCAAAATGTCTCCAATAGTTAAGCTCTTTTTCATCTGACTCCATAATGTCCTTATTATTATCTTTATTTCTAAGCTCAGCTATTGAGTGTTCTATAATTCTTTCAACTCTTTCAATAAATTTACCAATAGATTTTATTCCATCATCGCTCCATGCTCCACCTTCAGTGTATCCAAAACCGAACATTAGATACATTCTAAATACATCAGCACCGAATTCTTTTATATAATCATCAGGAGAGATTGTATTTCCTTTTGATTTACTCATTTTCAATCCATCTGGTCCTAATATAAGTCCTTGGTGAGTTAAAGATTTAAATGGCTCATCAAAGTTTATATACCCCATATCTCTTAAAGCTTTAGTTATAAATCTTGCATATAACAAGTGCATACACGCATGTTCTGGTCCACCAACATACTTGTCAACTGGCAACATTTTATTTGCTTTTTCACTGTCAAAACATATTTCTTCATTTTTATTATCAGTATATCTTAAATAATAGAATGAAGAACATACAAATGTATCTAAAGTATCTACTTCTCTTTTTGCAGCAGCACCACAACAAGGACAAGTAGTATTTACAAAGCTTTCTGATTTAGCTAATGGTGATTTTCCATCTGGTGCAAATTCAACATCATATGGAAGTTCAACTGGTAAATCTTTTTCTGGAACTGGAACTACCCCACATTTTTCGCAATGTATCATTGGAATAGGAGCTCCCCAGTATCTTTGTCTAGAAACTAACCAATCTCTAAGTCTAAAGTTTATTTTTCTATCTCCAAGACCTATATTTTCAAGTTTTTTAATAACAGCTTCTTTAGCTTCATCACCACATAATCCATTAAATTCTTCACTATTAACTAATATCCCTTTTTCTGTAAATGGAAGTTCTCCACCTTCAATAACTCTTTCTATTGGTAAATTATACTTCGTTGCAAATGCAAAATCTCTTTCATCATGAGCTGGAACCGCCATTACAGCACCAGTTCCATAAGTATTTAAAACATAATCACCAATCCAAATTGGCACTTTACGTCCATTTATTGGATTTATAGCATAAGAACCAGTAAATACTCCTGTTTTTTCTCTAGTTATAGACTGTCTTTCAATATCGGATTGTTTTTTTGCAGTCTCTTTGTATTCTTCAATAGAAGCTCTAAATTCTTCTGTAGTTAATTTTTCTACCAACTCATTCTCTGGTGCTAACACAACATATGTAACTCCAAACAAAGTATCAACCCTTGTAGTAAATACATCAAATTCAATGTCTTTTCCATCAACTTTAAATGTTGCTTCTGCCCCTGTAGATTTTCCAATCCAATGTTTTTGCATAGCTTTAGTTTTTTCTGGCCAATCTAATGTATCTATTTTTTCTAAAAGTTCATCTGCATAATCAGTTATTTTTAAAAACCATTGAGTTAAGTTCTTTTTAGTAACTTCACTTTCACATCTTTCACAGAATCCATCAACAACTTGCTCATTAGCTAAAACTGTATTACAACTAGGGCACCAGTTAACTGGAGCATTTTTTCTATAAGCAAGACCTTTTTCATAAAGTTTTAAGAACAACCATTGAGTCCATTTATAATAATCTGGTCTGCAAGTAATAACTTCATTTTCCCAGTTAAACATTGCTCCCATAGCTCTTAACTGTTTTTCCATTGTAACAATATTTTTTTCAGTAGAGTCCATTGGATGAATCCCTGTTTTTATTGCAAAATTTTCTGCTGGAAGACCAAATGCATCAAAACCCATTGGTTGGAACACATTATATCCCTGCATTCTTTTTAATCTAGCCCAAGAATCAACCGGTCCATAGTTAAACCAATGTCCTGCATGTAGTTGACTTCCTGAAGGATACGAAAACATTTCTAAGACATATAATTTCTTATCAAGATTGTTGTTATCAAACTTATAAATTCCTGTTTCTTCCCATTTTTCTTGCCATTTTTTATCAATGGTAGTATTATAATTTCCCATTTTTAAATCCTCCTTGTTAATTAATTTGTGTAAATCATTTATAAAAAAATAAAAAGCCTTCATCTCTAAATAAAGAGACGAAAGCTATAGTTCCGCGGTACCACTCTAATTAGGCAAAAGCCCCACTTTAATATTATAACGGTATAACCGTACTTGTTTGTCACAAGTAAGCTCATAAGCAAGTTCATATTTTTTAGTTACTACATCGCACCACATTGTAGCTCTCTTAAAACTAAAATTAATATTACTACTCCTAATCAACGCAATAGTATATATTCAATTAATAATGTATTATATCTTTAATTATAAAAAAAGTCAACATTTTTATGTTAAAGTTTATCTTTTATTATATTTATCTAAAACTTTTTTTGTTTCTTCTAACAAGGCATTAAGTTCATGTATTTCCCCTACTTCCAAAAGTCTATTTAACGACTCTGAAAATCTAGAGGCTTCTGCAATTTTACCTAAAGAAGATAACGTAAGTATGTTTTCAACTATACTAGTTACTAAACTTGATTTCACTTCAAATAACTTTTGTGCATCTTTTATCTCATCTTTTATTTCAAGCATTTGTTCATCTAATTTAAAAGCTGCATCTGCAGCATTCTTTAATTTCCCCCTAATATCTGTTGGTATATCATGCTTATATTTATAATTAAGTGAATGCTCTACTGTTGCCCAAAAGTTCATAGCTAACGTTCTTATTTGAAATTCTGCTAATATTTCAGTCTGTCCATCTGCCATATTAACTGGATACTTTATTATCATATGATAACTTCTATATCCACTAGTTTTAACGTTAGCAACATAATCTTTTTCATATATTATTTGCATATCTCTTCTTTGTCTTATAAGTTCTACAACCTTATCTATATCATCAACGAACTGGCACATTATTCTTATACCTGCTATATCTTCCATTTCATATGCTATTCTATCTAATGGTATATCAAATTTATTTGCCTTTTCTAATATACTTGAAACTTCTTTAACCCTTGCTGTTACAAATTCTATAGGAGAATATTCATTTTTTTTTCTTAATTCTCTCCTAATACTTCTTAATTTCACTTTTAATTCCTCTACTGCTTGATCATAAGGTATTAAAAACTTTTTCCATTCTATTACTGCCATAAAATTCACCCTTTACATAAAAAAAACTATCAAATATGGTATTTGTACATTATTTTTATATTATATATTTATACTAACCTTTGAGTTAACGTACATATATATAATATAATGTTATTATAGGAAAATATCAATTTATTTAAAATTCTTTTTTCTTTTTAGAAAATCATAACATATTTACAAATATTATTTGAACAAATTTTATTATATTTACATAAAAGTAACATCTATATTTTAATATATAGATTAATTAATTTATTTATAATTATGATTATGATTTTTACTAAAGCATATAAAAAAATAATAACCAGAATTACAAAGTATATTTTATGAAATATATATCACTTTTTTATACTACATTCTCAAAATATACATAATATCTGATATATTATTTAATTAAATATGACTAAATCCTTCAAGGTGGTGATATTATGAATAGTATATTTTCCGGACTAGAAAATGTTGGATTTAAAGATACTGATAATTTAACGCTCTACAAAAAAGAGGAACTTCAAGAACTTGAAACACAACATAAAAATTTTTCATTATTATACAAAAAAACTATAATTTGTCCCGTTTGCGAAAATACTTTTAAACAATTAGCTCTTAAAAGTAATTCATATAGAATGATTTCCAAGGACTCTGATTTTTTTATAAGATATGATTTAATAAATCCTTATTTTTATGATGTTTATGTTTGTGAACATTGTGGATATTCAGCACTTAAAGTAGACTTTAATAAAATTACAGAGCGACAAAAAGAACTAGTTAAAACTAATATTTCTCAAAAATTCAAATCAAGAACTTATCCTGAAACCTATACAAGAGAAATTGCTATAGAGCGCTATAAGCTTGCATTACTTAATGCAACTTATATAAATAGTAAAGCTGGTACAAAAGCTATGATATGCTTGAAATTAGCTTGGATGTATAGATTAGGTAATTCTGATAAAGATAAAGAACTTGAAAGAACTTTTCTTACTTCTGCTTTGGAAGGATTTGAATTTGCCTTTTCTAAAGAATCATTGCCTATTTATAAAATGAATAAATTTATCTTAATGTATTTAATAGGTGAAATCAATAGAAGACTTGGGAACTATAATGCAAGTTTAAATTGGTTCTCAAGAGTTTTAACTACTCCTGGAGTATCTTCTACGCTAAAAGATCTTACAAGAACTCAGAGAGATTTGATAAAAGAATCTCAAATGTTAGAAGAAAAAATTAAAAATAAAGATATTATAGAAAGTAATATAGACTTAGATAATGGTATTGACTCTAATAAATCTCAAGTTTCTATAACTAAAATTAAAAGCCCTAATAAAGGAATATTGGCTAAAATTTTAAAAAAGTAACCTTTCTATAAAAATAAAAATGTCACAAAATGATATAAATCACTTTGTGACATTTTTTATAAATTTAATCTCTTTTAGTACTTGCTGCAACTTCATCTAAAGTTTGTAAATAATCACGTTCCATATTTTTCTTTGATATTGATAATAAAAGCTTTATTCTATTTAATTGATTAGCTTCACTTGCTCCTGGGTCATAATCTATAGGAACTATATTAGCATCTTCAAAATGTCTTTTTAACTCTTTTATCATACCCTTTCCTGTAACATGGTTTGGTAAACAAGCAAATGGTTGCATACATACTATATTTTTAGTTCCACTTTTTATTAGCTCTATCATTTCTGCTGTCAAGAACCAACCTTCTCCTGTTTGATTGCAAAGAGAAAGTATATTCTTTGCTTCTTTTGCTAACTCTTCAATTCTACAAGGTGATGTAAATCTTTTACTTTTATCTAAAGCTTCTCTAACATATTTCCTGTAATTTTCCACATATTTAATAATTATATCACCAACTATATCGCTAGTCTTTCCTCCTAAATTATTTTCAAAATTCACCTTACCATTATAAGAACAATATAAGAAGAAATTTGTTAAATCTGGAACAACAACTTCTGCCCCTTCTTCTTCTAGAATATCTACAATATTATTGTTAGCTGTAGGATGAAATTTTACTAATATTTCTCCAACAACCCCGACTTTTGGTTTATTTAAATCCTTTATTTCTAAATTATCAAAATCACGAACCACATTTTTTATATTTTCCTTTAACTTTTTATAATCACCATTAAATATTTGTTGCTTTATAATATTGTTCCACTTTTCATATAACTGATTTGTGCTTCCCTTTATCTTTTCATAAGGTCTTACCCTTAGCATACATTGCATAAATAAATCACCATATATTACTGCAATAACTGCCTTTCTAGCCATTTCTAGACTATATTTAAACCCTGGGTTTTTTTCTAAGCCACAAGCATTTACCGAAATTACAGGAACATTTTCTAATCCAGCATCCTTTAATGCCTTTCTTAAAAATCCTATATAATTAGTTGCTCTACATCCACCACCAGTTTGACTTATTATAACTGATGTATTATCAACATCATATTTTCCTGATTTTAAAGCACTTATTATTTGACCTATTACTATTATAGATGGATAACATGCATCATTATTAACATATTTTAGCCCTTCATCAACAGCCTTAGTATCTACTGAAGGCAATACTTCTAAATTATATCCACAAGAAGATATTGCACCTTGTAAAAGCTTAAAATGAATAGGTGCCATTTGTGGTGCTAAAATAGTATGATTTTTTCTCATTTTTTTAGTAAAAATAACTCTTTCATTGCTTTTTTCAACTTGTTTATAATCTATATTTTGTTTTTCTCTATCTTTCATTGCTGCTTTTAAAGATCTAACTCTTATTCTAACAGCTCCTAAATTATTAACTTCATCTATTTTAATAGTTGTATATATTTTTCCATATCCTTTCAATATTTCTTGAACCTGATCAGTGGTTACTGCATCCAATCCACACCCAAAGGAATTAAGCTGAATTAATTCTAAATTAGGTTCTTTACATACAAAGCTAGCTGCTGCATACAATCTTGAATGATATGTCCATTGATCTACAACTCTTAATGGTCTATCTACTTTTTCCAAATGATCAACAGAGTCTTCTGTAAGTACAGCTATTCCTAATCCTGTTATAAGCTTATCTATTCCGTGATTAATTTCTGGATCAATATGGTATGGTCTTCCTGCTAAAACTATTCCTTTTTTATTGTTATCTCTTAAATATTTAAGTGTTTCTTCACCTTTTTTCCTTATATCTTTTTTAAACTCCAAAACTTCATGCCAAGCTCTATCAACAGCCTCATTAATTTCATTTCTGCCTATGCTAAATTCTTGTAATGCTATATATAATCCTTTTTTTAGTTTAGAAATATTTCCTAAAGTTAAAAATGGATTAATAAATTTAGTATTTGTTTCTTTTAACAAATCTACATTATTTTTAATTACTTCTGGATAAGATATAACCATTGGACAATTAAACTGATTTGTTGCTTCTTCCTGTTCTTTGTTTTCATACATAATACAAGGATAAAATATAGCATCTACATCTTTATTTATTAAATCTATAATATGCCCATGAGCCAACTTAGCTGGATAGCAAGCTGATTCTGATGGTATTGTTTCTATTCCTAATTCATATACCTTTCTTGAAGATCTTGAAGATAGTTGTATACTAAATCCTAATTTAGTAAAGAATGTGTGCCAGAATGGATAATTTTCATATATATTAAGAACTCTAGGAATTCCAATAACACCTCTTTTGGCATTTTCTCTATCTAAAGGTCTATAGTTAAATACTCTATTATATTTATATTCAAATAAATTAGGTATATTGTTATTTTGAGCTTTACTATTATCACCCTTTTCACATCTATTACCAGAAACAAATCTTTTTCCATCATTAAATTTATTTATAGTTAATAAGCAATTATTACCACATCCACCACATCTTCTCATACTGGTTTCTATTGTAAATTCTTTTAAATTTTTTAATTTTATTATTGTGCTTTCTTCTTTATTCTCACTACGATCTTTTGCTATTAAAGCAGCTCCAAATGCTCCCATTAATCCTGCTATATCTGGTCTTACTACTTCTCTTTTTGATATTGATTCAAAAGACCTAAGCACTGCATCGTTATAAAATGTACCACCTTGAACTATAATTTTTTCACCTAAATCCTTTTCATCTTTGACTCTTATAACTTTATTTAAAGCGTTTTTTATAACAGAATAACATAAACCTGCTGCTATATCTCCTACTGAACTTCCTTCCTTTTGAGCCTGTTTTACTCTCGAATTCATGAATACAGTACATCTTGATCCTAAATCTACAGGATTTCTGCTATACATCGCCCCTTTTATAAAATCTTCTATAGTTAAAGATAAAGATTTACTAAAAGATTCTATAAATGAACCACATCCAGATGAACAAGCTTCATTTAATTTTATACTTTCTATAACTCCATTTTTTATGCTAAGGCATTTCATATCTTGTCCACCTATATCTAAAATGAAATCTACCCCAGGCAAGAAAAATTCAGCTGCCTTCTGATGAGCTATAGTTTCCACTTCACCATAATCAACTTTAAACGCTGTCTTTATTAATGCTTCACCATAACCAGTTACTGTAGAACCTTTTATTAAAATATTATTATTAGTTTTGCTATATAAATCTTCTAATATTTTTTTTATTTGTTTTATAGGATTTCCATTATTACTGCCATAATATGAATATAAAACTTCTCCATCTTCTGTTATTAAAACTGCCTTTGTAGTTGTTGAACCTGCATCTAATCCTAAATATGCATTACCTTTATATTCACTTAATGATTTTCTTATTACTTTTGCTTTGCTATGTCTTTCTTTAAATTTTTCTATTTCCTTTTCACTTTTAAAAAGAGGCTCTAATCTATTTATTTCTTTATCTTGATACTTACTAATTAAATCCACTTTTTCTAATAGCTGCTCATATTTGAACACTGTTTCAAATTTTGAACAAATTGCTGCACCTATGGCTACAAATATCTGAGAATTGCTAGGAAATATTACATCTTCTCTTTTTATATCTAATGTATCTATAAATCTTTCCCTTAACTCTGATAAGTAATATAGCGGTCCCCCTAAGAACGCTACTTTACCTCTTATTGGTCTTCCACAAGCTAATCCACTAATTGTTTGATTAACCACTGATTGAAATATAGACACTGCAATATCTTCTTTTCTTGCCCCTTCATTTAAAAGTGGCTGAATATCTGTTTTTGCAAAAACTCCACATCTTGCTGCTATTGGATATATAACTTTATAATTTTTAGCCAGTTCATTTAAACCTGCTCCATCAGTTTCTAAAAGTGCAGCCATTTGATCTATAAATGCTCCAGTTCCCCCTGCACATGTTCCGTTCATTCTCTGCTCAATACCGCCTGAAAAATATGTTATTTTGGCATCTTCTCCACCTAGTTCTATTGCAACATCTGTTTCACTTATATATTTTTCTATTGCCTCTTTACATGCAACAACTTCTTGAGTAAATCCTATATTCAACCACTTAGAAATAGATAATCCACCGGAACCAGTTATCATTATTGTAAAATTACTATCTTTAGAAAAATTTGCAATACACTCACTTATAAGGGTAAGTATACTTTCCTTTATATTAGAATAATGCCTATTATATTTGCTATAAAGTATTCTTTCTTCTTTATCAAGTGCCACAATTTTTACGGTAGTAGAACCTATGTCAACTCCTAAATGTATTAAATTACTCATTTTATTATCACTCCCTAGTTTACTTATACTATCACCACGGATATATATTAAATTGTCTATTCTTCTATAAAAATTATTAATTTCTAAACCTATAGGGTTACAAATTTTAATTTTTACTTATACTTTAGTTTAAGTAAAACACACATTATTTTTAAGTGGATAGCTATTATATTTACTACTCACTTTACTCATATTTCAACTTTTGATTTTTATGACTTTTAACCTCTCTAATTCGAAATAAAAATTTTGATGCATAAGTTAAACTTTCAACTTTTATCCCTATATAAGTTTTTAAAATTATATTCCAAATCTATATACTGTAAGTTGAGACTATCCTCAAAAATGAGGATATTGTCAAAAATACCTTAAATTCTAGATTATCTTTAAAAGAAACATCTTTAAATTATATTCCAAAATTATATTTAAATTCAAGATATTATTATAATAGTATCTTGAGCAATTAAATTTTCACTTCTTTAATTCTATAACCCTTTATCTAATGTACACAAATAATAGTTTTCTTAATAATCCTTCATTATCTTAATTTATTTTTGTATTTATTAAAATTGCTAATGAATATTACATTTATTTAAGAATAAAGTAAAAATTAAAAACCTAAAAAGAATATATCGAACTTTTTTTATTTCGATATATTCTTTATAAAAATTTTTATAATTTCATAAAAAATATTATAGTATCTTTAAAGGTTCAAAGTTTATATGGTCACAAGAAGTTAAAATATAATTTATTCCATCTTTTTCACCTTCAAATGCATAATTCAAACCACTTCCATGAATATGACCGTATATAACCTTTTCTACATTATATTCCTTTAAAATCTCTGTAAATCCATTTTCTTCTTCAATATTATTTGTCGGTGGATAATGTAACATTACAATAATTTTTTCAAATCCATCTTTTTTTGCAGAATCTAATGACAATCTTAATCTTATAATTTCTCTATCATATATTTTTTTATCATGTGTAGTAAATTTAGAATTTATTGGTGTTATCCATCCTCTACTTCCACAAATAGCATAATCCTTATATTGAAAATAATTATTTTGAATAAAATTCATATTATCATACATAGAGTTTAGTTTCTTTATACCACTCCACCAATAATCATGATTTCCTCTAACCAATATTTTCTTTCCTGGTAAATTGTTTATAAAGTCTAAATCTAGTTTTCCTTCTTCAACTTTCATAGACCAAGATATATCTCCTGCTATAAGCACTACATCTTCATTTGATATTGTTTTTAACCAATTTTCTTTTATCTTTTCATCATGATTTAACCACTTTTCTCCAAAAATATCCATAGGTTTTTCACTATTAAAACCTAAATGCAAATCTGATATTGCATATAATGCCAACGCCTTCACCTACTTTTTCATCCTATTATCAACATCCATTACATATGCAATTACCTTTGCAACTACATCATATAATTCTGTTGGAATTTCATCACCAACGTTTACATTAGTTAAAAGGTTTGTAAGCTCCTTATTCTCAACTATTGGAACTTCAGCTTCTTTTGCATGCTCTATTATCTTATCTGCTATATGCCCCATTCCAACTGCTGTAACTTTAGGTGCAGAACTTCCCAAATCATATTTTAATGCAGCAGCCTTTTTTTTACTCTCCACACTTACCACACCCTATTAATTAATATTATCCTTACAACATACATAGATGTAATTATACTATATTTTTTATATTTTACAAAGCGAATTTATACCATTAAATCTAAAGTGGATATACTTTCATCATTAAAGAAACTTCTACAGTTACTCAATGTAAATTTTTCTATTTTTTCATTTACCAAAATCTCAAAAGAATATGGTGAATTTTTTAAATTATTTAACAGTTCATCCTTACTTCTCTCTATTACGTCCATAAATTTTTTTTGAGCCTGTATATCAATGTTTACATAACAATTGTTTACAGATATATATGCATCTATAACTTCCATATTTAAGGTTTTTATACTTGTTGCAATCTTCATATTCTTTGAGTCAAGCTTTTTACCCTTTCCTCTTTCATCTTTGATTACAAGCTTACAATCATAATCTTTATTTTTTACATTCATAGGCACATTTAAATAATAATAGTCATTACTTAATGTATTAAATATTTTAAAATCTTGCATTTTTCCTTCTAAAAATTTAATTACCTTAGCAAATTTTTCTGGATTATCTTCTTTTTCCTTAATAATTGATAATATAGAATCTTGCATTTGCGTAATTTTTTCTTTAATTTCTTTTTTAATTGACTCATGCATAGGCAATTTAAATTTTTCGGTAATTTCTTTATTAATAATTTCTTCTTTTTCTAATGTTAAAACATTGGAATTTCTACTATTTTCTTTTATTACTTCATTCTTAACATCTTTTTCTATGATATTACTCTTAGATATATATTCACTAGTTTTTATATTACTTTTTTCTTCTATCTTATTTTTAGATGTCACATCTGCCTTATTAAAATTTTCTTCTTTAATATCAACCTTTCCTCTTTCTTTGTATAAAGCTTGTTCAAACTCTTTTATATCCTTACTAATAACATTGTTTTCTTCATTCAAAATATTAAAGCTAGTTATACTTTCTTTATTTATAGGAATATTTTCTTCTTTCATCATAAGTATTGATTTTAAATCTAAAGTTTTAAGAGATACAAAAAAATCTTTTAATATAGCTTTAACTTTGACCCCTAATTCACTATTTACCGATATATTTTTTGCACCTAAATACTTATCAATAAATCTATCTTCTTCTTGAGGGTTTTCAATAATTTTACTTTTAAAATCTAACAAATTTTTAACTTCATCTAAGTTATCCTGTGTCAAAGGTATATTAAATTTAATCATTTCTTTAATTAAATTTTCATCACCTTTTGAAATATTTAATCCTAAATTTTTTATTATTTTAAATAATATTTCTTTTTCAGATTTATTTATGTTTTTATCATTTATATTTTCAATATTGCTATTTAAACTTAATATTAATTTGTTTTCCTTAAAATCATCTACTATAAATTTTAATAAATAATTGTCTATTAAACTATTTTCTATCTTAGTATCTATCCTCGCTGGAAACTGTCTTCCATCTAATAATCTTACAATTACTTCTCCACTTTCTTTATTTATATTAAGGATTCTAGCTGTAAAAGTTTCTCCTTTTCTAAAAGTACTCTTATTTCTATTAACTTGAGTTGATGCATTTTGTAATGCCTCTATTCTCCAAACTCCTGTTCCAGACATACCTTCTCCCCCAATCTATTTAAAATTTATTAGATATAAATTTATAAAATTAATAATTATTAGTTTTATAAATTACTTAAACTAAAAAACTTCTTTTTTAAATACTTACTTATATAATATTATCGTTTACTATGTAATTAAATTATATTTTTAATAAAAAAATTCCTTTGTAATGATTTTCTATTGTAAAAACCCAATAAAAAAAAGCCTGTTAGGCTTTTTTACTATAAGTTAAACAAAATTCATTCATAACATCATATAATTCTTCAATTGAAACATTTTTTGCACTTTGCATATTTATATTAATATGTCCTGTACCTAATTTTAAATTAGCTTGTACTGCTTTTTTTCTTAAACCAGAAATAGACTTTAAATATACATCTGAATCTATTAAATAAATAGAAACAAACTGTTGTCCTGTCACTGAAACAATTTTAATTGACTCTACCGCTTCCCATTTTATAAGTTCATTTTTCTTAGATAACGCTGATGAACGATCGTAAAAACCCTCTTTATTAACTACTACAATTTCTTTACCAACAAATAACTCCTTTAAAATAAAAAATAAACAATAACCAAAAAAAACCACACTTACAATTCCAATAATTAAACATAACCAATTAACTGATTCTTCTGCTGTTATTCCAAAAAACAACAAAAAGGCTCCTATGACCAACATAACAATGGCTAAGAACATTATACTTAATTGTTTGCCCTTACTTTGATATACAATAAAATTATCCACTTTTAACACACTCCTTTAATTATTTTTTATGTTTATAAATAAAAATGACCATTCCTTTTTTAACATAAAAGTTTATTAAAAGGAATAGTCATCTTCGTTTCAAATAAAGAAATTGTATTAATGGATAATTAAAGAAAAGAAGAATTTGTCTCTTTCTTAAACTTTCCACTATACGCCTTTATAAAATGTTTCCTAATCATCTCAATTAACAACAATATTTTAAAATTAAATCTTTATATTAAGCTATTTCTAATTTATAGAATTTTTTCTTTCCTCTTTTTATTAATGCATATCCATCTTCTTTAATGAAGTCTTTAGAAAACTTAGCATTTACATCATCTATTTTAGTTTCGTTTATTGTTAATCCACCTTGTTGTATAAGTCTTCTTCCTTCAGCTTTTGATGGAACAATCTTTGTATGAACTAATATATCTAATATTCCGCTTTCTGCCATATCTTCTGATATTGTAACTGTTGGAACATTGGACATATCAACGCCACCACTAAATAAAGCTTCTGCAGCTGCTTTAGCTTTTTCAGCTGCTTCTTCACCATGTATAAGTTTTGTAACTTCATATGCAAGTACTGTCTTCGCTTTATTTATTTCTGCACCTTCTAATGAGCTTAATCTTTTAACCTCATCCATTGGTAAGAATGTTAATAATGATAAACATTTTTCAACATCAGCATCTGCAATATTTCTCCAGTATTGGTAGAACTCAAATGGTGAAACTCTTTCAGGGTCTAGCCAAAGTGCTCCATTAGCTGTTTTACCCATTTTGTTACCTTCACTGTTTGTTAATAATGAACAAGTCATTCCATATGCTGGCTTTCCTTCTTTTCTTCTTATAAGATCCATTCCAGCTAATATATTTGACCATTGATCATCTCCACCAAGTTCCATAGTACAATTATGCTTTTTATTTAGAACTAAGAAATCATATCCTTGCATTAACATGTAGTTAAATTCAAAGAATGATAATCCTTTTTCCATTCTTTGTTTAAAGCATTCAGCAGTTAACATTCTGTTTACTGAAAAATGAACTCCAATATCCCTTATAAATTCTACATAGTTAAGATCTAACAACCAGTCAGCATTATTTTCTAATATAGCCTTTCCATCACTAAAATCTATTAATCTAGATAATTGTTTCTTTATTCCAGCAACATTTCTATCTATATCTTCTCTTGTAAGCATTTTTCTCATATCTGTTCTACCAGATGGATCACCTATCATTGCAGTTCCACCACCAACAAGAGCTATTGGTCTATGTCCAGCTCTTTGCATATGAGCCATAAACATCATTGCTATAAAGTGACCTACATGTAAGCTATCTGCTGTTGGGTCAAATCCTATATAAAAAGTTACTTTTTCTTTTCCTAATATTTCTCTCATTTCATCTTCATGAGTTAATTGTTTTAAAAATCCACGTTCTTTAAGAACATCAAATACATTGTTTGTCATAAAAATTCCTCCAAGTTTTATCATATAATTTGTTTAAAATACATTAATTTTTTGTATAACATATGTTTTTCTACAAAATATAAAAAGTCCCTAGTTTTTAAAAAACTAGGGACGAAATTTTCCGTGGTACCACCCAAATTGATTTTCTTTTAAAATTTTAAAGAAAATCCTCTCTTTCCTTATAACGTAAGGATAACCGTAACAGCCTACTATTATTTCAGCCTAAAGCTCCAGAATGTATTTCACTATTTCCATCAACTGATTTACACTAACCATCAGCTCTCTGCATGATTTTCATAATTACTTTTTTCTTTCATTGCCTCTAAAATTTATTGATTTAAATGTTATGATATCACTTTACTTTATTAATTGCAAGACTTTTTTAAATTTTATTGTTTTTCAACAACATATTTTTGTACTTCTTTTGGCAACTCTTCGCTATTACCACTTATATTTATATAAAATTTTATATTATGATTGTCAACTAAATATTTTATTTTATCAAATAGTTTTGGCATCTCTTCTATATCAACCTTTTTCATTATACCATCCACCATAACATATTCAACGTCATAGTCTTGTGAAACTATACCACACAAGAAACCTTCAATTTCTTTTGCAGTTTTCAATTTAAAATCTTCTGCACATACAAATCTTATATTTCTATCCAGTTGAAAAAGCATTTTATTATCATCATCTATATACACAATGTTGCCTTTTGCTTTACAAGCCTTCTCATTTGCTAAGTTAACTAGAGCCTTTGTTTTACCTGAACCTTTTTCGTTACAGAATACATTAATCATCATAAACGCCTCCAGACTTATTATTTGATTTTATTGTGCCTATAAATTATGCCTACTTAATATAGTTTATCTACCAAACCTTTGAATTGATTAAATCTTATTTACTAATATCATATATATTTTTTTTTAATAATTTAAATTTTGTTACTCTTATTATATATTATTCAGAATTTTTAAACAATAAATTATTTGTAAAATTTCTTATTCCTGGCAACACTACCTTAAATAAATTTTTTTCTTCATCATTTATAAAATGGACTTTTCCTTTTTTTCTAAAAGATTTTTTTATTATCGCAAACCCAGATGTTCTTTTTAAAAACCTGCCTCTATCATCTAACGTTATTATCTTTTCATAAAGCCACATATTCCTTTTGCCATATAAAACTTTTCCACTATCAAAAGTTTTAAGTAAACATCCTGGACTTGAAATAACTACACTTTTCCCACTTAATATTACCTCTATAAATTTATTATATATACTGTAATCCCTATAAATTATTGCATTATTAACTGCTTCAATAACCGTTTTTTTAGGATATTCCTTAGGCAATATTTTTAAAAGAATCTCTTCTGATTCGTTTATCATATTTAATAAATTTCCTTCTATAATAATTACTTCATTTTTTCTATTTCCTAATTTATTTATTATCTTTATCATGTTTTGTGGTACATAAATACTTGGTATATTAGAAAAAATCAAAGCTCCTCCTAGTGTTAAAAGTTTCTTTCCATTATCTTTATTTGTATAAATTATACCAGCATCCTCCATAAGTTCTTCTAGGTTTGATTTATTAAATTCAAACCCTTTCAATTTAAAATACCGATATATTCTTGGTGTCATCAATGACTTAGTTGAACTATTAATTAATGGTGTTATTTCAATATTAAAACTTAAAGAGCTACTAAACATGGATATTATTTCATCTCTTCTCATTGTATCTGTAGTGGAACCCCGTCTTACATAGAAAGCTCCATTTTCCCTTATTTGATATGGTCTTTGTTCGCTAGTATATATAATTATTACACCTAGTCTCTTACCTTTATACTTCACAAATTCTAAGGATACTGGAATAGGTGGTTCACATCTTGAACTTATGATTTGCTGAACTTTCTCTTCAACTAATCTTTCATCATAGACCCCTACTATGTCTTTACTTTTATCTTCTACTCCTATGATGATATATCCTCTTCCACCTCTAGAATTTGCAATAGCACATACGTCTTTTGCTAATTCTTTCTTGCCACTTTCACTATATATGTCTATCTTTCTTTTAAAATCTAGCTTAGTTCCTTCTTCTTTTTTAAGCAAAGTTTTTACTTTTCTTACATCCATATAATCATTCCTTATTCAGATAAGTTATAAACCAACTCTATAATTTAATAAACCCATAACTATCCACTATTTAAAATTTATTAATAGTTGGCTTTAATTTTATTTCATTCTAAACTAAAATTTTAAATTAATAAAGGCACATTTAAACTTTTTTATCTTAAATCTTTTTCAATAGAAAAAGTACAAATAAATTGAGTTAATATATAAAGTTTCAAGTTAACTTTTAAAATTATTAATCCCTAAATTTAGATATAAAAAATAGTGATACATTCTCTGAATTGCTTAGAATTTAACACTGTATTTTGTATAAAAATATTTTAAAATTATTGAATAAATTTAAATGTGAGCTTGTTTCCCTATATATAAACAACATAAATTTTTACAATTAATCTATGTTATTTATATTTTATGCAATAGCTTTATTAAATTGACTTAAACAACAAATTTTTTTATTTTTTAATATTTTTACGCTTAAATAATCCATTGAAAATAGTGACTTTTATAGCTAAAATTTTAATAATTTTTTTCTAATTTCTATTGTATAATCTATTAATTATGTTATAATATTCTTAGAGTTTAAAACTCTATATATAAAAAAGATTAATTAACAAGGCTTTTATCCAGTAACTCCTTTAATCAAGGAAATAAGATAATCCCATGTTTAATTAGTCCTTAGATTTAAAGGAGGTAAGTACAATGGCTGATAAGACTATTACTTGCAAAGATTGTGGAAACGAATTTATATTTACTGAAGGAGAGCAAGCTTTCTACAAAGAAAAAGGATTCGAAAATGATCCTGTAAGATGCCCAGAGTGCAGAAAAGCTAGAAAAAACAACAGAAACAACTTCAATAGATAATAAAGTTGAAATTAAAGAGAGCTTATGCTCTCTTTTTATTTTATATAAAATATAAAATAAAAAAAGGTAGCTTTAGGTCTACCTTTTTTCGGGATGTGTGATGTTTAAAATTTTAACATATATTTTATGTGTTAAGTTCAGCAATAATTAAACTATAAGGGGGACTTATCTTTTAAATATGCTTGAACAAATTTTAAATTACAGTTATATTTTAATACCTTTATGTGTCAATCTTTTGACATATCCATTACATTTTCATGTCATTTAAAATTTTTTTATATAATAAAAACTTTAAACAGTTTAAGATAAAAGTATAGATTAATAAGATTTATATTTAACTAAAATCTTAAACGTTTTTTTATCATTGTGCTTAAAGGCAATGCTATAACCATTCCTGCTGAAACTTGAAGTACATTATTTGCAATAGATGCTATTGCATTTGGTAAATCATATAATATCCATCCTGCAAAAAAGTATCCAATTATCATTACTATTCCAGCTACAATAAATGCAAATAAATTATTCATGAAATTTTTCCCCTCATAACCTTTTCTATAGGCAAGTGTAGCTGCTATATAAGCCATTGACCCTTTTATAACAAAAGTAAATGGTGCCCAAACTACATACGGAGAAAGTAAGTCAAACAAACACATACCTATTCCACCTGCTAATGCTCCTTTTCTTTTTCCTAATAATATTGCAGCTAAATACACAGCACTATCTCCTAAGTGTAGTACTCCTTCACCAAACGCAGAAGGAACGTGTATTAAACTAGTTGCTACATATACTATAGCAGCCATCATTCCAACTTGTACAATTGAATTAACATTAGTTTTAGATGTAACTTTAGTTTCTAATTTATTCCCCATCTCTTATCACTCCTATTTATTGTATCGTTACAATTTATCCTTTATTTATATTTTCATAAATTATAGTACTACAATACAAAGTGTTTTGCAATACAATATTAAAATAAAAAACCTAGAAACAGATTATATATCCATTTCTAGGTTTTTTTTATTCATTTTGAGCTATTCCTGATAATACTAGACCCTTATTATGGTCTAAAGCCCAACTAATTCCCCAATCATTTTGGAATATTAAAAGATCTCTATCTTTAAAATCCTTTACTACTTTAGTGTCACTTGTTACACTTAAATCTTCAGCTGGAACTTCTGATTTTTCTATCCATCTAATATTTCTATATGGAAGCATCTCCATTTTTATATCTACGTTATATTCGTTTTTTAATCTAAATTCTAGAACTTCAAATTGTAATACTCCTACAACACCAACTATTATTTGTTCTGTACCAATATGTAATTCTTTAAATACTTGAATAGCTCCCTCTTGTGAAATCTGAGTTATTCCTTTTGTAAACTGTTTTCTTTTCATAGTGTCTACAGTTCTAACTCTTGCAAAGTGTTCCGGTGCAAAAGTTGGAATTCCTTCAAATTTAACTTTGTTTTTAGGACTACATAGTGTATCCCCTATACTAAATATGCCTGGATCAAATACACCTATTATATCTCCAGCATATGCACTGTCAACAATTTCTCTATCTTGAGCTAAAAATTGTTGAGGTTGTGCCAATTTTATTTTAGATTTTCCTTGAACATGGAATACTTCCATGCCTTTTTCAAATTTTCCTGAACAAATCCTCATAAACGCAATTCTATCTCTATGTGCCTTGTTCATATTTGCTTGTATCTTAAATACAAAAGCTGAAAAATCGTCTGATAGAGGATCTATAACTCCTTTATCAGAATTTCTACCAAGTGGTGTACTTGTTAACTCTAAGAAATGTTCTAAGAATGGTTCAACACCAAAATTAGTCAAAGCACTACCAAAAAATACTGGTGTTAGTTCTCCTATTTTAACTTTTTCATAGTCAAAATCTTCTCCGGCTACATCTAAAAGTTCTATGTCTTCCAATAGTTTTTCATATAGGTCTTCTCCTATAATTTCTATAACTTTTTCTGTCTCATCTAAAGATATTCTTGTACCTGTAATTTCTTTTTGACCATGATCGCCTTCATTAAATATTTCTATTTCATTTTTTTCTCTATCGTAAACCCCTTTAAAATGCATTCCAACACCTATTGGCCAGTTAACTGGATAAGATTTTATTCCAAGCTCCGTTTCCAACTCTTCCATTAATTCAAAAGGATCTCTAGTTTCTCTATCCATTTTGTTTACAAATGTGAATATAGGAATCTCCCTTATACTACAAACATGAAATAATTTTCTTGTTTGTGCCTCTACACCTTTAGCTCCATCTAGTACCATAACTGCACTATCCGCTGCCATAAGAGTTCTATATGTATCTTCACTAAAATCTTGGTGACCTGGAGTATCTAATATATTTATACAAAATCCATTATATCCAAATTGCATTACTGATGATGTAACAGAAATACCTCTTTTCTTTTCTATTTCCATCCAATCTGAAACTGCATGTTTAGAAGCCTTTCTAGCTTTAACAGAACCAGCCATTCTTATAGCTCCACCATATAAAAGTAATTTTTCTGTAAGTGTTGTTTTACCAGCATCAGGGTGAGAGATTATAGCAAAAGTTCTTCTTTTCTTTATTTCATTAATATACTCACTCAAAATTATCCGCTCCTTTATTAATTTATAAATAAGATTTATAAAAAACTATCGACTCAATTTAACATACCTAAAATACTCATTAAAATGCAAAATTTAATTTTACTTTTTTCAACGTAACATTTATATATCTATTTATATCTTTAATATAAATCTTAAAACCATATAAGTGTATTTTTCCCTAAATATATAGTTTTTAGGCATATAAAATATATATACCTTTTTAATATTTTTAATATGTAATCAACAACCAAAATACCAAAGGCAAAATAGTTTCTATTTTTATAATAACTTAAATTTAGACTACTTTTTATAATATCATATGAAAATACATAATACAAATAAAAGCTATTACTTATCCCAAATGGCCCCATATGATTTTCGCATAAAAAAAGTGTTGTCAAAATACAACACTTAATGTTAATTCACTATAAAGTTCCAAACTAAACAACAGGCTAAAATTATAGTAATAGGTAATAAAAATATAACTTTTAAATCCTTCAATTAAATATATAAGTACTACTTTATTTTTCTGCTATTATAGGCCACTGCAAAAAATAATACTATTCCTGATACAGATGCAAAGAAAATTAATGATTGTATGAAAGGTACAAAATTATAAACACCACCACTCCAAAAATCAATGAATTCATTTCCTATATAAGTAGTTGGAAGAGTATATGCCACTTTTCTAAGAACAGGCGGAAATTCCTTTGCTTGAATTCCAAATAATCCACTTAAAATCATAATTCCAAAATATATTGTCATGGTTATTGCATAAGTTATTCCAAACTTCTTAAATATTAAAGCTATTCCATGTGCAAGTATAAACAATATTATAGATAGCAAATACAATGCTATTATCAATATAACACCACTCTTAGCTGTTGGAATTAAAAGATCTAATACTAGAAAATTTACTACTGTATAAAAAATCAAACCACCAGTTATAAAAAATAGATTTGCAAATACTTTTGAAATAATTAATGAGTTTTCACTATATCCAAACAACTTAAATCTTAATGGAATGTTTTTTTCAAGTTCATTTGAAAAAATAGCTGAATATCCTACAAGTACAGTAGCTAATGGAATTATCATACTAGATGTAATAAATATATTAGTAACAACCTGCTGCCTCATGTTTTCTGGAACCTTTCCACCAATTAAATTACTCATCAATATAGACATTACTATAGGAAAAACTAATCCAAAAATAATTGTAAATATATTTCCCATAAGGTTTCTTATCTCATATTTAATTAAATTTATATTAAACAACTTCTCGTTCATTGTTATTTCCTCCATCATAGTTTGCTTTTGCATTAATAGACATTATTTCTATATCGTTATCACTTCTTTTGAAGTTTACATTTTTATTTATTAAAATTTTTGCTATTTCAAGTTCCATTTCCTTTGTGTAACATGGAATTGCAATTAAATGTTCTGGCGATAATATCCTTTTAAAGTTTTCTGCTAATTTCTTATTTTGTATATTATTTTCTATAGTTATTATGGATTTGCCACAATATTTTTCAAACAATGCTTTCTTATATCCAAAATCTACAACTTTTCCTTTATCTAAAATTAAAATTTTGTTTGCTAGCTGATCCAATTCTTCATAATAATGTGAAACTATACATATTGTAGATTTCTTATCATCATACCATTGAATAATTTTATTCATTAAGTTTTGGCGTGTTTCAAAATCTAATCCTGAAGTAACCTCATCAAAAAATACTAATTGATTGTTTTGCATTAAAACAAGTATTATTGTAAGTCTTTGTTTTTGTCCTCCAGACAATTCACTAAACTTTTTATTTAAACAATTTTCAAAGTCAAAAAAAGAAATTAAATCATTAAGTTCATGGTTATTTTTAATTTTCATTCCTAAAATACCTTCAATAACGTATTTAACCGCCATAGTTGATGGATAATTGTTTTCTTGTAAATGCGCTGATATTTCTGTTGGTTTTAACTTTGTTCGAATATTTCCTTTATAATTTATTAATCCTAAAATAGCTTTTACCAATGTACTCTTTCCCGCTCCATTGGAACCTATTATACCTATTTTGTCACCTTCTTCAAAAGTTATTGGTGTCTTAACTTGAAGAGCAATTTCTTCTCCATATTTAACCTCTAAATTATTTATAGTAATCATTTTATTCCTCCCAATTACTTGCTTTCTATATCTTAATTATAAAAGCTTCATATGAAATTCATATGAAGCTTTTATGCATATCCTTTGATAATTAAATGAAGTAACTTTACCAAAATAATGTTGCTTCAACACCATTGTCAATGTTAATAATAGTAATACTATAACCTAATATCTTTGAATAATAAGAAACAATATATAAACCTAATCCATGTCCGCCAATTCCATTTTCTCCAGAAACAAATGGTTCAAATATATTAGGTAAAATTTCTTTATTAATATTAACGCCATAATTTGTAACCATCAATTTGTCTTCAGTAATTTCTATTCTTATGTTTCCCAGAGATTCAGTATAATTTATTCCATTATTAATTAAATTATCTATTATTTTATATAAAAGTTCTCTGTTAGTGTTTAACATCTTAGATGTAAGCTTTTTTTCTACTTGAATTTGTTTTGCTTTTATTTGTATTTCATAGGTAAATAATATTTCACTTACTATGTCTAAAACATCTAAGTTTTCCTTTTCCATACTTTCATAATTATAATTAAGATATAAAATTTCATCTATTATTTTTCTCATAGATAAGAGTTGGTGTTTTACATTTGGTAAATATGTTTTTGTATCTTTATATTTTCCTATTTCATTTATCATTCCATCTACCAAAAGTAATGATGCTGCTACGGGAGTTTTCAATTGATGGGAAGAAGCCCTTAAAAATACTTCTTGTCTTTTATTTTGTTCATATAAAGATTTATTCTTATTTTCAAGCTCTTTAAATGTTTCATTTAACTTTTTATATAGTTCATTAAGACTTGAAGCTAGAACTGCAATTTCATCACTCCCCTTAACTTCAATTGGTTCTACATAAAGCTTTTCATTTCCTCTCATATAATCTGCATGATATGCTAATTTTTCAATTGGTATAACTATTTTTCTTGAAAAAAACACTGTTGAAATTAAAATTAACAAAATAGCTGTTGAAATAATCATAGGTAAACTTTGATAAATTATTGATTTGATTTCTCCTATTTCTGGTGTCATAACCGGTAATATTGAAAGTATAATTTCTTCGTCATTTAAAGTTGTAGCTATATATGTAGTATAAAAATTCAATCCATCTGTAGAGTTAGATTCAAATATAATTGTATTATCATCTACAACAGTTAATTTAGATGATATTTCTTTAAAAACATTTAAATTATCATTCTGCAAAAATTCTAAATTTATAGGAGGATTATTTTTTAAAAATTTAAAATTTGAAATCATTTCTTTTATTTCTTGTTTTTTTTGTTTTATAACTTCGCTATCCTTTTCTAAAAATACATCTCTTATCTTATTAAAAACTAATACTAATTCCTCATCTTTAATATCAATTTTTATTGTACCTAATTTATTTGCCAAATATATTAAATTTCCTTCCTTAGGAATCTTAAATGTAACTGTTCCTGTAGGATTTTTAGTCTGGATTTCTCTATAATTTCCCGTTTTTACATATTCACTTTGTATTTTCTTTATTGATTGAAAATTTTCTTTTTCCATATAATCTACATATAATGAAGGTATCATGAATATGAAATATATTAACATTAAACCAACTACTGTAGTTGATATAATACTTCCATATACCAATGTTTTTTTATATAAATTCACTAAGCTTCCTCCATATTAAACTGATATCCAACTCCAGTAACAGTTTTTATATAATTTTTAGGCAATTTTTTTCGAAGGTTTTTTACATGTGCATCAATAGTTCTATCATTGGTATAGTAATCCTCATTGAAAATCCTTGAAATTAATATGTCTCGAGTGAAAACTCTATTTGGCTCCTTTATCAAAATTTGAAGTAATAGAAATTCTGTTAATGTTAAATTTAAAGATTTTTGATTATAAAAAGCCTGATATGATTCATCATTTATTGAAATCCCTTTTTCTGCTATTTTTAAATTATCATCTTTAATAACTCTTCTTAGAATTGCTTCAATTCTTTTTAATAATAATAATGGTGAAAATGGTTTTACTACAAAATCATCAGCAAGTAAATTAAATGCCTTCAGCTGAGTTTGTTCATCGCCTAAGGCAGTTAACATTATTGTAGCCATTTGTGGTCTATTCAATTTAATATATTCAAGCACTTCAATACCAGTAACTTTAGGTACCATAATATCTAATATAGCTAAATCAAAATTTTCTTTTTTTATTAATTCTATAGCTTTTTCTCCATTCTCTACCTGAAATACTTCATAATTCTGCATTTTCATATATTCTGTAGTAACATCTGAAATAGTTGGCTCATCCTCTAAAAATAATATTTTTATCATAAATTTCTTCTCCTAAATTAATTTTTTTATATTTATTCTCCACTTAAAAATTGAATATTAAATCTATTATTACAATTAAATTATATATAATTAATTTTTCCATGTAAATTTATTTTAAATAATGTATAGATGACTAATATTAAAAATTTTTTAATTATTTTCTTATACACAAAAAAATAGGACATGAATGTCCTATCAAATTTATTTAAATCAAATTAATTTTCATTTTTTTCTTGTAACTTTATATCCATTATACTTAATATGGTTTTAGCTCTATCTTTTGTACAACCTGTTAATTCTATATAAGGAACAGACTCTACATCTAAGAAGGTTTTTATAGCCTCATCAACCTTTTGAGCTGTTTCTTCATCTTGCCATCTTACACCATCTTTTTCATATCCAAATTCTCTTCCAACATAAAATATGTAATCATATTTAGAAATATCTCTTATAGCTAACCCGTAAAGGTCCTTTAATATCTCTATTTCTTTAACAGTACGTTTTCTTTCTCCTAGCATAAATCTAGCATATACATATGGTATAAAAGTAGCATAATCTGTTATTGCATAATCAAATATTTCTAATTCTTCTTCTAATTTAGCTTGTCCAAGATATATTCCATATTGCTCAGAAATAGTCTCTATCATTCCTTTTTCTCTTAAATAATCCGTACTATATTCTGCTGCACATCCTACACTCATACCTAAAATTTTCATTTCAACATATAAATGTTGCATAAGTGTAGTTTTTCCACATCTTGGCCCACCTAAAATTGCTATTCTAGTAGTCATTTTGTGACCTCCATTTAATCAAATTGCAACTTCAATTATAGCAATTTAGTTGTCAAAATTCAACATACAGTTGCTAAAATCTACTTTTATAAACATTGAAATACCATAAATTTTAATTGGGCTAAATCAAAATTATACTTTAAAAATTTAACCCAATTATTATAAGAATACAAGCTTAATGGAGAATTTACGCTCAGAGATTTTAAATTCTATAGTTTTATTTTTATTTGCTCTTTTTATACCAATCCTTAATCACTTTTTTTGTTTCGATAGATGGATAATATACTTTTGTTTTATCATCTTTACCTATAGCAAATATAGAAAATCCTAACTGCCATGGTTCATCCTCAAAAACTTCTTTATAAGCTAAAAAACCCACTACCTGTTCTTGAGTATTTAATTTGTTAGAAACTTGTACGTTCCATGGTTCTTTAGATGCTCCTTCTAGTTTAGGGAACCCTAGTTCACCAAAAAATATTGGTTTTTTCCAAGTTTTATAAAAATTATATATTTCTTTTTTTATATTTTGATTTCTATTATGTGCCTTTGTTTTCTCTATATATTTTACTAGTTCATCCTTTGAATTTATATTTTTATTACTAAGCTCAAAATATGCTGCTATACTTATAAAATCCACATTATTAAATACTCTATTTTCAAGCTTATCTCTATATTTTTCCTCACTAACTTTATCCCAACTTGCTGTATACCACCAACTAGTTCTATATGTCGTAAGCCCTTTATATTTGCTTTTAATATTTTGTATAAGGTAACACCACTTCTCTTCATACTTTTCCATTTGAGAAAAATTTGAAGCAGTATTTAACGCAAAAACTTTATATGGGTTTGCTATTTCTTCAATTAAAGGCAAAAGTACTTTATGTTCCCAATTATAAAAAAACAAATCTATATTATTGGGATTCCACTCTGTTTCATAATCTTTTCCATCATTAATCCATGGGTAAGCTTCTAATATTACGTTTATATTTTTTTTCTTTAATTTTTTAATAATTTTTTCAGCCTTCTCCATGCTATTTTTGTCTATGCTCATATCACTATCTGTTAATGTTTTTATATTTATAATCACAGGTACATTCACAGTATTTAATTCTAAAATTTCAACATCCTCTAAAACTTTATCTATTTCATAATCAACAGATAAATTTCCACTTTTTATTTTTTCCTTTGTAATGTTTAATGGCTCTTTTGTCGTTACTGAATTATTGAAAATAAATATTTTAATAATTATGAACATCAAACTTATGATGATTACAGCTAAAATGCTACTTATAAAATTCTTTTTAATACATATTTCACCTCTTTTTAATTCTTATATTTCTTATATGTAAATACAACAGTTCCTAATACCATAAGTAATATAAAAGTAAAAAATATAGCTAATATCTTTGTATTTTTATCAATTTTAAATTTTTCAAAAGAATTATCTTCTATATTTTCATCTATATCTTGATAATACTCATTCTGAATTTTTCCATCTTTATCTATTATTGCCCCGTCTCCTTTAAGCTTTTTCAATAAATTATTATTGGTCAAATACTTTTCACTATAGCTTAGACTTTCATTATTTGGAGATGTTACAACCATTATTGCTTTATCTTTGTTATATGGTGACTTTATAAGTTGTATAGCACTTATATTCTTCCCATAGTTTTCAGTAAATTGAATTTTATCATTAGATTCAAAAGCAGTAAAACTTTCATTAAATTTAATATTTAATTTCTCATTTATTTCTTTTATAGCTATATTATCATTGGGAGTTCCTAAATATATTAAATTTTTATTTTTATAATCTCCTTTAAAATTAGAGGATTTAATTACATTAATATTGCCATTATTACTTTCTAAATCTTGCCCTATGTATGCAATAATAGATGATAAACTTTTCATATTTTCATCATTTATATTATCTGGTATTACTACTATAACATCATCAAAATTTCCCTCTCTTACAAATGGGTATGGATAATTTTCAAATATTAACTTTTTACTATCTTTATAAGGTAAATGTACACAGGATTCATTAGATATATATGCCCATGGTGTATCCTTTCCAGTAGTATCACAGATTAAATCTTTAACTTCTAAATTAAATTTCACTTTAATATCATATGAATTTGTATTTCTAAGACTTTCTGGTATAGTAACTTTAAGCTCGTCATCATCTGCTTTATCCATATACATTTTATGACTTCCTATAGGTATTTCATTAACATATATAGTTACCAAAGACCTATCAAAATCTAAATTTTTAGCATATTTAAACTTTAAAATTATATTTGAATCCTTTTCTATAGTTCTATTTTTAGGTATTGATAGTGAGAATTTAGTTTCTTTAGCAAATGGTCCTTCTAATAATATATGATCATATCCTAAATCTTTTAATGAAATATCAGTATTTTTTTTCTTATTTAATTCTAAAACTTTAGTACTCTCATTTATAACTACAACTTGTTCTTTAGTATTCTCTACTAACATTCCATTCAAAATAAATTTAGTAGCCTTTTTAAGCATTTCATCATTTTCACTTACAATTAAAAGAAGCTTTTTAGTATGCTCATAAGGTGAATTAACCTCTTTTAAAATTGCCTCTTTAGATAAATTATTTTTTTCTTTTTCTGTCAAAAGTTCTGATACTTCTTTAGGCGCACTATTTAAAGAACCTATATATATTAAATTATTATTTTTCACCTCATTAATCTTTGATGTTTTTAATAAATTACAGGTAAACTCTTTAAATTGTGACAACCTTCCAATATACCCTGAAATAATCATTGATGAAGTTATTTCACCTTCTGTAAAATCATCTGGAATAATAATATTAACACTTGATTTTATATCACTTTCTTTTATGTATGGATATGGAAAATCTTGCAAGGAATTATAATCTTTTAGTTCTTTAAAATCTAAATGTATAAAAGAATCTTCATGAAATACTATCCAATTTGCTGAGTTAATATCATCCTCACAAGGTTTTTCACTTATTCTTTTATATGTTTTTATTTGTATTTCATTAAAGCCTTGTATTATGTTTTCTTTAGGTATTGGTATTCTTATAGTTTCTTTATAATCTTTTGTTTCATTTAGTTTTGTTGAATATATAGGAGTTTTATTTACCACTATAGTTAATGTTGATTCATCTTCATTTATAAGTTCACTTTTACTTAAAATCAAGTTTAAATATCCATCTTGAATTTCCCATTTCTTATCAACAGTAAAAAAAACACTTTCCGTTGAATTTACTCCTATATTTTTTATTTCCTGAGTAAAATGAAAATTTTTACCTATAATTTCCTCATTGAAATCTTGAGCAAAAGCTATATGGGAAAATATAATAGAAATCGTAATAAACAATGTAACAATTTTTTTCACATTATCCCTCCTTTATAGATTTAATTATTCAAATCAATTTCATAATTAACATAAATATATTAAAATCTTTCTGTTTTGTACCATTTAACCTCCCTTTTTAAAACTATATCTTTTATGTATTGAATAAAGCTATTAACTGCCACTATTACCCACATCTGACAATATGTAAAATACATTATCGGTATTAAAATTACATTTTTGAATGTCCCTTGCCCTTTTTCCATTGTTAGTGTTATAGCAACCTCTAAAATAAAAAGTATATAAGCTAATATCCATAATATATTAAGATTTCCATTTATACTTGTTTTTAAGTTTGTAAATATACTTAATATAAATATTCCATCAGATATAAGTACTGATGATAAAAATAAAAAATACACTAAAAAGAAATATATTACATCAAATAAAATCTTTGATGGTTTTTCCTTAAATATTTTTATAAGATATTTATTAAGTACATATATATTCCCTTTTGCCCAACGTGTTCTTTGTTTAAACCATACCTTGATTGTTTCAGGTTCTTGTTCCCAAGTTACTGCAAGTGGCATAAATGCTATTTTATAACCTATTTTATAAATTCTAAAACTTATTTCTGTATCTTCAGATATAGCTTTTTCATCCCAACCACCTAACCTTTTTAGTATGGATTTTTTTATAACAAAATTAGTACCAGGTATAGTACATAATTTTAAAAGATTCCATCTCCCAGCCTGAGCCATCCATTGAAAACTCAAAGTTTCAATATTTATAAATTTCGTTAATATATTTCTATCTCTATTTCTTGTTCTAAATTTTCCTATTACTGCTCCTAAAGTTTTATCATTATGTATTCTAGTTATTAAATATTTAAGAGCATTTTTTTCTGTAGTATTATCTGCATCATATACTGCTATATATTCACCTTTAGCCTTTTTATAACCTAAATTTAATGCATTAGATTTTCCCTTTCCACCAGTTACACTATCTGTAGTTATGATAGTAAAATTGTAATTTGGAAACTCTTTTTTTGCTTTTTTTAATTCTTCAGCAGTATTATCGTTAGAATTATCATTTATAACTATAAGCTCCATTTTATCTTTAGGGTAATTTAAAAGTAATAATGCCCTAACTGTTTTATATATTACTTTTTCTTCATTATGTGCTGGAACCAATATAGAAACAAAAGGACATTTTTTATCTTCTATAAGTTGTATTTTTATTTTATTCATTTTTATGTAATACATATATCCATTTGTAGCTAGCAATATATTTATTAAAAGCACTAGCCATATAGATATAAGTGAATAAAGAAATAAATAATCTATTAATGTTAAATTTTCCATTAAATCACCTTAAAAATTTTTTCTTATTTATGTTTCTAAAATATAAATATATAATGAAAAATATTATACAAAATATACCTACAATTATTGCTAATATTTTATTTATTTTTTCTACATATTTATTGTTGTGTTCTTCATCAAGACTACCTTCTTTAAATCTATTTTCTATGGATATATTTCCATCCTTTGATTTAATAGTTATATCATTAAATTCAATCCAATTGTCATACTTTTTTAAATCTAAAAAACTTACATTTTTACTTTTTAGAAATTCAACAGATTCCTTTAAATATTCAATATCTAAGTAAGGATGAAAAAACATCCCTCCAGTGTGTCCTCTAACCAAGTTTAATATGTCATAATTTTCTTTTAATTTATCTTTCCATAAAATATCTTCATTATCTATATATCCTAAGTTTTCTGGAATAAGACAATTAAAATTCTTTGTATTTCTTAAAATATAAGGATAACTTGTTGTTGTAAATTGCTTATCACTACTTTGATATGCACCAACATATGTTGAAAAATGTTTTTTTATAGATGAATATCCTCTTGAATCTATTCCATAATGCGGGGCTTCAAACCCTAATGGATATATACCATTTTTCACACAATCTATAACTGCTTTACTTAAATTCTTAGTAACATATTCTTCTACATCCCATGTTACTGGACTATCCTTTATACCATTCCAAAACTCGTAGTCTTCACCACCTTCTTTATCTTTAAAATTTCCATGATTATATCCATGAAGTATTATAGTGCCACCTTTATCTTGCATATACTTTATGGTATTTATAAATCCTGGCTTATCTGTCATATAATTTTCATATCCTGTTTTAGTATCTATATATGCTGGAATAAGTGCTACTATAAAAGGTATATTTTCATCATATAAGTAATCTGCAATTTTTCTTAATTCATAAGTATCCCTAAAAGGATGAACATCTTCTATTCTTATAAATATCTTTTGTTCACTAATATTTTTTACATTAAAAACCTCATTCAACATATCTGAAAATATAAAAAATAAAACATTTTCACTAGGTATTAAAGAAACATACCACAGATTTTTTTCATTTACTACATAGGGATATTGCTGCCTTCCATCACTAAAATAAGAATGTATTATTATTTCTTCGTTAATATTATCTACAACATTTATTTCTCCATATTTATCTATTGTAAATTTTTTTAATGTTTTATCATTTTCTCCATTTGAGAAATAATATATTTCTTTTAGGTCTACAGTCTTGGGTGTAAAACTAATATTATAGTTTTCATTATGATCTACAAGTTTCTCTATTCCATTTCCAATCCAACAAATTGTTTTATCAAATTTCTTTATATCGTATATAAATTCTTCATTACTAATATCTTTATCTATAATTACTGAAAATACATAATCATAGCTTTCTAGATAATTTTTTTTATATTCTTTTATGTCTACCGTTTCAACCTTTGTATTAAAAGCACCCATTAATTCTGAAATAGAATTTAAAATATTTCTATTATAACTAAATTCTACTTTTGTATCATAAACGATTAGTACATTTAAACAATCTTCTTTTGCTTTTGTATTTACTCCCAAAGAACAAGTAGTTATAAAAAATGCTAATAAAATTAATATATATTTTTTAAACATCATATTCTAATTCCTTATCAGCCATTTCTTTAAGTTCAAAGGCATTTTTTATATCATCTTTATATTCTACTGTTGAAATTTTGATTTCCAAATTTATATCTTTATCTTTATATTTAGATTTGAAATTTAAATTTTCTATATTTTTTCTTATCTCTTCACTAATCACATTAGATTCTTTAAGATTGGTTTCAATTAATAATACAGCAAAAGTGTTTTTGTTTAACATGTACTTCATATCTTCCGTCCTTGATGATTTTACTATAGATTTACTTACCATATTAAATAATTTTTTAATTTTTTCTTTTCCAAAGTAGCTTAAAAGTTCATCATAGTACATTATCTTAATAATCATTAATACAAAAGGTCTATTATATTTTTGTGACCTAATTATTTCTCTTTCTAAATCATTATAAAAGCCTCTGTTATTCCCTAACCCTGTTTCTTTATCTATAGTTATCAACTCATTAACATCTTCTTTTAATTCCTTTTCCAAACACTGTAACTCATTTATGTTGTAAGATATTTTTCCTATGGTAAAAGAAATTATAGGTATGAAAAATAACCACAAATAAACATTTAATTCTATAGTTTGGGATAAAGTTACATTAGTGTATATAAAATATGTAGCATAAATAAATATAACAAAAGCACTACTCAACATTCCCCAAATAGTACCTTTTAAATATGAAATAATAATAATTAAAGACATGGATCCAAGCATAATAAAATCTATTACACTATTTCTATCCATATAAAAATATAAAAAACTAAAAATAATAAAAATTTCTACTATAAAAATAGTAAAATATATATCTAAATTTACCGATTTATCATTCACTATATAGTCGTTGTCAAAGGCCTATAAATACTTATAATTTTTCTTTTTTACTCCTTTAATTTATCCATTTTTTATAAAATATTAATAGTTTTGACTAACTTCCTCCTTTCTTTGTTTTCTTTGTCTATTATTTGCTTGTTAGTAATCATTAATTCATAATATTGAATGTTATTTTTATAATTACTCATTAAAAAATTTTAAACACTATAATATAAAGATTTTAAATATGATATTTTAAAATAAAAAAACAGCTTTAAAGCTGTTTTTTTACATTTGAATGAATCCTATTTTTCTTTTCATTTTTGAAAGGGTTTTATTAGCTATATATCTTGCTTTTTCCGCACCTTTTGTATAAATTTCTTCAAGTTCTTTTTTATTTTCTAATAACTCTTTTACTTTAGTTTGAACTGGTTCTAATTCTTCTACTATAGCTTCCCCTACATCCTTTTTAAATTGTGCATATCCTTGACCTTTATATTTTTCTTCTATTTCTTCCATAGTCATATTCTTTATAGCACCTAATATTGTCATTAAATTTTTAACACCTGGTTGCTCATCACTATATCTTACCTCACCGATACTATCTGTAACTGCTCTTGAAATTTTCTTTCTAATTACATCTGGTGGGTCCATTATTAATATATAGCAATTTGGATTTTCTTCTGATTTTGACATTTTCTTTTCTGGATTTTGTAAATCCATTATTTTAGCACCTGCTTTTGGAACATATGCTTCTGGAATTTTAAATGTTGGACTATAGGTTTTATTAAATCTCTCTCCAATATCTCTTGCAAGTTCTAAGTGTTGTACTTGGTCTATTCCAACAGGTACTACATCACTTTGATATAAAAGTATATCTGCTGCCATTAACACTGGATAATTAAATAAACCTGCGCCTATACTATCTCCACTTTTCTTTGCTTTATCTTTATACTGAGTCATTCTTGAAAGTTCACCCATATAGCTATTACAAGTTAAAAGCCATGAACATTCACTGTGTGCTGGTACATGTGATTGTATAAACATAGTGTTTTTCTCTGGCATAATTCCTGATGCTATATAAATAGCTAAAATTTCTAAAGTTCTTTTTCTAAGATCTGCTGGCTGTTGTTGAACTGTAATAGCATGTAAATCTACTACACAAAAATAACATTCATATTCTTCTTGAAGTTTAACCCAATTTTTTATAGCTCCTAAATAGTTTCCTAATGTTAAATCTCCTGATGGTTTAATTCCACTAAATATAACTTTTCTTTTTTCTTCCATAATCAATACCTCCAATATATATTTTAAAATTAATTCTTATTACATATAATTTTTTATTTCAAATAAAAAATAAAAACCCTATAGAATTAATCTATAGGGCGTCAATAACGCGGTACCACCTAATTTTAGCTTTAAAGGCTACTCTACTCTCAGATACATATAATATCCTACCTCTATAACGTGAGGACACGTCAAAGACTACTACATATTTCGCCTTTGCTCTCAGAGACCCATTCAACTTAATCATAATTGTGATAATTCCACCATCTATCACTCTCTTTAAATTTGTTTTTAAGTTTACTTACTTCTCTTCATAGATTTATGATTTTATAATAGTATACTCCTGATAATTGTTTTGGTCAATGTTTTTTATTAATTTAGTATTTTTTTTTAATTTATAGCCAAAATAATTATAAACCACTAATAAATTATTTCATTTTTATATAAATAAGGAGTTGATTATATGACTAAAGATAAAAAAACAAATTATGCACCTAACTTAAGAAACCATTTGGATGCACCACTTAATAAAACTAAATGTTTTTCAAAAAAAGATTATATAGAACTTCCAGACAATGTTACCGATCCTATTGTAGCAAATAACATATCTAATGCGGAATTTGATTATACTTATAATCGTGGAGAAGATATACCTACTACTGAAGATAAAGAAGATTAGTATATACTTTTTTAATATCTTAAAATAAGTTCTACACTTATTTTAAGATATTTTTATTTACTTTAAAAATTAACTTCATGTTAATAATGTAAATTTTTATATCTTATTGAAAATAATTACTCCACAGTTGATATAATGATTATTAAAAGGCTAAGGAGTGGTAACTTGAAAAATTTCAAATTTTTTATAGTTATATTATATATTTTTTCCACTATTTTTCTTTTTGGATCTACTCCTACTCCTACTAAAGAGCAGCTGGTCATTGAAGACTTTCTAAACAGTATATATTCTTTTAAAAATGATGAAATTCCCATTGTATTACAACATAATTCCATATATCCTAAAGACTCATTTTTATCAAGAGTCAAACCTTATATGACCAAAACTTCATATGATAAACTCACTTCTAAAAAACTTCAAAATAAATACGTAAAATTAGCTGTTGATATGGGCTTTGATAGTGAATGCGATATAATTAAAATAACTAAAGTAGGAAAAAGTAATAATTATGATTACTTTATAAAAGTGCATGTAATTTTTAGTGATACTGGTACTAAAGAATCCTATATAATCAAAGGTTCTATTTCTTTAAATAACAATAAACAGAAACCTAAAATTAATATTTGTCCTAATATTTCCATACCTAGTATTGGTTCTAGTAACCTAACATCTAAATTAGTATAGCTCTTATTTCTATTTTTTATCATAATATTTATAGTACAAAAATGAAGATGTATTATCAAAATAAAATTTTACTTTGAAATACACCTTCATTTAATTAATTCTTTACATATTCTTTTTATTGGTTTTTAATTCTATAAATTAAGCTATGTTCACCATTCTCATATTTTATAAAATTACTTTTTATTAAATTCCCGTCTAAGTAAATTTCATTTTCTTTACCGTACTCCACATTTATTATATATGTGCTTTTATCTGTTTTATGAGTTATCGTATATTTTTTAAAAGGTATGTTTTTTAAAGGTTCTATAGTAAATCCTTTCCCATCTTTAAGTTTAAATCCCAGTATTGCCTCTATGGCTACTTTATACATCCATGAAGCACTTCCTGTATAATAACTCCACCCGCCTCTTCCATTATGAGGAAATGAAGAGTACACATCTGCACACATTACATATGGCTCAACTTTATATTTATTAGCAGTACTAAAATCTTTGCTGTGATTTATTGGATTTATCATATTGAAAAGTTCTACAGCCTTTTCTCCTTCATTTAAAATAGCATATGCTAGTATAGTCCAAATAGCACCATGAGTATACTGCCCACCATTTTCTCTAACTCCTGGAATATAACCTTTTATATAGCCTGGTTCTAAGTTTGATTTATCAAAAGATGGAGTTAAAAGCATTATTATGCCTTCTTGTTTGTTTATTAAGTATCTGTATAAGTTACTCATAGCTTTCTTTGCTCTTGATATATCTGCACATTTAGATATTACACTCCAAGATTGACTTATTGAATCAATTCTACATTCATCATTTTCACTAGAACCTAATGGAGTCCCGTCATCAAAATATGCTCTCTTATACCAATTTCCATCCCATCCGTTTTTTTCTACAGCCACTTTAAGTTTTTCCATAGCACCAGTATATTTTTCATATAGATTTAAATCACCTTTTTCTTTGCATAAATATTTAAAATTATCTAGTACCGAATATATGAACCATGCAAGCCAAACACTTTCCCCCTTACCTTTATTTCCAATGGTGCTCATTCCATCATTCCAATCACCACTTCCTATTAAAGGCAAATCATGTATTCCAAATTTCAATGATTTTTCTATGGCTTTTATACAATGCTCATATATAGTTTCTTTTCTATGAGATTTTTTTACTTTCCCATAAAATTCATCTATATCATCTTTTAAAGGTTCTCCTTTTATATACCTTACTTCATCATCTAAAATAGAAATATCTCCAGTTCTTTCTATATAATCACAAACTACATATGGTAGCCACAACAAATCATCACTAAACTTAGTTCTTATACCACATTCACTGTACGGGTGCCACCAGTGCATAACATCTCCTTCTTCAAACTGATATGAAGCTGAATAAAGTATTTGATTTTTAGTAATAGACTTATCGAAATATATAATTGACATAACATCTTGTAGCTGATCTCTAAACCCAAAAGCACCTCCACATTGATAAAATGCAGTTCTAGCCCAAATTCTACAACTTAAACTTTGATATAAAAGCCACCCATTTACCATTATGTCTAAACTTCTATCTTCTGTTTTAACTTGTATTAGCTCTAATTTATCACTCCAATATTTTTGAGACTTTTCTAATTCAATATCTACATTTTCTAACTTTCTAAAATATTTTATTTGCTTTTCTATATCTAATATATTTTCTTCTGCCCCTAAAATTATTGTTATAAATTTTTCTTCAAATTCATTTAATTCAATAGAAGTAACTCCTGCTAAACATGGATTTAATCCTTTTCCACAAGAACTTTCCAATGTAATATTTCTAAGTCCATCAGGTTCTTTAATGTCACCATTATATCCCAAAAAGTTATCCCTATGACCTGTTAAAATAGTGTTTTTTTCACTAAACGCAAGATAACATTTGGTCTCCTTAAAATTCTCATTGTAAAAATTATCTGCTGTAATGTATCCATCTATATTATTTATATTTGTTACTATAGTTCTATATGTTTTATCCCTTACATCACCTAAAACTAATTCACCATAATATCCCAACTTAAAGTTTCTTTTCTTATTAGTTGTATTACACAATTTAATTTTTATTATTTTTATATTTTTATCCTGCGGCACAAAAAATGTAGATTCAGTATATATACCTCTATTTTCTTTTACAAATTTTGAAAATCCCATTCCGTGTTTAACAATAACTTCATCATCTTTATCTTCATAAGTTGGTCTAGTAATGTTCCAAATCTCATCATTATCACATAAATAAATATTTTCTGCTGATTGGTCTATTACAGAATCATTATTCCATGATGTTAATTTATTTTCTCTACTGTTTTTATACCATGTATAGCTAGAACCAACTTCTGATATTATGAACCCAAAATCTTTATTAGCTATAACATTTATCCATGGCATTGGAGTAGGATTACTATTTTTAATGACGATTGTATAGCTTTTTCCATTATCAGAAAATCCGCCATATCCATTAAAAAATTCTAGGTCTTTTACCACTTTATTTCTAACTAAATTAAATCGTTTAGATTTTTCATATTTTTTTTCGCTTATAATTTTTAATAATACTTGAGGTTTAAGGTCTTTTTTAAATTTATTATGCTTAATTTGTTCAAAAACATCACCATTACTTCCATCAAAATGCAATGCAGAAATAAATTTTATTACATTAAAGTCTTCATCCGATATATTGGATATTATATGAATTCCTCCATCTTTATCTTTTAAATATTCAATTTCATTTTTTACTATTATATTATTTATAGTTTCCATTATAGGCATCTCATAGGAGCTACACTCTCTATTGATTATAACCAAATCTATTTTTAATTTATTTGTAGTAAGATACTTATGACAATCAATTATCTGTCTTAACAAATATAAATGTGATTCTTTATATATTTCTACAACTATTATAGGAATATCGCCTGAAATTCCATATTTCCATAAATCTGCTTTTTTGCCTTGTGGTTTTACTATGTTTTGAAATTTGTCTTTATTATCTTCTTGCGGTAATAATATATCAGTTAAAAAATCTTGATATAAGTTTGCTTGTAAAGTTGTGATATTTAAATTTAAAAGTTGTTGTTGAATATGTTCTTTGCATAGAATTGGTAAACTTTTAATCTTATTAATATCTTTATATTTTTTTATTAAATCCACACATTTAGTTTTATCAAAACTTACAGCACTTATAAAATAGAATTCTATAGTTTCCTTACTACTTATTTCAAATCTTCTTCTTAATGAAATTATAGGATCTAAAACTGCCCCAACTGAGCTACTTAACTTTTCATTATCTATTAACGCTATTGGTTCTTTTTTATTTCTACATCTTCCTATAAACTTCTCCCTTGAAGTTTCAAATTCTAAAGCACCTATATTTTCACTATCCCCAATTAAACATTGAGCTACATAAGGGCTCTTTTCTTTTTTATTTCTAACTCTTCTATTCGCCACAACAATCTCATCATCTTCATAATAATTTGTTTTAATAAATAAATTACCAAAGGCAGGATGTGACAAATCACCTTCATAACTTTGAAGTACAATTTCACAATAACTAGTTAATTCCAATACTTTCTTTTCATTACCCTTATTGTAAATTTTCACAGCTCTTACTTCCATATTTTCATCTTTATGAATAAAAACAGTTGTCTTTACTAGCTTATCTTCATCATTTCTAAAAAATTCTGCTCTATCTAAATAAAAACAAGCACTATATCTTTCATAATCTTCTCTAACTGGTTCATAAGTTGTTGAAACATATCTATCTCTTTTTATTTCTTTTAAATAAAAGAAAACTCCACTACTATTTTCTGGCATAGTGTTTCTATATCTATTTACTAAAATTTCGTCAAACTTAGAGTATCCAAAGCCAGTGTTTGACATAACTAAAGAATAATTTTTATTTGACATAATACTAAATTTTATTGGATCTTCTAATATATTTTTTACCGTTCTTGGTGGTATTTTTTCTATATGACTACTACTATTTAAAATATCAATATTACCTACATTATACTTATTATCATAGATGATTTTTTTACTTCTTTTCTCTTGAAGCAATAATTCATTAGCTTTAATAATAGGATTTTCATGAAAATATTTTTGTAATATATTTTCATTTAATACATTGTCTATAGCCATAATAGACATACCTAAATGATGTATCATATAACTTTTCACTATTTTCCCATTACCATTCTCAGTTTCAGCCCTATTCTTTGTGTAGTCTACAGCTTCATATAAACCATATTTTCCATATACATCATTTTCTATAAGAATATTTAAATTTTCTATTGCACATTTTTTATTTTCCATTAATGATAATATAGTTGCATAAGGTGCTATTACAATTTCTTTATCGTTATAATTTTTCAATGCTATTTTGGGTACACCAAAAGCTTTATACTGATAGTTTAGATCTTTGTCAAATTCATAATATGCACTTTCTGATATTCCAAAGGGTAGTCTTAGTTTTTTACCATAATCAATTTGATTTTTAAGAGCATATTTATAACTTTCGTCTATAAGCGTATTTTCATAATTTTTCATTATTAATCTTGGCATAAAATACTCAAACATTGTTCCTGACCATGACATCAATCCTTTATTATTACTTTTTCCACCTAATAATCTTCCAAGACTAAACCAGCTTTCCACTGGTATATCTCTTTTACAAATAGCTATAAAATATGCACTTCTTGCTTCTGAAGCTAAAAGATCATAATAATTGTTAGTTAAACTTTCTTTTTCTAAATCAAATCCAATAGATAATAACCCTCTTTTACTATCATATAAAAATGAGAAATCCATATCTTCACACATTGTTATTATTTTTTCATTTAAACAATTGATTCTAGATATTATTTTATCAACACTAAAATTGGTTTTTAATAGTATATCTATGCCTTCTTTACTTGATACTTCTTTTAAGGCTTCCCCAACTATATCCTTATAAGCAGTTATGGGAGAATTCACAAACCTTGTCGTAAGATTTGCTATGGTCATATTGTCATACAATTCTAATTCTTTTATAAATGGAAATACTTCATTTATATATTTAAGTTGCATTTTACAATGGTTTATTAATTTATTGCACCAGTAGAACTTTCCTTCTTCATTGCTACCTTCATGTTCACTTAAAAGTTCTTCTGTATTGCAAATTATATTAGAAATCATAGTTTTAAATGTCAATAAATCTTTACACCTATTATTTAAATTATCTTTAACCATAAAATAAAAGTAATGATTACATTCTATATCTTTTATTTCCTCTATAGTTAAATTTAAAATATCTTTTAACCCTAAAATTATTTTTTCCATGATAGGTGTATTTAAATTTTCATTCAAACCTTCATAAGTAGTATACAAATAAGTTATTAAATTTCCACTATCAACTGTAGATACATATTTAGGATTTAAAGCTTTTTTATTTGAGCTATCATACCAATTAAATAAATGTCCTTTATATTTTTCTAATGTGTTTATATTTTCTATTGTTTTTTCTATTCTTTCAGTTGCTTGAATTATATTTATATATCCTAAATCTAAGGCTACTATATTGGAAATTATGCACATTCCTATATTAGTAGGTGATGTCCTATAAGCTAACTTTTTACCTGGGTCCTCCTGATAATTATCTACACCTATATAGTTACATCTTTCATCTATAAAATCCTCAAAATAAGCCCATGTTCTTCTTGAAATTGTTCTTATCAAAATTTCATCTTCATTATTTAAAATATATTTTTTTGTTTTCTTAGGAATACTTATTAAATACGCAATTAATGGAGCCATTATCCAAAGAGCTGTTACTAGTATTAATAAAATATTACTCTGATTTAGCAATACATTTATGAGCAAAATTCCTATTCCTATTAAAATTGATTGAAACATTGTATTTAAATATGTAGTAAAATTTCTTTTTGAAGTTCTCTCTACATAGTCAGAGGTTTGCCATTGTAATAAATTTTTATGAGAAAAATTCTTTCTATATATAGTTCTAATTATGGCATCTAAATTTAAATATGCTTCATAAGGTAAAAAAATCAATATTAATAAAGATCTAAAGAAACTTTCTCTCACTAAAATAAACTCTTCTTTTAAAATAAAACCTTTACTAATGTTTTTTACAAAATTAAATAAATTACTAGGGAATGAAGTAAATGACCATAAGATAATTAACATTATCCAATAACCTACATTTCCTGGCAATATTTTAAACGTTATAAGTATCAAACTTAAAATTAAAAATATTGAAACTAAACTTCTTCTTAAGTTATCTAGTATTTTCCATTTAGAAAGCAAGTTTATATCATCACTATATAACCAAGGTGTTAGTTGCCAATCTCCTCTAACCCATCTATGTTTTCTTTTAGAATTTGCATTATAAAAACTTGGATAATCATCTATAAGTTCTATATCACTTACAAGTCCACATCTTAAATAACTTCCCTCTAAAAGGTCATGGCTTAAAACGGTATTTTCAGGAATTTTATTGTCTAAAGTTTTGCAAAATATATCTAAATCATATATGCCCTTTCCTGTAAATATACCCTCTTTAAATAAGTCTTGATATACATCTGAAACTGCTGTAGTGTAAATATCAATTCCACATTCTCCTGAAAATAATTTTGAAAAAATAGTTTTATTGCTACTAGCTAAACTTATACTTATTCTTGGTTGAAGTAATCCATATCCTCTTATAACTTTACCATTAGAACCAATGTATCCTTTATTTAAGGGGTGTGCCAATGTACCTATTAATTTTTTAGCTCCATTCATAGGTAATTTAGTATCACTATCTAGTGTTATTACATATTTAACTTTGCTTAGATTTTTTAAATCTCCACTTATTATTCTAAAAGTTGTTTCTTCATTTCCCATTAAAAGCTGATTAAATTCAACTATTTTACCTCTTTTTCTTTCATACCCTATATATAAATTTTCACCCTCATTAAATACTCTATGTCTACATAAAAAAAAGAACTGTTCTTTTTTATTTTTACAGTATTTTAAATTTAATTTTTTTACTTCCTCTAATGTAAAATTTATTATGTCATCATCATCTTCTAAATTTAATTTTTTACTATCTTTCAAATCTCCTAAAAGAACAAAAAATATGTTTTCATCTTTATTTCCTAAATAATACTGTTCAATATTTTCTAAAAGTTCCTTTGCTCTTTTTTTATTATTTATTATTGTTGGTATTATGACTGATGTTGAATATTCATAGGGTATATTCTCTAAATTCAATTTAGGTAATGTATAAGGTTTATTTATTCTCATAATAGTAAAATTTAACCCTCTTATAGCTACATCACTCATAGGTATAATTAAAAATATAACTGCTAAAATAATTTTATAATTATACTCATTTTTACCTGGTATTGCATAAAGGAAAGTTATTATATTTATAGCTGTAAAAATAAATATAAGTAATAAATAACTTATAACTGCTTTACCTTTTATCATTCTTTTTATTTTTTCAAATCCACTATATTTTATTTTTAATATATTATTTAATTTATCTCTACCCTCATCTATTAAATAATAACCAATATGATTTTTAAACTCTTCCCCTTCACTTACTTCCTTACACTTCATAGCCTTTTCAGCAATATAACTTTCTCTTATATCATTTTTTAATGATATTTCAGAAATAACTCTTCTATACTGATCTTTCGATTGAAAATCCATTTGATTATAGAAGTAATCTTTACTCAGTATTTTCTCTACAATAGAAACTCTTTCAAATATATATCTATAGTTTATCTTTGAGATTTCTATTAATGAATTTACTGAATTTGATAATAACATATTTCTTAAATTTTCTTTTTTATAAATATTTATTTCATTTAAAACTGAATTTACTTCTATAGATTTTACTAATTCTTTTAATTCTAATGTTATTTTTTCATCATCTTTACCTGTATCTTTTAAAATTGTTAATAACTTTAGTATAGTTTCTTTATCAACATCCTTATCTTTAATCAATGGATTTATATTCTTTTTTTCTAGGCTTTTACTATATATATCTAAAGCCTTTTCTAAACTATTAATCTGACAATAAATTTCTTCTGATAACTTATCTATATATTGTATTATTACTACTTTTATCATGATTGGGAAATACCAAATTTCACCCATTGTTAATTTATTTTCTTTTTCATACTCTTCAATAAACTCTGTGATTGTATTTTCATCAATATATGCTAATCTATCATTTATAAAATTTAAGGCTAAAACATACACTCTTGGAAATCCACTAAATATACCATCTTTTATTCGTGGCAATTTTTTTAAGTTTTTTCTTCTTAAGCTTTGTTTTAAATTTTTATATTCTTTATGTATTATATATATATTATCAATAATCCATTGGCTTCCACTAACAACAGAAGCTCTAGGATTATTTTTTATTTTTTCATATACTTTTTTAATATTTTTATAGTTTCTGTCCACAGTGACAGTTTTTATTTTTGAATTTAAAGAATAATCTACTGCTGACGTCTCCAATGCTATCTCTTGAGCAATAATTGTAGAACTCTTACTACTTTTATTTATTTTTATACAATATTTTAAAAATTTGTATTTATATACTAATTTATTATTAAAATATAAAATTATAAAGGTCAACACTACCAATAATGAAAAAAATATATATATCATAAACTCACTCCTTTATAAACACTATCTTTAAAAAATTATTGACATGTTATAAAGTAATTAATCATTTTCATGCTATTCTCATTCAAACCAACTTCTTAATTTACATATTTATAATAAATTCAACTTGGAATCCTATATTTAAATTAAAATTTGATTGTAATATGAATTAAGTTTATAATTATAATAAAATTTAATATGAAATAGGAGGTAAATAATGTCAAACATACTTGTTATAATTTTACTCTTATTAGCAGGACTACAATTTTTCTTTGCATTTTTCATGCCTTGGAAAAAACTAGCTGATACATTTGAATCTAGTGGAGCTAAAATAAAAAATAAAAATAAATTTATTATAACTCAAAAAATACTTCATTTTTTAGTAGGGGCTTGCGTTTTATTAATAACATATGTTTCCTATAAAAATGATTTTCAACTTAATAAAGTAACAATAACACTTATTATTTCTCTTATGATTTTAGCAATTCTTCCAACTTTAAATAAAAAAATCAATATAAAATTTTAAAAACAAAAAAACTATCCAATAAGTTATATTTTGCCTATTGGATAGTTTTCTATTTTACTAATTATAAATTATAAAACTCTAAAAATGATTTCATAACATAAGTGTGATCATCTACTCCAGCTAACTCTCTTATAGAGTGCATTGCTAAAGTAGGGTTTCCAATATCAACTGAACGTATATTTATATGAGTTGAATTTATTGGTCCTATTGTTGATCCACCTCTTAAGTCTGAACGATTAACAAATTTTTGAACCGGAACTCCAGCTTTTTTACAAACCATTTCATATACTGCATCTGAATCTGCATCAGTTGTATATGCTTGATTTGCATTTACTTTTATAACTGGTCCTTTATTTATAAGTGGTCTACTTGTTGGGTCATGCTTTCCTGGATCAGCTGGATGAATAGCATGAGCATTATCTGCTGAAATTATAAATGATTTCGCCAATGCTCTAAAGAATTCTTCTCTTCCTTTTCCTAATGATAAAACTATTCTCTCTAAAATATTTGAAAGCATCTCAGAGTCTGCACCTTGTTTTGTTGAACTACCTATCTCTTCGTTATCATAACAAACCATTACATTTGTGCCATTAGTTGTGTTAGCATTTATTAATGCTTCTATACCTGCATGAACCATTTGTAAGTCGTCTAACCTTCCCATAGATATAAACTCATCATTTAATCCAATTATGCTTCCTTTTTCGTACTCATATAAATATAAATCAAAATCTATAATTTCTTCTTTATTAACATTTAACTCATTAGCTAATACATTTAATAAATAATTTCCTTTTTCAAGTTCTTCATTTACTAATGAAAGTATTGGTAATGTATGCTGCTGAGCATTAATATCAAAACCTTTGTTTACATCCCTGTTCATATGTATTGCCATATTAGGAATTATTAATATAGGTTTTTTAACATTAACTAATTCTGATTTAGGAAAAAGTATATTATCGCTTTTTAAAATTACCCTTCCTGCTATAGATAACGGCCTATCAAACCAAGTACTTAATATTGGTCCACCATAAATCTCAGTATTTAATCTAATATAAGAATCTTCAACTGTCATTTCACAGTTTGGTTTTATTCTAAATGTTGGAGAGTCAGTATGTGCTCCAACTAATTTAAATCCATGTTCTTCAATTTCACCATTACCTACAGTAAAAGCTACTAATGCGGAATCATTTTTAGTTGTATAATACTTTCCACCTTTTTCTAAATCCCATTTAGAACTTTCTGACAATTCAACAAATCCTGATTTTTCTAATTTCCCTTTTACTGACTTAACTGCATGAAAAGCTGTAGGGCTTTCATATAAGAAATCTATAAGTTCTTTTGCAAATTTTATCGCCATAATACGAACACCTCCAAATTTAAATTCCAATTCTAGTATAACATATTAAAAATACCTAAGCATATGAAAAAAGTAATAGTTTAAAATTTAACTATATAGGATTTTTATGTAATTATTAAATTAATTAATCTAAGACTTAGTTGAGTTAATATCTAAGATATACTAGTTATTTCTTTAATATATCTAATATGTTATAATTTAGTATTGAAATTTTATGGGTATACTAATTTTGGAGGTGCTTTTTTTGTTTTCAAATTTTTTAATTAAAAAATTCGTAAAAAATTATGATGATGTAAAAAATAAAGAAGTAAGAGAAAGATATGGTTATTTAGGTGGTATTATAGGTATCTTAGTAAATCTATTTCTATTTATAATTAAACTATCTGTTGGACTTATAAGTAATAGTATAGCTGTTATTGCAGATGCCTTTAATAATTTATCTGATGTAGGCTCTTCTGTAATAACTATATTTGGATTTAAACTTTCTAGTAAACCAGCAGATAAAGAACATCCATTTGGACATGGACGTATAGAATATATTTCTGCTTTAATTGTAGCTTTTTTAGTTATGTTAGTAGGATTTCAATTTATTTTATCCTCTATAGATAGAATTAAAAATCCAACTACTATAACTTTTGCTTGGATACCTTTTATATTAATACTAGTTTCTATCTTATTTAAATTATGGCTCAGCATATTTTATAAAAACCTTGGAAATAAAATTAATTCTTCTGCTTTAAAAGCAAGTTCTGTTGATGCTATCAGTGATGCAATTTCATCTAGTACAGTTGCCTTATCCTTATTTTTATCTAAATTTATTTCTTTTCCTATAGATGGTTATATGGGAATTATAGTTTCTTTAATAATTCTTTATGCTGGATTTAATCTAGTAAAAGATACCTTAGATCCACTTCTTGGCTCTGCCCCTGATGCTGAGTTAGTTGAAAATATACAAAAAGAAGTTTTAAAATATAATGAAATTCATGGTGTTCATGATCTACTAGTGCATAACTACGGGCCTGGAAGGATAATGGCTTCAATTCACGCTGAAGTTCCTTGTGATATTTCTATCATCAAAATACATGAAATAATTGATGCAGCAGAAAAAGAAATTTCAGATAAATTAAATATATTCTTAGTTATACATATGGATCCAATTAACACCAATGATGAGGAAATCTTAAACGATAAGCTTTTAGTTGAAAACTTACTATTAAAATTTCCTATAATTAAATCTATTCATGATTTTAGAGTTGTAGGTGAAGGTGATATTAAAAATATTATATTTGATGCTGTAATAAATTCACATGAAAATCTTTCTAAAGATGATGAAAATAATTTAATTAAAAGTCTTAATGATGAAATAAAGAAAATTCATTCACATTATAATCTTTTAATAACAATTGATAGAGACTATTTAGGAATTTGATTTTTTCCTCATTAAAAATTAATTTTTAAAATCTGTGATTTAGGAATAACAGAAATTATATTTTAGTTTCTGTTATTTTTTCGCTTAAAATCCATAATATTTGTATTTATTTTACAATTAATGCATAAATTAATATAAGAAAAATAATTTAACTATATTGGGTTAACTTATATATATTTAGTGAATATTATATATAGATAACAAATTTGGAGTGTGGTTTTATGTCAAAGAAACAAAAACATTACTTTTTAGGGGGAAATACTTCAGTAGGATTTTACTCTCATTATGATTATATTCTGCCTCAAAATGAAGCTAGAAGAATAATATGTATAAAAGGCGGCCCTGGAACTGGTAAATCATCTTTAATGAAAAAAGTAGGAAACTTATTTTTAGATAAAGGTTATACTGTAGAATTTCACCACTGCTCCTCTGATAGCAATTCTTTAGACGGTGTTGTTATTAAAGGCTTAAATATAGCTTTATTAGATGGAACTTCTCCTCATGTTGTTGATCCAAAAAATCCTGGAGCAATTGATGAAATATTAAACATGGGACAGTGCTGGAATGAAGATGGTTTTAAAGAATATCGTGAAGATATATTGGCTGTTCAAGATAAAATAAGCAAAAAATTTAAAAGAGCATATAGATTTTTAGCTGCAGCTAGAAATGTATATGAAGATTGGTATACTTTTAATAGAGAAACACTAGATTTTAATAAAGTTAATCATTTAAAGGAGAGCCTTAAAAATGAAATTTTCTCAGATGAAATTTCTTCAGTAGGCTTTGATAGACACTTATTTTCAACTGCATTTACTCCTGGCGGTGTTATAAGCTTTATTCCTAATCTAATAGAAGATGTGGAAAATGTTTATATATTAAAAGGTGCTCCTGGCGTTGGTAAAACTGAAGTATTAGCCTATTTAGCTGATGAAGCAGTAAAACGAGGTCACTATGTAGAAGTTCTTCACACACCATTAATGCCTGAAAAAATTGAGCACATCTTAATTCCTGATCTTAATACAGCTATAGTTACATCTAATGAAATTAACAAATTAGCTACTCAAGGCATTGTATATGATATGAATAAATTTTTAGATGAAGCATTAATAAAAGCTAATAAAGATGAAATAGAATATGTAAAAAATACTTTTTATATTCTTCTTAACAAAGCATTGTCTTGTATACAACAAGCTAAACATCTTCATGATGATTTAGAAAGTTATTATATTCCTAATATGAATTTTGATAAGATAGATGATGTATCTAATGAAATAATACAACGTCTACTTCAATATGAAAAAGAATATTTAGCTGAAAAATAATAAAAAGTTGGTATACATATGGATTTAAATCCATATATTTACCAACGAAGATTTTTATAATAATTTAACATTATTAAGTTAGTGAACAGTGGTTTATAACTTAGGAAATTGACTTTCTGTTTCCTATAAAGCTCTCCACTGTTCACTTTTATTTTTCATGTTAAAATAATATTACCCACTTTAATTTAAAGCTTTTTCTGATTCCATAGTTGCATTATCGGTTATAACTTTAGGATACCCTAAGTATTTTAAAAGTTTTATAGCATTACCTGATTTACATACTCCATTTTTAAGCTTATAATCAAACACTAACCCTTCTTGCTCATCTACATCTTCACAGAAATAGTAACACTCATATTTTTCTTTAGATACTTCTGTTAGTTCAATATCATGGGTTGCTACTAATGGTATTGCATTTTTATCAATAATATATTTTATTATCTCTCTTGCTGATGCAATTCTTTCTATTGGGTTAGTTCCTCTAAATATTTCATCTACCATGCATAATCCAGTTATATCCTCATCTATACTATTTAAGATTCTAAGCAATGCTTCACATTCACCTAGATAATAACTTGTTCCAGTATTAACATCGTCAGATACGCTTAAAGATGTTATAACCCTTAATAAACTAGCACTATATTCTTTTGCAACAACTGTATATATAGTTTGTGCAAAAAGCGCATTTATACCTAGCATTCTTAAGAATGTAGATTTACCTGCCATATTAGAACCAGTCAATATAACACCTTTTCTATCTAAAGAAAGCCCATTTGAAACAGCATCTTCTATTAAAGGATGTACACCCTCTACTATCGAAAGTTTCTTCTTTTCATCTACAAAATTAGGTTTGCAATAATACTCTAATCTTTCTCTATAACTGGCTATAGAAATAAGAGCATCTATTTCTCCAACTGTTTTATAAACTTCTATCAATTTGTCTCTATTTTGTTGTATTGTATCTATTATATCGTAATATCCTCTTATTTTTGTTAAAAATAAGACATTTATATACTCTATAAATACATCTGCCCCTTCACTAGCCATTAAATATGTTGCCTTACGTTCTATAACATTAAAATACTTTATATTTTCTTTTAATATATTTTGATGTTCTAATAATGCGCCATTACTCTTAACCTTATTTAACCCCTTTGCACAAGTTATAAGACTTGCAGCATAAGCTATTGAGCTTACTTCATCTTCTATTTGTTTTTCAGATTTATAGTTTATAGAAGAGTTTAATGCAAAGCTTCCAAATAAAAACAACAATGCTTTAGCTCCTATAAAAAAGAACATAATTAATGCTACTATTGGAAGTAATGCTGCCAATTTATAGATATATTTCTTTGCTTGAACAATATTAGTTTTACTATTAAATAAACTTATAATGTTTCCTTTTCTTTGTTTTCCAAGTGATAATAATGCTACCTGACTTTCCTCTCTCAACGTATCATTTTCTCTAAATTCTTCAATAATTTTATCACGATTTAAAAGCTCTTGTACTTTTGTTTTAGGTGTTCTTAATATGTAATACAGAATTTGTTGCCCTGCTGTTGTAATTGCAACATCAATTTTTGAAAATACATCTTTTAAGTCTAAATCACTAGCACTCTGATCATCTAATATGTAGTAATCTTTTTCTTTTAATTCTTCTGGGTGAAATTTTTCAAAGAAATTCTCAATTCTCTTAAAATCCCTTTTTTCATTCTCTCCATAAGGCCATTCTTCTTTTAGTTTTATCATTTTTTCTATTTTTTTATGTTTTCTATAAAAATACATAGTAATCGCTATAAATATAAGAATAACTATAAATCCTATACCATAATACATAGGAGACTTTTCTCTGCCTAAATAAAACGTTCCTACAACGGATCCAAAAGTTATTCCTAAAAAAAACATAAAAATGGTTTTAGCCATCATTAACTTACTATCCATTAACTCTCTCCCCTTCATTTTTTTATTTCCATATTCAAGTAAACTTCTATCTTAAACTGCATATAAATTTAAAAGCTCTTTAAACATCCTATATATCAAAATTAGTTTATACTCTAATTCTAAATTTTTCAAGAAAAAATTATATAAAGCTATTAGTAACTAATACTTTTTACAACAATCAAATTTTAAAATCATATATTTTAAATTATTCAAACTGATCTCGTTGCTTTTTTGTAAAAATATAGATATATAAACTAAATTTTAAACTTGTGTCCCTATATATCATAGTGTATAATAATTTTTTTAATTAAGAAAACTATATATTCACAACCATATTTATAGTGAAATAATATTAACTTATGCATATGAAAATAAATAAGAGACCAAATGTTCTAAGCATATTAGTCTATCATTTATTTGATTATGACTTATATTAAAGGAGATTTTTTATGTTTGAAATAATTGAAAGAGATTTAGAGGATATTTTAAAAGAAAAAATTAAAAGTTGCAATTTTGCAATTGAAAATATTGATTCTTTAGAAAGTATAAAACATATGGATAAAGTATATTTATCTAGAGCACAATTTAGACTTACTCTAATTAAGGAATTTAATCATGATGATACCTATGAAGAAGTATTAAAAGATGTTGAGGAAGCCTTAAAGATAAACCCAAACAACTTAAATGGACAAAAGCTAAAAGTAGAAGTTGAAGAATTACTTAAAAATAGTTAAATAAAATTTATATGTTATATTAAACAAAACAATAGGACAAAAATTGCTAAGCATTTTTTATGTTTTATAAAAAGTTACAGCTTACTCATATCCGTCTATTAGTAGATTCTATTACTTATATTTAATGCTAAATTTATAATATAAATTTTTTCATAATAATTTTTTCCTCACACATTATCTAAAAATAGCTAGTAAAATTTTTATTATTTTACTAGCTAAAATTTAATCAATATTTATTTTTTTATATCAAAACGATCTGCATTCATTACTTTATTCCATGCTGTTACAAAATCTTGTATGAACTTTTCTTTATTATCATCAGATGCATAAACCTCTGCAACTGCACGCAACTGTGAGTTTGAACCAAATATAAGGTCAACCCTTGTTGCCGTCCACTTCACATTTTCTGTTTTCCTATCATACCCTACAAACTTTTCTTTAACATTCGGTAAAGCCTTCCACATAGTATTAATATCAAGAAGATTTACAAAGAAATCATTTGTAAGACATTCTTCTCTATCTGTAAACACCCCCTCCTGTGACTGCTTATAATTAGTGTTCAACACACGCATACCACCAATTAATACTGTCATTTCTGGAATAGTTAATGATAATAGTTGTGCTTTATCTATTAACATTTCATCTGCTGTTACTTCATAGTTATCTTTCATATAGTTTCTAAATCCATCGGCCTTAGGTTCAAGTACATTAAATGACTTTATATCTGTTTCCTCTTGGGTTGCATCCGTACGTCCTGGAATAAAAGGAACAGTTATGTTATACCCTGCATTTTTTGCAGCTTTTTCTATGCCAACACATCCACCTAATACAATAATATCAGCTAAGGAAACCTTTTTATCCTTTGAATGTGCATTATTAAAACTACTTTGAATTTTTTCTAGTACTTTTAATATTTTGTTAAGCCTTTCTGGCTCATTAACTTCCCATTCTCTTTGTGGCTTCAATCGTATTCTTGCCCCATTTGCCCCTCCACGTTTATCTGACCCACGAAATATTGATGCAGATTCCCATGCCGTTGTTACAAGGTCTGATATTGATAAGCCTGAATCTAAAATCTTTTTCTTAAGCTCTGAAATATTCTTTTTATTAATCAATCTATAGTTAGCTTTTGGGATTGGATCTTGCCAAATAAAGCTTTCTTTGGGAACTTCTGGTCCAAGATATCTTGATATGGGTCCCATGTCTCTATGAGTTAATTTAAACCAAGCACGAGCAAAATCTTCTTGAAACTTTTTAGGATTTTCTAAATAGTCCTTTGCTATCGCTCTATAAATAGGATCATAAATAAGGGCTAAATCCGCCGTGGTCATCATAGGCCTATGCTTTTTTAACGGATCATAAGCATCAACTACCATATCCTCTTCTTCAACATTTTTTGCTAACCATTGATAGGCTCCTGCTGGACTTTTAACTAATTCCCACTGATATTTAAATAATGTTTTTAAGTAGCCCATTGTCCACTTTGTTGGCTCAGCCTTCCATGCTCCTTCAAGCCCACTACCTATTGTATCTGGACCTTTACCAGTTTTATAGCTATTTTTCCATCCTAAACCTTGCTGTTCTATAGGTGCAGCTTCTGGTTCTGGTCCAACATAAGTAGGTGATGCAGCACCATGACATTTACCAAAAGTATGTCCACCTGCTATAAGTGCAACAGTTTCTTCATCATTCATTGCCATACGAGTGAAGGTTTCCCTTACTTCTTTTACTGATGCCTTAGGACTTGGATCTCCATTTGGGCCCTCTGGATTTACATAAATTAAACCCATCTGCACAGCCGCTAAAGGATTTTCAAGTTCTTTATCCTCTTTATCACGTTCATTTCCAAGCCACTTTTTTTCACTTCCCCAGTAAATATCCTCCTGCGGTTCCCAAACATCCTCTCTTCCACCACCAAAACCAATTGTCTTTAGTCCCATAGATTCAAATGCACAATTACCTGTTAATATCATAAGATCAGCCCAAGATATTTTATTTCCATACTTCTTTTTAATTGGCCAAAGTAAACGACGTGCTTTATCTAAATTTATATTATCTGGCCAGCTATTAAGTGGTGGAAAACGTTGAAGCCCTTGTCCTCCCCCTCCTCTACCATCACCAATTCTGTAGGTTCCTGCACTGTGCCAAGCCATACGAATAAAAAATGGTCCATAATGGCCATAATCAGCTGGCCACCATTCTTGTGAGTCTGTCATCAACTTATATAAATCATTTTTTAGTTCGTAATAATCTAGCTTTTCAAATTCTTCAGCATAGTTAAAATCATTAGACATAGGATTACTTTTCTTACAATTTTGACGAAGAACATTAAGCTTAAGCTGGTTTGGCCACCAATACTCATTAGTAGTTCCTTCTCCTGCTACTGCTTTACTTCTTCTTCCTGTCATAGGACATCTTATTTCTGACATAACATTATCCTTTCTTATATAAATACTATTACAGTAAATTATATAAATATTTAACTATTACTATGCCTTAATTCGTAGATAGTAAATATTAAAATTTTTAGTTATATCAGTACTTTATACAAAACAATAGACAAAATCTAAAAAGTAGATAATTGCTTAAAATTTACTAATATCAAGTTAATTTATTTCCATGAAAATAAAAACCTTGAATCTACAAATATGTATTTTCAAGGTCTAGTTATATTTTTATAGTTAATAAGACTAATTTATTAATTATAAATATTTATGTACACACTAATATGAAAAATTCTCTAATAAAATTAATTTTAAATCCTTAATTTTTTAATATATCAGATTTTATATAATATATATTACATTTGTCTTTAAAATTATTTTTTCTTAAATTCCTTATTATCTAAAATAATAACCTCTGACTTATCTTCCTTTGCTTCTTTTTTTGTATTATTTACAAGTTTTATAATATCCTTATATGATTTTTTTGCTCCCTTTATAAGCAAAGGTACTCCTATAAAATCAATTTTTAACATCCTAGAAAATAGTCCACCAAAAGTCATTGGTAATGGCACCGTTGGCGACGTATTAGAAAATATAATTTTCTCATTTAATAGATTTTGTTTATTGAGCATAGAAGCTAAATTATATAATCCTGGAATTAAAACTTTTGAACGTCCTCTACCTACAACATAGACTTCATTTCCATCTTTATCACTACCATAACAAAAAAGTTCTCCACGATTTCCATATACTAACTTATTAAAGTTAGGCAAATTCAAGATTTCATCCTTAGTCGGCTCTCGAGTTTCATCTAACATTTCTAAGTGATAAGCCATTGCTAGAATAGATGAGTGGGTTCCTCCATAACAGTTGTATATATATATCATTAAAATCACCTAATTTCTTATTTTTAATTTCTTCTAATGATTGTAGTATATACATTAACTATTGGAATTAAACAGTCCTTAAACAATTTTTATACACGTTCTTCAATTTTTCTATAATCCATTACCACTATCAAACCTAATTTCTTTTTAATTCCAGCAGCACAATAATATAACCATATAAAATGCCTGTCTCAACTAGTATAATTATATGATTTACCCAGATCCCCTATATCCTCAGCATTATTATATTCTTCTTTATCCATATATATTTTTCAAGTTATGTTATAATTAGTTAAATTATTACTTAAAATATAACATTCAACACTAAATAATTCTAAGTTGTGTTCAAAGGAGATTGAGATATGAAACTTTGCAATAAAAAAAGCGTGCCTTCATTAGAAGAAGCTCAATTAATTTTAAAAGAAGCTGAAAAGTTGAACCCAGGTCCATGGGTAAATCATTCTATATATGTAGCAAAAGCAGCAAGATTAATAGCAGAGAAAACAGATAATCTAGATCCGAACTTAGCATATGTTTTAGGTTTGCTTCATGATATAGGTCGAAGAGAAGGCATATATGCTATGAGACATGGAATAGATGGATACAATTATGCAATTAATAAAGGCTATGATTTAGTAGCAAGAACTTGTTTAAGCCATACAGCATTTAAATATAATAATGAAGTTGTTATTGTAGGAAAATGGGACGGTACAACTGAAGAATATAACTTTGTAAAGAAGTACTTATCAAATACAGAGGAAACAGATTATGATAAATTAATAAAATTATGTGATTACTTATCTCTTCCAAGTGGATTCGTTTTGATAGAAAAAAGAATTGTGGATATGGCATTAAGAGCCGGATTTAATGAATATACAATTCCAAGATGGAAATCAACCTTTGAAATTAAAAAATATTTTGAAGAAAAAATAGGAACATCTATTTATAATATTTTACCGAATGTAAAAGAAAATACTTTTAATTCTTAAAATAAGCAAACTCTATGTCATAAGTTAATGACAATTTTATTATATAATTAGAATGTAAAATTATTTAATAAATCAAACGCTTTATTAAATAGCAAAATTCATAAAAAGCCTTAGAATAATTAATTAGTTATTCTAAGGCTTTCTTCTATTATATTTCTAAAGTTAGATACATATACTGTCCATCTGAAGTAATATCTCCCTCTTTAACTTTTATTTCTTCTTTAAAAAGTGGCCCTGCTATAACTGCAGTATGAAATTCCCCACCTTCTCCACAAGGATCAATCCCTCTTTCTTCAAGTTCTTTCATATAATCAAAAGTAAGTACTTTTCCAAGGTCTTCTTTCTTCATTCCTTTTTTTGTATCAATTGTTATAACCTTAGTTATAAATCCTAAAGAGATAAATTCCTTAACTACTTCTTTGTGATCCATTTTCCAAAGAGGTATTCCAAGCTCAAGTCCCACACTATGAGCAACCCTTTCATGCCAACACTCATTCTCTGGAATATCAATATCCCCTGTTACAAGAACTTGAGCTCCTTGTCCTTTTGCTTCTTTTAATATTTCTACAAATACTTTTTCATAGTTATCCCAATTTGCTGCTCCTATAAAAAGAGGTATTCCTATTGCTTTTGCTTGTGCTTTAAGTACATCTGCAAATAAACTATGAGCTCTTGACCTTTCCCCGTCTTCTTCCATCATTACAATAATCCCTAAAGCTGTCCCTTGTTTCATAGCTTTGTATAAAGCTAAAGTACTGTCTTTGCCACCACTATATGAAGCTATAAATTTTTTGTTCTTAGCACCATCAATCCAATTCTTCATTACTATACCTCTACTCCTAAATTCATATGTTTTTCTATAATTTTTCTTGTGTGTTAAATATATTTTAGTCTTTTTAAACATTATTAATTAACTTCTATAATTCATTTATAATTAAATTTTCCCTATTCATCTTTAAAAATGAATTATATTTTAAATTATACTATAAAAGATTTAAAATCATATTAAAAATCTTGATTATTTATGGTACTCTTCCACATATTAATAACAAGTAATGTTTTTACTTATAATTAAATCTCTTCTATATCTACTATATAATTTAGACCTAGATACCTAAGATATTAGCCTTACTAAAAAATATATTTTTTGTTATATAAAAATATACAACTCTATAATTAATATATGTATTGAAGGATGTAATACTATATATATTTCTTACTGCAATATCACTTTTTAATGTCAACTAAACATCATATTTTTAATTTCAAAACATATATATTACATCCTAAGTAATATATTTAAGGTCTAATATATACTTATCTATTATCTATTATTTTTGTTGATATTATAGCAACAATAACCATTGCAATAGATGATATAATAAAAATTATTTCTATTTCTCTATTTTGCAATAGCATACCATTTAAATTTGTTCCCACAGCTCCACCTACAAACATACAAAATGAAGCTAATGACATAGCAGTACCTCTATACTTAGGTAATCTTTCCTGTGCAGTATTAACTAAAGTTGATTGCATTGCTATAAAAGCTAATCCAAAACCAATTAATCCTATTGATATAAAAGCTATATTAAAAGACTTAGCTATAGTAAATAGTGAAATTGCTCCAACTAAGCCTGCCACCAATAAGAATTTACTTTTTAACTTTGCTTTTATGCTAGGTGCCATTCTTCCACCTATAACTGTTGCTAATCCAAATAAGGTTAAAATTAGACCTACTATTAAAACATTATATCCCGTTCTTCCCTCTACTAATTGACCTGTATATGTAAAACTTCCAAATACGCTAAATCCAACTAAGAAAATTGTTCCTACAATCATTAAAAGCCCTTTATTTTTTAATGCTTCTTTATATGTATATATAAATTGAATTTTATCTGCACTTCCCTCACTTTTAGGCAAAACTTTAAACATAACTAAAGCAATTATTAGTTCAGCTAATCCATAAATAAAATAAACTAATCTCCATGAACCTAAATATGCCATAGTTCCTCCAATAGCTGTAGCTGATGCACCACCTAAGAACATCATTCCCATAACTTTACCTAGTGACTTTTGTCTATTACTATCATCTGAATTTTCTCCAACTAGAGCCATTGTCACAGGAAAAATTCCAGCCCCAAATGCTCCATTCATAGCTCTTAAGAAAATAAGTGAAGGTAAACTAAAAGCAAATGCACCTAACATACTAAATATTGCTGTACCAAAAGATGCAATATTTATTACTCTAGTTTTGCCATACTTATCTCCTAAGGGCCCAATAATTATTGTAAAAACTCCGAATGTCAACATATATGCTGTAACAGACATTGCAGCTTGGCTTAACGATATATTTAAATCAGTAGCTATACTTCCTAACAATGGTGATACTGCATAGTTATCACCATTTGCAAAAAAAGCCATAATTCCTAATATTAAAATCATTTTGTTTCTTTCTTTTTTATCCATACCATTCATCCTTTGTTAAAATTAATTTTTATAAATCTTCTATTTTAAATACTTTTTAATTTCTTCTGAATCTAAAACTCTTCCATAAAATTTAACTTTTTCATTTACAACTAAAGCTGGTGTCTTCATAATACCATATTTCATAAATTCTTTTATATCAGTTACTTTTATAATTTCTGTCTCTATTCCTAGTTCTTCTACTGCTTTTTTTGTATTAGCCTCTAACTTTTTACAATTCATACATCCTGGTCCTAAAACTTTAATTATCATAATATAACAACTCCTTTAATTTAAATTATTTATATGAATAAATATCCAAATGCATTAAATGAATATCCTATTATCAGTATTCCAACTGCTACAATGCCTATAAATATAGCTAATAGCTTTGGTTTTACTACTTTACTTAGCATTATCATAGATGGTAATGAAAGTGCTGTAACTGCCATCATAAATGATAAGATAGTTCCAACGCCTACACCTTTTAAGAATAATGCTTCTGCTATTGGTAACGTTCCAAATATATCTGCATACATTGGTATTCCAACACCTGTTGCCATTAATACAGCAAATGGATTATTATCCCCTAAAATATTTTCTATTATATTTTGTGGTATCCAATTGTGTATTACTGCCCCAATTCCAACTCCAACTAATATATATATCCATACTTTTTTTACTATATCTAAAACTTGTCCTTTAGAATAAAGTATTCTATCTCTTCTAGTCATTTCTTCTAGCTCTATATCCGTATCTTCTATTTCTCTTACATAATCTTGAATATGACTTTCTAATCCTAATTTGTCTATAAGAGTACCTCCAATTACAGCTAAAATTAATCCTACAACGACATATGATGTTGCAATTTTCCATCCAAAGAATGACATAAGCATTAAAAATGATGCTAAATCAACCATAGGTGAAGATATCAAGAATGAAAATGTAACTCCAAGTGGTAATCCTGCTGATGTAAATCCAATAAATATTGGAATACTAGAACAACTACAAAATGGTGTTATTGTTCCAAGTAATGCCCCTAAGATATTACCCTTCACCCCTTTAATTCTACCAAGTATCTTTTTAGTTCTTTCTGGGGGAAAATAACTTTGAATATATGAAATCATAAAAATAAGTATAGATAATAATATAAATATTTTTATAGTATCATATATAAAGAAATGAATGCTTCCACCTAACTGTTCATCAATAGATAATCCAAATATATTATCAACTATATATTTTATAATATCAGATAGCCAATTCATCTTTAGTATTTGATTATTTAAAAATTCAAAAAAACTAGAAATAATATTCATTTTCTATTCCTCCTCTCAATTCATTTCTACTTATAACATATCAACTTTTTTTGATATGTTGCGTAAAATTTTTTCTTGTTATCTAACATAAAAAATAGTATAAATTTATACTTTCTAAACCTATTATATACTAATTCAAACAACATATCAACTTTTTTTGATATGTTGTTTGAACTTTATTCTATTATCTATTGATGTTCTTAATTTACAATTAAATTAAGAACATCAATAGATACATATTCTTTTAATTTGTCTTTATTAATACTATAATGATTCCATTTTCCACATCTCTCCATGGTAATAAGGTTAGAATCTAGTAACATCTTCAAATGATATGATAATTTTGATTGTGATATATCAAAATGTTCAACAAGAGAACATACACACATACTATCTTTTTTACTTAATTCTTTTAATATATTCAATCTTGTTATATCAGACAAGGCCTTAAAAACACTTTCACAATTACTCATTTGTATTTTCACTTTATTACACCTCACAAATATTATATAATTTATATTATATTGTAATAGCTCTATGATATAAAGTAAATACTATTTATATATTATGACTTCTTAACTACTAAATATTTACTTATTTGTACTTTGATATTTTTTCAACTTATTATTTAAATCATTTGTATCTACTAAATTCATAACATAAATACTATATCTCATAGCTATAATTGCACATTGAAGTATAATAAATAGTAGAACACCTAACCAAGGTTCTATTATAGGAAACCATTTAAATATTACTGCTGCTCCAACTATTAATATATTAGTTACTACAGTCCATAAAATTGTATTTTTTCTTTTCTTATCTTTTGAAAGAATATCATAATTTTTAAAAGAAAAATGTTCTATTAATGCAACTATAAAGGCTACAATACAAGTTTCCAGTAGAGTAAATATACTAATTGTAGTTACTCCTTTAATTAAATTTACTACTGAAATAAAAAATACTATACCTAACGAATATAAAGCCATTTTGGGTTTTACTTGTGATCCAAATTTATAAAATTTATTAAAAGCATTCATTATTAACTACCTCACTTAAATTATTTTCTTTCAAGTTTTTGTCTTAAAATAGGTGCATAATGCCTTGATACAATTACTTTTTCATTACTTTTCAAATAAACTTCAATTCTTCCTGAAGTGTAACTTTTAAGACTTTTTATTTTATGAAGATTTATTATAATAGATTTACTTATCCTTAAAAATCCAACATCTGAATAGCTACTTTCTATTTCAGCTAAATTTAATCCAGTTTGAAATACATCTTCCTTTGTATATACAAATACTTTTTCATCTACAGATTCACAATAAAAAACTGAATCTGGTGATAATAGTATTAATTCACTTTTTTCTTTAAACACACATAACTTTTGTGTTCGTGATTTTAATAAAGATAATATATGAAGCATTTCTTCATCTATGCTTTTGCATCTTAATATAATTTCATTTTCTTCTACATCTGTATGCTCAACAGTAATTTTCATTATTACCTCCAAAAACTTTAATAAGAATTCTTATATTTTTAGTATATATAGATTAATTTTAATTGGCAATTTTATGTTTCTAAGTTGTATTAAATATCCGGTAAGATACATTTCCACTATCAATTATTACTTTCTTAAGAATAAGAAAAACTACTAGAATTTAATATATCCTAGTAATTTTTTATACTGTTTATTAATGACTTGTAACAATATCAAATCCACTTTATTTATTGTGTACTGCTATTCTAAATTGTTATTATAATAATTGCTACTCTTTCACGGATTAAATTTAAAAGCAATTTTCAAAAATTCTCTTAAAAAAAATAAGGAATTCCTTTATACTAAATAATATAAAAATATTGACGCGTATAATTGTTCAGCGTGAAATCAAGTAATTGGTTTCACGCTTTATTTTTTGCGTAAAATATTTTAATTCACATATCATTATAAATATTTTATGTACGGTATTTTTAATGTCAATATTTTTGACTGTAATTGGTACATGGATAGGAAATAGGCAAGTGAGGTTTTTTATTTCTTCTTAAAAGTTTTCCAATATAAAATTACTATTATTAAAATAGCACTTATACCACTAATACAAATCTCTTCCCATCCATACTTTTGATATATCTTATATATAATTGGTGAAATACTAATCACCCCAATTATAGGAGCTACGATATTAATTATAAATAGATTTTTATTTAATCTACTTACATTATTCTCTTTCCTAGTAGAACCAATAGCTTCTACGATTTGAATAGTATAGTCATAGTGATTTTGAACTTGTTCTATTAGTCTATTAATTGTATATATTCTATCAACCTTTTTTATTATTTCCTAAAGTTAGATTTCCATATTTATTAACAATCTTTCTGAAATCCTTAATACTATCCTTACTTGTATTACTACATATAATTTCATAATTTATTATTTTATCTTCATCTATACTTCTTATCAAAGATTGTTTAATATTATCTTTATCTCTCATAATAACATAACTAAAGTTATCTAGTTTATAAACTTTAATTAGATTTTCATTGAATTCCCTTCTTTTAGTTCTTATAAATTTAAGTAATTCCACAATCAACTCTTGAATTTCACCACTTAACTTTATACTTTCTACTATAACCCTATATAATACTTCAAATCTTTCACTAAACTAATTAATAGATAATTTATTTCATAGAGTGCTAATTGCAATTTTAATTTATTAAGAATAAAACACTATTAATCGTGTGGTTTTTTATGATGAAAGTGAAGTTTACCTTAACATTATATCTTAATTAAATCTTAGTAAAAACTTTATTTACTTATGGTATAGTTCTCCTTGCATTACTTTAAATATATTAATTTTAAACTATTAAAAATGTAATATTATTTAATGTTGTTAAATTTTAATAATAACAAGAAAAAAATTAATCATATATTTCCTTTACTAATCAATTCTCTATTATAATAAAGTAGTTAAGCAAAGTCATATAAAAGTACGCTTGGTTCATTTACATATATTTTTTCTTTCATAGTATATCTCCTTGCAATGTCTAATACTACAACTAAGTAATGACTAGAATACTACCCTTTAATTCACCTAAACTTTTCTATTAATATTTAATTTTTAAGTATAACTCCATACATATCTCTTATAATCCTTACAGAATCTTGATTAATTTGTGATTTTATCTCAGTACCGGAAGAATATAAATCAAATATATCTAATGCAAACATTCTCCCTATTGCTTCTGCCATTTGTGACCTACAAGAATTATGTACACATATAAATGCTACCTTTGGTTTCATAAAATGTTCCTCCATATAAATTATTTTAAATATCTAAAAATCCACTACAAAAATCTATTATTCTGTAGTGGATTTTCTTTAGTTAATCAAATCATTAAGCTTTTCACCTTTAACTTCTTCTGGTATCCATTCTATAACTACAAAATTTTCATTAGATATTTCATTTACTTTATTGATCCATTGAATTTCATTACTTGCTTTTACTCTTAATATTTCATTAGTTGTATTTGTTGCATAAAAACTTGAGTTAATAACCCACCACTTGCTATGAATACCAGCCCTGTTTAGGTCGCATTGAAGTCTCATAGCTTCATATACTGGCGTAGTTTCAGCAAGCGTTATTATTATAACTTCTGTATGATTTTTATCTTTAAGCTTAGGTAAAAGTTTTTTAACAGACTCTGGAACATCACCCTGTGAGCGTTCAATTTCTTTATTATAACTTTGAGTTGATTCTAAAAGAAGTAAAGTATGACCTGTTGGTGCAGTATCAATAACTACAACTTCATTTTCTGATTTTTCAACAATGTCAGCAAAAGCTCTAAACACAGCTATTTCTTGAGTACAAGGAGATCTTAAATCCTCCTCAACATAAGCAATATCATCTTCACTCATAGTCTCTCTAGCTTTAGTCAATACCTCTTCTTTGTATTTTTCAAGCTCTTCCTTTTCATCTATATGACTTAATGTAATTCCATATCTTTCATCTAATACAAATTTTAAATGTGCTGCTGGGTCAGTAGTAGTCAAATGTACTTTTTTTCCTTTTTGGGCTAATCCTACTGCTATTGCAGCTGCTACTGTAGTTTTACCTACTCCACCTTTTCCCATTGTAAATATTACTTTCTTATTAGTACTATATAAATCTTCTATTATAGTGTTTAATCTATTCATATTATTAACATTTAACTTTTCATCATTATATTTAATGTTATTATTTTTTAAAAATGCTCTTACATTTTCTAGTCCTGTTACATTATAAGGCCTTAGTGGAATTTGAAATGTTTCAATATTTTTGAGATCTTCTGGCGCATCCATTATTGCCTTTTGTTGTTTTTCATAAATAGCATTAGAAAGGTAGTCATTATGACCCTCAAGTACACCATTTATGACTAAAATTTGATTGTTTATTCCTAGATCTTTAAGTTCTTTGCATGCTCTTTCAGCTTCCTTTAAAGGAGATGCCTCTGGACGTGATACAACTATAAGCGTAGTTTTTTCTTTATCAGCTAATGTTTTTACTGCTTTTTTATAAACTTCCCTTTTGCTTTCAAGTCCTGAAAGCTGACCTAAACATGATGCTCCATGAGTGCTTTCACTAATAAAATTGCTCCATGCTGATGGAAGTTGTAACATTCTTAATGTATGACCTGTTGGTGCTGTATCAAATATAATGTAATCATAAAATTTCGATGTTTCTTTATCAGTTATAAAAGTAGTAAATTCATTAAATGCAGCAATCTCAACCGTACATGATCCCGATAATTGCTCCTCCATATTTTTCAAAACTTCTTCTGGAAGTTTACCTCTATAAGGAGCTAATACACTTTCTCTATATTCAGCAGCAGCTTTTTCTGGTTCAAAATTTGCCACAGTAAGATTTGGAACCGATTTTATTTCAGTTCCTTTATTATTTAATTTTGTATTAAAAACATCTTGAAGATTTGAAGCAGGATCTGTACTTACTAAAATTACTTTCTTACCACTATCAGCTAAAGATATAGCTGTTGCACAAGCTGTTGAAGTTTTTCCAACACCTCCTTTTCCTGTAAAAAACAAATATTTAGTTAAATTTAGCTCTTCCGGATTGAAAAGTTTATTCATCTTAAATTCCTTCTTTCTAAAAAGTTTTATATACAATTACTTAACAACATCCACCCTTGCAGCAACATCCGCCTTCCTTTTTATCCTTGTTTAAAACTATTTCAGATATAACCTCCTTTGAAAGCCCTGAATATTTCGCAAATTCAGCATTAGTTAAATAATCATTAGTCTTAATTATTTCTCCATCAACAAGCGTTATTGGTAGTACATCCGTTCCCTTTGAATTTAAAAGTTTATTTACCTTTTGATTATCAATAAAAGCTTGAGGGTCTGAAGTTAAATTATGCCTAACTATATCTGCACCTTTTTTAGTAAGACTATTTATAGTTGTAGCAACTCTTAAAAGTTCCTTATTAACTGATGGACCACACACACCTGTTGAACAGCACATTGCTGGGTCAAAAATTTCAATTTTACTCATACACATTCACTCCTAATCATTTTTTTTACAATTACATTTTGATTTATCTTTACAAATACAATTATCTGTATCTGTTGTAAGATTCATAAGAAATAAAACAAGCTTATTACAATTAGAATTGTTAAGAGAATAGTAGTTCCATAATCCCTCTTTTTTACATTCTACTAAACCACACTCTATTAACACTTTCATATGATGCGATAATGTTGGTTGACTAAAATCAAAATGCTCCAATATATCACATGCACATCTCTCACCACAAGATAATATATCTATTATTTTTAATCTACTTGCATCAGATAATGCTTTAATAATTTTAGCATTTTCATCATAATTTAACTTCATATAGCCCCCTCCTTATATAGATATTCATCTATATAAACAATATAGAACTTTATCTATACATTGTCAATAAAAATATATATTTTACACATATTTAATACAAATAATATATATAATCATCTATATATACATATAAATTATGCAATTAAACTTAAATATGTGAATAAAAAAATAATTAATGAGAAATATATAAAATATACAACTTATGACGTAAAAAATAAATTTGAATTTATGCTAGCAACAGTTATTATATTCACAAGAATAATTTATATTCAAGTTTTAATTATTTTTTATAAACTTTACAAATCAGTACTTTTAGATAATTATAAAATCATATAACTGATCATTTTCTTTGTAAATATATTGATATAAATACACTAAAATATTTTTATATAAATAATAATAAATATTAAAACTTGTCACACATTAATTAGAAAATTATACATTGACATTATATAGATAATAGTCTATATGTATAATATAAGCTATTATTTATATAAAAATACTATTATAAATTTTAATTTTCTTGCCACATAATATTTTACATATGTTTTATCTATGATTTTGACATATGAATTATTTAATAATAAGGAGTGATAAATATGAGCAAAGAAAAAGCATCTGGCATAGGATTTTTTGAGAGATATTTAACAATTTGGGTTATAATATGTATGGTAGTAGGGGTATTAATTGGTAAGTTTATTCCATCTATTCCTAATTTTTTAGAAAGATTTCAATATGCAAATGTTTCTATTCCAATAGCAATACTTATTTGGTTAATGATTTACCCTATGATGATGAAGGTAGATTTTCAAAGTATTAAAAATGTTGGAAAAAACCCCAAAGGGCTTTTTGTTACATGGATTACTAATTGGCTTATTAAACCCTTCACTATGTTTGGTATAGCAACATTATTTTTTTATGTTATTTTTAAGGGGTTAATTCCAACAGATTTAGCAAAAGATTATCTTGCAGGAGCAGTATTGCTTGGAGCAGCACCCTGCACTGCTATGGTTTTTGTATGGAGTCATCTTACTAAAGGAGACCCTGCATACACAGTTGTTCAAGTTGCAACAAATGACCTTATCATTCTGGTTGCATTTATACCTATTGTTAAATTTTTATTAGGTGTAAGTAATGTTTCTGTTCCTTGGGATACACTTATTTTATCTGTTGTTTTATTTGTAGTAATACCATTAGTTGGTGGAATTTTAACAAGAATATTTATTATTAAAAACAAAGGGCAAGAATACTTTGAAAAAAAATTCATTTCAAAATTTAATAATGTAACAATTATAGGATTGCTAGTAACTTTAATAATTATATTTTCGTTCCAAGGTGATGTAATTATTGAAAATCCACTACACATTATTTTAATTGCTATACCATTAATTATACAAACTTTTTTAATTTTCTTTATTGCATATATAACAAGTAAAGTGTTAAAGTTACCTCATAATGTTGCTGCACCCGCAGGTATGATTGGAGCATCTAACTTTTTCGAACTATCTGTAGCGGTAGCAATTGCTTTATTTGGTACTTCTTCTCCCGTTGCACTTGCAACTATTGTAGGAGTTCTTGTTGAAGTACCTGTTATGCTAATACTTGTTAAAATTGCAAACAATACAACTCACTGGTTTTCAAAATAGAAACTAGGATAATTTAATAGACCCCACTATAAGTAATTAGTGGGGTCCTTTCCTTAATATATATAATTCTATTTTTTTAATTACTTTTCTTAATGTATCAAATCTATCTGAACCCTTTAAATACATATTAATCCTTATATCATCTACTTCTTCATCGACCTCATAAATACTCCTATCCATTCCAGTTTTATAATCTTTTCTATGGACTAAAATAGCATCTTTATTCTTTATATTTAACCAATCAAGAATTTAATATTACACAATCATTTATCAAAAAAAGATGTCCTTATGATAAGGTTTATATAGAGTGCTCCCATTATTCAATAAAAAAGCAATTTGTAGAAATACACACCGTACCTTCGAAGAAGCTAATATTACCATACTTAAATATATTGAAGGTTAGTACAACAGAAAAAAAAGCACACTCCGCTCTTAATTATATAACTCTAGCTCAGTGTGAATTATTAGCTAGAAGTGTATCTTAAAAAATTCTGACTCTTTATATCCAAGATATCAATATAATACCATGTTTTGATATTATTTTTCATAAAATAAATCACACTATAAAATACAGGTTTCGGGTAATCTGTCTCTTATTATTAAAAAGCATTATTAATATTTCTGAATTCAAAATATGGTAAGAAAATTACATGTAAAAAAGGAGCTATTGCTCCTCTAACCTTTAGTCAGTTTTGCAATATCCCCTTCTTAATGTATCATTATATTAATTTTAATTTTGTAATTTAATTATATCATTATAGTTGAATCCAGTATCTTTGTTTAACTTTTCCATCATCAATAACTTCATTTTCTAAGACTCCACCATTTTTTATAATGGTATTCGCTGATGCATGATTATTTTTAAAACAAGTAATTAAAACCTTTTGCATTTTTCTTTTTTTGCACTCTTCTAACGCCAAAGCTAACATTTCTGTTGCGTATCCTTTTTGACGTTCACTTGGTCTTATTCCATAACCAATATTGCCACCATATTGTAATAAGTATTCATTTAAATAATGTCTAATATCTATTGCACCTAACAAATATTTTGAATTATTATCAACTAAGAAATAAACATCCGAAGGAACAAACCCATATGGCAACTTTATACCTTTTGAGTTGTTATCAGATTCAATTAAAAATTCCTCAAAAGTATTAGAATTCCCTTTCATAGCTAGTGGAGTTAACTTTTCCTTATTATCTTTAAATTCATTAATCAAATCTTCCCATTCACATTTATACTCCTTTGTTAATTTAATAAGCTTCATTTCTTTCACCCCTCGCACTTATACTCTGCTTTATAAATTCCTATTTATTTGTCTTTTATTTTAAATCCATTTTCTTTTTTATTGTAACATATTCTGTAAATACGTTATTGCTTATGATACATTATTTTCAAATATAAAAACAACTTTAGATAACTTTTAACTTTAAGCATTCTCAAATTTTTAACATGTTAAAACAATAATAAAATAAAACTTAAAGAAACTAATCTTTAAGTTTTATTTTAGGTTCAACAGGTATTTCTATATTAATTGTAATAATTCTATTTGTATACTCAGCCCATATTTTCCCATTATGTAATTCAATAATTTTTTTAGCAATAGCAAGTCCAAGACCTGAACCTCCATCTTCTGTTCTTGCTTTATCAATTCTATAAAACTTATCAAAAATTTTATTTAAATCATCAAGAGGCATAACCTCAGTCTCATTTGATATAGAAACCGCTACTTTTCTATTATCTATATTAAGTTTTACATATATATTAGACGGTTTAGTACTGTATTTTTTTGCATTAATTAAAATATTATCAAATACCCTAACTATTCTTTCTATATCAATAGAAACAGTAGCATCCTTATCCGGAATGTCCAGTTTAATTATCATGCCTTCCTTTTCAAAGATAGGTATATATTCTCCTATTAACTGTTCCAGTAAACTACCTAAATCAACTTTATTGTAATTTAAGTCTATTTTAGGACTTGATAGTTTAGTGTATTCAAATAGTTCATTTATTAATTTCTTTAGGTTTTGAGATTTATTATAAATTATTTCAATATAATTATCGAACTGCTCTTTATTCTTATAATTTCCCATTCTTAGTAAATCAATATATCCAACTATAGAGGTTAATGGCGTTCTAAGGTCATGAGAAACACTTGAAACAAGTTCATTTTTTATATTTTCACTTTCTCTTTCAACATCAAACTTATGTTTTAGTTCTAATGACATAGAATTTATGTTTACAAAAAGTTCAGCCAACTCATCATTTCCTTTAATTTTAATACGCTCGTCTAAATTTCCACTTGCAATATTCTTAACCTTTTCTGACGCATACTTTATGTATTTTATTTTCTTATTAATAAGCAATAAAAAAGTAATAATAAATACACAAATGGTAATAAAAAATATCAATAAGTAAGAAATATTAAAGTATAATACATTTATATTTTCAGGATTAGCCATATAAAAGAGAATAACATATTGTGAAATAACTATAAATATTATTAAAGATATAATAAAGCTTATTGCTACTGCTAATATTAACTGAGTACCTATTCTACCGGTAATTTTATTTTTAATCATATCTTATAACCTACTCCCCATATAGTCTTTATATAAATAGGATTTTTAGGATCATCTTCAATCTTTTCTCTTATATTTGTTATATGCACCATTACAGTATTGTTAGATTTCAAAAAATCCTCTTTCCATACTGCCTCGTATATTTTACTAATACTTAAAACTATACCCTTATTTCTTCCAAGGAGTTCAAGTATATCAAATTCTTTAGGTGTAAGTCTTATATCCTTATTTCTAACTAAAACCTGTCTTGTATCTGTATTTATTATTAAATCTCCTACCTCTATTATATTAGCATTGATATTTTCTTCTTTGTTGTATTTTTTATACCTTCTTAGTTGAGATTTTACTCTTGCCATTAGTTCCATTGGATTAAATGGCTTTATCATATAGTCATCAGCACCGGCAGCTAAACCATGGATTTTATTCATGTCTTCTGATTTTGCTGAAAGCATAATTATAGGCATATTTTCTAAATTCCTTATCTTAATACAAGCTTCTATTCCATCCATTTCAGGCATCATTATATCTAATAAAATTAAAGATATAGTCTCTGTTTTGAGGATACTCAATGCTTCTATAGCATTTCCTACTCTTACCGTTTGATAACCTTCATTTTCTAAATATACAGAAATAAGATTTCTGATTTCTTCATCATCATCCACAATTAATATTTTATCATTCATAATTTAATTCACTCCTCTTATCATAAAAATTTATGTTATTATTCTTGCTACAACACAAAATATATGCAGGTGGAATATTTATAAATTCTTTTTGTATGCTGATTAATTCAAAGTATTTATTTATAAACTCTTTCTTTAATAAAGTATATTGAAATGTAATAAAATTGCCCTCTTCTTTTAAAATATTTCTTGTTTTATTTAATATATTTGAGGATACATTCTTAGGTAAACTCGCAAAAGGAAGACCTGATACAACATAATCAACATAAGGTATGTTATATTTTTTTAAGTATTTATCTACATATTCAGCAGAATCATTAATAATGTATAAGTTTATTTCTTTTTTATATTTCTCCTTTAATAAATTATAAAATTCATAATTATGCTCTATAATCAGGATTATGGTATCTTTATTTCTATACTTTAATAATTTATCAGTAAACACACCAGTACCAGGTCCATACTCAACAATGTATTGTGCTTTTGAAAAATCTATATTATCAATCATTTTTTCTGCAAGGTTATGTGAACTTGGAAAAACAGCTCCAACAGTTCTGGGATTTAATATATATTGCATTATAAACTTTAGTCTTCTCATAAATACTACCTCCTATTAATTAAGTTCTTCAATGATAATAATTATAGTAAAAAAATCTAAAGAAAAAGTTATGAAAAACCTTAAGATTTCTTAATTTTTATTATAAATGATTTATAAATTTTTGATACAACATAAACTCATACCTTAATTAAAGAATAGGTATGGTTTCAAAGTTCAAAATGCAAAAATCTTAATCTGCTATAAAGTTAACTAAGATAGCTTTTAAATATTGTAACTATATTCCTATAAAGAAATTTCAATCTATAATTTTAAATTCAACTTCTTAAATTTGAAAAGTTATTTTATAATTAATATAAAAAAGAATCTAATTCTAAATATTTAATAACACTAAATACTTGAAAATAGATTCTTTTACACATTTTTATTCTAAATTAATGACTATATATGAACCATATCATCCATAATAAATTAACCTATACATCACAAAATACGGTTACTTCTAACCTAAAACAACTATTTTTGTATATTATCTACTTTATTCGCCTATGGAATTTAATTCATTGCATATATCATCTATTTCGTTATAACTACTTGTTACATCTGTTATGCTACTATTAAGCTCATCAATAGCCGCAAAAATTTCTTCCATAGCAGTTGCAGTGGATTCTACAGCTTCACTAATATCATTTACTAAATTTAATGTATTTTTCATAGTACTTTCAAGCAATATAGACTGCGATCCAACACTTCCTGAATAGCTTAATACATTAGAAGTATTCTTATTAACATCTTTAAATAGTTTTTTAACATCATTTGTATGTTCATTACATAATTCAATTGACTTTCCTTCTTTTAATATTTCTTGTGCAACTACCTTTGTTTTATTAGATATATTATTCAATATTACTTCTATTTGATTTGTAGATATTTTCGAATCCTTAGCAAGTTTTCTTACTTCTTCTGCAACCACAGCAAAACCTTTTCCATATTCTCCAGCTCTAGCTGCTTCTATTGATGCATTAAGAGCTAATAGATTGGTTTGCTCTGATATTTCTGTAATACTGTTAATAATATTAACTATTTTTAAGTTTTCATCACTTAACTCATTTATCATGGATACAACACTTAGAACATTTGTATTTACCTTATTCATTTCCAAGGATAATATATCTACTTTATTATTGCCTTCTAATACAACATTTTCAGTTGATTTAGATAATTCCTCCATGGTTTTAATAGCATTCGTAACTTCTTCTACTTTTTTTACTCCACCCTCTATTGAGGACTTCATTCCACTCATTACATCCACTTCTTTAGTTGCACTATTAGCAACGTCACTTGTAGAGCTGGTTATTTCTTCTGCTATTTGTCCTGCTACAGAAATTCCACTTTTTATTTTTTCATTAGTTGTTGTTAAAACTTTTATAGTATTATATATTTTTTCTAACAATAACTCTGCTTTAGATTTAGCTTCTTTAGTAGCTTTATGAGTTTCTTCTAAATCTTTATAAATACTTTTAGTAGTAATGGCATTAATTGATAATATAGCTGATCCTGCTATTATGTATGCTATATAAAATACTAATTCATGGTATTCCACTGAAGCAAATAAGGTTGTCTTATAACCTAAGAAGAAATATACCACAAGTATTATAGCCAAAACTGCCTCAATAATTAATATTCTTAAATCTTGATATACACTCATTAATATAACACCATAATAGATCAAAATAAAGTTAGCCCAATTTGGGTCTGATATAAACATTACACATATGACAGCAGTGTACATCATTACTGTATAATACATTGTTTGAATAATGTATTTCTTTTTTATTAATATGAAATCGATTATAACTAAAGGTATAGATATTCCAACTAATATTAGTATGGCATTCCTATCTACATTTAAAATTTTATCAACAATTGCCCTCAATACTACAGATGCTATAAATCCCACCAACATAATTTTATTCTTTAATTCTGCGTTTTTTTTATAATCCACTAATACGCCTCCTTACTCAATATACCCTTATTATTATTCGTAATATTGTTATATAGCTTTACCTTATACAATACTTTTCTGCATAATTTTGTTAATTTACACAAATATTCTTCGATAATTATAAGTGAACATATTTAACAATAAAGATAAGGCGGAGATAAAATGAATATAAAAATTAAAAACATAGAATATTATCATCCTAAAACAAGTTATTCTAATGAATACTTTTTAAATCATTTTTCAAAACAGGATGTTGATATTTCTGGATTATTAAATGTTACTGGAAGAAATCAGAGATATGTTTCTGAAGATTTTCACGAAAATTCTTTAACTATGGCTATAGAAGCTTGCAATAAAGTAATAAGTACTGTGAATATAGATGTACAAGATATAGGTTTAGTTGTATTTGTATCCTCTACGCCAGAATATCTATCTCCTACAAATGCTGTTAAAATTCATGAAGCTTTAGGTTTATCTAGAAGTTCAAATGCATATGATATGAATGGTAATTGTTGCGGAATGATTATTGCAATGGATCAAGTCTGTAGAACAATGAAGAGCAATAATAGAATTAAATATAGCTTACTTGTAGGCTCTGACTTAGTAATTAGATATTCAAGAAAATCAGAACCTATTACTTATGCTAATTTTGGAGAATCTGCATGTGCTGTATTACTAGAAAACACAGAAGATAGCATATCAGATTTCATAGATAGTTCATCTTACGTAGATAGTTCATTAAGCGGCTATATAAAATTTCCTCCTGTGGGCTTTTCCAATGTATTGCCAGTAGATGGAAATATATCAAAAGATAATAGAATCATAGAATGGGCAGATTTTAATACAGATGAGGCCTTTGCAAGTTCTGTTGACTCAATAAATGAAATATTAAATCGAAATAATTTAACTAAAGATGATGTGAAATTATATTGTCTATCTCAATTTTCAAAGAAAAATATTGATATAATAAGAGATACTTTAGAAGAGCCAGAGAAAAAATTTCCATTCGTAGGTGACAGATTTGGATATACAGGTGTTACAAGCCCATTTATGGCCTTATCCGACTCTGTTTCAAATGGTAACATTAAACCTGGAGATCATGTTATTTTATGGACGGTTGGAGCTGGTGTAGTTGCTTCATGCATACTACTTAGATATTAATATGGGGAAACAAGCTGCAATTTAAATTTATTCATCAAATTTTTGTTATCAGTTGAGAAAAATAAGTGCAAATATATTTAGTTTAAAATTATGAATTAAGAATTTAGGATGAAAGTAATAACCACAACTGGTCACTCTTAACTCTTAACTTTTAACTAAAATAATCTGTTAGTTATATACTAGCCATCTATAAACTAAAAAAGCTGTAGTTTTATCTACAGCTTTTTAACATCTATTATTTAAATACTATTTATGTAAATCCCTATAGTATTTAGGATATTTATCACTCTTATTTTTATTACAAATACTTATTGATTTTTCCTTATTAAGTGGAAGTATACCTTCTGATTGCTTAAATACTTCTTTATTTACCTTCTGAGCAAAGCATCCTATTTTAGGCTTACCAATATAATTTTTCATTTCAATCCAAAGATTTTTTATAGATTCTTCTTTTACATTTCCAAACCTCATAGGTACAAAATCACAAGGATACAATTCTCCTGAAGCACTTATATAGGAATGTTGATTTCCTGCACCACAACCAAATTTTGCTTCGCTTTCTGTATACACAAAAGTTGTTATCTTAGGTAAATCACTTCTTTTATTTGCCTTATGTTGTATCTTTATAAGTTTTTCCCTATCACTTTTATTATAAAATACATTTTCTAATTGCTTTTCAGTTAAAAGGTTTCCACTTAGTATAGGTTCCAATATTTTCACTTCATGAGCACCATTATCTTTTGCAAGTTTAAACAATCTAAACAGTTTTTCTTCATCAAGATTCTCCTTTAATATAACTGTTTGTGCCATGGTATATAATCCTGACTTATTTGCATTTCTAAGTGCCTCAAGTGCATAATCAAAAGCATTTTCACTGTTTCTATTCTTATTATGTTGCTCTTTATTATAAGAATCTAAGCTTATTCCTATACCAAACAACCCACTATCTTTTAATTTTTTTGCTCTCTCATAGCTTAAATTAAAACCGCTAGTAAATAAAATTGATGTGCTTCTATTATCTATAGCTCTTATAATATCAAATATATCCTCACGTACTAAGGGCTCTCCTCCCGTTATTCCAATAATAGGCACATTCATATCTTGAAGTTCTCTAATAACTTTAATCCATTCTTCCTTTGTTAATTCCTTTTCTGCTTCTCTATTTTTTGCACTGCAATAAAGACAATTATTAGGACATTTATTCGTTATACATAAATACATAGATATCGGCGCAGTTCTTTCAGCATACATTTGCTTTGTAAATATATTTATAGGTTCATCTACTGCTAAGATATTTTGTATAAATGATTTAGTTGGAAAAGGTGGAAAAAAGGTGCTCAATATGTATTTATCCTCATGCTTCACTAGCTTCTCTCCCTTTAAAATACCATTCATCATCTTTATGTATTTGAATAAGGTGAAATTCTCATCTTCTTTTAAAATATTATAAATTTCTAATATGCCCTTTAGAACATTTTTATCTATAGACATTTTTGTCATGATTTTTAAATTATTAATGCTCATTTATTTCTATTCCTTTCTAAAGATACCATATGCAAATTTATGATTTATCTCATAAGCTCCATTTTTATATTTTTCTTTTTTTATTTTTTCAATTATCAAAGGTTTAACTTCATTGTAGTTGTTAAAGATTTTCCTAGTTCCTGCTGCTGCCCCAGTTATATTTAGCCACTGTAAAAGTTCTTCTGGCTCTTTAAAACTAAAGAATACCTCACCTTCTTCTACCTTTAAAGCTTTAAATCCATATTGATTGCACCATTTAACTAATCCCATCTTTCCCTTAGGTAAATTCAATTTTATATCCATAGGTTTGATTACTTCCTTTTGCTTCTCACTCATAACCTTCAAAAAAATATTTTCTATTTTATCTAAGGTTCCTTCAACATTTGTGATTATTGCTAATATACCTTCTTGTTTTAAAACCTTATTAAAAAGTTTTAATAGTTCATTATGATCAAAATAAGAAAGTGCCCAACCAAAAAATATAACATCATATTTTTCATTAGTATTTTTTAAAAATTCAATACCATCACTCTGAATAGCTGTCATCCTAGGATTATTGGTTTTCAAAAGCTTTTCAAGCATTTTATTTGACTGATCTACAGAAGTAATTTTATATTTTATAGATTTATTTAATAAGCTTTTTGTTATGTAGCCTGTCCCACAAGCAAAATCAAGTATTTTTAATTCTTTATCTGTTTCTATGTGCTTTGAATGAATAATATTGTCCGTATATCTACTCATCTCTTTAAGCCAAAAATGATATGTATCTGAAACTTTATCATACTCATCCTTATAATCATCTCTGCTTACAACTTCCTTTTTTATAAGTTTATATCCAATCTTTGAGTAGAACCATATTTTATTTATCATCTTTTCTCTCCTACAAATATAAAATAATACCCCTTATCATAAACCCTTTGTATGTAAAAACATTCTTCTAGTAAACTCCTAACTTCATCTTTAGTTCTAAAAAACAATCGTCCAAATAGAGTAAATTCAAATGCTCTCAATAATTTTGTTTTTATGTGCTTTCTATTAAAGTCCATCATAACTATCTTTCCACCATACTTTAATATTCTATTTATTTCAACTATAAGATCTTTTTGTTCTTTAATATGATGGAAAACATCACTTAATATTACTATATCAATAGAATTGTCCTCAAATGGAGTTTTCAAAGCATTTCCCCTTATGCATACCAAATTTCCCCTTTGATTTACCATTGAAAGCATCTTCTCACTTTCATCAAGTACGTATACAGTCTTACAACTATTACAAATATACTTAGCTAACCTTCCAGTTCCTCCGCCTATATCTACAACTACTTCATGTTCATCAATATTTGCAACAGACCTTATTTCTTCATGTTTATATAGATTAAACATAACCATAAATTTATCATAATATTTGTAAACCTTATCAAAATCTTTTATTTCTTTCATAAACACCTTTCCTTAGTAATTAATACTATAAATCATTATCAGTGAATCTTTTAGACTTCTATTTCATACCTGCATTTTAAGTAAATTATTTAAATATTTTTCTACTTTTTTTCATTTTAATAACTTTAGGCTGTGCCAAAGATATAGTATTTTTATATGTACTATACCCATCTCTTGAAACTATTTTTAGATTTAAATATATTTTTAACCCTTCTACAACATCATTAAGTTCTCTAGAAAAGATTATATCAATAATTTGATGTGTATCTATATCAACCATCATAGTTCCATATCTTGTCTCCTTTTTACAGCAAAATCATAGATGAAAGGTTTCATTATATTTTCTTTATTTGTAATTATTTCTTTTTTCAAAAAATTATAAATAGTACTTTTGCATACATTTGCAATAATCCTTTTTAAATATCATCAATAATCACATAACTAATAAATTCAAAATTTTCATCTAAAAATTTAATAGATTTATAGATTATAAAATCTACTTTCAAAATATAGAATATCTATAATAATATATTAAAATAAGTCTAAGTTCAACCAACTATGGAAAAAACAACAAAATATTTACATTATTAACTACTACTAACACTTTTTAAGGACTTTTCCACTTAAGATTATGCCCATGCTGGGCGCACAACACGAAAAAGAAGTACCATCTACAGGCACTCCTTATTCTTTACTTTCACAATAACTAAAGTATATTAAATTACACTATACTAAGCAAACATTACTCTGTCTGAAAGTTCTTCTTTAAAAGTAATTTTATTAAATTCTTCTATAAGATCATTTTTAGTTAAATTACTTTTTTCTATTTTCCCTATATCAAGGATTGTTTCTCCTCTATGCATCATAAGTAACCTATTTCCAAATTCTATAGCATGATTTAAATTATGAGTTATCATAATTGTGGTAATGTTTTTCTCTTTAACTATATCATTTGTAAGGTTTATAATTGTCTCTGATGTTTTTGGATCTAAGGCTGCTGTATGCTCATCTAAAAGCAAAATCTTTGGTGTATTTAGAGTTGCCATTAGTAACGAAAGGGCCTGCCTTTGTCCTCCTGATAACATTCCTACCTTTGTATTTATCTTATCTTCAAGCCCTAAATTTAATATAGAAAGATGATTTTTAAATTCCTCTATCTTTTTTTTATTAACGCCTAAAGAAAGTCCAAATTTTTTCCCCTTATTATCTGCCAAAGATAAATTTTCTAAGATAGTCATAGATGGTGACGTTCCTTTAGTCGGGTCTTGAAACACTCTACTTATAATTTTTGATTTTTTATGTTCTTTTAAATTAGTAATATCTCTTTCTTCTAAAAATATATTACCTGAGTCTAATTCTAAAGCACCAGATATTATATTTAAAAGAGTAGATTTTCCTGCTCCATTACTTCCAACAATAGTTATATATTCACCTTTATTTATTTCTAAATTAAAGTTATTAAAAATACTAGTTTCATTTATTGTTCCTTTATTAAAACCTTTATTTATAGATTTTAGCTTAAGCATCTAAATCACCCCTTTTTCTTAAAGAAAATTTATTTAGCATATTACTATTATTCATAACTATGGCAATAACCACTATTATTGATGTTATTAATTTCAAATCTGTTGGTGGCAAACCTAAATTTAAAGCAATTCCTACACTTAATTTGTACAAAAACGCTCCTATTATAACTATTGTAGTTCCTTTTATAAATTTACAATTATTAAAAACAGATTGACCAAGTATGATAGAAGCTAAAGCAATAACTATAAAGCCAGTTCCCATAGATATATCCGAAAACCTTTGATACTGTGCCATTATAGCTCCACTTAAAGCTACAAAACCATTAGATAACATAAGTCCAATTATTTTCATTGTTCCTTTATTTACTCCTAGTGAAGTAACTAATGTATCATTATCTCCTGTGGCCCTTAATATAAAACCAAACTTAGTTTTAAATAAAACATCCATTAAGAATTTAGAAACTAAAACTATTAATACTAAAATCATTACCATTGGTATATCACTAGAAAATATATTGTCTTTATTCATCATGGGAAGATTTGCCTTACCCATTACCCTTAAATTTATAGAATATAATCCTATCATAACTAAAATTCCTGATAAAAGATTAGTTATTTTTAATTTTACATGAAGTATTCCTGTAACTAGACCTCCTATAGCACCTCCTATAAATGCTACTACTAATGCCAAAATAGGATTAGTTCCTTTTAGTATAAGTGATGCGGTAATTGCAGCACCCAAACTAAATGTTCCATCTACAGATAAGTCTGGAAAGTCTAATATTGTATAAGTTATATATACACCTAATGCTCCTATAGCAAAAATAAGTCCTTGCTCTAAAGTTCCCATAAAGAAGGTCATGTTATTCCCCTCCCTTTATAAGTTTAGCTTTTTTCATTATATCTTCATCAATATTTATAGAAAGCTTTTTTAGCGTATCTTCATTTATAACAAGTTCTGTATCTTCCAAGGTTTTCATAGGTAACTCTTTTATATCTTTTCCTTCCAATACTTCAGCTGCCATAATTCCAGCTTCAAATCCAAGTTTTTTGTAATTAATTCCTTCTGTAATTAATGCTCCACCTTTAACATGAGCTTCTTCTGCTCCTACTATTGGTATTTTTTTATCTATTGCTTTAGAAGATATTATTGGCATAGACGAAGCTATCATATTATCTGCTGGTGTGTATAAAACATCAATTTTATCTAATATAGAATCTAAACCTTGACTTATATCATTTACACTATTTACACCTTTTACAATTACATCTATATTATTTTTCTTAGCTATCTCTTTCAAATTATTTATTTGAATTTCCGAGTTTACTTCACTAGTATTGTATAAAACTCCTATTGTTTTTACATCCTTAACTATTTGTTGTATAAGCTTTAATTGTTTTTCTATAGGTATTGCATCACTTGTTCCTGCAACATTTGTTCCTGACTTGTCCTTTGATTTTACAAGTCCTGCACTTACAGCATCTGTTACCGCTGTAGTTATAATTGGGATATCTTGTGTTGAATTAAAGGCTGATTGGGCTGCGGGGGTTCCAATAGCAAATATTAAATCTTTACTACTTGAAACAAAATTATTAGCTATCATATTAGATGTTGCAATATCACCTTCTGCATTTTGTAACTCTAAATTAAGATTCTCTTTGTCTTTAAACCCTTTAGAATCTAAGGCTTCTACAAATCCTTCTCTAGCTAAATCTAAAGCTGGGTGAGATGCTATTTGAGATATACCTATATTCACATTTTTTTCTTGTGATAAAGAATCTCCTGCACCATTTGAACATGCTGAAAATAAAAACATGCTTGTTAAAACTGAACTTAATAAAACTAATTTTTTTCCTACCATACTACCGTCCTCCTAATATTTTGTTTTGTATTTGTGTATGATTATAGGGTTCCAAATTAAATCTTAAACTTATTCATTTATCAATTGAGAAAACTCAAATTAATATTTCTATCAATAACTGACAGATTATTTTAGTTAAAAGTTAAGAGTGAATAGTGAACAGTTGTGGTTATTACTACTCACTTTGCTCCTAGTAATTCTCAACGTATCTTTTTATAAATTTGCAAAGCAAATTACATTAATAGATTTTAAAAAATCATTTTCAAAAAGTGGTTTCCACTTTTATCCTAAATTTTTAATTCATAATTAATAATTCTTAACTAACTATATTTGTACTTATTTTTCCAACTGATAACAAAAATTTAATGAATAAATTTAAAATATTTTCATACAAGGTGTAGTGTTAAATTCTAAATGATTCAGAGTATGTCTCACTATTTTAGGTATCCAAGTTTTGGAACGGATAATTTTTAAAGTCACCTTGGAACTCTATAAATATAATACAATTTTAAATATTATTATTTGTGCATTTATAAGATATAGACATTTAAATATAAAAATCCTCTCCATAAAAGTATATGGAGAGGACTATTTAAATTCCTAATTAACTCACTATTAATCTATATCTCCTACTTATTCTACCATGCTACTATTTAATATTTATGTATTACAAATATAAAAAACTATATTTTTAATATCTATACTTCTATCCTTCTATAATGTTAGTGAATTTATGTTTTCCATTCTACATTTATTTACTATACTTCTAATTCACTATAACATCTCTACTACTGTTCTACCATTCTACATACTACTGTTCTACTATTCTACCTACCAAGATAATCTAAATCTTCCATTCTAGATTATCGCTACTTTCTTGTTAAAAGGAATTATATATAAATTTTTCATTTATGTCAACTATATAAATTATATATTTGCTATAGATCTATGTCCAAGTCCTATTACTACTTCATTTAAATGAAGTACACCTATGCTAAGGAAAATACATACACTTATATGCTCTCCTTGCCTTGCAACGCCAATTTTACCACCTACATTAAGACCATTTGCCTTATCTGAAACCTGCATTATTGCCTCTCTAGTAGCTCCTGCAATTGCACCTTCATGAATATGACAATCTTTAATTATTCCAGTTCTCTTAGACGCAACTAAAGCCCTTTCTATAATTTTTAGAATAGATGTATTTAAATTTCCACCAATATCTACTGCTACAGCTAAAACATTATCTTTTTTAAACTCCTCTATAAGTCTTTCCTCTTCTGCTCTTGAGGATATTGCCATTTTTACAGAAGCTTTTGCTATATCTACACTATTTTTTTCTTTCATGAAAGAACCTCCTAAATAAGTTATTATATTACATACTTTTATTTTAATAATTCTACAACTCAAAAATAAACTTTTATATTTTACAAACTATTATATCACTAATCTTATATTCTCAATTAAAAAATATGTAATTATAATAGTTAATATTAAGAAGAATATACTCCTTCTATAAAAAATAATGTACTTTTCTACTACTTTTTATGTATAACATCAAAATTTTTTTGATATTATATACAGTATTAAGCCTATAAAAAATAACCCATATATTATAAAAAATATTTTTGAAAACTTATTTGCAACTTTCTCCATCTCTTTATGTTCTTCTCTATTTAATTTTTTCTTCGGATAAAGTCCTATAATTAATGAGATAGTTATAAAATTAATCATCATTAATAAAGTATCCAATCTAATGAAACTTGACTCATTTGTAAAAATTTTAACTTTTAAAAATCCTGTAATAATAAAAATAATACTTGCTGCTGTTGATAAATAACATATACCATTTAAAATTTTAATATTTTTAACCTTTAATTGTATTCTCATACCTTTCATATAAAGAAAATATAATATTAAATATAATACACAAAGAATGTTAATAAAAATCATTACTACATGTAAATTTAAATTAATACTTCCTACTGTAGCCTTATAATATATATATGCCATTAGCAATACAATGATTGATATATTTGAACCTTTCAAAGCATAACTTTGGGCTTCTTGCTCCAATTCATCCTTATCCATAACCATACAGATAATATAAATAGCTACAAACATTGTAGATAAAAGCACATGCAGTTGAAAATGAACCAGTTGTAATTTATCCATTATTATCTCCCCCTAAAAACTCAAAAACTTCATCAACTGTTTTATCAAAATAATTAGCGATTGAAAAAGCAAGTTTTAATGAAGGATTAAAAGTACCCCTTTCAATTTCTGATATTGTACTTCTATTAACCCCTAAATCAATAGCTAAATCTTCTTGTGTAATGTTACGTTCAATTCTTAATAATTTTATTTTTGTATTAAAAATTTTTCCTCTTCTAACCATAAAACCCCTCCTTCAATTGGTATTATATACTATTTGTTGTATATATACAACATTGTTATGTTTATACACGTTATTTTTCAGCATATATACAACATTTTTCTAAATATATTTAACTTTTAATAATAACTTTCTACAAACTTTTATATCTGTTTTTAAAAAATATATACATACTTCCTGCTTTGATATACGTGAAAAATAAAGAAATATTATTTTTTATAAAAGTATAGAAATAGGTAATGGCAATAAAATATTTTATTGCCATTACCTATTCCTCAAATATAAAAATTATTTTTATTGGTATTCTTATTAATTTTTATGCATTATTCTCATCACATTTCTTGCGATAGGTGATACAATAAGTAGTTCCAAAAATAGAACTACACAAAAATTACGTGGCCAGCAAATTGGAAACTCTTTAATCACTTCCATATTAAACCCTAATGCTAAGATTCCACCTACAATCGTCATAATAATAGACATTCCAATTACAGTAAAAAATGTTCTAAATAAAATGTTAGCATTTAAACTATCTGTTGGAGAAGCAAAAATCTTCACTAATTTATCAGCTATATTTCCAACTATAAAATTTTCAAACATCATAGCAATTATAAAAACTACTGGAAATATTTTCAAAGATGTAGCTACAGATGTTACAGATACTCCACCCATGTTAATAGAAATATTCATAGTTGCCATAAAAAATGCTGTCAATGCACATATAATACCTCCATAAATTAATCCTTCTTTCCCATTCCTAGGCATACATTGTTCCATAATATCCTCCTTTATTTTTTAATAAAAAATGCATTGTACGACGACAAATGGTATGACCGTCGGTACAACGCATTGACTTTTATAAGTATAACATAATTATTTTTTCTGATGTAATACCCTAATTTCATTTTTTTATTTATTTTTTATACATTTAACAAGCAACAATTTCTTTAATCATAAATTCTCTTCCACATAGCAAATCCCAATCATTTTCTCCACAGTATGAACATTTCCCTTTGCTTTGAAGGATATTAAAAACTTTATTACATTTTTTACAAATCCCATTACCAGGTAGTATCTCAATTTCTAATTTTGTATTTTGTAATAAAGTTCCATCTACTGCTGCTGGGTAACATGCTTTAACATATCTTGGAATCATTGATGAAAGTTCACCAATTTGAATAACTAATTTATCTATTTGGGTTAATCCATTTTTTTGTGCAAAATTTTCAACAGTCTTAACTACTTGTAGCAAAACTCCAACTTCATGCAAATTACCCCACCCCCTATGTCAACGTTTATCGGGAGCATTTTCACTAAGGAAAATAGATTTTAATTTTCTTACTGGTTTTTTCACAGCAATTCTCACCTTACGTTTAAGTGCATGTTTAATAATTATAGGCTTAAGCTCAGAAAGATCTACACTAGCACTATCATAAACTCTTTCCAACTTAATTGCATCATATTTGCATTTTGTAGTACAAACACCACATCCTACACATTGATATTCATCTACAACTGTAGCACCACAACCAAGACAACGTTCAGTTTCTTTTTTCAATTGTTCTTCTGTAAAAGTACCACGTAAATCCTTAAATGTTTCTTTTGATCTATTTTCACCTATATGCTCTGCTCTTTGTCTTGGCATCCTATCATATCCTCCAAGATCAAGATTATTTTTATCTAAAGGACGATAATCTCTCTTTGTACGTCCTAAAATTAGACTTTGTCCAGGATGAACATAACGATGAATTGAAATCGCACCTTCTTTACCTAAAGCAATTGCATCTATAGCAAACCTAGGTCCTGTGACAGCATCTCCACCAGCAAATATATCTGCTTCATCTGTTTGTAAGGTAACTTGATTGACTTTTATTGTATTGTTAGGATTTAATTGTACCTTAGTATCTTCTAGCAATTCGCCCCAATCTATTCCTTGACCTACTGAAATTATTACATTTTCTGCTTCAACTACTTTTGTTTCACTTTCATCGAATTTTGGACTAAACCTTCTGTTTTCATCAAATACTGAAATACATTTTTTAAATTCTACGCCAACTACTTTTCCATTTTCCTGAAGAACTCGTTTTGGTCCCCATGAATTATTAATGGAAATTCCCTCTGACAATGCTTCTTCAATTTCTTCTTCAAGTGCCGGCATTTCATCTCTACTTTCTAAACAATACATACTTATATCAGAAGTATCAATTCTTGTGACAGTTCTTGCAACATCAATAGCAACATTACCTCCACCAATCACAATAACTTTTCCTTCCATTTTTAAATCTTCACCTAAATTTATTTCTCGTAAAAATTCTACTCCGGTTATTACACCTTCAGCCTCTTCTCCTTCAATACCTAAACTTCTTCCCTTTTGAGCACCAATTGCAAAATAAAATGCTTCAAATCCTTCATTTCTTAAATCATTAAGTGTTACATCCTTTCCCACTTCAATATTAGTCTTAAATTCAACACCTAATTCTTTTAAAATATCAATTTCTGCATTAACTACATCTTTTTCTAATCTAAAAGATGGAATTCCAAATTTCAACATACCACCAAGTGATTTTTGTCTTTCAAATACAGTTACTTTATAGCCATCAATAGCCAAATAAAAAGCACATGAAAGCCCTGAAGGACCTGCACCTATTATAGCAATTTTATTTTTATATTGATTTTTAACCTCTGGTACATATCGAAACTCTTTATTCAAATCTTGTTGTGCAATAAATTTCTTAATATCATCTATAGCTATAGGATCATCCACATCTCCCCTTGTGCAAGCAGATTCACATTTTCTTGGACATATACGACCACACACTGCTGGGAACGGATTTTCATGCTTTATAAGTTCTAGTGCCTCTGTATATCTACCTTGAGAAGCCAATTTTATATATCCTTGAATACCGATATGTGCAGGACATTCTGCTTTACAAGGGCTTGTGCCAGTATCTACAACTACTTTTCTATTAATACGATAGTCTATATTCCACTTATCTGGTCCCCATTCTGTATCATAAGGTAATTCACGTTTTTTTTCTATAATAGGAGTTTTCATGCACAGCTTTTGTCCTAATTTTAATGCATTCACTTGGCAATTTTCAACACATTCTCCACAAGCTACACATTTATCTTTATCTACTTTTGCAACGTAATTTGAACGTATCATATCTGTATTTAAAAACATTTCTGCAGTTCTTAAGGACAAACATGAACATCCACAGCAATTGCAAATAGCATGAGTTACCCCTGGTCCTTCTGTATTTGGTATTTGATGCACTAACCCATTAGCTTCTGCCTTTTTTATAATTTCAAAGGCTTCCTCACGAGAAATTTTTCTTCCTCTACCTGTTCGAATGTAATATTCTGCTGCATGTCCCATTTGAATGCACATGTCTTCCTTTAAATGTCCACAGCCTTCCCCCATAACTTCTCTTGCTGTACGACAAGCACAGTCCGAAACAGAAAAAATTTCATTTTCATTAAGATATTTAGATACTTCCTCATATGATGCTCTTCTTGTTTCTGCTTCAATAGATTGTTCAATAGGAATAACTCTCATAAGACCTTTACCTACTGGAAAATTTCCTGCTGTTTTTGGTCCTCTTACTCTTCCATATGCCTCAAAAGCTTCAGCAATTTGAGGGTGTTTTTTTACATTTTCCTTATTATTGACCATCATTTCCATAACACCAGGAATCCAAGTTTCAAGCCAATATTTATCAACACCATCTATTTCATTAACAAAGCATACCCCAACAACTGCTAAGTCCCATAAAAGTTTTGATGTTTCCTCTACAGATTTTCCACATAATTTAGCCACTTCTTCTGCACTTTTAGGTTTTCGTAATTCTAAATAAATTCCTACCTCGGCCATTTCATCTGAAACAACAGGTTCTAAAATAATATATTCAGGATCTTTAGGCTTAATTTCTGATTTTGAACCACGTTTTGATCTGTTTATGTGATTTGCAAGATCCAATACCTTTTCCTTTACCATATATATCCCCCTATCTCAAAGCTCAATATATTCTTATTTTTCTTTCCAATTTTTCACTTCAGTACGTATCCAATCAACCCACTTATCAATTCCTTCTCCTGTTTTAGCAGATATAGGAATAATTTTTATATTTGGATTTAATTTCAATGCACATTTTTTAACTTTTTCTAAATCAAAATCAAAATAATCCATAGCATCAATTTTATTGATTAACAAAACATCAACAATTGAAAACATAAGTGGATATTTTAATGGTTTATCATCACCTTCAGGAATACTTAAAATCATAGCGTTTTTTGATGCACCAGTATCAAATTCTGCTGGACATACTAAATTTCCTACATTCTCTAATATTGCAAAATCAATATCTTCAGTTCCTAATCCTTCTAATCCTTGTTTAGTCATATCTGCATCTAAATGGCACATTCCACCAGTGTGTAATTGAATCACTTTTGCGCCAGTCTTAGATACTGTGTTAGCATCTACATCTGAATCAATATCTGCTTCCAAAATACCAATTTTCATCTCATCTTTTAAAGCATCAATAGTCTTTACAACAGTTGTAGTTTTTCCTGAACCTGGTGATGACATTAAATTTAATAAGAAAGTTTTATCTTTTTTTAATTCCTTTCTAAGTAACTCGGCCTGTTTGTCATTGTCTTCAAAAACACTTTGTTTAATTTCAATAATCTTATAAGTATCCATAATTCTTTTTACCCCCAATTTTATACCATTTTTACTTGTTATTTTTTATATTTAAGTAATAAATAAACATTACTGTATAAAAATTGTACCATTAAATACATATTAACGAAACAAGCTTTATATACTTTTAATTTATAATAAAAACACAGAATAGAAGTATTCTGTGTTTTGCTTATTTATATTAGGATTTATAAATCACTATAAATATTACTAATAAAATTAGTATTTTAAATAAAACTCCTATAAACTCAATTCTGACTTAAATGTAATAACAGCATTTCCTGAAATTTTAACTTCTACTGGATTTTTATCTTCTATTTTTACTTCAACCTCTATAACGCCAGGTCGACCTATTGCTTCACCCTGCTTTGCTTTAAATTTAAATACCCTATTATTATGTTTAACAAAATTATTATAAACAAGATATGCTCCTAGTGGACCATTTGCATTTCCTGTTACTGGATCCTCATTAATTCCTATTGCTGGTGCAAACATCCTACCATGTATCAAAATATCTTTTTCTTCAGGATTAATTGTAAAAACATAATATCCATTACATTTTATAATGTTACTTAATTTAACTAACTCATCATAATTAGGTTGCATATTATTTAATGTGTGAATACCTTTTATTCCAATCATAACTTTTGAATGTCCTGTTGAAACAATTTGTATTGGGTAAGATTCTATTAAATCATAATCATTGATATTAAGTGCTTTTATAAGCTTTTTCTTATTTTCTCCATTAATAATATCCCCAAATTCAATTTTTCCTTGTGTCATAATAACTTTATAATCATCATTTTCACTTACTATATCAACTGGTAAAATACCAGCACCAGTTTTTTGATAAACCCTTGAAGAAACAAGTTTATTTTCAATAGCACGTGCATAATGGGCTGCTATAGTTGCATGTCCGCATATTGGAACTTCATTTGTTGGCGTAAAAAATCTTATGTGAACATCAAAATCATTATCACTTGAAGAAAATATAAATGCTGTCTCAGAATTGTTAAGTTCCCTAGCTATTTTTTTCATCTCATTTTCTGTTAATCCATCAGCATTGGTTATGACTCCAGCTGGATTTCCTGCAAACCTTTCTTTTGTAAATGAATCAATTTGATATAAATTATATTTTTTATCCATAAACTTCCCTCCAATTGTAACTACTATTAAAACCACTGTGTTCTATTTTTTATTTTTCTTTAAAATTGATATATCTTTTTTAATTGTAAATGGATTGATAAAAATCCATGTAAAACTTAACCCAAGCAGCAATGAACTTTCAAAATCACTTAATATTAAAAAACACACTATTGCTATTCCTAATATTAAAAGTATTATATTTAATATTAGCCTCTTTTTTATATTCTCCATAAATTCCACCTATTTCACCCATATTTATACTTAAATTATGACTTGCTTTATAATTTAAATCAATACAATAGGTTTATTATATATACTTTCACTGTTTTAAACTAAAAATAAAAAAACTATATTAAAAAATATTTTTTAATATAGTCTTAATTAAATTTCTACATCATCAATTTACTTGTTTAATCTATCTATGGTATTAATTAAAGTTTCTGTGTTAGCTGCAAAAACATTATTAATAAATAATACTTGATTTATACCATTATCCTTAACTAACTGATTTAAACTTCCATCATAATAACGAGAATCTATAACTATTACTTCTTTATAATCTGGAACCAAAAATGGTACAAATGCATTACCATAAGACTCTTTTACTACTACTATTTTTTTATCACTTTTTGCATTTTTATTTTCAATTTTTATTTTTGGAAAATCACCATGCAAAAATACTGAATATGCATTTACTCCTTCTGCATAATCTGCATATAGACTACTTTTTAACGGGTTGTCCATATCATTTTCTTCATATCTATAAACTTGATAATCATAAGGTATTTTATAATAATCTACAGTATCTGGATTATTTTTTAGTTTATTATCTTTAGTTTGAGTGTATAACGTTCCTAAAAATCCACCTACTGTAAATTTTTCATATTCTTTCAGGTTTATTGGAGTAAATCCTGCTTCCTTAGCAAAGGCTGTATACGCATAATATGCTCCTAAAGATGTCCAATGATGATCTGTGTTAAAATATATGTACTCATCTTTATGTTTTTCTAATTCACTATAAGCGTCTATAGTTTTTACATTTTTGTCCATGCCCTTATAAATATTATCTATAGACTCTTTTTCGGAATTACTCATATCCTTATATTTACTTGGAAGTGCAAACTCAACATGAGTTGGAACAACCATATTATATACTTGTACATCATTCCCTAAATTCTTAGCATGTTTTGAAATTGTATTTATATATTTTTCACTTTCTTCCTTACTACCACCAAAAATCTCTAAGGCCATGTCACCTAAAGTCACAATTGAACCAGATTTTTCTGCAATTTCATCTCCTTTTTGTGAATCATCCTTTGAAGTATTTTTTGTATCTTCCTTTTTTGAATCTGCTATTTTATTACTTTGTCCTGTTTTTTCTACCTTTTCTTTATTTCCACAAGCTACTAATGAAGTAACTGATATAGCCACCAATGTAACAGCTATTATTTTTCTTATATTTTTACTCATAATTTATTCTCCTATCTTTTTCATTTTATTTATATAATTTTATTTCTTCTTCACCTTCTCTAAGTCCCTTTAAACTATCAACATAGGAATCAATTGATAATAACTTATCCCTAAATGGAAAAGTATCATTATAAAAACTCTCTATCTGTGAAAAATATTTTCCTTTCATAACTTCCTCTAAAGAAAACTTTGGGTATTTTGTTAAAGCTCTTTTTTCATCTTCTGATATAGTTTTTTTAGGCATTATTATTGAACATAAGGATAATGTTAATATTATTAATGCAAATACAGAAATATTTATTAATTGCATCTTTTTTATTGTTTTATTTTTTCTTTTATTTTCTTTTTCACAATCAAATTTCATTTTTTCCTCCTTAAAACCTAAAATATAAGAAAGGATTATAACTATCTCCAATTAGCATAGCTGTTGATAAAATTAGTATCATTACATTAATTATTACAACTAATATTGTTAGGATATATTCTCTATCTTTTTCTAATAGTTTTCTTTTTATATAGGGAAGTATAGGAGTTGTTCCTATTAACGCTAATATAATCCAAAATATATTATTAACAATTTCTAGTTTTGTCTCAGTATTAACAATTGAATTATTGCTTAATCCAAACATTATTTTTAAATACTTAATGCTATCTGTTAAGTTTGTAAAATAAAATATTGTCCACCCACTAACAACAACTATCAAAAGATATATGTGACTAACTATTTTAGGTATTCTATTTAGTATTTTTAATATGAATTTTTTCTCAAAATATATTATTATTCCAAAATATAATCCCCAAACGATAAAATTCCAACTTGCGCCATGCCATATACCTGTTAAAAGCCAAACAATAAATAAATTAGCAACCATATTTTTCTTGTTTCCACCTAAGGGAATATAAACATAATCCCTAAAGAAGCTACCTAAAGAAATATGCCATCTTCGCCAAAATTCTGTTGCTGACTTTGATATATATGGATAATTAAAATTTTCTAAATATTTAAAACCAAATATTTTTCCAAGACCTATTGCCATATCTGAATATCCTGAAAAATCAAAGTACATTTGAATAGTAAACATTACAATTCCAAGCCAAGCTCCTACTACTGTTAAATCATATAAATTTGAATTCATATATTGCTCTACTAACTTACCTGCTACATTTGCAATCAAAACTTTTTTTCCAAGTCCTACTATAAATCTATTTATACCATCATTTATGTTGTCTATAGAGCTTTCTCTATAGTCTATTTCATCCTCTACTTGAGAATATCTAACTATTGGACCTGCTACTAATTGCGGATATAATGATATATATAGTAAAAATTTATAGTAACTTTTTTGAGCCTTTACATGACCTTTATACACATCTACTGTATAGGAAATAACATGAAATGTATAAAAAGATATTCCTAAAGGAAAGGGTATGTCAGGTATTTTTATTGCAAGATTAAATAATTCATTTATATTTTCAAAAATAAATGCAGTATATTTAAAAATTAATAATGAACATAAGTTTATTATTATAGAGTATATTAACCATTTTTTAGATTTCTTTGTATCCTTATTTTTTTCAATAAAAATTCCTGCGTAATAATTTATTATAGATGTGAATAAAAGTAATATTATCCATTTAGGTTCACCCCACGAATAAAAGATAAGAGAAAATACTAATAATGTTATATTTTTAGCTTTTATATCCTTTACCAAAAAATAAATTAATAGATTTAGTGGTAAAAATAGATAAATGAATAATGTATTTGAAAATACCATGTTTCACCTCCTAATTTTATGTAACAAAATATTTTTATCATTGTTTTGTTACATAAATATTACGTAAATATAATTTTTTATATTTTAAAACAATGTTTATAAAAATAAAAAACCCTTACTTGCATATTTAACACAAGTAAGAGTTTCATTAAATTTTAAAATTAATTCTTAATATCTTTATTGATTTAAAACTACTTTTATAAAACCTATTAAATCATTTAGAAACATTCTTATCTTATTGACTGTGGAAAATTAAATATATTACAAGGATCATACTTTCTTTTTATACCCCTTAATTCACATGCATTTCCACCATAATATTCTTTTTCATAATTTTTTAATGGACTATATGGGAAATTAACAAAAAAACCTTCCGTTATAGTTTTTATATAACTTAGTCTAGAGTCAACCCATATTTCATTTTCTTTCGCATAAATTGGGTTTTCCCAAACTGATTGTATTCCCATAATATAATTAGCATCCCTATAGTAGAAAGCTGTCTCATGTTTTCCTTTATCTTTAACAGCCCCTCCTAACCCATAAAAAGTAATTGCAGCATAAACTGAACCCTGTGGCCTTTCTTGAAGAGATAATGCTAATTTTAATAATTCTTCTTTTGAATACAACCTATTTACAAATCTACCTGTAGATTTAAATTTCTCACTATCAGGATAATTATCCTGAACTTTTCTTATAGCTTCTATAAATGTTATATATTCAAAATTAGCTATAGCCTTTGGTAAAACTAAAAATGGCTTTAATATTATTTTTAATTCTTCCTCTGTTCCATAAAATAGCCCAAAGAAATATGATGCTATCCCTTCTTCAGAAGAATTATAAAAACTAGCCCTCATGTTTACCCGTCTATCTAAAGTTTGATATACCTTTTGAAATACATCCATAATATTTGCCTGTTCTAATGCCGTATTTTGGGGATAATATATTGTAAATAACGTAACCTTATTTGTTTTAGGTGGTAATTTAAAGGTTAATGATGTTACTACCCCAAAATTTCCATCACCGGCACCTCTTAATGCCCAAAATAAATCCCTATTGCAATTCTTGTTAGCAACAATTACTTTTCCTTTATAGTCTACAAGTTCCACTTCCACTAAACTATCAGTACCTAATCCAAATAATCTACAGGATAATCCCCATCCTCCACCTAATGCATAACCAGCTACCCCAACAGTGGGACAGGTTCCTCCTGGAAATGGGTAACCCCTTAATCCTAAGAATTCATAAAGCTCTCTATTTTGTACACCTGCTTCTATTGTCACAGTATTATCGTATTCATTTATACTTATTTTTTTCATTCTACTAATATCAATTACTATTGCACAATCACCAATTGAAAATCCTTCATAATTGTGTCCACCAGATCTAATTCTAAATTTAAAATTATTTTTAACACAAAATTTTAAAGCAAATATAACATCATTTCTATTTATACAATATAATATAGCTATTGGATATCTTTGTATTGCTCTATTCCAAACTTGTCTATCTTCATTATAATTAATATTGTTTGGAGTTACTATTTCACCATTAAAGCATAAATCCTTAGCTAAATTCATTATACCCATCCTTTATAGTAGAATATTTTGATTTAGGCATATGAAAAGAATAAAAGACCAAAGATTCGAAGCATATTTGGTCTATTATTTATTTGATTATGCCTTATATATAAATCCATCTACTACTATTATAATATATGATTATTTTTTAAATTAGTTTCAAAATCAACATACATGGTATTTAACATATTATTTTTTATAATTTCCTTATTTAAATTAATCCAACTATTACACTTATCTAAAATAATAGCATCACTAGTTATAACACAATCTGATGATTCTAATACAGTATCTACATTATTGATTGTTTTTGCTTCAACCTGAAAATTATAATCCTTTAGTAATTCTAATATTTTAAGTTTTAATCTTCCTGAATTTGAAACTGGTGAGTCTAAATAGAAAATAGCTTCTTTTATTTTATATTTCTCTAATATATTTCCAATAAGTTTAATTGCTAATTCACTTTTATCTATAATTTTATATGTACCACGAAGCCCAGCTAAATCTCTTATTGTGCCATCCATACAATTTAATATTACTGAATTAGATAATGCTACCTCTAAGGTAATTACTGTATTAAAACCATCAATATTTACAGTTTCATTTTCTAATTTATTAATAGGTATTTCTTTTGCTTTTCTATTTTCTACTGATTTATCTGAAGAAATTCCCCTAACTATTGAAAGTCTTTGCCTTTCAGATAACAGATAATGATTTCCTATAAACGTAGAGCTTCCTTTTATATTGTAACTTCTATTAAGAAGATATCTTAAGTCTTCACCTGCTTTATATAATTTATTAATACTCTTTTTACTAAATTCTTCTTCATCTTTTAGTACATATCCTCTTCTAACACTTTTACTCATAACCTATAATGCTCCATCCTGTAAATAATTTATTTGTTATTAAATATTATAGGAAATAAATTTTATATAATACATAATTAATTTAAAGAAATATAAATATGTATTTCTTGATTTTCTATATCATTGCTATTATTTTGATATTCCTCAAAATCACAAGAATACCTTCTATCTAGATTCATTTTCCACAGTTCACTCCAAAATTCCTGTACTGATTTTTTGACATCACCTTTTATAACAAATTTAGCATATCTCCCACCTGGAATTTTTCTACTTACTAATGGTGATTCTAAATTATCACTTTTAATAACTTCAGAACAAATTAAAAAATTATAAGGGTCTGTAAAATCCCCTTGGTAATCTGTATATACTGCAATAAATTTTTTATTATTTCTATTTTTTATTTTTTCATAATATGCTTTTGCTAAAAATTCTCCCCACATTTCCCCTATATCTTTAATGGCTCTACCATTTTCATTAGTGGTTTCCTTTATTAAACCTACTACCTGTTTTTCAACTAAGTTAACAATTTCATAATTCATAAATAATTCTCCTTAACTACTTTTTATTAGAGTATAATTTATGAAATATGACAGCATCATGTCATATTCAAAATAAAAATACTCCATAATATAGATTTTTTAATCATCTATAGCGTTCCAAGTTGACTTTTAAAATTATTTGCTCCAAAACTTGGATACTCTAAATAGTGAGATATACTGGGAAACACTTCAAATTCAACACTATATTTTGTATGAAAATATTTTAAAGGTATTCAATAAATATAAATGTGAGCTTATTTTCCTATATCTTACAGAGTATTTTTTCTTTTTAAATGTAATCTATTTATTCATAAATCCATTTATATTTGTATTTGAAATTGTAATACAATACTTTAATCTATTTAAAATACAAATATCATTTTACATTTTATTGAATTAATTGTATTATTTTCTCGAAAAGTAATTTTATTTATATATTAATTGGGGGTTTAAATATGAAAAAAGGGACAATCGTTGCATTATTATGTATTTCTTTAATAGGTTCTTCAATTGTAATCATTCCAACTAAAGCAGTTGCAAAAACTAACACTTCTTATAACGTATCTTTACCTACTAAAGATACATTTATAAATGCAAAGGAAGATTTTAAAATATTTTCCAATTCAGTTGATGCACTAACTGGAGAAACTAATTTAAATATAAAATTTAGTAAAGAAGAATTTAATTCTACATTAATTATATTAGATAATAACCGTGAAATATTTAGGAGTAAAATACTTCCTAATACCTCTGAATTAAATTTACCTATTAAACTTAATTCTTATGGAAATCACAATATAAAAGCTTTTATTGGAATATGTGCACCAAATTTCGATGCATATTCTATGAGTAATGAAATAGATTTAGGTTTTTTTAATCCTAAAATAGAAAAATCAATAAATTTACAATATAATTACTCAAATAATCAATTTACAGCAAAACTACCTACTGCTGAATATAATTGTCAATTATATGTATATGACAATGGAGTTTTGTCATATAAGACTAAACTTAATAGACCAACTGATAATATTTCTTTTTCTTTACCATCAGAAACTTATGGTAAGCATGAAATAACTGCTTATCTTGGTATTGTTGCAGGTTCATATGATTATAATCCTATCTTAGCTAGCAATACTACTACTTTTTATAAATAATATTTTTAAATTTTAAATAGCTACTTCAACATATAAGTAAATTATATATTGAGGTAGCTATTTATTTTTTATTTATTAATATACACTTTTAATAATATGTATTTATTTTATTTAAATATTCTATTAATCTACTTATTATTAGTATATTGGTATTATTACTCATATCTAGTCTATTTGGATCTATTTTTATGTTTATAGTATCACCTATCCCCTTATCTTCTAGTATATTTTTATGTTTTTTATATATTATTTCAGTTAATTCAATTATGTATTCTCGTTCATTTTCTTTACTATGTAAATTTTCTTTATTAAATTTAAAAAGAGTGTTTAAATAATTATCTGCAGCCATATCTACCTGATATAAATAATTATATTTTTTCAATTTAGTACTATATTTTTTTAAGTGAAATCCACCTGATATTACATCAATGTCTTTTTCTAAGGTTTTTAAATTCACACTTAACTCTTGTAAATTTGTTTTAAAGTTATCATATTTTTGTTCAAATACTCCTTTAGAGTTTATTAAAGACTCTATATTTAACAACAAATCTTGGGATATATTCATCAAAGAACTTTCTACTATATCACCTAAATTTATTGGTAAAATCAGTTCATTTACAATTATTGCAATTATACCCCCTATCAATATAGAAACAAATCTACCCACTATTCCAACTATATCACTACTAATATAAAGTATTAATGCACCAGCTGCGCAACTTACTACACTAATTTTCCCATTCAAATTAAACTTATCATATGTAACAATTATTACAAAAAATACAATAGGCAATCCATATAAACTTCCTTTAAATATTGGATGCATTATAGCAGTTAATAAAAATGCATATACATTTGCTAAAAACCTTTTTTTAAAGTACCCTCTTGAACTAGATGCTGATGGATAAGATGCCAAAAGCAGAAAAATTGTAAGTGCCATAGTAGATGCCTCTGCATACCACACTATGTTACTAAGATATACAGCTATTAATCCTGCAATACAAATTTTAATGGCCTTTATTACTTCTCCATTCAAATTTTTTCTTAACTTCATATTAAAAATTCACCTACCTTTTTAATAAAAAAATAATTTTTAGCATTAACCATACTTTCCTCTTTTAATATATTCTCTGCATTTAATATAACTAATATTTATTTTTCTCTCGAAAGTTAATATTGTCTATTAAAAAATTTTAAATCCATAAACAGGCTAAGATTTCAATTTGTTTCACTACATTATACCACTAAGTTATTTTTCAATATTAATATTCTTAATTTTCTAACACTCTATAACTTTTTAAATTTTAACACTCACTAATCTACCAAAAAAATTATGTAAGAATTTTTATAACCCTAAAATATAAAAATAAGCTTATATAAGCTATATTTTGTATCCTAGAGTATAGCTACATTTACTTTAAAACTTATTTGTTTGCCAAACAAAAAAATCTAAGATTAATATTTTACAAAACAAAAACTATCTTAATATAAAGCTTTAATACTTAATACTAAGATAGTTTTTTAGTTATTTATTTTACTATATCCATATCATTTATATTTCTTTTAAACGTATAATAAGTTGATAAAAAATAACTTGCATATATTATAATTATTATAAAAAATGCTATTCCTATATTAAAAATAAAAGCTTCATCTCCTATATATACATTCATTTGATTTAAAAATATATTCATATAATAATATATAAATATTATAAATTCTACAGTAGATACTATTATAGGAAGTAAAAAGTAAAATAATATTTGTTTAAATATTATTTTATTTACTTCTTTTTCTTCTATTCCAAGCTTCTTTAAAATATTAAATCTACTTTTATGCTCTATTGAGTCTATCAATTGCTGCAATGCAAGTACTGTAAAACTTATCATAAGTAATACTGTTCCAAGATATACTCCTAAAATTTTCATGGCCAATGTTACATTTAATATTTCACTTACCTCTGCAACCTTTATTCTTGTCATCGATATATTAGGTAACACCTCTACATTATTATAATCTTGTAATATATCTTTATATTCATTTTTACTCCAATTTGGAATATATTTATTTTCTAAATTCAATGCCTCTTCATAACTAATCTTTTTATTAGTGTTTACAAAGAAATCTACACTAGCTAAAGTTAATTTTTCACAATAATTATCTGGTAATATAAACAGCATATCATTATAATAACTATATATTCCTTCTCCTATTGAATCCTTATAATAACCATTGCTACTTATTTTTAAATTATTTCCATGTGCATTAATTACATTGTTCTCTTGTATATATTTTTCTATATCTAGATCATTAATCATTTTAGCACATTGTATAGTAAATTCATTGTCTTTAATAGTAATTTTTTCATATCCCAACATAGTTCTTAACTTATTAAAATCACTTAATTTAATAGCTAATATAGGCATTTTTGTTTTATCTTTTATATAAAAATCTTCTTTTTTTAAAAAATATTTTTCAACTTCACAAAACTCTTTAACTCCATAGTTCTGTTTTTCTAAATATAACTCTAAAGATTTATAATTGGGAATCTTAATATCATTAATATCTCTTAATTTAACATAATTACTGTTTATAATTATATCAAAGGGAATTCTATATTCTAAATACCCTAAACTCCATTGAGATAATAATAATGTTAATGTAAAACTTAGTGCTGCACCTAAAAATGTTATAGATGTTGTTGCCATTAACATAGGTGATGTTTTAATTTTTGATACTAAAGATCCTATTAAAAATAAATTTGTTCCTTCATATTTAAAATTTATCCATCTATTTTTGACTATTATAATAATATATGCTATTGAATAAAACAAAGCGTATGTCGCTAATATAAAAGTAATTAATCCTACCAACATATATATTTTTTCATATCCATTTATATTATTGGGATTCTGTATAACTTTTAAAATTTTATATACTGAATATCCACAAATAACATAAAATACACAAGCTAGTATAAATAACAATATATAAACTGTTTTTCCTCTTTTAAATTGAAATTCAATTCTTTTTTCAGCATTTATCATATCAATAAGTTTAACTTTACTTAAACTTCGTATATTTAAAATACCAATTATACAAAACATCGCTAAAAAGAATATAACTGTAATCAATACAGTGTCTGTATATAATCTAAGCGAAAATGTAAGTTGTTGTTTAGCTGTTATTAATATTAATGCAGTAACTACCTGAGAAAATAACATACCAATAAAAATTCCTATGCCAACTGATATAAGTCCTATAAATAATGTTTCTATAAAAAACATTATTGAAACATTTCTCTGTTCTGCTCCTAATAATATATATGTTGCAAACTCTTTTTGCCTTCTTTTTATCATATATTTATTTACATATCCTATAAGCAATATAAGTAGTGCTGTAATTATATATGTAACATATTTTAATATTACTGTCAGCATTTCAAAATTATAAGAATCCTCAGTTATAAATTCATAGTCACTACTGGATAATGACATAAACGCATAGAATAAACTTACGCATAATGTTATTGTTATAAAATATATTAAGTAATCTTTTATTGAGCGTTTCCCATTATTTATTGCAAGCTTAGCGTACATCTCTTATATCTCCTCCAAGTAATGCCACAACATCAAGTATTTGATTGAAAAATTGTTTTCTATTACTTTCCCCTTTTATTAATTCAGTAAAAATTTTTCCATCTTTAATAAATAAAATTCTATCACAATAACTTGCAGTAAAAGAATCATGAGTTACCATCAAAATCGTTGACCCTAAATTTTTATTTAAACTTGAAATCATTTCTATTAACAGTTGTGCTGATCTTGAATCTAATGCTCCAGTAGGTTCGTCAGCCAAAATTAATTTAGGATTAGTTATTAATGCCCTGGCACATGCACAGCGTTGTTTTTGTCCACCAGACACTTCATAAGGATATTTTAAAAGTATATCTTCTATTCCTAATTTTGTAGCAATATCTCTCACTTTTTCATCAATTTTATCTTTTTTACATCTATTAATCGTTAAAGCTAATGCTATATTTTCATGAATATTCAATGTGTCTAATAAATTAAACTCTTGAAATATAAATCCTAAATTTTCTCTTCTAAATTTTGCTATATTTTTTTGATTTATTGTAGTAATGTCATCACCATTTATATAAATATGGCCTGAACTAACCTCGTCAATTGTTGATATAGTATTTAACAATGTAGTTTTTCCTGATCCTGAAGGACCCATAACTCCAATAAATTCACCCTTTGAAATATCAAAGCTTATGTCATCAATAGCCTTAACAACATTACCACTTTTTCCATAATATTTTTCTATATGTTTCACTTCTAGTATTTTTCCCATTATTTTCACCTCTATATTATTTTAACTAAAATTCTACTATCATAAATAAATTTAACATTACTTATATATGACAATTTTGTAACATAAAAACTCCTATACTATTAGTATAGGAGTAATTCATTACAGCTAAAATTTCCTCGTGGAAATACTATAATTACTCTTGTATATTCATTTACTTTTGATTCTATTGATATATGTAAACCTAATTTATAGGCTAGCTTTTTACACAAGTATAATCCAATGCCTGTAGAGTTATTACCTTTTCTTCCCTTTTCTCCTGTGAACCCTTTTTCCCAAACACGATTTATCTCATTTTGAGGAATACCTATACCATTATCCTCTATAATTAATTTAAGTCCATGACTTATATCTTTTGTATATACTTTTATTATTGGTAAATTTTTATTTCTATATTTAATGGCGTTTACTATTACTTGATTTATTATAAATTCCAACCATTTACTATCACAATAAACGCTCTCATTCACACCACTTATTTCAACTTCTATGTTATTTAATATAAACATTTGCTTATTTCTTATAATAACTTGATTTATGCATTTTTGTAATGATATTTCCCTTATTAGATAATCTTTATCTACCTCTTCACTTCTTGCATAAAATAAAGTTTGTTCTACAAATCTATCTATATTATCTAATTCATGCAATACTAGTGAAGAATTTTTAGTTCTATTATTTTCTTCAATAAGCTTTATTGCAGAAATATGTGTTTTAACTTCATGAATCCATTTTTCAATATATTCTTTATACTCCTTTTGAACACACTTGCTCAAATTTATTTCTTCAAGCATAGATTTACTAGATTGTCTCATTAAATTATAATAAAATTTTCCTACTGTATCGCAAGGCTCATCTATAATCTCACCAATTAAATATTTTTTATCTAAACTATTAATTACCTTTAATATAGTATTAAAATATGACTTTTTTCTTTTATAATCATATAAAAATAAAAAAATACATATAAGTACCCACATAGTAATTATTACTTTTATGACTTCAAAAGTATTTCCTACGCTAAATAAAAATATTATTAAAACTATAAGCAATACAATATTTAAAAGCAGTATACCTATTCGTTCTTTTAAATAATCATTTAAATTCATACCATATATCCTTGTCCCCTCTTAGTTTTGATAAAATCTTTCACTCCTATACTTTGAAGCTTATTTCTTATTCTTGTCATATTAACAGTTAATGTGTTGTCACTTATAAATAAAGCACTCTCCCACAAATATTCCATAATTTCTATCCTAGATACTATCTTTCCTTTACTATTTAATAAACAATGTATTATTTTAAACTCATTTTTAGTAAGTTCAATGCTACTCCCTTCATTTTCTATAGTACTAGCTAATATATTAAGTTTTAAACCTTTGTACTCTATAACTTCTATATTTCTTTCATTAGGATATGCTCTTTTTAAAATTGAATTTATTCGTGCTAATAAAATTTGAGTATTATATGGTTTTGTTATAAAATCATCCCCGCCTAAAGTAATACTCATAAGTTCATCAACATCAGTGTTTCTACTTGTTACAAATATAATTGGTACTTTTGAAAAATTACGTATTTCGGTACATATTTTAAAACCATCATTATAAGGTAAACCGATATCCAATAAAATTAAATGTGGATCTTTCTCTTTAACTGCTTTAGGAATTTCATCAAAATCTCTTTCTTTAATTGCTTTATACCCATTAATATTTAAAATATTTGCTATTTCATTTTGTATTTGTTCATTATCTTCAACTATCATTATATTAAACATATTCTATACCCTTAAACCTTAATTAAAATATTAATAATAATTATACATTAAATATATGAATTTATAAAATTTTACAAAACAAAAACTATCTTAATATAAAGCTTTAATACTTAATACTAAGATAGTTTTTTAGTTATTTATTTATTATGCTTTTTTAACAAACTCAGATTTTAGTTCCATAGCTCCAAAACCATCTATTTTACAATCAATGTTATGATCTCCATCAACTAAACGTATGTTTTTTACTTTTGTACCTATTTTTATAGATGATGAAGCTCCTTTTACTTTAAGGTCTTTAATTACAGTTACAGTATCACCATCATTTAAGATATTTCCATTTGCATCTTTTACAACTTTTATATCTTCATTATTTTCTTTTTCTGATTCTAAATTCCACTCATGAGCACATTCTGGACAAACAAAAAGACTTCCATCCTCATAAGTGTATTCTGAATTACATTTTGGACAATTTGGTAAATTAGACATAATTTATTTCCTCCGTTCGTTATTTCAAATCTTAATATATAAAATTTCCCTTAGTTTTTTCAAAAGTTTAATTTATTATAGTGTTCCAATTTATCTTTTTTTGACTATTCATTTCAAAACTTGAATAATCTAAAAGTCATGCAAGCTCCTAATTAATTAAATTCAAATTATAGCTTGTTTCCCTATAAATTTGTATTAATTTGAAATTTAGAAAAAACATATATCATTTTATCATATGTTTATATATATTAGCATAATATTAGCATATTTACAAACAACTTTAGAAAAGGTTACAAGCTATGATTTAATCAAATACCACTATAATAATCTTTAATTTTATAATGTTATAGACTTCCAAATTAAATCTTAAACTTATTCATTTATCAAATGAGAAAACTCAAATTAATATTTTTTCAATAACTAACAGATTATTTTAGTTAAAAGTTAAGAGTGAATAGTGAACAGTTGAGGTTATTACTACTCACTTCGTTCCTAGTAATTCTCAACGTATCTTTTTATAATTTGCAAAGCAAATTATATTTATAGATTTTCTTAATCATTTTCAGAAAGTGGTTGTCACTTTAATCCTAAATTCTTAATTCATAATTCTTAACTAATTATATTTGTACTTATTTTTCTCAACTGATAACAAAAATTTGATGTATAAATTTAAGTTGTATGTTATTTTTCCGTATAATTTATCCATTTCATTATATAAAATGTATACTTAGTCTATTTCTATTTTCATTATTGATACCTAATTAGTTTCAGCATTACTAGTAGTGTCTATAAATATCAATCCATCATACCTTTCACTTAAAACTTGAGATTTTAAGCTAGCTTTTTCATTTACAAAGTTTGCACCAATATCATGATACATTTGTGATGCTAATAATATGTTTAATAGATATTTATCTTTACTACAAGATTGAAAATCTATAAAGAACATAGGTGAAGTTCTCGAAAAAATATATGCTCCTGAACCTTTCTTAGATGATGGAAGTGTACATTTTTTAACTGTACGGTTTCCAGTTTCCTTATTGCATACTACAGCATTAAAATCTCCTTTATTAAATTCAAATCCAATAATATATATTTTATCTTTATACATGTTATATAAATTAGATCCTATTCTTTTTATATTTTCTGTCTCATATTCTTTATCTAAATTACTAAAATTGTCTATTTGCTTTGATACATGTGTATTATGAGCCCATATCATAATTTTACTATCTTCTTTTTCATGATTTAAAATCCATTTTATATTTTCTGCCATATATTTATCTCTTTTATTTTCTTTTTCAAAATCACTACTTTTTTCACCAAAAACATCATAAAACTCACACATAATTTTTAAATTTTGATTATTTACTTCATATTTTTCTTTGGAAGATCTTTTAATATATTCATCCTTTTTTTTATCACAATTATTTATTATTTCTTTGATATCATTAATAGGCAGTTCTTTGTCTACAACATAATCTAGTTTTTTATCATTAAATTCCTCAAGTTTAGAGTGAACTTTGATTTCATAATCTGGATCTATATTTTTTAAATAATCTATAACATTTGTAGCTGCCAAACTACTTGATTGCATATCGAAACCATAAAATTTAATTTTATTGTCATGAGATTTATTATATTCTCTCATCCACTCTACCATATCTAAAACTTCTTTAGTGTTCCATGTCCAAAACCCCATTGCTTCTACGGCATCTTTTGCATCTCCTTTTCCATATAAAATATAATCATTTATCCTCGCACAATCAGGCATAGATGCTTCTATAGCAAAAATATTATAATTCATCTCTTCAACGAGAAACTGAAACATTCTATGCTTCATTTGGAAAAATTCTTTTGTCCCATGAGTCGCTTCTCCCATAGCAACAATTTTTTTATCTTTTAATATATTTTTTAAAGGCATTAAATCTTCAAAACCATTATTATATTTTACAGTCTTTAATTCTATTTTCTTACTTTTCAAGGCTTGTATAGCTTTGTTTTCTTTATATTTTTCATGTTTAATATTTAATACCGTTCCTAGTGTTATAATCATAAATGCACAAATTAATATACCTATAATTTTTTTCAATGATGTATCCCCCTTTAATAAAGGTAATCTTTTCTTATCCATAAAAATATACTTATAATTAAACTTATTGTTAAAAACATTCCTAAGCTAATATAAAAACTTATAGATACACTATCCCCTAAAACATAGAAACCATATGTCGTTGTGTAATTAATAAATTCAAAAATTTTAGTGTGAAATCCTAATGCTATTGTTGAAGCAATAATAGCGAAAATGGAAATTACAAAATTGTTTATTATAGTACCAATAACTACTGATAAACCTAAGACACATAAACATATAACAAACTGTATAATGTAAAATTTTATAGTATATAAAAAAGCCTGCATCATTGAAAATTCATGTTGAATATTATAAAACTTAACTTTTGATACTTTAGGCATAAATAAATATCCAAAAATTGTACTTATTGCAAACACTATAAATACAAATATAAAAGTTATTAAAGCTAATGCTATTATCTTACTTATTATAAATTCATGTTTTTTATATGGTCTTGTTGCATATATTCTAAAAGCTCCCATATATATTTCATGACTAATTGAGTTTATATACATAATAGGAAATATTATATACATTAATTCTAATCTTACTTCATAAAATATAAATGGCGCAAAATTGAGTCTGTTTAATTCTACATTATAATTTACTGCATCATATGAACCAGCTGGATATGCATATCTCCATATACAAAATACAATTGTAATAACTATGCAAAATACAAGTAATAATATAGTTTGCCTATTTTTCCATATTCTCTGAAATTCTGAAGCTATTAATCTATTCATTTTAATTTCTCCTTAAATATAATAATCTCTGTCATTAAATGAACTCAGTCCAATTAAATAAAATACTATTCCGTGAAAAGCAATAGAAGTTATCATAATTCCAATTCCTTTTTGAGATTCTGAAAGCAAATGATCTATACCTAAATATTGAATTCTTGTTAGACAAGAAAAGTTTAAAATTTCATATATATTTGATCCTTTACTTGTAAAAATTAAAGACAACTCTGGTAACATCACTGATATAAACATGAATATCAAACTTAATGTTATCGCTTCTATAGTAGTTTTAGATATTAATGATATATACATAATAACTGATATAAAAGCAACTAAAACTATACCTGTAACAATATAATATTTAATATTGTAAGAAATACTTTCACTTATCGTAAAAGTTCTTAAACAATATGGAAACTTAACATTTTCATGTGGCAAAGCTAAATATCCTAAAAAAGTACTTAAAAGAAAATTTACAGTTAAAAATAAAAACATAGTACTTACTATAACTAGATATTTTGTTTTGAAAATTTCATCAAAACAAATATTTCTTGTCATTACCATCCTTAACTGACCAGTTCTATATTCATTTGTTACAGCCATGACAATAAAGATAATTACCATAATATCAAAAATGCTTACTATTTGATTTTTAAGTAAGTTACTTGGAAAGTTTAATGCTGAAATATATTTAAGATTGTCTGGTGTAATACCAATATTATTTTTAATAGAAAATTTAATAAAATATATTAAATTTAATACTGTCGTTATAAATAAAATCCATGTAACCTTTCTTCTCCACAACTTTTGCCATTCACTAATAAATAATTTTTTCATAATCATATCCACCGCCTAATATTTGCTTACCAATTTTATAAATGCATCTTCTAATCTGCCATTATCACTAACACTCTCTAGTTCTTTTTTACTACCCTCCCATATAAGGTTTCCTTCATTTATTACAATAAATCTATTACAAACTTGTTGTAATTCGTCTAAAAGATGACTGGATATTAAAAAACTTATTTTCTTTTCTCTTTGAAGTTTAAATATAAGGTTTCTTAAATCTCTCATACCTATAGGATCTAATCCATTAGCCGGTTCATCTAAAATAATTATTTCTGGATTATTTAAAAGTGCTTGCGCAATTCCTAACCTTTGTTTCATTCCTAAAGAATAAGTTTTAACTTTATCATCACCTCTACTTTGAAGGTCTACTATTTTTAAAACTTCTTCCACTTTTTCTTTTTGTTCAACCTTTGACATATCTGGGTTCAGGATAGCTAAATTTTGTAGATTTTTTCTTCCTGACATAAATGGGAAAAATACAGGTTCTTCTACTATTGCGCCAAGATTCAATAATGCACTTTTTCTTTGTTTAACAACATCTATGCCATTTATTTTCACTTCCCCTTTTGTTGGAGAAATTAAATTTGTAATAATTCTAATTAAAGTAGTTTTTCCCGCACCATTAGGACCTAAAAAACCACAAATGTCACCTTTATAAATATCAAAGGAAATATCACTTAATATAGTTCTATTTTTTATTTTTTTACTTACACCTTTTATTTCTATTTTTTTCTCTAACATAAACTCTCCCCCTAATGTTGTTATTTTTGTAAACAATAAGAATTATAAAGGGAATTTTTAAAGGTTTTATAAAGTTTTTAATTTTTCCATAAAAATAAGCCCAGTATTTTACTGAGCTTATTACACTATTTAAAGTTTAAGTTAGCATCTCCATTATTTAACTTAACCTTTAAAATATTACTAGAGCCTTCATTTCTTTCGGCCTGTTTTTCATATTGTTTATCATTTATTTTAATTTTTCCAAAGTCACTTTTAATATCATAATCATAATCTTCCTTATTTAAAGAGGTGTTAATTAACACATTTCCATACTTTGAATTTATTTCTGATGTACCTTTAAACTCACCATTAATTTCTGCATTTCCATTAGTTAAATTCATTTTTAAATCATTTGTTTGTAACGCATTTGCATACACTTTTCCATAATTATTAACTATATTAGCATTTCCACCATTCATGCTATCAATATTTAATTCACCATTTTTAATGTCAATATTTAATATTTCACTTTTGCTATTAGAAAGGTCATTATTACCATAACTATTTCTTAAAGTATAATTCTTAGTAGATACATTATTTCCAATATACTTACCATTATTTAAAGTTACATCCAACCCATTACAATTAACATTTTCAAGTTTAACTCCACCGTATTTATTAGAAACATTAATATTTTGAGCTTTAATATTACTAGCATTTAACTTACCATTACTCATATTCATATTAATAGTACCACTGGCCTCTAAACCATCTACTGTTATATTTCCAAATCTAGATGTTATTTTTAACTCTTTAGATTTCATTTCCTTTGGAGCATATATTTTAATGTAACCTTTCTCTGAATTATTCTTTTCAACGCCTAAATCAAAATTAAAATTTACTCCCCTTTCTATGTCTTGCTTTAAAAATAATTTACCCTCTTTAATATAATAGGAAATCTTTCCACTGTTTTGTGGAACATCAAATTCTAACTCATATTTATCTGATTTTAAAAATTCTATATTAGTGTTGCATTCAACATCAATACTATTAAACTCATCTAAAGAAATAGTTTCTTTATATCTTTCCTTTGAACTATTTATAATTAATCCATCTTTTATATTTAAACTTATGTCTTTTGAACCACCTAACAAATATCCAATATAAGTCATTATGCTTCCTACACATATCATACCAATAGCTATAATTGCTATTCTTTTTCTAACTCTTTTATTCATAATTTCCTTTAACCCCCCTTCTCTTTTTAGCTTTATTTAATATCTTATTTGTTGTATTAGCTATAAATCTGAAACCTTTGTTTGCTAAATATGTTATAGGTAGAAAAATTAAAGCATCAATTCCAACTACTACAATTCCTCCACCGATAAATATAAGTGCTGTTGGTATATCTTTAAAAATCACAACAATTCCTGAAATAACTGCAACTATTCCTGCTCCGCCCATAGCTATCATAGTTAATAAAAATGCAATGATAATAGCTATTACTGCAACCCCAATAGCTCCTACAGTTAAAAAGATTGCTATTGTTAATGGTAGTGCTATTGGTGCTGCAAAAACTGCCAATATAGCAAACCAAACTGCTGAAATCCCTTTTTTAGTAGAGTTAGGCTTTAAAGACATATCTTTAAGTGAATAATCCGCTAATATTTGTGATGCTATATCACATGGAGAACCTAGAGATTCCATAACTTGCTGCTCATCCTCTATACCAGCTTCATCAAAATATTCATTATAGTAATTTAAAGCATCTTCAATTTCATCTTTAGGCAATCTTTTTAATTTAGACCTCAATTCACTAATAAATTCTACTCTATTCATCAATTATCCCTCCCTTTAAAACTTTATCAACTTTACTTTTATAATCATTCCACTCATTAAAATACTCTTTAAATTTTATTTTGCCTTCTTCTGTTACTTTATAATAACGTCTATTTCTACCTTGAAAAGGTTGATCATAGGTTTGTAAGCATCCTTCCTTTTGTAGTCTCCTAAGTACTGGATATAATGTAGATTCAGAAATATTCATAATTTCTCTAACTTGCTGAGTTAGCACATATCCATACGTATCTTCTTTCATTAGGATGGCTAATACGCATGCATCTAATAAAGCAGCTCCTAACTGAAAAGCCATTTTTTGTCCTCCTTATTTCATTAATATAGGGATAACTTTAAATACTAAAAATATCTTTTTATTTATAATAAAATTTTATAAATTAATTTAACCTTATTATTTTTACCTATAATATTATATCTTTATGTATATTATACGTCGTATAATATTAGAGTGTCAATAATATACTTTTTATAAAAATAAAAGGTAGCTTAGTAAGCTACCTTTTTTCTTTATATTTTAACTGTATTATCTTTATCTAAAGCATTATTTTCACTTAATATATTTCCTATTGGTTTGCTTGAATCTAATGGTTTTAATGCTATACCTGTATAACCATAAAATGCTGAAACTAATGGATTAATAAATCCTAAAAAGTGGAATGGTGCATAAGCAAAAGCACTTACCCCTAAGGTTGTAAAGTAAATTGCACCACAGGTTGACCATGGTACTAACCCAGAAGTTAAAGTTCCTGCATCTTCTAAAACTCTTGATAAATTTGTAGGATGTAAGTTTAATTTTTCATATACAGGCTTGTACATTTGACCTGGAATAACTATTGACATATATTGATCTGCTGCCATAAAATTCATGGCTATACAACTTACTATATTGGATAGAATAATACTTCCTCTGCTATGACAGTGTTTAAGTATTACGGATATTATAGTATCTAAACAACCTATTCTCTTAACTAGTCCACCAAAAGCTAATGCACACATAACAAGAGAAATTGTTTCCATCATTGAAAGTAATCCACCTCTATTTAAAAGAGAATCTACCATTGTATTTCCAGTACTTAGTTGAACTCCATAAAATAATGCATGTAAAACTTCTGGTATACTATTTCCTTGTGAAAACGCAAATATTGTTCCAATTGTAGCGCCGCCTATCATTCCTGGTATAGCAGGAACTTTAAATATTATCATTAATATTACTGATAAAGGTGCAATGAAAATTAATGGACTTATATGAAATGTTGCCAATATAGTCTTGGATATAGCATCAATTTGAGTTGTGTCTACAATAGCTCCTTTATATTTAAGACCAATAAGACCAAACAAACTTACTGCTATGGTAAAACTTGGTATTGTTGTATAAAGCATATGCCTTATATGATCAAAAACATTTGTTCCAACTACTCCAGCAGCTAAATTTGTACTGTCTGATAATGGTGATAATTTATCTCCAAAAGATGCTCCACTTACAACTGCTCCTGCTACTATAGGTGCTGGTATACCAAGTCCAGCTCCAATTCCCATTGCTGCTGTTCCCATAGTTCCTGCTGTAGTCCACGCACTACCAGTTGACACTGATACTATGGCACATATCACTGGTAGTAAAAATAAAAACATTGTTGGTGTAAACATTTTCAAGCCATAGTATATCATACCTGGAACTACTCCACCTGCAATCCAAGTTCCAACCAAACATCCAACTATCATAATAATAAAGTTAGCTTGCATAGCCATAGAATTAGTTTCTATCATTGCCTTTTCCATGTCATCCCAACTTATTCCTAAAACTTTACCTATAAAAGCTGTTATTACACAACATATAATTAAAGGAATTTGCGGTGCAGAATCAAATACAATTACACCTAATAACATAAATATTATTAACGAAATAAATGGTATTAAAGATACCATAAGTGATGGTTTTTTACACATTTTGTCACTTCCCATGAAAGTCTCCCCCTTTTATAAATTAAAATTATATTTATATTACTTATAAATTTATCTAAAAGTTTATATAGAATAATATTTATGCGATTTTATTTTCTTTTAGTATAAATATACCACAATAATTGTAAAATTCATAGAATATTCTAAATATTTTATAAATATTGTCTTATTACTTTTATAAATCTTCAATCTTAGCGATTATCTAAAAATATTTTTTAACTTCTCAATGTTTATATTCATGTTTTCTAATATATCATTGCATAATTATACACTTTAGTTTTAACTGTATTATTATTAGATTTATATTATATTTTTTTATTACAATTCTAAGTTTTCCATTATATGATTTTGACATTAAATTTTAATATATTTATTTATGAACTAAGAAATTTTAAAATTTACTATCTTTATCTTTTAATATTATAAATCTAGGGTTATAATATTAGGTACTCTATTGTTATAAGTTTTCATAATTTGTTTAAACTTATAAATAGTGTCATAGAAAAATTTTGTTTTTACAGCCTTTGAAGGGAGGATTTTTTATGAACGATGAATTAAAAAAAGAACTAGAATTCGGTATAGAAAAAGAAAAATTATCAGAGGTAATTGAGTTAATTAATGATGAAATATTGATATACTTAGATAAAAGAAAAGAAATCGTTGATTACATAGTTGAATATAGAAAGAATATATTAGATGACTATAAAGATGATGAAGATAAATTAATTGATTACTTTGACCATGAAAGGTATGTAAAAGAAGAAGCCTTTAAATCTATTGATACAAAACTTAAGGAACTTAATATCCTTAAAACTTCTCCTTACTTTGGAAATGTTGAATTTAGAGAAGAAGATTTTGGAATAGATAAGATATATGTAGGTAGGTTTGGTGTTACTCCTCATAACACCTTTGAACCAGTTGTTGTTGACTGGAGAGCCCCTGTATCATCATTATTCTATCATGGTTCTTTAGGAGAAAGTCACTATAATGCTCCTATGGGAAAAGTTGATGTAAATATATTAGGCAGACGTCAATTCATAATAAAAAAAGGCATACTTGAAGGAATGTTTGATTCTGCAGTGAATGTAAATGATGATATACTTCAAATGGTATTAAGTAAGAATTCATCACAAAAATTAAAAGATATTATAATGACAATACAAAGTGAACAAGATGAAATTATAAGAGAAGATAAATATAAAGCACTTGTTGTTGATGGTGTAGCTGGTAGTGGTAAAACTACCATTGCTCTTCATAGAGTGGCATACCTTTTATATAACAACAGAGAATCTTTAGAAAACAAAGTTCTTATCCTAGGCCCTAATCACATATTTATGGATTATATATCTGATGTGCTTCCTAGCCTTGGAGAAAGTGGAGTAAAACAATCTACATTTATAGATTTTGCTCTTGAAATTTTAGATTTAGAAGAAGCTTTTTCATTAAAAGATGTTATGGAAAAAGTATTAAACGGTGATAAAACATTTATAGAAGAAATTGCTTATAAATCTTCCATAGATTTCAAAATATCACTAGATACATATATAGAGTCTCTTAATGCTAACTTATTTAAATATGAGGATATATCCCTTAGAGGTAATTTAATTATAAGCAAAGAGGATATTCAAAATATGTTTGAAGAAGATTTTAAATACATGCCTCTATTCAAACGAAGCAAAAGAATTAAAAAAATAATTTTTTCTAAGCTAAAAGATGCTAGAGATACAGAATTTAGAGCTATTGAAAATAATTTCAAGGTTATTAAATCAAAACTTTCTAAAGATGAATTAATTTTAGAAATAAATGATTTAGACTTCAAAAGAAAACTTGCAATACAAGAACTTATACAAGATATAATAGAACTAAAAAAATCTTTATCTTATTTAAATGCACCATCTATTATGGATCTTTATACTGAGTTTAATACTAACTTAGATTTAACAGAATTAGATTTAGCTGCAATTCTATATCTTAAAGTTAAATTAGAAGGATTTAAATTAAAAGATGAGATAAAACATGTGGTAATAGATGAAGCACAAGATTATTCTCCAGTTCAATTTGCTACAATAAAAGAAATTACTAAGTGTAATTCATTTACAATTGTTGGTGATAGTAATCAACGTCTATTACCTTTAAATGGTGAACCAGCTATGTTAACCTTAGGTAATTATTTAAATGACTTAGAAGTTTCTAACTATAAACTAGATAAAAGCTATCGTTCTACTAAAGAAATAATGGACTATGCTAATAATTTTCTAGATGAAGATAAAATAGTTCCATTAGTCCGTTCTGGTGAACAAGTTGAAAAGACTATCTCTAATTCTAAGTCTGAGTTAGAATCACAAATAATATCTATTGCTCAAAAAATGAGAGATGAAAATTTAGAAAATATAGCTATAGTAACCTATGATGAAAATGAAGCTTTAGAATTGAACTCTATGTTGCAAAATAAATTGAACTTTAAATTAATTAATAAAGACTATATAAAATATACTCATGGAATTACAATAATACCTTCATATTTTGCAAAAGGATTAGAATTTGATGGTGTTATACTAATTGAGAGTAATAAATATAAAAATAATTACTACGATAATATAAAAAAATTAAGATATGTAATGGCAACTAGAGCCCTTCATAAATTAGCTATAATATCTACAAAATAATAAGGACACCTATGGTGTCCTTTATTTTATTTCTTTCCATCCTTTTATTTCTTTAATTCCAAGACCTGGCTCATCATTTAATATTATTTTATTTTTCTCAAAAGTTGCTCCACCTACTATAGGATCTTCTTCAAATATAAGCATAGTATCTAAATCTGAGGTTATCATATTATCTTTAGCCATCGCCATGCTAGCAGCAGCAGTTATACCTATTTTACTTTCTATCATGCATCCCATCATGCACTTTATATCCATAGTCTCTGCCATATTATATATTTTTATTGCATTATGGATTCCTCCACTTTTCATAAGTTTTAAATTTATATAATCGCAAGTTCTATTCTTTATTACTCTAAAAGCTTCTGCACTAGAATATCCAAATACAGATTCATCAGCTAAAATCATAGTATCCACACTATCTTTAACTTTCTTTAAACCTTCTATATCCCAATATTTAACTGGTTGCTCTACAAAATCTATATCAAGTCCTATTTCTTCACATTTTTTTATTATTTTTATTGCTTCCTTTGCACTCCATGCACCACTACCATCTATTCTTATTCTTGCAGATTTTCTTATTGACTTTTTAATAACCTGAAGAATTTCAATATCCCTTTCAAAACTCCCATACCCTAACTTAATTTTCAAATCTGTATAACCATTAAGCATAGCTTCTAATGAATTTTTGGCCATATTTTCAATAGAATCATTCATTATAGTTGTATCTGTTATAGTAACATTTGTACTTCCTCCTAAAAACTTATATAAAGGCTCATTATACTTCTTTCCTGCTAAATCATAAAGTGCTATATCTATGGCAGCCTTAGCACTTGGATTTCTTCTAATAACTTTTTCCATAGTAGTTATTATAGATTCTAAAGAGCTAATTTCCATACCCTTTATATAATCTTCTATATATCTTATAGCCCCAATTATAGAATTCTCTGTCTCTCCAGTAACCATTGGTGCTGGAGCTGCACTACCATAACCAATTTCTCCAGTATCAGTTATAATTTTTATAACAACTTCTTCTGAAGTTGTTATTTCTCTTGTTGGAAGCTTATACTTTCTTTTTAACGGTATATCTATTTTACCTATTTTTATTTCTTTTATTTTCATAATAAAAAACCTCACAATGAAATTTAATTTTTACTGTATAATACTATTTAAAATAGAGTCATATTATTCCAATTAAATGCTCATTATAAAGTTATTTTTAATTAATAAAATTAAATAAAAATAACTGAGTATACATATTAAGTATATCAGTATATTTATTTAACATTTTAAATTTTCAGACTCAAAAATCTATATTAAGTTATTTTTTGTAAAAAGAAAATTAAAATTAATGAACTTACAATAAATACATTCAAAATTAAAATTGCAGAACAAATACTAATTGATTTATTACTTATTATTTTAAATTCTTTATTTTTTAAAGCACCTTCAACATTATTGGATAGTTTTTTTAAACTGCTTAAAGAACTTATAAAGCTTATAGATATAAGACCAAAAGCTAATATTATTGAAGGGTTTTCCATAAACACTAATAAAATTATAGCAGTAATTAAAGATACCATAGATAAAAAAATCATAATACGCTCCTAAATAATTATTAAATTTCTTTTAACTTATTAACAATATATTTATATTATAACATCACCTTCCTATTTTATCCATATATTTTATAATATTTTTAAAAAATATTGAATTTTATAAAGATTTTATTTGTTTGCAAATTTATATTTTTATTTTTCTAATTAAAAATAAACACCTAAGAAAAATTCTTAGGTGTTTTCTATTATTTTATTAATTATTTTGCTAATTCATATAATGCATGTGCATATATTTTTGAAATTCTTATTAATTCTTCTATATCTATATATTCATTTGGTTGATGAACTGTACTCGGCTGTCCTATGAATGTTGGTCCAAATGCTACTGTGTTAGGCATTTCTTTAGCATAAGTACCTCCTCCTATTGAAACAAATTTAGCTTCTTCGTCCATTTGTTCACTATAAGCTTTTGCTAATTTTTGAATTAATGGATGATCTGTTTCAAAGTATAAAGGTTCTTGATGAGAGAAGTTTTCCATCATTATTCCTGTAGTTCCTAAAGTTGTACATAATGGAGTCATCATATCATCTAACGTTTTTGTAACTGGATATCTTAAGTTTAATGTAGTTGATCCACTTTTTCTATTTAAATTAATTTTTCCTAAATTAAATGACAATGTTCCTGATGGTTCATCTTCAAGATAAACTCCAAAGCTCTTTCCATCTACTTCCATACCAACTTTTTCATCAAAGAATTTAACATAATCAGATACTTCATCATCTCTTAAATCTAAAGTTGCTAAACATGTAACTAATTGCATTATAGCATTTTTTCCTTGTTCTGGTGTACTTCCATGTCCAGAAACTCCTATAGATTTAATAATTGCTTTATTACCTTCTATATTAACTGTCATTTCATATTTTTTGTCTTTTGCAAAAGCTTCTACTGTATTTTTAACTTCTTCAGCATTTGCACAAGTTAAAACTGCTTCACAATAATCTGGAACCATATTTGCAGCATTTCCACCAACTATGCTTTCAATTATAACTTTACCCTCTTTGTCACATGGAACAAAATTTTTAACTAAATCAAATATTGTTATACCTTTTTCTCCATTTATTATTGGGAAATCAGCATCTGGCGTAAACGCTAATACTGGTGCTTTTTCTTTTTTTAAGTAATATGGAATGTCTTCCCCACCAGTTTCTTCATTTGTTCCAAATATAACTCTTATTCTTTTTGACATTGGAAGATTTGAATCTTTTATTGCTTTTAATGCATATAGACAAGCAACAACCGGTCCTTTATCATCAGAAGTTCCTCTTCCATACATTTTTCCGTCATGTATCTCAGCAGCATATGGTGGATACATCCATCCATCTCCTTCTGGAACTAAATCTAAGTGTCCAAGAGATGCAACGTATTCTTCACCTTCTCCGATTTCTGCATATCCTGCATATCCATCAACATTAACTGTTTTAAAGCCTAACTTTTCTGACATTTTTAAAGCACATTGTAAAGCCTTATCTACATCTTCTCCAAAAGGCATACCTGGTTTAGCTTCACCTTCCAAACTTCTTATTTTAACAAGTTCTGCTGTTGAGGCAATAATTTCATTACGCATAGCGTCAATTCTTTGATTAATATCCATATATACAACTTCCTTTCTTGGAAAATAATTTTTAACATTTTGTTAACTTATAATTTAATTATTGCACTTTTCATGAACAAACTCAATAATTAAATAAAAAATATTTTTATTTAATTGAAAAATTATTATTTTTTAAATTTATATTTATTTAAAATAAAATAATCCTTTAAAACACTTATATGTATTTTAAAGGATTATTTTATTATTTAAGTTTTCCCCATCTACTAAAAGGCTTTATTACAAATATTGCCTTTCCTTGTATATCTTTATAATTTATGTAAGGATTATCCCAACTTCTTGCATCTAATGACGTAGCCCTATTATCCCCTGCAAAAAGATAACAATGTTCAGGAACATCAAAAATTCCAGTTTTATCACTATTATTAACCACATAAGGCTCTTCTAACTTATTATTATTTATATACACAGTTCCATCATTTTTAAATTCAACATGATCATTTGGAAGCCCTACTACCCTTTTAACTAAATCTTCATCTCGTTCTTTTGATTTAAAAACTATTATTTCTCCTCTTTCAATTGATTTCTCACCATAAATTCTCGTACAAAATATAACATCATCTAATTGTATTGTTGGTAACATTGAACCTGTAGGAACTTTTATATTAAAAAAAATTAATTTGTTAGTTACCTCTGCTATTATTAATGCTATTAAAATTATCCCCAGCCATTCTTTTATAACCTTCTTCATACTTTCTCTCCTAACTATATTTAATAATTTTATTTTACATTATTTAAAGTTATCTGTTAAGAAACTCCATAATTAAAAGCTATATTAAAATTTAAATTTTAATATAGCTTTTAATTATTTATCTAATTTTCCCCATCTACTAAAAGGCATTATTACAAATTTAGCTCTTCCTTTTATATCTTTATAATTTATGTAAGGATTATCCCAACTTCTTGCATCTAATGATGTAGCCCTATTATCCCCTGCAAAAAGATAACAATGTTCAGGAACATCAAAAATTCCAGTCTTATCACTATTATTAACTACATAAGGCTCTTCTAACTTCTTATTATTTATATAAACAGTTCCATCATTTTTAAATTCAACATGATCATTTGGAAGTCCTATTACTCTTTTAACCAAGTCATCTTTTAATTCTTTTGATTCAAAAACTATTATTTCTCCTCTTTTAATAGACTTTTCACCATAAATTTTTGTACAAAATATGGTATCATCTAACTGTATTGTTGGTAACATTGATCCAGTTGTTACTTTTATATTAAAAAAAATAAATTTATTAGTTACCCCTGCTATTATTAATGCTACTATAATTATCCATAACCAATCTTTTATAAACTTCTTCATTTTCTCTCCTCCCCCTACATTTATATGTATATTTTACATTATTTAAAGTTATCTGTTAAGAAAATTTATCGTTAACTATTAAAAATAAACAATAAAAAAGCTATACTAAAATTTTAATATAGCTTTCAGTGTTAATTCAATTTTCCCCATCTGCTAAATGGGCTTATTATAAACCTTGCTTTTCCTTTTATATCTTTATAATTTATATACGGATTATCCCAATATCTTGCATCCAATGAATTATTTCTATTGTCTCCACAAAATACATAACAATCTTCTGGAACATCAAAAATAGCTTCTTTGTCACTATTATAGACTACATAATCTTCTTCAATTAGTTTACCATTAATATACATAGTTCCATCAGCTTTTATTTCAATGTGATCACCTGGAAGACCTATAAGTCTTTTTATTAAATCTTCTTCCAATTCATCTGATTTAAATACTATAATATCTCCTCTTTGAAGTGATTCCTGATTATAAATTCTAGTAACAAATATCTTATCACCAGGTTTTATAGTTGGATACATAGATTCTGTTGGTACATTAACATTAAAGAATATGAATCTGTTTACCAAAAATGCTAAAAAAACAGCACATAAAATTGGTATTCCCCAATCTTTAAAAAACTTTTCAAGTAATTCCAAGTATTTCACTCCTATCTATAATAATATGTATATACACTTTTAAAATCACTTTTTAATTATATCATAAAGAAATAACAAATTCTTTTTATTTAGATAATTTTCATATTAAAATAAAAAACACTATGAAACTCATAATGTTTTTTGTTCTAAATCTATTTTCCAATATCTTTCCTATAATACATACCATCAAAATATATTTTATTTATGTTATCATAAGCTTTATATCTTGCTTCCTCTAGTGTTTCTCCTATTGAGGTTACCCCTAATACTCTTCCACCATTAGTTACTAATTTTCCATTTTTCTCTTCTGCTCCCGCAAAAAAAGTTTTAGCTTTAACTTTGTTTACTCCTGTTATTTCAAAACCCTTTTCATATTTTATCGGATATCCCTTCGATGAAGCTATAACACAACAAGCATGCTGATTTTTGAATATAACTTTAGTACTTTTTAATTTTTTATCTATAGCACTATTTATTAGTTCTACTAAGTCACTTTCCATAAGCGGAAGTACTACTTGTGTTTCAGGGTCTCCCATTCTAACATTATATTCAAGTAAATATATGCCTTTTTTAGTTATCATAATTCCGAAAAAGATTATGCCAACATAATCCAACTTTTCTTTTTTTATCCCGTTTAATGTTGGTATCATTATATGTTTTGTAAAATCTTTCAAAACTTCTTCATTACAATATGGGTTGGGAGCGATTGTGCCCATTCCCCCTGTATTAGGCCCTTTGTTGCCATCATTTATAGCTTTATGATCTTTTGCAGATATAAAAGGTATTATCACTTCTCCATCTGTTATAGAAAGTATAGATGCTTCAACACCTTCTAAAAATTCCTCTATAACTAAACCTTCTCCAGCATTACCTAAAATTTTATCTTCCATAAAATCTTTTACTGCTTTTATTGCCTCTTCTCTTTTTTCTGCTATAACAACGCCTTTACCTGCTGCTAGGCCATCTGCTTTTATAACCACTGGTAAGACACAATTCTCAACATAATTTAATGCTTCTTTTAAATTATAAAACTTACTATACTCTGCAGTTTTTACGCCATATTTTTTCATGAAATCTTTTGAAAATGCTTTACTGCCTTCTAGTTGAGCTGCCTCTTTACTTGGTCCAAAAATCCTAAGACCTTTTTCTTTAAATTTATCTACAATTCCTTCACAAAGCTCTTTTTCTGGACCTACAACTGTTAGTTCAATATTATTAGTTTGTGCAAAATTTATTAGGTCATCTATATTGTCTATATCTATATTTTCGCATTTTTTTTCAAAATAAGTTCCACCATTTCCTTTAGAACAATATATTTTTTCAACTATAGGATTTTGTGCCATCTTATGTGCTAATGCATGTTCTCTACCACCATTACCTACTAACAATATCTTCATGTTTCACTCTCCTAAACTTTAGTTAGTAACTATTTGATTTACTCTTAAATTTAATGCTTAAAATGTCTTATTCCACTAAATACCATACTTATTCCATACTCATTACAGGCATCTATTGATTCTTGATCTCTTAACGACCCACCGGGTTGAATTATAGTTTTTATATTTGATTTTGCTATTTCATCTACGCAATCCCTAAATGGAAAAAATGCATCAGAAGCCAATACTGTAGCTCCTTCTCCTCTTTCAAGTGCTTGCTTTGTTGCCCATATTCGATTAACTTGTCCACCTGCTATACCTATAGCTTTTTTATCTTTAGATACAACTATGGCATTAGATTTTACATATTTGCAAACTTTCATCGCAAACATTAGCTCTTCCATTTCTTCATTACTTGGATTTTCCTTTGTAACTACTTTTAAATCATCATACATTTTTTTATCTAATTCTTGAACCAATAAACCACCATCTATAGATATAATTTCTTTTTTATCATTTGGCTTTGATGTACATTTTATAACCCTTAAATTTTTCTTTTCTTTTAAAATTGTGATAGCTTCTTCTGTAAAATCTGGAGCTATTACAATTTCTAAAAATGTCTTTATCATCTCTGTTGCTGTTTCTTTATCAATAGTCCTGTTTATTGCTACTATTCCTCCAAATATTGATACCGGATCACAACTATGTGCTTTTTTATAAGCATCTGCTACAGTATTTCCAATAGCCACTCCACATGGTGTATTATGTTTTAATCCACAACAAGCTATTTCTTCAAATTCATTTACAACTTTCCATGCAATATCCATATCTTTTATATTATTGTAAGATAGTTCTTTTCCATTTAATTTAATTATATTATTAAGCATTCCGAATCCATTAGTATTTTTATAAACCATTGCACTTTGATGACTATTTTCACCATATCTTAAATTATTTTCTTTTACATATGAAGCAGTAAAATAATTTTCTTCATCATCTTCTTCAAGTAAAAATTTGCATATTGCGGCATCATAAGCAGTAGTTAAATTAAATACTTTTGCTGCAAAACTTTTTCTTGTTTTATAATCTACATCACCATTTTCATTAATTTGCTTTATAACAGTTTCATAGTCTTTAATATCACTAACAACAAGAACATCTTTAAAATTCTTTGCAGCACTTCTTAGCATACTTGGACCACCTATATCAATAAATTCTATTTTTTCTTCAAAAGCTAAATCTTCTTTAGCTTTTTCAAAGAACGGATATAAGTTTACACAAACTAAATCTATAGTTTCTATTTTTCTTTCTTTTAATGTGTCCATATGATTTTTATTATCTCTAATTGCCAGTATGCCACCATGTATATTAGGATGAAGGGTTTTAACTCTTCCATCTAACATCTCATCAGCTTTTGTTATTTCACAAACCTCTTTTACATCTATATGATTTTCTTTTAAATATTTATAAGTTCCACCACTTGATATTATTTCAACATTATTCTTTTGAAGAAATCTTACAAATTCTAATATATTCGTTTTATCAAATACACTTATTAATGCTCTTTTTATCATCAATATCACCCTTTAACTTTTATAGTTTTAACTTACTATAACTTTTCGTTTATCTATTTTAATTCTTCCTTCACTTATAAGTTTTATAGCTTCTGGAAGAGCCTTATGTTCAATTTTTAAAACTTCTTGCTGTAATTCCTTTGCACTGTACGTGCTTTTAACGTCAATTACTTTTTGAATTATTATAGATCCTGTATCTGTTCCATGATCTACAAAATGAACTGTGCATCCACTTATTTTTACACCATATTCAATTACTGCTTCATGAACTTTTAATCCATACATACCTTTTCCACAAAAACTTGGTATCAATGATGGATGTATATTTATAATTTTATTCCTAAATTCATCTATTATATTTTCTTTTAATATAGAAGTAAAACCTGCTAACACTATTAAATCTACTTTTCCTTTAAGAGATTTTAATATGCTGTAACTTAAGTCTTCTTTTAGTTCATTTTTATCAAATACCATAGTTTTTATATTGTTTTCTTTTGCTCGTTTTAAGCCAAATACATCTTTTTTATCACTAATTACATATTCAATGGTACAGTTTTTCAAGTACCCATCTTTGATATTGTCAATTATACTTTGTAGATTAGTTCCACTTCCAGATATTAAAACTGCTATTTTAAACAAATGCCTTCCCCTCCTGATACAACTTTTCCTATTTTATATGCTTTTTCCCCTAACTTATCTAAAGTTTCTATAATCTTTGTTGCATCATTATCCTCTACAGCTAATACCATTCCTACTCCCATGTTATATGTGTTAAACATATGGTTTTCATCTACACCTTTTTCCATTAAATATTTGAATATTTCTGGAATTTCAAAAGAATCCTTCTCTATTTCAGCAGTTAAATCACCTTTAAACATCCTTGGAATATTTTCATAAAATCCACCACCAGTTATATGTGCCATACCATGTATTTCAAATCTTTTCATAATCTCCATAACTGATTTTACATATATTTTTGTTGGAGTTAAAAGAATCTCCCCTAAAGTTTTATCACCTAATTTTTCATCATAGTTTTTTATTAGCTTTCTTACAAGAGAATATCCATTACTATGCACTCCTGAAGATGCAATTCCTATTAGTGCATCCCCTTCTTTTATTTTACTTCCATCTATAATATCTTTTTTATCTACAATTCCAACTGCAAATCCTGCTAAATCATAATCTCCATCTTTATACATCCCTGGCATTTCAGCAGTTTCTCCACCTATAAGTGCTGCACTTGATTGTATGCATCCATTTGAAACTCCTTTAACTATATCAGCAGCAATGTTGGACTCTAATTTTCCACAGGCTATATAATCTAAGAAAAATATTGGTTTTGCACCATGACACAAAATATCATTAACACACATAGCCACACAGTCTATACCAATAGTATCAAACTTATTTAAGCTTATTGCAATTTCAAGTTTAGTTCCTACTCCATCTGTGCCTGAAACTAATACTGGATTTTCATAACCACATCCTATTTCAAACATACCAGCAAAACTACCTAACCCATTTAAAACTCCACTTGTCATAGTTTTTTTAGTATACTCTTTCATAAGCTGAACAGCTTTGTAACCTTCTTCTATATTGACCCCTGCATCTTTATAAGTTATCATTCTCCCCATTCCTCTCTTTCACCAAATGTATGTAATTTTTAGTGGATAGCTATTTCTGTTTTTTTAATTCAACTATCCACTATACAAAATTATAAGTTTTATTCTTCAAATTTTATTGGTGCTGATATTGGATATTCACCTTGAAAACATCCCATACAAAAATCCATATTTTCATCTAGACATTCTAAAAGTTTTTCCTTTGATAAATATCCCAAAGTATCTGCCCCTATTATGTTGCAAATTTCCTCAACTCCCATGTTTGCACCTATAAGGCCTCGTCTATATGGAGTATCTATACCTAAATAACATGGAAATTTAACTACTGGTGATGAAACCCTAAAATGTATCTCTTTAGCTCCTGCCTCTCTTAAAAGTTCAACTAACCTTTTACTTGTAGTTCCTCTTACTATAGAATCGTCTATTAAGACAACCCTTTTTCCACTAACATTTTCTTTTAAAACATTAAGTTTTACATTTACAGCATTTTCTCTTTCTTCTTGAGTTGGGGATATGAATGTTCTTCCTACATATTTATTTTTTATAAGTCCTAATTCATAAGGAATTCCTGAAGCCTCTGAGTATCCCATAGCTGCAGATATTCCTGAATCTGGAACAGCTACAACTATATCTGCTTCTACTGGGTTCTCCCTATATAATTCCTGACCAGCTTTAAACCTTGATTTATGGACACTTATTCCATCTATTTTAGAATCTGGCCTTGCAAAATATATATATTCAAATGAACATACTGCTTTTTTGCTTTTTTCTCCAAATTTTATACTTTTTAACCCCTCTTTATTTATTACTACAATTTCTCCAGCTTCTACATCTCTAATAAATTCAGCACCTGTTGCATCTAAAGCACAGCTCTCTGATGCTAAAACATAAGAATCTTTTATTTTTCCAATACATAATGGCCTTATTCCATAGGGATCCCTAACCCCTATAAGTTCATTCTCTGTAAGAATAGTTATTGCAAAGGAACCCTTTATTGCTTGCATTGTATCAACAACTGCATTTAGAATTCCTTTTTTTGCACTTCTTGCTATAAGATATAATATAACCTCTGAATCTATTAAAGTTTGAAATATGCATCCTGAATCTTCTAAAAGTTCTCTTATTATATCTGCATTAGTCAGATTTCCATTATGTGCAATAGCTATATTTCCTAATTTAAACTCTCCAAGTATTGGTTGTGCATTTTTAATACAGCTTCCACCTGCAGTAGAATATCTTACATGACCTATTGCACTATAACCAGTAAGTTTTGAAAGAATCTCCTTATTAAATACTTCTGAAACTAATCCCATATCTTTATGAGAATGCATTTTTTCACCATCAAAACTTACTATTCCTGCACTTTCCTGACCTCTATGTTGGAGTGCATAAAGTCCATAATATGCTCTTTTTCCTACTTCTAATGGTTCTTCTCCTGTATTAAAAATTCCATATACACCACATTCATCTTTAAATTTATCCGGAGAAAAATTATTATAAATATACCCTTTTTTTAAATCTTCCATGTTTTACCACCCTTTGCCCTTTTATTAAAGATGCTTTCACTGCTACCAAAATATATACTATTTTTCCACCTGTGACATTCTATTTAATACTTCTGTATATCCCTCTACTAAATCACCAAGATTTCTTCTAAATCTATCTTTATCTAATTTCATACCCGTTGTCATATCCCAAAGTCTACATGTATCTGGAGATATTTCATCAGCTAAAAGAATTTTCCCATTAAATCTTCCAAATTCTAATTTGAAATCTACAAGTTTTATATTTTGTTTTTTATAAAATTCTTTTAAAATTTCATTTATTTTTCTTGCATTATCATATATTTCATTTAATTCATCAAAAGTTGTAATTCCCATAGCTACAGCATGATAATCATTCATAAGTGGATCTCCTAAATCATCATTTTTATAGCTTATTTCTAAAACAGTAGTCTTTAATTCACTACCTTCTTCTAAACCATATCTTTTTGCCATACTACCAGCTGCAACATTTCTTACTATTACTTCTACTGGAACTATTTCAACCTTTTTACAAAGTTGTTCTCTTTCATTTAATTTTTTTATAAAATGAGTATTTATACCTCTATCATTTAACATTTCAAACAACTTTGATGTTATACTATTATTTAAAATTCCCTTTGAATTAATAGTTTCTTTTTTCTCACCATTAAATGCAGTAGCATCATCCTTGTAATATACAATTACTTCATCTTCTTTATCTGATGTAAATATTTTTTTTGCTTTTCCTTCATACATTAATTTTTTAGTCTCCATTATAATTCAACCCCGCCTTCATTTTCTTTTATAAAGTTTTTCTTCATATTTTTTCTATAATCAATTAATTTTTCTTTAATTTCAGGATACTTATTAGATAATATTTGTACTGCTAACATAGCTGCATTATAGCTATTATTTATACCAACTGTAGCTACTGGAATTCCCTTTGGCATTTGTACTATAGAATATAGTGCATCTAATCCATTTAGTTCTGCTTTTATAGGAACTCCTATAACTGGAATAACAGTTTTAGATGCTATAACTCCTGGTAAATGTGCAGCAAGACCAGCTCCTGCAATTACACATTCACAGCCATCTTCTTCTAACTGTTTTAAAACTTCTTCTAATTTTTCAGGCACTCTATGTGCAGAAAGAATATGTGCCTCAAAATTGATTTCAAATTCTCTTAAACATTTTGCAGCATTTCTCATAATTTCAGTATCTGATTTACTTCCAAATATAATTGCAACTTTCACAAATATCCCTCCTAAAATCTATTATTTAAAATAGTGAACTCCACTCTCAAAAACTTTCTGTTCATGATTCCCTATAACATTTTTTATAACATTTGTTCCTATTCTTTCACTATGACCCATTTTCCCAAATACTCTTCCATCTGGACTTGTTATGCCTTCAATTGCATATAATGAACCATTTGGATTGAATTTTATATCATAAGTTGGATTTCCATTTAAATCAACATATTGTGTAGCAACTTGATCATTTTCAAATAAAGCTTTTATACCTTCCTCACTACCATAAAATCTTCCTTCACCATGTGATACTGGAATTGTATAAACATCTCCTACCTTAGTTTTACAAAGCCATGGTGAAGAATTTGAAACTATTTTAGTATTTACCATACAAGATATATGTCTTCCTATTGAATTATTAGTTAGTGTTTCACTGTTTTCATTTAAATCTGTTATTTCGCCATAAGTTACAAGACCAAGTTTAATAAGTGCTTGAAATCCATTACAAATTCCTAACATCAATCCATCACGATTTTTTAATAGCTCCATGACCTCATTTTTAATTTTGCTATTTCTAAATACTGTAGCTATAAACTTACCTGAACCATCTGGTTCATCCCCTGCACTAAATCCACCTGGTAGCATAACTATTTGTGATGTTTTTATTTTTTTAGCTAAAATTTCTATAGATTCCTCTATATCTTTTGAAGTTAAATTTTTAAATACAACCTGTTCAACTTCTGCTCCCGCTTTTATAAATGCTCTTTCACAATCATACTCACAATTAGTTCCTGGGAATACAGGAATTACAACCTTTGGCTTTGCAACCTTTATTAAAGGTGACTTAATTTCTAACTTGTTTTTAACTTTATAATTTTCTATTTTTTTATTGTATATACTTTTATTTGTATAATCAGTTGGAAAAATTTCTTCTAATTGCATATTATAAATGCTTTCTATTTCATCTAAATTAACTACTTCATTGTTCCACTGTATGTTGTATTCCTTTGTTGTTTCCCCTAAAATAGTATAATCAATATTTTCTAGTTCTTTTTCCAAATTAACATTATCACTAATTTCTAATATAATAGTTCCATAATTTAATTTAGTAATTTCATTTAAATTTAATCCTTTACTAAATTTAAATCCTATTTTATTTCCTAAAGCCATTTTAATTACTGCCTCTAATCTCCCCCCAAACTTTGATGTATAGGATGCTAAAACCAGTTCTTTGTCTATAAGTGAATGTATTTTTTCAAAATTAAGTTTTAATTTATCTATATCTACAATTTCCTGTTCATTCTTTTTAGCATTTATAGAAATTACCTTGCTATTAAACTTTTTAAATTCTTGAGTTACAACTTTATTAACATCCACTGTTGATACTGCAAAAGATATTAATGTTGGAGGTACGTTTAAATCTTTAAAAGTTCCTGACATACTATCTTTTCCGCCTATAGCTGGTATCTGAAAACTATGTTGTGCGTATAATGCTCCTAATAATGCTGAAAATGGCTTACCCCATTTTTCTTTATCACATCCTAGCTTTTCAAAATATTCTTGAAGTGATAATCTAACTTTTTTATAATCTCCACCTATAGCAACAATTTTTGCTAAACTTTCTATAACTGCATAAAACGCTCCATGGAATGGACTCCATGATGATATATATGGATTAAATCCATGTGACATTATTGTACCTGTTGAAGTTTCTCCTCCTAAAACTGGAAGTTTACATACCATTGCCTCATTGGGCGTTTGTTGATATCTGCCTCCGAAAGGCATAATTACTGTATTTCCTCCAATTGAAGAATCAAAATTTTCTATTAACCCCTTTTGTGAACATATATTTAAATTTCCAATCAAACCTTTTATTGTTTCTTCAAAAGTATTTTTCATAAAAATATTTTTTTCAAAATAATTTTCTGATTCCTTTGGTGCTATTGCTTTAACTTTATTAAAACTTTTTGCTCCATTAGTATCTAAGAAATCTCTTGAAATATTTAAAATTTCTTGACCATTAAAATTCATTACTATACGTTTTTCTTCTGTAACCTCCGCAACTGCTACAGCTTCTAAATTCTCATTTTGTGCATATTCTATAAATTTCTCCACATCTTTTTCACTAACTACTACTGCCATTCTTTCTTGTGATTCTGATATTGCAATTTCAGTTCCATTTAATCCTTCATATTTTTTAGGAACTAAATCTAAATTTATTTTTAATCCTGGAGCAAGTTCACCTATTGCAACAGAAACTCCTCCCGCTCCAAAATCATTACATCTTTTAATCATTGTTGTAACTTTTTTATTTCTAAATAACCTTTGAATTTTTCTCTCCGTTGGAGCATTTCCTTTCTGAACTTCAGCATTACAACTTTCAAGAGATTTTTCATTATGTTCTTTAGATGAACCTGCAGCACCACCAACCCCATCTCTTCCTGTTCTTCCACCTAATAGAATGATTTTATCTGTAGGTTGTGGGTTTGCTCTTATTACATTTTCATAAGGTGCTGCTGCTATAACTGCACCAACTTCCATTCTTTTTGCTTCATAACCATCATGGTACAATTCTTGTACATATCCTGTTGCTAACCCTATTTGATTTCCATAGCTGCTATATCCCTTTGCCGCTTCTTTTGTAATTTTTCTTTGTGGTAATTTTCCTTTTAATGTATTTTTTAAATCTTCCTTAGGATTTTTACATCCAGTAATCCTCATAGCCTGATATACATAACTTCTTCCTGAAAGCGGATCCCTTATAGCTCCACCTAGACAAGTAGATGCTCCTCCAAAAGGTTCAATTTCTGTTGGATGATTGTGTGTTTCATTTTTAAACATCACTAAATATTTCTCATTTTTCCCATCAATATCTGCATCTATAATTATGCTACAAGCATTTATTTCTTCTGAAACATCTAAATCATCTAATTTTCCTATAGCTCTTAACTTTTTCATTCCAATTACGGCTATGTCCATAAGTGTCACAGCTTTATCTTTGTCTTTATATAACTCATTTCTATAATTATTATATATTTCTAAAGCCTCTTTTATAGGTTTTGAAAATTTACCCTCTTCAATTTCAATATCTGTTAATATTGTTTGAAATGTAGTATGTCTACAATGATCTGACCAATAAGTTTCTATAACTTTAACTTCCGTTATAGTAGGATTCCTTTTTTCTTCATTTTTAAAGTAACTTTGAACAAGCTTTAAATCATCCAATGTCATTGCTAAAGATCTTTCTTTTATAAAATTATCCAATTGATCTTCTTCTAAATTTATAAACCCCTCTATAATTTGAACTGGCTTAATCTCAAGATTTTCTTCATTAAATTTAGCCATTTCATTTACTGGTACTTCTCTAGAATCCACATTATTTATGTAGTATTTTTTCACTTTTTCTACGTCATTCTCACTAAGTAATCCTTCTAAAATAATTATTTTACTAGTTTTAACTTTTAAATCTTCTTTTTGAGTTAATATTTGAATACACTGCATAGCTGAGTCTGCCCTTTGATCATATTGGCCTGGAAGATATTCAACCCTAAATGAATTTTTATTTTCTATATTAATTTTTTCATATAAATTGTCTACATTTACTTCGCTTAAAATAAAATCTTTAACTAATTCACATTCATGACTATTTATTCCCTTTATATCATATCTATTTATGACTTTTACATTTTTTAAATTATTCAGCTTAAGATTTACAGTAAAATCTCTTAACATTCCCTGTGATTCCAAATTAAAATTCGGTTTTTTCTCAACATAAATAGTAAAAATTTGATTTTGCATAACTTTTCCCCCTAAGCCATTCTTTAATACGAACATTATTTTTATTTTTTTTATAATCATTCGATATTGTTATTATAACATAATTTTTCTTTTTTAAAAGTACTTTTTTGAAAATATTTTTATTTTTGTTCGACATAATACGTATATTATTTTTATTTATTCTTTTTATTGTACGTTTGTTTGAATTTTATAAATATTGAATTTGCATTTCAAATATAGTTGGCTTTAATTTTGATTTTAGACTATATTCTAAAAAAACATATAAAAAAGCATTTTTAAATATTTTTAAAATATTTAAAAACGCCCTAATATAAATTTCTTTAACTTTATTATATTTTATTTAATCATATATATAAATAAAAAAACTGATATTATCATTATTATTAAGAAAATAACCACTGATAGAAATATTTTATCTATTTTTCTAGAAGGTGTATGTCCAAACTCTTTTCCACTTTGACCATTAAATATACAATAGTAAGTTTTCATGTTATAGGAATACTTGCATACCCAAACTGGTACTAATACTTTATAAAATTCCTCATCAATTATTTCATGTGATTTTACTTTATAAAATTTTTTCTTCATTTCTTTAGTATTCTGTTTCAAGAGTTTTTTATTAATAACATCTTCTAATTTTTTCATAACTGCACCTTTATAATGATTTATACAATCATCATATACTTGAATAAATTTTTCTTTTGGTGCATCTTTCGTTTCATCTCCACTTATATGCATTTTAGAAAAATCATAAGGTGATATTTGATCCATATCATATCTAGGTATCACTTGAGATGCGAAAAGAGAATAATCTTTTATATAAAACATTTCATCATCATCAATTATAGTGCTCATTCCCCTTCGAATTTTATATCTTTTTTGCACTCTTATAGTGTAATCTAATTGAATTTTTAAATTACATACGTAACAAGGCATATAGTATGGTCTTACACTCATTAATCTTATTTCTTTTGTAAAATTTTTAGGAATATGCCTCCTACTTTCTATCCACCTGTAAAAATATTGCTTTATAATCTCTTCATTCTCTAGTTTAAAATCAACAATGTATACTTCTTCTTTTTTCATTTTTTTCATCCTTATATCTTAATCTATGTCTCATTTCTATAAACTAGTCCACTATCTAATATTCGTAATTTTCAGCAAAATCTTTATAAAAAAGTGAATGTCTTAAATTTTATAATTTAAGACATTCACTATATATTACTATCTTTTTTCTTTTTCAAATGCTTCTTTTATGTCATTACCTATAAGTTCTAAAATTCTATCTATCAATTCTATTATCTCTTTATCGTCATCTTCCTTTACGCCACTTTCCATTATTAATGTAGGAGCACAAGAACAACATTTTCTTGTAAGTAATATAACTTTAGTATATACATCATGGTTAATTAAATCATTAAATGTAATATTTTGTTTATCCATTGAAACTAATATCCCCATAAGTCCATTATGAACTTTTACGTCTACCCCATTATATCTTATTGCTTTTAGTTCTGCCTTTACAACTTTCATCTTTGTAACCTCTTTTCATTTTTATATTTATTGCTATATTCATATATATTATTACATAAAAATTTTAATTAATAAAATTTATGAAACCTTTCTTATATACTTTTATAAATAGATTCTTAATTTTTTTACCATTAATCAAATTACACGTGAAAAAGGGAGCATATCACTCTTCTAACCTTAAGTTAGTTTTGCAACAGCCCCTTTATATAATCTTATTTTAATTGTGAATCTATTATTTTTTCTATTTTTTCACTTTCTTCATCTACTATAAAAATCACATAATTTCCTACAACTTTTATTTTTGCATTTTTTACTAATTCATGTTGATCCGGTAAATATTGAGACCACTGTTTGTCTAAATCCTCTTGTCTTTTTTCTACACCATTTTTTATAGTTTCAACCTTTGATTCATCTTTTGCTTTAATTATTGTAATTTCTGATGCTGAAACATTCATCATTGCCTTCTTTATTATATATTCTTCTACATCTTCATCCTTTATATAATATTGAGCATTTAAAATATCTCCACTTTGAAAGTTTTCCATAGGTCTAAACTCTACTTCTTTTTCAACAGCGGCCATTATATCAGCTACAGGTATATTTTTAACTTCTTTTTTTGACTTACCACATCCAATTAATGATAAACACATTATAACAATTAACATAAAGGTGATTACTTTTTTCATTTTAATATTCCTCCTCATATTTTCATCTACTATTACTACGTATTATTCTATAAAAAAGTTCAAAAAATACTAATTTATTTTCATAAAACTTTAATAAAAAATGAAAACTCTTATAAACAAAAATGCTTATAAGAGTTTTCATTCCAAACCAATTATTAATAAGTGATTTGTTGAATATATGAGATATTTAAAATTATATACCTAATATACTTTATTGTCAAAGCATATTTTAATCATCATATATATCTGAAAATTCTAGGTTTATTTTTTCTTGTGGATTATTTATAGTATTTTTATCAACTATACACTTTCTATTGCATTCTTTAATAGGAAGTCTTATTATAAATTCACTACCTTGTCCAATTTCACTTTTTACTTCCAGTTCTCCATCATGCATTTCAATTAGTGACTTTGTTAAAGAAAGTCCTATACCACTTCCTTCTTGATTTCTAGTTAATAAATTTTCTACTTGCCTAAACCGTTCAAATATTATCTGCTGCTTATCCTTAGGTATTCCTATTCCTGTATCCTTAACTGTTATTTTTATCCATTTATCTTCATCATATATATTTACAAATATATCTCCACCTTGTGGAGTAAACTTTATAGCGTTTGATAAAAGATTTAGCATAACTCTTTCTATTTTATCTTGATCAAAACACCCTATTTTTTCCTCTACCTCAGTGTCAAATGTCAGATTTATATTTTTTCGTTCAATATAATTAGCTGCTGACATTGTTATATCCTCAACCACTTCAACTACATTAATATTTTCATATTGAAGTGCGAAATATCCTGCATCTATTTTAGTTATATCTATTAAATTATTTATAAGCTTTAATAATCTTCTACTATTTTGTTTTAATGCATCCATCCTTTTATAAATAGCATCATTTTTATATACTATCTCTCCATTTTTTAAATGCATATCATTTAATTGAAGTGTACTTAATATTATATTTAATGGGGTTCTTAATTCATGAGAAATATTTGCAAAAAACTCAGTTCGTAAATTTTCATATTCTAGCGCTTGCTTATACAACTTATTCTTATATTCAATCCTAAGCAATAATATTATTATTAATAATGTCAGTATAGCGATAATTAATATTATTGTAGCCTTAAGTTCCATTGGTATTTTTTTTAATACTGATGGATGATTTAATACTACTGAATTACTAGATAAATTTTTCATATTTATAGAAAAATTATTCAACGCCTCATAATAAAATACATATTTAAAACTAGAATTACTTATATCATACATTGTATTAACATCTTCATTATTAAGTATTCTATAACATAAATCTCCAGTTAGCTCTCCAATTTTACATCCTTCAATTATAGGCCCACCTACAACTACTGAATTTAACCATGACTCACTCCAAGTATAAAGTTCTCTTTTAGTATGATAATAAACAATAGTAGATATTGTATCTCTATCAATTATTTGTCCATTTTCATCTTTATATACACCATACATAAAATTAACACTATTTTTCTCATTTCCTTCAGTCTTTTCTAATGCTTCATTTATATAATCACATTGAATTATATTAAATTTACAATTATCATATTTAGATTGTAGTTTTTTTATTTCCTCTGCAAATATTTTTGAAGTTACTGTGTTATCTAACATAAAGTTCATTGTTTTAATATCATTATGTGTTTTAAACACAAAAGAAATAGCATTTGATATTAAAAATTGCTCACGAACTCCTACTGAATGTTCTTCCAGATTCTCTCCTAATTTTAAGTCTTGTTTATTAATGCTAGTATATACCACAGGTGTGTCTAAAAAGATTTCATCATAAATTTGATTTAATACCATAAGTGCTTCATCATTGCATACTACAATTAAATCATAATTTTGATTTTTAAACTTTGAAGTGAAATTTTTCTTTACTTCGTTTAAATCTAATGCATTCCTTTTACTATCCAAGTATTCAAAATTATACTCCACATTCTTAAGTTCTTTACTTAAACCTTCTTTAATGCCAGAAAAAATTTGTGCTTCCCAAGTTTCATCAAAATGGTATGAATTAATAATAAGTATTTTTTTTTGAGTATCTTTATCTACATTTTTGTTTACATTTGCATAAACACTATAAGAAATTGTAGTAAATAATGATATTAATATTATCATTAGTATGTATTTTGCACTACATTTACCTTTCATAAATCCTCCGAACCCTAATCTTATTTACTACAATATTATACATTAAATAAAAATATATTACAAATTTTAACATAGAACTTTTTTAATCTTTTAAATTTTTAAATTTTAAAGATTTTTGATTTACAGTTGATTTTATCCATTTATTTAAACCATTACATATTTTATTTGGCAACAAATTTTTAACTATTTAAGTTTTATTTTAATTTTAAATTCAATTTTTAATGTTATTTTTATATTTTTTTAATTAAATCATATTTTTCATATTTATTTCTTCATTATTTAACATTATTTTACTACTTATTAACACTCTTTTTTGTTTTACATAATATAATATTATTAATTTAAAAATATTCTTATTAAAAAAGGGGGCGTTTTAATGGAGAATAATTTGAACACAATGGAAGCACTTAAAACTTTATATTACAATCCAACTTATATTGCAATAAATGAATATGGTCATACTTTAGAACTTAAAGGTGATGAAAAATTTATTATTCAAAGAAAAATCAAATCATCTAAACAAGAAAATATTAGTTTGAAAGATAATTGGAGAATTATAAAGCCTATTTCATACGATGATGCTAATGAATTATTTAAACGATTACGTACTGTAGAATGTAGATTTAAAGATGGAAGTAAACGATTATATAATAAACTTCCTGCAGATGGACAGTTTATAATTGAAAGTGATTTACCATATTGTGATGATTGTCTTTGGTACTATTATGGTACGATGGTAATAATGAACAAAGAATAATAATTTAATTAAAATTTTCATATTTATTTTAAAGTATAGAGTAATTCAACTCTATACTTTTTACATATATGTATCATTTTTACATATAGTTGCATATTTTATTATTGGATAGAGAATTAGGAGGATTTAAAATGAAATATAGACAAAATGAAATGACTTCCTTATCCGGTAGTGAAACAGAAAAAAATCTTTTAAAAACTTTTTCTGGTGAATCTAGAGCCAGTAATAAATATATGCTTTATGCAGAAAAAGCTCTAGAAGAAGGCTATAATTACGTAGCACAAGTATTTGAAGAAACTGCTGGAAATGAAAGAGCACATAGTAGATTTGTTTATAAAAATGCTTTAAAACAAATAAAAAACACTGCTCAAAATTTAAAAGATGCAATTGAGGGCGAAACTGAAGAATTTTCTTATCTTTATAAAGAGTTTGAAGAAACTGCTAGACGTGAAGGCTTTATTGAAATAGCAAACTTTTATAAAGAACTACAAGAAGTGGAAGAATTCCATCAAGAACGATTCAAAGATTTATATGACAGAATAGTATCTGGAACAATGTTTAATAGTCCTGATAAAGTTCAAAATTGGCAATGTATGAATTGTGGATACATTCACGGAGGAAATAACGCTCCTGAAATATGTCCACTGTGTAAATATCCTAAATCATTCTTTAAAATTGAATGTATGGATTATAAACTTTAATAATACATTTATTTATAATTTAAAATCAATAAAAAAGAATGTCTTAAAAGTTATTTAAGACATTCTTTTTTCTTATTTATTTAATACTAATTCTTCTAATGCTAATGCCAACTGGTCTGGACAAGATGTTTCCCCTCTACAAGGTATACCTTTTAACCTTTTTATAGCTTCTTCTACCTCCATGCCTACTAATAACCTTGCTATTCCTTGTGTGTTACCACGACAACCTTGTATAAATTCAACTTCTTTTATAATATTTCCTTCAACTTCAAAATTTATTTGAGTTGCACAACATCCTTTAGTTTTATATGTATATTTCATTGTAATCCCTCCATTTATTTTGTATTATCACCTTTGAATATACCTAAAAAATCTATTTTTTTCAATAACTTATTATTTTTTGCTATTAAAGACTATAATTCATTTATATTTTTTATATAAAATTTATTTTCAATAAAAAAATGCCTTTTAAAATATTTTATTATCTTAAAAGGCTCTTTTATCAAATATTATCTTTTATTGATTTTTCACTTTTATTATTACCCCAACACTCCATTATAATAAAACTCATCCAAATTATAATTAGATTTAATGTATTAGTCATAATAATATTATTTTCTTTTGTTGAAATTATACAATTTAATAAAGATATAATACTTAACAATAATAATTTGTATAAGCTATTATTATATTCTTCATTTATATAAGAAAAACTTTTCATTATTTTATCTATACTTTTGTTTATTCTAAGCTTCTTTTTTGAATAATTATATGGCTTTTTAGCTTCCTTAATATTTTCAAAATAATCCTTTGAAAAATTATATACAACCAAATCCTCATCATTATCTGTTGTGGCCAGGGCCTTTACTGTTTCCTGATAACTTATCAATTTATTTTCCATTACATACTTGCCATTTTCCAAATTTTTTCTATAAGTGTTATCTAAATATGGCTCGCTAAATTTTACGTTATTATAAAAAAAAGTAACATTAGTAAAACCTTTCAAATCTACTCCCTCCCATTTCCAGACTATGATTTTTAAATTTAAATATCTTTTATTTAAAAGACCTTAATAAGAATACAACGTTCCAACAAAAAATTCAATAGTTTTTACATATTTTTAAAACTAATTTTTGCTTGGAATAATTCAACATCTGTTTCCTTATTTTTTCCTTGTATATAATAACTATTTTTTTCTTCTTTTACATCATATTTGTAAAAAAATATTTTTTGACCTTCTTTAGCTTCTTTTATAAAATTCACCTGAATACTACTTATTCTTTTTTCCTTAAAGTCTTCTGTTTTAAAACAATCCTCTACCCATTCCACATACTTTGCATTATTTACATGGTTATTTAAATCTATATCATTATATCTTACTTTTCTTTTTCCAATAAGTTCTCCTTCCTCTTTATTAAATCTAATTTTGTTTATTCTTTTATATGGCTTAAATCTTTCTTTTATAACTTCATATGGAATATCTTCTTCTTTAGGTTTATATGGTAGTGGTGATTTTTTGTCTATTAACAAATATGCTGCATCAATATCACCTAGATGTTCATTGTTTTCACCATATATTCTAAAGGATCTTAAAAAAAACATTCTATCTAATCCACTAGGCCAAGTCTCTATAGTTATCTCTTCATTCCATTTAGGATACTTTATCATATCTAATTTTATTCTAGATACTACCCAATACATACCTTTTTTTCCTAAAGCCTCGTATCCATCTCCTAAAATTTCAGAATGTAAACTTGATGTTTCTTGCATGTAATTTATTATTGAATGTGTTTTTATCTTTTGTGTAAAATCTGTCTCATAAAATTTTATTTTATAACTTTTTTTAAATATATTACTCATATTTACTCCTCACTTTAGTTTCTAACTTTTACTTTCTATATAGTTTTAAGTTTTAATTTTAGCTTATATAGGGTTTCAAATTAAATTTTAAACTTATTCATTTATAAAATGAGAAAACTCGAATTAATATTTTATCAATAACTAACAGATTATTTTAGTTAAGAGTAAATAGTTAATAGTTGTGGCTATTACTATTCACTTTGATGCTAGTAATTCTTAACTAAATATATTTGCACTTATTTTTCTCCACTGATAACAAAAATTTCATGAATAAATTTATATTTGAACTTGTTTCCCTATATAAAATTCCAAATTAAATTTATCAAATAAGAAAATTTTAATTTTTTCCATCTACAATATCACTTTACAAATAATTCTATTATTAATCTTTTATAATTAAATAGTTCTATATTATTTATTATATATTTAATATTTTTCATTTCAAATAAAAACCTTTATCCTAATTTAAAGAAAAGGTGTATTAAAATGATTTAATCACCTTAATACACCTTTTATAGATATTAATCGCTTATTGGTCCATATTTATCTTTATCAATTTTTAGCAATACTTGAGTAAGCTCTTCAGCATGTTCTTTTTCATCCAATATTATTTTATGCAAAATATTTTTTCCTTCTCTATCTGGTATTTCATCAAGTAAATCTTCATACAATACAACTGCTTCAAACTCTCCTTTGATATCTTCCCTTATGGTATTAAGTATTGTTCTTTTATCTTTTTTGTTATCACCATTTTGAATTCTAAAAGGTTTTTCATTAAACTCATCTTTTTTTAATACACGTTTATACATTTCATACTCTTCTCTATCAACTTTTCTTAATAGATAAAGTATCATTCCATAATGCTCTTTTTCTTCTTCTAAGATGTGCTCAATTACATTATTAAGTTCTTTTATGTCACTATAAGCAAGAGTGTTAGTATAATCGTCAATTGCTACAAGCTCTGCTATTAATACCTCTCTAAGTATATTTTCATAACATTTAGCTTTACCCTGTGGTTGTCTTTTAGTTGTATAACTCATATTTACTCCTAATTTAAATTACTATTCACTTTTAATATATCCAAAATAAGTTCATTTTGTTACTTAATAACACATCCTTTTGCTAAAACTTATTTTAAAATCTTTTATAATATTCCTAAATGCTCTAAAAGAATTTTAGCACCTATAAGAATTAATATAATTCCACCTAGAAATTCAGCTTTACCACCTAAAACATCCCCTAGCTTCTGCCCAATAAAAACTCCTATAAAACATGCTATAAATGTAATTATAGCTATAGAGCTTGCAGCTAATACTATGCTAACATTTAAAAATGCAAAACTTACACCTACTGCTAATGCATCTATGCTAGTGGCTATTGCTAATATTGTCATAACTTTTACACTTAAATCACTAGTTATATCACTTTCTTCGCCTTTTATAGCTTCATAAATCATCTTACCACCAATTATGGCTAGCAAAATGAATGCTATCCAATGATCAAATTTTACTATATAATTAGTAAACTTAATTCCTAATAGCCATCCTATAAGAGGCATAGCACCTTGAAATATTCCAAAATATAATCCTGCTTTTAATCCATTCTTAATCCTTTCATTTTTAGATTTCATTCCAATACTTAAAGAAACAGCAAATGCGTCCATTGCAAGAGCTAATGCTGTCAAAAAAATAGATATAATACTCATAAAAAATCCTCCATATTTTATTTATATAATATTTTTGATAACTAAATACCAAATTATTCTTATTTAACACTTTCTTTTAAATTCCTTTTTACTTTTTGCAATTACTACTTTTTTTAAACTAAAAACTTATTTAATCCATTAATAAAAAAAGACCCATGTATAATACAAAATTAAATTTTGCATTATACATAAGTCTCACTATTTAATCCAAAGCCAGGTTAAAACCAGTATGTTGACCTTGATACAACCAAAGTTGTCAGCTACTCCCTTATGATAAATATTCTTAAATTCTAAAATATTTAACAACTTTAACCATTATATTATAAATAACCTACTTTGTAAATATTGATAATATATAAAAGGAAATGGTTCTAAATTTTCTTTAGCCAAATCCTTTATATTTAGTTATAAACTCTTTAGAATCTTATACTAAAGTTCATAACAGTCTAATATTTCTCCATAATATAATACATGATAGTCATTATCACTATAAACTTTTTCATCTATTTCTTTATCTAACATACTTTTATCCATTTCATGTTTATAAAGAATTTTGCATTCATATTGTAATTTACATCCTGATATTAATGGAGTATCTACAGTTTTACCTTTTTCTAATTTTAAATTACATTCTTTTATTTTATCAAAATCTCTTCCTGATTTTGTTCCACAGAAAATCAATTCATTTTTCATTGAATCATCTACTGGAATACTTACAGTAAACTCTGTTGCTTTTTCCATTAAATTATAAGTATGTCTACTTTTTCTCACCATAACCATAAATATAGGTTTTTTCCACATGTATCCCATTTGGCCCCAACCTATTGTCATAGTGTTTACTTTTTCACCATCTTTAACTGTTAGAAATGCACCCTTACCTTGAAGATTTTCTAAAGCTATTTCTAATTTTTCAGTATATTTCATCATACATCACCTCACATTTTAATCTTAATATTTTATAAATTAATTTGCAAATTTTACATTATAGTTTTAATAGATTTTCTACTAACTTTTACTGAGGAATATTCAAGATTTCATTTTTTATATTTTCTCCTATATCTCTAGACATATTATTAAATTCTTCACTTACTGCTGCAATTTCTGTTAACGAATTATTTTGATCAATATTTATTTTAGAGCTTTCTATGGATACCTTTTCTATTTTCTCCATAGAATTTAGCATAATTTCAGATGCATTTTCTATACCTTTAATTAGTTCTAAAAGTTTGTTCACTCCATTTGCTCCTGCTAAAAGATCAGTATCTGTCTTTTCTATAAATTCCACAGTGCTTTGAACAATATCTATTATTGCATCTATAGTTTCTTTTATTTCCTTAGTTGACTCCTGAGATACTTCTGCTAATTTTCTTATTTCTTCTGCAACAACAGCAAACCCTCTACCAGATTCACCTGCTCTTGCTGCCTCTATTGAAGCGTTAAGTGCTAATAAATTTGTTTGAGATGCTATCCCCTGTATAGTAGTTAATATATCCACTATAAGCTCTGATTTACTTTTCAAATCGTTAATTTTATCTACAGATTTTTTCATAGAAATATTTATTGATTCAATATTTTCTTTAACTTCATGTCCAAATTTTGTGCAACTTTCTGTTTGTTCATAAACTTTTTGAGCTGTTTTTAATCCACTCTTAGATTCTTCTAATATATCATTAGATTGAGTTTTTATTTTATTTGATACCTCTGATATATTTTTCATAGACATCTTTATATGCGATGAAAAACCATCTATTTTACTAGAATTATTTTCAACTATATCTATTATTCCGTCTAAATTTATTGATTCTCTTATCTCATTTAAAATTCCTACTTCATTACCATTATTATCATATAACTTGGAAGTATTAATTAAATTACTTAAATGAACGCCATTTTTATCTTTCAAATTTTCATTTAATTCTTCTTTAGCTCTGTTCTTATCTAAACCTGTTAATTCTTCCATACCTTTAGTCCAGTATATTAAATTATTATCTAAATCTTTTATCCAAAACATATTTGATGTAGCTTTACATAAAGATTCTAAAATATTATTTTCTTTTTTAAGATTTTCTATTCTTTTGTTATTTTCTTCTATCTGTTGTAATAACTTTTTATTTTTCCCTAACATTTGACTCCCTCCAAAAATACTACCACTTAATTTAATAATATTATATTTAAATAATTATTATATATCTTAAGTGAAAACTTAATCTATATAAATATAATTTAAAAAGTATATGATTTATTTTAAATGCAAATTTTGTTGATAGATATAGGGAAACAAGCTCCAATTTAGATTTATTTAATGACCTTAAAATATTTTATACAAGATACAGTGTTGAATTCTAAGTGACTCGGAGCATATCTCACTATTTTAGGCATCCAAGTTTTTGAATGTATAACTTTAATGTTCAACTTGGAACCCTATAAATCAAAAAGTATTTTAAAATAATATAGAAACAAGAATATTAGTATGCTATATTATTCTAAGGTTATAAAATTATAACTATAAAAAATATATTGCTAATTTACATTAAACAAATTTTTATATTAATATATATATTATCGTATTTTTTTATATTTACTAATATATTTAGATAATTGTTCACAATTTTTTAGAGAAAAGAAGGGGGATTTTATTGAATAAAAAAATTGATTTAATTAATGGTAAAATTACAGATTCTTTAGTTGCACTTGCTATTCCAATTATGGGTACATCATTTATTCAAATGGCTTATAATATGATTGATATGATTTGGATAGGTCGAATGGGCAGTTTAGCTGTTGCAGCTGTTGGTACTGCCGGCTTTTTTAATTGGCTTGGGCAATCACTTATGATACTTTCTAAAAGTGGAGCTGAAATATCTATATCTCAATCTTATGGAAAAAATAACATAAAAGATGCTCAAAACTATACTAAAAGTGCAATTCAACTTACTATAATATTTGCGGTATTCTATATGTTTTTTCTAATTATATTTAAAAGTTCACTTATTGGATTCTTTAAATTAAACAGCCAAAATGTAATAAGTATGGCTGAAACTTATTTATTCGTTATTGCACTTGGAATGGTTTTTAATTTTATAAACCCAGTTTTAACAGGTATTTTTAACGGCTCTGGAGATAGTAAAATTCCTTTTACTATCAATACTGTAGGTCTTATATTTAATATAGTTTTAGATCCTTTACTAATATTCGGATTAGGTCCAATACCTTCTCTTGGGGTACTTGGTGCTGCCCTTGCTACAATTTTATCTCAATTATCTGTTACTATACTATTTCTAATTCATATAAAACGTCAAAATTCTTATCTATTTAAAATAAATATTATTTCTAAATTAGATTTAGCATATAGTAGAAAAATTATAAAACTTAGTCTTCCTGTAGCATTGCAAAATGGTTTGTTTTGTTCATTTTCAATGATGATTGGACGAATAATAGCTTTTCATGGCGACACTGCTATTGCAGTTCAAAAAGTTGGCTCCCAAATTGAATCTATATCTTGGATGACAGCTGGTGGTTTTTCTACAGCTATAAGTGCATTCATAGGACAAAACTATGGTGCAAAACAATATAATCGTATTATTGAAGGTTATAAAGTAGCCATAAAATTAGTTTCTATAATTGGTATATTTGCAACAGCATTACTTGTTTTAGGTGCAGAACCTATATTTAAATTTTTCATAAATGAACCTGAGGCTGTATCTATGGGTATTGTGTATTTACAAATACTTGGTGTTTCTCAATTATTTATGTGTATAGAAATAACTACTACAGGCGCTTTTAATGGTCTTGGAAAAACATTATTACCATCACTAATTAGCATAATTCTAACTGGTTTAAGGGTACCTTTTGCATATTTATTATCCAATCCTAATTTTTTTGGACTAAATGGTGTTTGGTGGACAATTAGTATAACAAGTATATTAAAAGGATTAGTACTAATTTCTCTATTTACTATATTAATATTAAAAAATAAAAAATTTAACCATGAACTTATATAATTTTTTCTATTTAAAAAGGTTGTGCTAAAATATTTTAACACAACCTTTTGTATTTAGTTCCTATAATATACTATTTAGAGCTTTATCTAAGTCATCTATTATATCTTCCGCATTTTCAAGACCTACTGCAAGTCTTATTAAATTATCTTTTATTCCAGCTTCTTCTCTCTCTTCTGGAGTATATGGTGAATGTGTCATTGAAGCTGGATGTTGTATTAGTGTCTCAGCATCACCTAAACTTACTGCAAGTGCACAAAGTTTAGTATTATTTATAACTTTTTTACCATCTTCCAAATCACCCTTAATTTCAAATGCTATTATAGCTCCTGATAATGACATTTGTTCTTTTCCTAACTCATATTGAGGAAATGATTTTAATCCTGGATAATAAACTCGTTCTACTGCTTTATGTTTTTCTAAAAACTCTGCTACCTTAATAGCATTGCAGCAATGCTTTTCCATTCTTATAGGAAGTGTTTTCATTCCTCTTATTACTAAATAAGCATCAAATGGACTCATTGATGATCCAGTCATGTCTTTAACCCCAAATAATCTTACTTTTTGTATGAATTCTGCATTTCCTACTACAAAACCACAAACTACATCTCCATGTCCATTTAAAAATTTAGTTCCTGAATGAATAACTACATCTGCACCTAATTCTAAAGGTCTTTGTATATACGGAGTGCAAAATGTATTATCTACCATTAACATACAATTTTCTTTAGAATGTGCTATTTCAGCTGTTGCTTTTATATCTACTAAAGCTAAATTTGGATTTGCTGGAGTTTCTATATAAACTAATTTTGTATTATCTTTCATAGCATTTTTTATATTTTCTGGATTAGTTGCATCTACGAAAGTAACTTCAACACCAAATTTTGTTATACCATGATTTAAAAATGCAAAAGTACATCCGTATAAAGTTTTTGCTGCTACTATATGATCACCAGCTTCTACAATTGACCAAATAGCAGAAGTTATAGCGCCTATACCAGAGCTCATAGACATTGCAGCTTCTCCACCTTCTAATAACGCCAATTTATCTTCTAACACAGTATTTGTTGGATTTCCTAATCTACTATATATATATCCATCTTCTTCTAATGCAAATCGTCTTCCACCTTGTTCTGCATCATCAAATACAAAAGTAGAAGTTTGAAATATTGGAGTTGATAATGCACCAAAGGCATTTTTCATATTTCCTCCATGTATAGCTTTAGTAGCAAATCCCATATTTTTTAAATTTTCATTGCTCATATTTATCCTCCTAACAAATTTAAAAATATAAATACTCAGGTTCTTATGTATTTTATTTTTATTATTTTATTATTAGTAGAGCAACTTTTATGCCAAATATTTAAATATCAATATAATTCGTTTAGATAGCTAAGCCAATTTAGCTATTAATCACTACTAAGCTCTTAATAATAAGTTTTCAACATCAATAATTTAATAACTTATAAATATAATAAAACAGGTAACGGTTATAAAAATGACCAAATAGTGGTCATTTTTATAACCGTAGGTCAATATTTTTACCATTTTATATTATATTTCTTTATCTTATTTATAATTGTTCCATGAGTAACATTTAATTTCCTTGATGCTGCCCTTATAGATTTTTCCTTTTTCAAAGTTCTTAATATTACATCTCTCTCTACTTTTTCTACCACTTCTTTAAGAGTTTTTTCATCATCAACTTCTATATTATTTATTCTTTCAAAAAATACTTTATTATCAAACAATAAACATTCTAATGTTAAAATATCATTAGAACATAAATTTATAGCACGCTCTATTACATTTTTAAGTTCTCTTATATTTCCAGGCCAATCATATTTTAATAATTCATTTATAAATTCATTATTAGCATATTTAATACTTTTGTTTATTCTATGATTTAAAAATTCAATAAAATATTTGGTCAAATAAGGTATATCCTCTTTTCTTTCTCTTAATGGTGGAATAAATAATGGAATTACATTTAATCTATAATATAAATCTTCTCTAAACTTCTTTTCCTTTATCATTGCTTCTAGATTTCTATTTGTAGCACATATTATTCTGACATTTACTTTTTCTTCTTTTGTTCCACCTATTTTTCTTACCTTTCCATCTTGAAGAACTCTAAGAAGCTTTGCTTGCAAAATAGGAGATAGTTCTCCAACTTCATCTAAAAATAATGTTCCATTATTTGCATTTTTTATTAAGCCATCTTTTCCATTATTTAATGCTCCTGTAAAACTTCCTTTTTCATATCCAAAAAGCTCACTTTCCATTAGCGAATCAGGTAACGCTGCACAATTTATAACTACAAATGGATTTTCTTTTCTACCACTCAAGTTATGTATAGCTTTTGCAAATAATTCTTTTCCAGTTCCACTTTCACCTCTTATAAGTACTGTAGAACTTCCTTTTGCAACAAGTTCCACTACTGATTTAGTTTCTTCTATAACTTTACTTGTTCCAACTATGTCCTTAAATGCTCCTTCTCGAGTATGACAAACAACCTTTGCCATCTCTATAGCTTTTTTCATATCTTTTATAGAACAAACTGCACCTACTACCTTTTCATCATCATCCCAAATAGCTCTACCTGTTGTTATATAACAAGCTTTTCCTCTATTATTTTCACTAGTTGTATTTATATTTGTATATTCATTTCCATGCTTTATTAAATTAATTATAGATTTATTATTTTTAATTACTTTTTCAAAAGATTTACCAATTACCTCATCTTTTTTGTAATTAAATATATTTTCACAATAACTATTAAATAATTCTATATTATAATTTTTATCTATAACCAAAATTCCATCATCTACTGCATCTATTATTGCTCTTAACCTTTTTTCATTTTGCTCATAATTTAAAAGTTCTATAGTTTTTATTTCTGATACTTCTTCAATTGTCTTTATATTTTTCATGAGCTTTAAGATTTCATTATATTCTATCTTTTCTATTTTTAAATATAATCTGTTAGGAAAAACTTCTAAAGATATTAAATTAATATTAGCTAAGTATATTTTCTCTAAAACTTTAAAAGTTATTCCTATTTTATCTTCTGTTGATATTTCTAACCTTAAATATCTATTCATTTAATTCCCCCAAATTTTTAATATCTTAATAAATCAAATATAATTACAATAAATTGTTTTATATGATTCAATAAATATATATTATAAATAATACCAATTATATTCAACTATCATAAAAATAATTTTAATTGTGAAAAATGGTGATTTTAAATATTAAAATCACCATTTTCATATCTTTATAGTATTGTAATATAGTAATAACATTTTTAAATAATATAATTATTACTATATCTAAAATAACCTCTGATGTTATTTTATAAATTACATTTTAGATAAATTTAAATATATTTTTATATAAACATTTTTTTATTTCAACTCCATTATTAAATAAATATTTTATTATTTTAAAACATTGTTTTCTTTTTCAATTGAAAGAGCTAAATCTTTTCCAGAGACGAATGTTCCAACTATAAAGATATGAACAACTGTAGTGATTACATTCATAAAGTCTTTCACTATTAACTCCTCCTTTGAGTTAGCATATTCAATTAAATAATAAATCAGTTATACATCTATTTTGAGCTATTATTTTCTTTCATATGCATTATTTGATATTATTTTATGGATAAAATATATTTTTTTATTCAGATTTTATCATAATTTTATTTTATACTAGTAATTCATGGTATATTTTTATTATTTTTTTCCATTAGTTTTGTTAAAATTTTATAATTTTTTTTAATCAATACTGCTATTTTTTAACAATATTAATGGATTTTATTTATATTTTACAACTTATTAACTTTTAAATAATAATGTTAAAAATTTCTATATTTACTATCAATTTAGATACTGATATAATAATAATTGAAATTTAAATTTTCTGAATTTTAACTTTTTTCATTTTTATTTTATTCAGAATATAAATATTCAATTTTAATTTTAATTGCCCTTTATGGTCATACTTAATTACTTTTCAATTTTAAAGTTAATAATTAATCACCATTCTTATTGTAAGGTTTTATAAAATTTTATAGCTTAACTATAAAAATTCAAATTTATAGTTTTTATTTTTAATATCCCTATATTAAAAGCTATAATCAAAATTTCTTTTGCTAACATTCATTTAATTTAACTTTGAAATTACTAAGTATGACCTTTTATATAATTTTATACTTTTAACTTTTATACTTAATACTTTTTATTAAATTTAAAAAATAAAAACTTAGCCTAAACTAAGTTTTTATTTTTTTTACACATTTTAAAATAAATAATAAGTCAAAGATGAGAAGTATATTTTAAGTTAGACAATGAAATAGATTCCACAGATAGTAGTACTACCTAAGTGTTCTGTTGACACAGTATAACACAAAATAACCTAACATCCTGACTCATTCATTTTTTAAAGATGACTTATATATTAATCCCATTATATAATTTTTTAAATTCATCTATAGCATAATTATCTGTCATTCCAGCTATATAATCACATATGGTTGATAAATAATAGTATCTAAGTTCCTTTAATGTGTAAATATATCTTTCCTTCTCAGTAAGATTTTCTAAATTTGTTTCTTCTATTTTAAAATTTGCAATTTCTTCTATCAAATTTTGCTTATTATCTATGACATTATCATTAAAATCTAATAAATCCATCTTCTCTAATTTAAATTTTAAAAGATTAGTATAAGATTCTATTATGCCTTTTTTATCGTTGTTAAAACTAATATTTTTTATTTCTATCTTTTTTCCATTAAACAAAATTTTAACATTATATATATCACTACATATTTTTTTTACATTGCTTTGAAGTCTTTCTAAATTATGCTTTGGCATTTGTCTTGGATTTGCATAATATGCTTTAAATAGTTGTTTAATTATATATCTAGAATTTCCATCAAATCTATTAACATTATAAGAATTTAAAATTTTAGCTTTTATATACTCTTCAATAGCTTCATCTAGTTGTTTTCCATAATAAGAAAAGTCAACTAATTTTTCTTTAAAATAGATTCTATTATTACTTTCAGCTTTTACATTAAACCCTTTTTTCAATATATTGTTCATAGAATTTGTTGTTACATCTGTTATAAAAAAATCTATAACATCTCTTGTTAATTGATTAATTTTAAAACTCTCACTATAATCCTTTATATCTCCATTTTCGCCAAAACTCTTATCAAAATCATTATTATATATGTTTTCTAATATAGTCATAGAGTTTTCAACATTATTGATTTCCTTAGCATTGAAAATACTTCTATTAATTCTATCTAATGCTAAGTTTTCTTTTATATTATTTTTTAAGATTATTAGAATTTCTATACTATCTTTAGATATATAATTGAAAGCTTTGTTTTTTTCATAATGATCTAATATTTCATTTACCTTCTTATATATTTTTATAGCAATAGATTCATAACTTATATTTAAATCATTATCTTTTACTCCATCATCTATATCATGTTGTCTTTGTGCAATTTCATCACTAACATTTACAATTTGTCCTTCTAACGTAAAAGAAAAAGGAAGTTCCATACACTCTTTCAAGAACATCTCATCTTGAATAAACCTATTAAGTGGCCAGTTATTTCCATTCCGTTTAGTTTTAGTATGTTTTAAAATCCCTTCCATAACTTGCCAAGTTAAATTCATACCTCTAGTTTCCTTAAATTTAACTTCTAACTCATCCAATATTTTTAGAGAATGAAAGTTATGCTTAAAACCACCATAATTTATAGATGGGTATATTCTATTTGACAAAGTATCTTTGCCAATCATTAAATCATCTAATGTTCGCTCTCCTTGATGCCCAAAAGGAGTATGACCTATATCATGCCCAAGTGCAATAGCTTCCGCCAATGCTTCATTGAGATTTAAATTTCTTGCTATTTTCCTTGCTATTTGAGCAACTTCTAAAGTATGAGTCAATCTAGTTCTAAAATGATCACCTTTTTGATGACTATATATTTGTGCCTTATGTTCAAGTCTTCTAAAAGCCCTTGAAAATATTATTCTATCTCTATCCTTTGCAAATTCATCCCTCAATGAAAAATAATTTCCCTTATGATTTTCTTCACTTATTCTTCTATCTGTTTCTTTACCTTGTTGAGCAAAGTTATTTACTTCTATAAATTGTCTTTTTTCTTCCCAATTTTCCAATTTTATCCACCTCCTAAAAATTGAAATATTACTTTTATAAACTTCCAATCTTGAATTTTAATTTATACATTCATTAAATGTTAAAGTTTATTTTAGCTAACCTTTACTAGTTATCAATACGTTTAACTCCATGTTGATTTTATATATAATTAAAGTTCATATTTTACATCATTATTTTCATAGATATTAAAGTTGAATTTTATGTTGTTTTCTTTAGATGTGATAGTCTTTCCTCTTCTTATGAGTTTCCAATTTTCATTATTATCTATGTCAAAAAATTTCTTGTCACTATTATATTTTTCATATATTTTAGTAACATATGCATAATTACAATAGGGCGCTAATAAATTATATATACTTTCTCCTCCAATACAAAATACATCATCACTATTATACTCTTTTAAAGTTAAAAATAATTCTTCTAAAGAACTTACTATAAAAAAACCTTCTGCTTTATAATTATTTTGCTTTGTAAAGACTATATTTATCCTATTTTTTAATGGCTCCATATTAGGTAGAGACTCTCTAGTCTTTCTGCCCATAACAACAACTTTTTCTATAGTTGTATCTTTAAAAAACTTTAAATCTTCTTTTATATTTGCAAGAAGATTTCCTTTACATCCTATTCCATAATTTTCATCTACAGCCACAATAATATTCATTATTTCCACCTCAAATTTCAGAATAAACAATATTTTAATTATATATTCTAACATATATAAAATTTAATTTAAATCATAAAAACAATATATAATGCATACCTTTACTATGTAAAAGACTATTTTATCATTTTAAAATATATTTAAGGAGATTTTATATGTTATATGAAAGTAAAAACAATAAACTTTTAAAATCTACTATTATAGGAGTTATATTTATAATTATAGTAGGTTCTTTGCTTCACTTTACTTATAAATTGTCTAATAACAATCCAATTGTAGGTCTTTTTTCACCTATAAATGAAAGTGTTTGGGAACATCTAAAAATGGCAGTCTTTGCTTCTATATTCTATATTATTTTTGAATATAAATTTGTAAAAGATTATGCTAAGAATTATTTCTTTGCTAAAGCTTTAGCTTCACTTTCAACTATGATTGTAATTCCTATCTTATTTTATATATATACTAGCTTCACAGGAAAATCTATTCTTTTTATAGATATTCTGATATATATAGTAGCTTGTATAATATGGGGAATAATTAATTACAAGATTACTTCTAGCAAAACTATTTATCCTAATATAAATGGCTTAGGAATTATATTACTCCTAATAATAGTTCTATCTTTCTTTATATTCACTATAGCCCCTTTAAATTTGCCTATTTTTAAAGAAAATCTAAATACTCCTAATGGACTATTAATTATAACTAATCTAGTTAATAATTTAAATATTTAACAATTAAAAAATCCCTATAAACAGTTTTTAAATTGTTTATAGAGATTTTTCATTTTTAAATGTACAGCCTTATATTCTTTTTAAATTAAATTTAGCAGGTGCTAGCTACTAAATTTTTGCAAAGGAAGAATTTAAAAATTAAATTCAAAGAATCTAAGTTGCACATGTTAATTGCTAAATTATGAAAAATTCAAAGTTTCTTTTTCTCTTATATAAGCTTCTCTTTCTGATTCTAAAAGTGTACCAGCTTTCTTTATATAATAAAAACCAGTTACTGCTGAAATCAAATCACTTATAGGGAACGCTATCCAAGCACCACTTACTCCAATTAAATTAACTAATACTATAACTATTGGAATAAATAATATTAATTGTCTATATACAGAAAGTATTAAACTTGATTTTGCTTCTTCTATAGATTGATAGAAATATATAGCTACATAATATAATCCTACTACTGGGAATACTGCTATACACATTCTAAAAGCCTTTACTGCTTCATTTAATAAACTTTGATCTTGAAGAAAACTTCCTATTATAGGTCTTGTAAATATCATCATTAATGCCCACAATATAGTTGATGTAACAGATACAGCATATATAGCTTTTTTAACTATTTCTTTTAATCTTTTATAATTTTTGGCTCCATAGTTATATGCTGCAATTGGTTGCATAGCAGAACTTATTCCTATAACAGTTATAAATAAGAACATTGATAATCTACTTACAACACCAACAATTATTATTGCAGAATCACCACCATGTACAGATACTAAATTATTTAATAGCACTGCTACTACAGCATCTGAAATCTCTACTATAAATGTTGAAAATCCAATAGCAACTATTGCTTTTGTTATGTTAAAATTAAATTCAAATTTCAATTTAAGATTTAATGCTTTTTTCACTCTTGAAAATTTATATACCATAAATAAAAATGCTATTATTTGTGATATAACTGTAGAAATTGCCGCACCTTTAACTCCCATTGATAAGCTCACTACAAATATATAATCTATTATTGTATTACAAATAGCTCCTATAGATGTTGCAACCAATGTTATTTTAGTGTTTCCTAAGGCTGTCATAATGTAACAAGCAACTACCGTTAAAGATTGGAATAACCCACCAATCAATACAATACTTATATAACTTTCAGCATATGGATATATAGCCTCACTGGCTCCTAGTTTAGTTATTATATGCTCTTTAAATATGAATACTGTGATAGGTACAATAATAAGTAACATTATTGTTAATATGAATGCATTATTTATAGTTTGTTTTAATTTATTATAATCATTTTCTCCTAAAGACCTTGCTACTGCTGTAGAGGCTCCTATAGCTATTAGCAGTCCAATTGATATTAATAATCTTTGAACTGGGAATGCTATGGTAAGGGCTCCTATGGCATTAGCACCAACATACCTTCCTACGTAAAACGTATCAACCATGTTATAAAGCTCTGATACAAACAAAGATATAATTGCTGGTACTGCGAATTTTAAAAGTATTTTTCCAACTTTCCCTTCAGCAAACATCCTGTTGTCAAATCCCATTTTATCCACCTCATATTTTTTATATAATTCTCTATTTTAAATTCATCATTTTGTACTTTTTAATAAAAAATCATAAGTATTTTTTCCTATATTACTATTATATATGTACAAAACAACACCTGCACTCATTGATATGCTCTATAAAAAGTACATTTTTAAGGACTTTTAATTAAATTTTATTCAACAAAAAAGTACAAAAGCACATTAAAAAGGGTGCTTTTGTACTTTTCTTAGCAAAATTAATGTTGATCCATACCCATCTATCATAGGAGCTATATGAAATACATTAGTTTTTTTAGCATAATTAAATTTTATTTCAGGAAATGCTGATTTTCTTAAAAGTTCTATTTCATCTTCTTCAATCAAATTTGGTTTACCTAAATTTAACCAATAATTAAATGCAGAACCCTTTTTCTCTCCTATTTCATAAAAAGTCATTCTATAATCATAGTATAAATTAGTTATATTTAAAAAGAATTTTTTCTCTTTTACATTTTTGCTACCTCTTTTTTTATTAAACTCCTTTATATCTACTAACTTTTCTAATTCTTCACTATAGGTATATAGTAATATTTGATAATCATCACCACTAGAAGTAACTATATAGCCTTCTCCATAGCATATTAATGTATCACCTAATAGACTTAGTAAATAATAGGCATAATATGACGGCTTTTTTATACCGAAACCATTCATCATTCCTCTGTCTCCCATAAACAATTGACTATGGAAACTAGTTTCCTTTTGAATAACATCAACTACCTTCATGAAAACAGACTCTTTTTTCATTACAATTTTATTTATTATATAAGGTAGCATATAAGAAGTATCATATATTGGATTTATATTTTTATTTTCAAAATATAGATTTTCTTCTAATTGCAAGCTATACTGATTAGTAAATAAATCTATTATTTTTTCTTTTAAATCCTCTTCAATAGAATTATGAATTTGAAATCTCCATTTCTTAAATTCATAATTTCCATACTCCTCTGTAAAAAATTTAATAAATGCTTTCAACATATAAATTAAATTTTCATCTTCAAAATTTTCTTTTTCAATTACTATAAATGGTCTTAATTCTAAATCTAATATAAAATCCATTACTTGTTTAAGATACATAAAATTTATAAATTCACTATTTTCAAATATTCCAAGATGTTTCGAAAATAATTTTGTAAGTTTACCATACTGAAAGGTTATATTTTTTTGTATATCAGTTATATATTTTCTAAAGCTTTCTTTTAATAAATCATGGCCATGTCCTAAATATATAACTTCTTTATAAAAATGTTCAAAATCTCCTTGATTTTGTGACATATCAATATTTAATCTTATAATTTTTTCTTCATAATTATATCTTTCATAATCCTCTAAGTAATCTGATATACTTTCTAAAGTTTCATTATTTATCTCTAAGAATTGTATTTTCTTTATTTTCTCTAAATCTTTATCATCAATTTTATATTTTTTTCTATACTGCTTTGGTGTTAAGTTATAATGCTTTTTAAAATGTTTATTATAATATCTACTATGTGAAAATCCTACTTCTTCAGATATATCAGAAATAGTCATATCTGTATCTAACAATAATTTTAAAGATTCTTCAACTCTAACTAAGTTTACAAAGTCTTTAAAGCTAAGTCCCATAGTATTTTTAATTTCATGTGAAAGATAATGAGTACTTAAAAATTCCTTTTGTGCTATGTCTTGAAGACTTATTTTATTATTATAATTATTATATATATATTTTGCTATTCTATGATATCTTTGAAGTTGTTCTTCATTATCCTTTATTTCTTCTTTTTCATACATAAGATAATGAAAATTATTTATAAGATGATATATAAGTTCTATTAAATTTTCTTCTATAAACTCATCATAATCATCTTGCCTTTGAACTAATTCACAAAGAACCATAGATAAATATCTTCTAATTATATCGTACTTTTCTTCATTCTGTACTCCTTCATCTGATGAATTAACATAGAAAAATATATTTTCCATATCATCATAAAACTTTTCAAAGAATTTTAAATCAATGTGAAACATTAAGACTTTATTATCTTCATCATCACTAAATATCATATGTGCTTCTTCTGAATTTATTATTTCAATTTCTTTTTCTTCAACTTCATATGTTTCGGATTCAATAGTTACATTTATTTTTCCTTTTAATACAAATAAAATTTCTAAAGATTTATGCCAATGAATAGGATATTCACCAACATTAACCAAAGACACATCTACTGGAAGTTTATCTATATATGAAATATATTCAACTCTCATTTATTCTCCTTTTCTATTTAATAAAAATTGCTATAACTATATAATAATTATAGCAAAATTAATAAAAATGTGTCATTTAAATTTATAGTAAAGAATTAAATCCATTTTTCTGAGTGAATTTTCTTTTCTTCATAATTATATTTTAACTTTTCTTTTTCATTTTCATACCCTAAAGCTACTATAGCTACTGGTTTTATGTGATTAGGAACATTTAATAATCTACAAGCAGTTTTCATTCTTTCTTCTTCTGGATAAATTGCTATCCACACTCCACCTAGTTCTAAAGCCTCAATTGCTAACAACATATTTTCCATAGCTGCTGCACAATCTTGAAGCCAATACGCTTCCTTGTTTTGTTTTTCTACATCTGCACAAACAACAACTGCAGCTGCACAGTCTTCTAGCATTTGTGGAAGCTTATTCATTGTTTCTTTGTTTTTTACTACTATAAATTCTACACAATTAGTATTCATTGCTGATGGTGCTGCCATTCCACATTCCAAAATTTCTTTTATTTTTTCATCACAAACCAATTCATTAGTAAAGCTTCTTACACTTTTTCTATTTTTAATAATTTCTAAAACATTATTTGCCATAAAAATCATCCTTTCTTTATACCTTTACTAATTAGTTTGTATAATGTTTTATTTTTAATACTAGTTTGATTAAAATATATTTGTATTTTTATCCCCTTCCTAAATAACCCTAATTTTACTTTAAAAATATTTGAAATTTATTTTTGTTATTGGTATAATAATTTGATTTTAAAACACAGAATTTAATAATATAGTTATAATTGTAATTAATAGTATTTATACGGTGGTGATTTTATTTGGAAATTTTAGATAAGTTAAAAATACTTAGTGATGCTGCTAAATATGATGTTTCTTGTTCTTCAAGTGGAAGTAAAAGAAAGAATATTAATAACGGACTTGGAAATTGCAGTACAAATGGAATTTGTCATACATTTACTCCTGATGGAAGATGTGTTTCACTTTTAAAAATTCTTTTAACTAATTATTGTATTTATGACTGTGCTTATTGTATAAATAGAATTAGTAATGACATTCCTAGAGCTTTTTTTACCCCTGATGAAGTAGTTGACTTAACTATGAATTTTTATAAAAGAAATTATATAGAAGGTTTGTTTTTAAGCTCTGCTATTATCCAAAATGTAAATTATACTATGGAATTATTATTAAAGGTCACTAAAACATTACGAATTACTCATAAATTTAATGGATACATTCATGTTAAAGCTATTCCTGGTGCTGATGAAAAATTAATTGAAGAAACAGGTTTATATGCTGATAGAATGAGCGTTAATATAGAGCTTCCATCTTCTCAAGGATTAAAGCTTCTAGCACCTCAAAAGAATAAGGATAGCATATTAAAACCTATGTCTCTTATAAAAAAGCAAATAATTCATTCAAAAGAAAATAGCAAATTATTTAAGAATGCTCCCAAATTCGTTCCCGGTGGTCAAAGTACACAGCTTATTGTTGGTGCTACCAATGATAATGATTATGATATTCTAAAACTTTGTGAAAATTTATATAAAGGCTATAATTTAAAAAGAGTTTATTATTCTGCATATGTACCTGTTAATCAAACACCAAATCTCCCTAATATAAAAGAACCACCACTTATAAGAGAAAATAGGCTTTATCAAGCAGATTGGCTTTTGCGTTTTTATGGGTTTAAAGCAGATGAAATTCTTAATAAAGATAATCCTAATTTTCATGATAAACTAGATCCTAAAACTTTCTATGCACTTAATAATCTTTATTTATTTCCCGTAGAGATAAATACTGCACCTTATGAACTTCTTTTAAGGGTTCCAGGTATAGGTATAAAATCTGCTAAACGAATAATTTTAACAAGAAAAGTTGGATTTTTAGATTTTCATGATTTAAAAAAATTAGGAATTGTTTTAAAAAGAGCTCAATATTTTATAACTTGTAAGGGAAAGTATTATGGTGATGTTGATCTTGATAAAGAAAAAATTGAAAACAGATTAGTTTTAAAAGAAAATCAAATAATAAAAAATGATAATTATGAGCAACTTTCTTTATTTTCAAAGTTACCTAGTATACCTAATTCTGAAGATAAAGTTAAAATAATAACTGGTCAAATTTAAAGCAATAAAAAATGGTAGGTGAATTGTTTATGAACATATATATTTTTGATGGGTCTTTTGAAGGCTTTTTGACTTGCATCTATCATAGTTATTATGATGATATTAAACCTAATAACATCATAGTAACCACAAATTACATTCCGAATCTTATAGATAGTTTTATAAATATAATTACTGACTTAGATAAATCTTCAAAAGTTTATACTGCAATGGAAAATACTTTTACTAATGAAACAATAAAAAATATTATGCATGTATTTCTTAGCAATGATGAAGAAAAATATTGGATACTGCACAATTATATAAGATTAGCTTTTAAATTTAAAAAAGATGTAGATATGTACTTAAATAATGATACTATCTTAAAAATTTCTAAGATTTCTAGAAATGTAAAATTAGAAGCTCATCGTTTTACTGGCTTTGTACGTTTTAAAGATTTAGGTAATAATAAATTTTATGCTTCTATAGAACCTGATAATAATATTTTAATTCTTATAGCCTCTCATTTTACTCATAGATTTAAAAATCAAAGTTTTATAATACATGATATTAAAAGAGAATTAGCACTTATATATAATGGCGAAAAATATTTTATAGATTTTTTTAGTAAAACAAATTATGAATTAGCAAACAAAATTAATGATATGTTCTTCGAAGATTTATGGAAAGCTTACTATACTTCTGCTTCTATACAAAGCAGGAAAAATCCAAAGCTTCAGCATAGGCAAATGCCTAAAAGATATTGGAAATATTTAATTGAAACAAACTAAAACGATAGAGCTAAAAAATATTAGCTCTATCGTTTTTTAGAAATATTTTCTTTTTTTAAAAATGTAATAGTGTCATTAAAACTCATTGGTTTTGCATAATAATATCCTTGAACTATATCACAGCAATGTTTTTTTAAATAATTTATTTGCTCTTCTTTTTCTACTCCCTCAGCAATAACTAAAAGATTCAAACTATGTGCAAGCTTTATTAGTCCCTCTATAATTCTTTCACTTTTTTCGTTTACCCCTATATCATCAATAAAACTTTTATCTATTTTTAAGCAATCTAAATTTAATATCTTCAAATACTTTATAGGTGATAAACCAACTCCAAAATCATCTAATGATATACTTATTCCATAATCATGAATATTATCTAAAATAGCTAAATTTTTTTCTAATGCATCCATTATTAGACTCTCTGTTATTTCTAATTCTATAAATTTAGGTTTTAAATTATATTTTTTTAATGTATCTTTTAAAAATTCTGTTAGTAATTTGTCTTCCAACTGTATTTTAGATAAATTCACAGATATTTTAAAATCATCGTATCCATTCTCAAGAAGTTCCTTACATTTTTTACAAGCTTCTTCAAAAACAAATCTTCCAATAGGAATTATCAACTTAGTACTTTCAGCAACTGGTATAAATTTGCTAGGTGGTATAACTCCTTTTTTTCCGTGATTCCATCTTAACAAAGCCTCTAACCCTATTGTCTTTTCATCTTTAATATTTATCTTAGGCTGAAAAACTACATACATTTCATTTTTATTTATAGCTTTTACTAAATCTTGTTCCATATTAAAGATTCTATTTACTTCATCACATTTATCTACTTCAAAAATACTAAAAGTATTTTTTCCTATACTTTTAGATTTAAACATAGCAATATCTGCTTTATAGATTAAATCACTAATCATTGCCCCATGATCTGGATAAATTGCTATACCAACATTTACACTAACAAAAAAATCTTTTTTATCTATTTTTAATGGATATTTAAATAAATCAATTACTTTTTTTGCATTTTCTTTTATACTCATATATCCAGTAAAATCTTCATATAAAATAAAAAATTCATCTGCGTTGTATCTAAATACTGTATCCTTTTTATCTACTCCACTTTTAATCTTTTCCCCTACAGCTTTTAATAATTTATTACCAAAATCATATCCTAACTTATCATTAATTTCCTTAAAATCATCAATATCTACAAGCATTAAAGTCATTTTTTCTTTTACTTTTGTTGAATTCTCCATATCTTTTTTCATTAAAATTTCTCTTAAAAAAAATTTATTTGGAAGTTCTGTGATATCGTCAATATATCTTATTTGTGAATATTTTCTTTTTTCTTCTTTTTCTCTTGTTATATCCTTTACTGAAACATAAAGTTTATCTTTATTACCTAAATTATCTAAATTAGCTTGTCCTCTAATTTCTATCCATTTTTCATTATTTCTTTTATTTATTAACCTAAACTGATTGTAATAATATATCTCACCACTTTTTAAAAACTCATTAAAAGACTTAATATATTTTAATGTATCATCTTTAGTGAAATATTCAATACATTGATTCAAAGAATTTATTTTTTGGTTTAAATTTAATTCATCTAATACTGCATTAATTGATGGACTCATTTTAATTTTTTTATTTTTCGTATCTATATTTATTACTCCATCAATTCCTCCACCTATGTATGGATAAGAACTTTCTTTACTTTTATCAAACCATAGGTTTTCATACTGTTTAAATTTATCTATATATTCTACTATTATCTTTTCATCATGTATATTTCTATAACTTATACCACTAGTAATTAATTTTCCTACTGTTCCATCAGCTCTTATTATTCTATATTCATTAGAAAATTTCTTTTTATCATCAGAAACAATATCCTTTAAAATTTTATCAAAAGAATACTCTACATCATCAGGATGTATAAATTGTTTCCAAAACTCTATATCATCCTTTTTTTTATAATATTTTTTAATTCCTAAAATATCGTATCCTATAAAGTTTATATTAAATTCTTTAGTATTTATATTCCATTCCCATAAAATCTCATCGTAACTTTGTATAGTTTCTTCCGATTTTACCTTGTAATTTTTTTTTATATTGTTGTATTGCTTATTTAAGTAACAATTATAAGCCTTATTATAAAAAATCATATAATAACACCTCATATTTTTATACCACAATTTATATTTCAAAATAGATTTTCTAGTTTTTATTCTACATCCTCTTTTGAAATACCTTTGAAAAATTTAATTAATAAAATTATTCATTAAAAGTTTATTAATATACTAGAGTTTAAGTTTATTACTCTGTCAATAATATCTATATTAATTATTATTTTAAAAATGCCTTAACTATACCCTTAATATTAACTTTACAACTATTTAAATTAAAATCTAACTAAAAAAATTTTATTCTCTAAAAAAAATTATCTTTTTTTTGTGAAAGATTTTTAAATGACGTTTAAACTTAATTGTTGTAAACTTTATATATAATCAATAATATATTCTTTAACCCATACTAAAAGCTAATTTAATTTTAACTAACTATAATTCTAATCGTTTTTCTATATCTTAGTCATATATCTATTTATATATTTTAATACTAAAATTTTTTCTTTTTAAAAATTCTCTTCCTTAATATATAATAGATATATATTAAAATTTTATAATTAAATCTTATTCCAAAATTATGAATTTAGAGAGGTATTTCTATGAAACACATTAAAAAAATAAAAAAAATAAAGAAAACTATTAAAAAGCTTAAAAATAAGGTTATTAAAAAGAAGACCATTAAAAAGAAAAAAATTATAAAGAAAAAATAACTAGCCTATAACTGGCTAGTTATTTATTTTATATTTACTACTATTAATTTAAGCTATAACTACTTTCTTTTTCAACTTCCATATCTGTCTTTTTTACACACATTATTGCAATCGCAATACTAGCTAATTCTGATATTGGTATAGTTGCCCAAACTCCATTTATTCCAAAAACTTTTGGTAATACTAACAATGAAATCAATACAAATACAATACCTCTACACATTGAAACTAATGTAGATGATTTAGAACTTTCTATTGATTGAAAATATGAAACCATAGATATGTTTGATCCCATAAATAAAAATGCTACAAAATAAATACCAATTCCATTAACTGTTATCGCTGTAAGCTTCTCATTTCCTCTACTAAATAGCCCTACTATTAACTCTGGAAATAAAAATCCTATTCCATAGAAAACTACTCCAAAAGAAAATGCTGTTATCACACCTAATTTCAAAGCTTTTTTAGCCCTATCATATTGTTGAGCTCCATAATTTATACTTATTATTGGTTGAATAGCTTGAGCTATACCATTAAATATAGCTACACATATAAGCGATATATTTGCAATTATACTATATGAAGATACACCAATTGAACCTATTAAATTACCTATAACCATATTAAATGCAAATATTATTAATCCATTTGACATTTCCATTATGAAACTTGGAAACCCATTTTTAAATATTCTTTTTAAAATTTCTATATCTATTTTTAAATTATCAACAGTAACTTTTAATGTATTATTTCCTCTTATAAAATGAGTACTTAAAAGTGCTATCGTTACTACTGGAGACATTGTAGTCGCTATTGCTGCACCCTTCATTCCCCATCCTAAAATAAATATAAATATATAATCAAATATTACATTAGCCATATTACCTGCAAGCATACTCCACATTGCAAGTTTAGGACTTTTATCATTACGAACAAAAATTGCCAAAGTATTAGCCATTAAAAATGCCCAACTAAACCAAACAATTACCCCTAGATAACTTTTTACCATTGAAAAAATTTCTTCAGTTGCACCTAAGCCATAGCATAACTTATTTATAAATAATACAGATAAAACAGTTATTATTGATCCTATTAAAATATTAACTAATATAGATACAGTAAATATTCTATTTACCCTATCATATTCTTTTTTACCCATGGATACTGAAACTGCTGTCGCTCCACCTATTCCTAATAACAAAGCCATTGCTGAAAAAACGTTAAATATAGGTATTACTATATTTAATGCAGCAAGACCAGTACTTCCTACCCCTCTTCCTACAAATATTGTATCGAATAAAATATTTAAAGATAATCCTATCATTCCTGCAATGCTTGGGATTAAATATTTTATAAATATTTTTTTTACATCATCTTTTAATAAATCTACTCTTTTCCCCATAACAATTCCTCCTCTAATTAAATTAATATATCTAAACGTGCATCTAAAATTGCTTTAGAACACTTTATTTATGCGCCAAGAGGTATTGTAAAGGTTATAGCGACTATAATGTCAAGATATTTTTTTCGAAAGAATTATGTGCTTTTATTTTATTCTTTTATCGCATAATTAACCCTATTCTGAATTTAATATTTTCATAAAAAAATAGCTAAAAGTAATTAAATAAATTCACTTTTAGCTATTTTTTTAAATATTATTAAATTCAACTGGTATTTGCATTTCTTTTATGTATTCATCACTGTAATCTGAAAAAGTTATATCTATTATTGTTATCATTACTCCATCGCCATTTATGTTGTAATTATTATCTTTTATGAATTGCATTAACTTATTAAAATACTTTTCTTCATCATCTCCAGTATATGTAATAGTCGCATATGTACCTTTTTTTAAAACTTTAATATAGTCTTCTTTGATATTGGCATTTTCAACTAATAGTCCTACTGCATCTAAATACTTATAATTTCCATTTAATATGTTTTCTTTAGATATTATTGAGCAAATTCTACTATTAAAAATGTAATTGTCATATTTAACTTTTTTGTATAATTCTTTCAATCCATATTCAAAATTCACACTATTCCCACCGTTTTTTAAATTGTATGATATAACTTTTCTTGACTCAATTTCTCTAAAAGAACATGTGTATAAATTATCATTATCTCTATAATATTCAACTATATTAATTTTTTCTCTAACATTTTTTAAATGCTTATTTAAAATATTTATTTCTTTTTTTAAAATTTTTTCATGTTCCTTTAATAAATCTACCATTTTATTTAGGTCTCTATCATGAAAATATGCTTTAATCTCTTCTAAAGAAACTCCTAATTTTTTAAAAAATAATATAGAATCTAACATTGGAAATTGTTCTACATCATAATATCTATATTGATTCTCTTCATCTATGTGTTGTGGCTTAAAAAGTCCTATTTTATCATAATATCTAAGAGTTTGAGTTGATACATTATGTAACTTTGCCATTTCTCCAATTAAAATTTTATTTTTCATTTAAAATTCACCCTTATACCTTTTGCTTTTGTTAAGTTTATATTTAACTTTTAATTTTAGATTTTATATATATAATAATCTCTTCAAATTCAGATACTTTAAACACTTTTAACAATAAACCATAAATAACTACACCTATTATGATAGATATACCTATTGCTAGTAACATATTAATCTCATACATGAAATCATAAGACAGTTTAACTATAGCTCCCATTATTAATGAAGCAATAAATATTTTTAACGTCGGTTTAAATATAGGTTTAGTCTCTATGTTTTTTATTTTTTGTTTTACACTTCCAAATAACAATATAGTGGCTACTATTGCAGCTAATGAAGTTGATAACGCTAGTCCTTTTAACCCTAGTTTTTCTATGAATAATAAACTTAATATTATGTTTATTATTACAGCTATTATTCCATTTATTGTAGATTTTTTTGTATCTTGAGCTGCATATAATGATTTATTAAATATATCTCTAAGCCCAAAAAAAGGTATACCAATTGCATAATAAGCAAGTGCAGAAGCAGTCATTTCTACGCTTCTATCATCGAATATTCCATGTTTAAATATTACAGTTATAATAGGTGTACTAAGTACTATTAATCCTATTGTACATGGAAATAATATCATATTCATATTATTTATACCCTTTTCCATATAAAATTTGAATTTTTCTCCATCATCTTCACTTATAGCCATAGACATAGTTGGAAAAATAACAGTTATTATAGCCACTGCAAAAGTAGCATAAATAACATCGGATACTCTTTGACCATAAACCAATGCAGATATTCCTCCATTAGCTATGCCTGATGCTAATGTTTGATCCACTAGTTTATTTATTTGATTCGCAGATGCTCCAATTATTACTGGCAAAATCAACATTAGCATTTTTTTTATTCGTTTATCTCTTAAATTTAATATAGGTTTAAATCTAAATCCATGTTTATACAAAAATGGAATTTGAGCTAACGCCCTAAGTGCAGCTCCAATAACTGTTGCAATTGTTAACCCATATACACCACCATTTGCACCAAATAATATGTAAACTATAACCGGAATATTAAATATAAGTCCAACAATTGTTGGTCCTAAAAAATCATCCATAGTTTGAAGTATAGCAGTATACCCTGAGTGCATAATTAAAAACACTAAAGTTACAACACTAATTCTAGTAAGATTTACCGCTAAGTTAAAAGTTTTACTATCTGCATTTAACGCCATAATCTTTACAATCGCCGGAGAAAATATAACGCCTAAAATAATTAGTATTATTCCTAATACCGTTGTTATATTCATAATATTATTTGCAAAATCAAACATTTCTTCTTTACCTTTTTTATTTAAGGTATCACTCAGTATTGGAATAAATGTTGTTGTAATAGCTAATGCAATCATAATAAATAAAAAGTCCGATACATTCATAGCTATATTATAAGCATCTGTCTGATAGGTAGTTCCAAAAGCACTTCCCACTAATGCATCTCTTAAGAATCCTATAGCTTTATTTATAAGTGTCATAATCATAATGACCGTAGCAGCTTTTGCTAATCTTTTTTTCATAATTTCCTCCAAATGCTTTTCTTATCACTTCCATAATATTATACACTATAGACAAACTTTTCTTCTACTATACTATATGGAAATAAACTCAAATTTTAATTTACACAAAAGAGGGGTTGTATCAAAATTAAGTTTAAAAAACTTCATTTTGGTACCCCCCTTCTATTCCCATTATATATTTAAATGTTTCTAAATCCACTAATCACTACGTTTATTTAAATTTTATAAAACTAGTAGATAATTATAAACTATACAAATTTGAGCAATAACATAAGTTATCCAAACCCAAATGGATTGATTTTTAAGACCTATCTCCTTTATTTCTGATAAAGATATTATAAAATCTGAAATCATAAATATAGTTGCCCCTATAGTTAAAATAATAAATTCCCCTTTAGATTCTATTGCTAAATTTAATGATAAAAACATCATAGTTGATATAAGAATTGAATAAATTAAGCTAATAAAATTAAATTTTTTACTTCTTGTATTGTTATAAACAAACTTTTTCCATACACCTGAAATCACTATATAACCTATAATAAAAATTAAAATCAGTCCACCAAATTCATATTGAAAAATCTTAGTGATTTCTATATAACTTAATATATAAAGTATATGTGCTAGTGAAAAAAACGTCATACCTAACATTAACCTATCTTTTGATTTTATAAGCTTTGCCATTACCATATCCCCAATTGCTGAAAAAGTCATTCCTAAAAATATGAACATTAAATATGTTTTTAAATTTTCATTATTATTTGTTTCCCAAAAAACGAAAGCCACTATTATCATTGAAAAACTAAATAACATTTTTATGAAAGTATGAAGTTCACCATTGGTTTTTCCTTCTTTTTTGCATCTAATCGCTACATAAACACTATCTAAAATTATAACTATAAACTGCAATATTGGAATTAATAAAAATATCCGTTTTGCTACCAACAAAAAATTCACCTCCATTTATTTTAACTACTCTATAGGGGTTTAAACTAGGCTTTAAAGTTATTCATTTATCAAATTAGAAAGTTTTAATTAATGTTTTCCCAATAACTAACATATTATTTTAGTTGAAAGTTAAGAGTGAATAGTTATTGAATAAATTTAAATTAGAGCTTGTTTACCTATACTTATAAATAAATTACTTTAATATATAAACCACTTTAATTATAATCCTGTCTCTGTCTCTTCTTCTATAACTTCTTCTTCTCTCAATTGATTAGTCATCTTACCTATAGTAAAAAAAGTAATAAATTCTTTCCATGTTATAGGTAATATTATTGCATACGCTACTGGATATATCTCATTTTTATTTTTTACATATGCAATATTAACAAAGAACTTTATACTTCTAAAATAAATATCATCGCCTTGTTCAATTGTTTCAGCATCCACATCTAATTCTCCTAAATCCTCTAACCCTTCAAAATTTCCATTTTTATATTTATTAACCCAATACAAAAGTATTATAAAAAAATATTCTATAGTTATACCAAACTGAATATCAATAGCTACATTTCTTATAGGCGCAATGAAAATAGCTTGTATGGATGATAATAATTGTTCTTCCTCACTACCTAAAGCATTTTGCAATTGTCTACTTGGAATATTTCTTATTCTGCCTGTTCCCATTTTAAATTCCTTTTGTGTTATTTTTTATTTTATTTCTTATTAATATACTATTTCAAGCTTAATAATTTTATGAATTCTTTAATGCTTCAATAAGGATAATTTTTAATTATTTACTTAATACTATAACTGAAATCTATTTTAAAACTATTATTAAAATTAATTTATGAAAGGAGAGTTATAATGAATAAACTACATTACAATGTTTCTGGCATGGCAAATTCAGAAAGTAAAACTAAAATTAAAAATTCATTAACTAAAATAGAGGGTATTCAACAAATCGCAGTTGATCTTGCAAGAGGATCCGTAGAAATTGAATATAATTCACCTGCTACTGAGGATGAAATAAAAACTTGTATTGAAAATACAGGTTTTTCAATACAGTAATTTTAGATAAAAATAGGCAGTAATTTTAAAATTACTGCCTACTTTTATTAATATCTATTTTGAAATGTACTTTAATATTTATAAATATTAATTATTTAACTCTGTGATTCTACTTTTTTCACACTTATTTTTTTACTTTTTAAACTTTCATTTTCTTCTACTGCATATAGCTCCTTAGTAAAAGCTACAATTACAATCAACATTATAATACCAAATGGCAATGCCATAACTATTGATGCACTTTGCACCATAGCAAGCCCTCCAGCAAAAAGCAGTACTATAGTTATTCCTGCTTGCATCATTCCTAATACTATTTTTTTAGAATTTTTAACTTCTGTATTTCCATTTGATGTTATCATTCCCAAAACGTAAGTTGCAGAATCTGCACTAGTTATAAAAAATGTAAACAGTAAAATTACAGCTATTATTGACATTATCCACCCTAATTGATAAGTTTCAAAAATCATAAATAAGGCAGTTTCAACTTTTTCTATAGCAACTGTTCCAACATCTAACGGTGCATTAACACCCAAAGTTCCAAATACATTCATCCAAATAATACAAAAACCAGCTGGAACAAACAATACTCCTCTTATAAATTCTTTTATAGTTCTACCTTTAGAAACTCTGGCTATAAATATTGCTACTGATGGAGCCCATGCAATCCACCATCCCCAATAAAATATAGTCCATTTTCCATACCATTCACCTTTTACAAAGATATTATTATTAGTAGTAACAAGTTCTACCGCATACCCTTTTAATCCTAAAATTAAATTATTAAACATATCACTAAATGGTCCTATAATGATTGCCATAACTAAAAATATTCCTGCTAAAATCATATTGGTATTAGATAATATTTTTATCCCTTTATTTACACCTGTACAAGCAGATATTAAAAATAACACTGTTATTATTGATATTATTATTATCTTTACAACATTGTTATCTGGTACTCCAAATAAATAATTTAGACCACTATTAACTTGAAGAGTCCCCATACCAAGAGACGTAACTATTCCTGCCATCGTTGCTAATACAGTAAATATATCAACAATTTTTCCTAACATTCCATTAGCTCTTTCCTCACCTATTAAAGGTATTAATAAACTACTGATAAGTATGGGTTTTTTTCTTCTAAAATGCATATATGCTAGTGCTAATGCCAAAACTGAATAACATGCCCATGCGGATATCCCCATATGAAGAAATGATTTGGTAAAAGCAAATTCCTTTGCCTCTGGTGTTGCCCCTTGAAGGTTTAACGGTTTAATATAATGTGTTAATGGTTCTGCTACTCCCCAAAAAACTAGTCCTATTCCAATTCCTGCACTAAAAAGCATGCAGAACCAAGTTAAATTTGAAAATTCTGGTTTTGAATCGTCATCTCCAAGCTTTACATCTTTAAATTTGCTAAATGCTATCCATATACAAAATAAAAAGAATATAAGCATAAGTCCACAATAAACCCATGAAAATTTATCTATTATTATTGAATATATTAAATTTACCCCATTTTCTAAACTAGTTCTAAAAAATACTCCACAAAATACTACCAATATAGCAAATACTATAGAACTAATATAGACTATATTATCTTTTAAAAAATTTTTATTAATATTTTTTTCTTTTTTATAAATCATAAAATTTATCTACCCCCTAAGTGAAATCTTACTTTTTTTATAAAGTTGTCAGTTTTGCGAATAAAAAAGTAACTTAATTTCAATATATTAAGTTACTTACTTTTTTGTTCTGACACATTCATGTTAACACATAAGTTGTCATAATGCAAATTGTCCCATTCTATCTTTATATTAATTTTACATCTTATATTTTTTATGATAAAATTTAAAATTGTGTGAGCATATATGGTTCTAAAGTTTTTTCCAATTTAAATATTAGGAATTGTATATTATAAATAGTAGCTATATATACAGTAATTATATGCTTGAACATAGTTTGAATTCAATCATATAATTTAGAATAAAGAATTTTTTAATTAATAAATAAATTAAAGTTCAAACTTATTTAAACTATATAATTATTATTCTAATTTCACTTTTAAATTAGATTTTTAATAAATTTATAACATTTAATTTCTATAGTATAATTTAGGGGAGTGCATATCTATAATGACAAAAAAAGTGAAAATTCCAAACTACATAAGAATTGCTACTGATATAGCTCATAGAATAGTTAAAAATGAATTTACTGAAGGTAGCAAAATAACAGGTAGAACAACACTTGTAAGTATTTACCAAGTTTCGCCTGAAACTATCAGAAGATCCATTGCATTACTTAAAGATATGGATGTTGTTACAGTAAATGAGAAAAGTGGAATAATAATAAATAGTAGGAAAAAAGCTGTTGATTTTTTAAATAAATTTAAAACTCAATCTGATTTTAACAACTTAAAATCAGAAACTTTTGAACTATTAAATGAAAAGAAAAAAATTGATGATGAAATTGAACAAAAATTAAATTCTATAATAAAATTTGCCACTCAACTTCGTAATGTAGGTACAATAATTCCCTTTGAAAGTACTGTACCTGTTGACAGTTCTATAATTGGCAAAAGTATCGGTGAGCTTAATTTTTGGCATCATACAAAAGCTACGATAATTGGTGTAAAACGTGATAATGAAACATTTCTATCTCCTGGACCTTATTTTACATTGTTAGCTAGAGATATTTTAATTTATGTAGGCAATGATGAGGTTTTAGAAAATGTTGAAAATTACATGATTAATCCATTTAATCTAATATAATATAAAAGTTTCTATGCTTTATTATAACCATAGAAACTTTTCATAGGATTTTTACATGTATTTATCTATTTTTTTATAAACTTCTTTTGTTTTATTTTCATCCTCAAAATTTATGAATATATATTGTCCATTATTATACTTTATTCTTATAACTTGATTTTTATCATTTAAAACATACAATCTTACATTTCCATAACCATCTGTTTTAAAACTTCCAATTTTAACATTTCCTATAGCAGCTCCATTAGTTCTTAACATACACTTAGGCATTTTTTCTATTGTAACTTCCTCTATTTCATTATATTTTATATTATCTGAGTAAATCATTGATCCAGTTATACTTATACTATCTTCTGTTATATCAATATCCATTTTTTTCATATTGTATGAAAGTAAAAACACACCTAAAACTGTAGCCATTAGAACTGCTATTATAATTGTTGTTATTATTTTAGCTCCTGTTTTGGCATAGTTCATATCTATTCCTACTCCAGCTCTTGATTCAACCATTAAAGCTGGATCCATTGGATTATAATAAAACATTCCACCTATATACAAGTCATCATCATCTCTATTTATCATAGCTGAATCTTCTGTTATCATTTCTCCATAATTAACATTTTTATTGCTGTTTATTTTTTTTACATATATAAATATGAATATAATTGGTATAGTACTGATTACAATAGATATAATTAATACTACACTTTCATTAATTATATCTATCGTATTTAAAATAATGAGACTATTTATTATACTTGTAACAGCTATACTCCATGCTATTATATCATTTATAAATTTTCTTTTTAAAATAGCTTTATCCTTTATTACTTCAAGTGGACCACCATTTAAATTTTGTTTTACTTTCAAAACTTTATTATATAAAACTAATCCTAAAATTACTGTTAAAAACTGAATTATAACTAGATAATACATATTAGTAGCTTTAAACTTTATGAGTATAGCTAAATCAATGAAAGTTATAACAAAACATATAATATAAATTGCTAAAGTTTTATTACTCTTTGATTTTTTTCTAAATTTTAAATCTACAATAATGCTTTTATCTTTTAAAAGATCTTTCCAATTATTATTTTTCTTTATATCTTTAATAACCTTATATGCTTTATAATAGGATATTTGTATAATACCTATACCACAAAATGCATTTATTAATATAATGACAGGCTGATATTCCTCATTTACCAAAAACAATACAGTCATTAATATGATTGTAAATATAGTATAGCTAATAACTAAATTTCTTCTATATTTCTTACATGCTTTAATTATTTCTTTATCTTTTTCATAACCATAAGGTATTCTAATACCAAAACATACCGTCTTGTCTCCCATTGAGCTTTGACTTAAAAGTCCACATCCCATCATTATCACTGACATAAATATGTTAAATATGAAAAAAAATATACTCATAATTTCATCCCCTTATATCAAATATTAATTATTTTTCATTTTAGTATTTTCATAAACTTCTTCTAATAAGTTTATAAGTTCGCTTTTACTTATATTTTTGCAAATTGCTTCTTTAATTAAAAAATCCATTTCTTCTTGTATCTTTTTTAAAGATTTATCTCTTTTACTTATATTTATTGCTACTCCATTCCTTCTACTTATAGTTACATATCCATCATCTTTTAATATATTATATGCTTTATTTACTGTATGAAGATTAACCCCTAAATCACTAGCTAATTCTCTTATAGTTGGAAGAGAATCTCCTTCAATTAGCTCACCTTTTGCTATTTCTTTTATTATTTCATTTTTTAACTGAATATATATTGGAGTTTCACTATTTAAATCTATTTTTATCAACTTATCACCTCAGTATTATATTTGTTATATATGTAATATAACAAACGTAATAAGAAAATTCAAGCAAAAAAAATCTTAAAGTTTAATTTCTTTAAGATTTTTATTATTTAATTTATATTATTGTTCTTTTATCCATTCATTCCAAGTATCAGGAGAATATCCAATTGTAGCTTTCTTACCATTTCTAACTATTGGAGTTTTATAAAGTTGCGGATTATTTAATAAAACTTCCATTCTAGTTTCTTCTCCTCTTATTTTATCTAGATTCAATTTCTTATAATCCTTTGAAGTAGAATTAATTAAATTGTTTAATCCTACTGCATTTTTTATATTTTGAAGTTCCCCTTTACTGGGAGCTTTCATTTTTAAATCTATAAACTGAAAGTTAATTTTTCTTTCTTTAAAAAATCGTTCTGCTTTTTTTGTATCAAAACATTTTCTTATTCCAAATATTTGTATATTCATTTAGTACCACCTTTTTTATTTAATTTTTTATTTAATTAAGTGCCTATAGAGAATCAATGTTATCTTTAAGTTTATTCATAAAATCCTTGTTATTAGTTGATAAAAATAAGTACACCTATAGGTAGTTAAGAATTAACCCTTTTTAAAATGCGTTTATTATTATTAGAATCATAATAAATATTTTAAAGATATTAAATAAATTTAAATTGGAACTTATTCCCCTATAATTATATCATTTTAAAATAGAAAGAAGCATATGAACATTCATATGCTTTCTTTTTAACTCATACTTAATCTTTTATAAGATTTTAATGCCATTTCTATCAATTCTTGTGATAAATTTATTATTTCTGAAATCTCATCTTCAGTGAAATCCCATTGTTTAGCAAGATGATCAACTAATTCTCTTTGCTTTTCATGAAAAACTCCATCTGCTAATATCATTCTGTATAATTCAAAAATAACTATATTTTTAATTTTCTTTCTTGAATTCTCAAAATCTTTGATTATATCATCAAGTTGCCTTTTTCTAGGGATATATGCATTGTCAAAAAAGCCACATTCTTCAGAAAATTTTTTAAGCATCCAACTCTCGCTAGCTGTAACATATCTATCAACTTTCATTGTATATTGGGCCAAATCTAAAAAACTTTTTCTCTCTTTTAATTGCAATTCCATTAAGAACATATATATCACCTCTATTTCAAAATATATCAATATTTTAATGTTACATAATCTTTTAAAGTAAAACATAAAACCAAATTATTATGTACTTGATTTCTATATCATACCCTAACTTAATGATTTTAATTTTAAGTTAATTCTAAGTTAATTTTCATAATAATTTAAATTAAATTAATTTTTTATCAGTTTATATTAATATACTATAATTTATTATTTTTTTCAAATATAATAAATTTACTTTTTTAAGTATAAAATTTAACTTTTCAAGTATTATCCATTCTTTTTTTTATAGATATTTTGTATTATATTTTCATTACTTTACATATTATCTACATATCATTGAGGTGAATACATTGGTAAATAAAATTTTAAATTTTTCTAGTGTTGTTTTAGCATTAATACTTATATCTTTAGCTTATTCAGATATAAATAACCAAATTTATTTTATTAAATTTTTTTCTATAATACAAATTATTATTTACTTTTTTATTATATTAATAATTATATTTTTACATAATAAATTAAATATATTTAAAATTTTTTTATGTATATCTTTATGTTTATTAGGACTTTTAAATTTCTTTATTTTTCTAATACTTTAAGTATAAATTAATGTATTTTAAGTAATATATATTTAAAAATAATTCTATTTTTTATATTATAAAATAAAATAATATTAATTATATTATTTAAACACAAATTATTACATACTACTATCATTTATATGTATATTAAATTCTATATACATATGTAAAATAGATTGTTGTATAATTGAATTTCAGTGTAAAGTATATATTATTTTTCATTACTATACTTTAATTTGCGACACTCACTGTATAGACAACAATCTATTTTTATTTATGTTTTATAATATAAATATTAAGGTTTTTTCATTTTAATATGATTATAAATTTTTATTTTCTATTGTTTAGGTATAAAAAAATGTATTTCAGGTAAAATAGATTTAAAAATTTTATAAAATGATATATATTGTTTATGGTTTAAGAATTTATACTTCATAAGGAGAAACTTATGATATATTATATATTTTTCATAATATGTTTTATCATTGCAATATGGTTAAGATTTTTTAATGATATTAAAAATAATATCATAATTCAAAAAATCTACATATTATTAGATACAGTTCTTATTTTTTATATTCTTTTGTTTGTAAAAAATTTTATAATTGTATTTTTGAAATTAATTTTAAATAATTAACAATAATATAAATAAATTCAGCTTAGAATATTTAATTATATAGAAATTAAAAATTATTTTTTATTTTTAAATAAAAGATTTTACTTCTTTTTAAAATTGATAATAAGCTTATAAACTAAAGATTAATTTTGTTTTATAATAATACATACCAAAAATTTAAAGTCATCAACGTAAGACTTTAAAATCATATATATAGCAAAAGGCGAGTTAAAATTTTAACTCGCCTTTTGCTATATATTAAATTATTTCTTTTATTAGCTTACTCATAAGTTTTGATGCTATTAAGCACATTTCTCCATTTTTTAAATATATTAATTTTTCTTTAGTATCAATTTCTTTTATATAATTTTTATTTACTATGAATGACTTATGACATCTATAAAAATCTTCACTCAACTCTTTTTCCATATCTTTCAATTTACCATAAAACTCTATTTGTCTTTTTATTCCATGTAAAATTATTTTATGCATATTATGTGATGTTTCAAAAAATAATATTTCATTATAATCTACATTTATAATTTTGTCATAAACTTTTATACTTATACTTTTTTTACTTTTTTCTCTATTTAATTTCCTCTTAGCTTTTAAAATACATTCTTCCACTCTTTTTTCTAATGTATTTATATCCCCTTTATATATATAATCCATAGCTTCTACTTTATATAAAAAAGTAAGATAACTCATCTCTAAATGTGCTGTTATAAATATTACTACTCCGCTAGAATCATATTCTCTTATTTTAGAGGCAAGTTCAATTCCATTAATATCCTTATTTAAATCAACATCTAAAAAATAAACGCCTACAGTTTCGCTATTCTTTAAATATTTGATTATATCATTTGGATTATCTGTAGAAATTTTAACATCCAAATTTATGTTTTTTTCTTTTGCTATTTTTTTTATTATTCTATTAAATTTTTGTCTCTGACTTTTATCATCTTCACAAAGAAAAATATTTATAACTATCCCTCCATTGAATAAATTTCTAATGTCTGTATAAATTCCCCATTATTTAATTGAATATCAAATATTACATTTTCATATTTATCTAACACTTCTCTTAAATTGCTAAGACCTAGGCCTCTATTCTCACCTTTTGTTGAAAAGCCTCTTAAGAATAATTTACTTATAGGTGGTAAAGCCTCTTTATAGTTATTTATTACTATTATTAAAATAGATTTTTTCTTTTTTATAATCCCTAATTTTAAAAATGGTTTTTCACATTGTAAAGAAGCTTCTATAGAATTATCTAATATAATTCCTACTACCCTACATAAATCTAAAATATTCATTTTCACTTCTTTTATAGGATCAAATATATCTATATATAAATTTATTCCTTTTTCCTTTGCAACTATCATTTTAGATGACACTATACCTTTTAGTTCTAAAATCTCAATATTTTTTAAAACACATAGTTTAAAATTATTTGAATTCATTTCCTCACTTAAAGGTGCAATATTTTCATTAAAAAATTTTTTTAGTCCTACCATATCACCCTCATCTATATATCCGGCCATAGATGAAATAATATTTATATAATCATGTCTGAACTTTCTTACCCCTGCATATACTGATTCTAAATTAGATGTGTATTCTCTTAAATTTTTCAAATGTATTTTATCATTTTCAAATTGAATTTCTTTTCTTACAGTGATAAGAACTGAATAAATAATAAGTATTAATGTTATAAAATATATTAAAAATAGTGCTCCATTAAATTTAACTAATTTATTTGATATAGCAAAACTTTCGTTTAATATTATGTTTACATAATATATTAATAATGTTAATGATAATATTATTAACACTAAAACAGAAGTTTTAAATTTAAAGTAAAAATCTATCATAGATAAATTTTTTCTAAATAATTTCCCAACAAAATAACTTATAAAATAAACAGCTACATAGACCATAATCCAATCCGCTAAAAGCTTAGTATATGTAATTTCAATATTTAAAGCTAAATCAACATTAAAAAAACCTATTTTTATCCAATCAACAATATAATCTCCTATAACAAAAGTTATTGTTGAGAAGATTACGGTCATAGTACCTAGTAAAAGTTTTTTATTTTTTATATAGTATATTATTATCAAAATTATATTAATAATAATTACTGGCAAGCAATCGCTTACATATGTAGGTAAATATTCTTCAAAATAAGTAACTGTTATTGTTATTATATCTATTACTGCTAATATTAAAATAGTCTGTTTTATATTGAACTTTATATTTGATATGTTTATAAAACTTCTATAAATAATCGTAGACAAAAGTATTATATATAGTATTAACATTTTAACCACTGCCTTATATTTATTTATTAACAATATTATATATAAGTTAATTAATACCTTATTTTAATATAACATAAATTATAAATTATTTACATATCCATTTATTACTCATTGTAAATATTTAAATAAATTTATAATTTTACCTAAATATTTTATTTTTTTCTTTAATTTTAATTTATTTTTTTAATTAACTTAATTTTATATATTTTAAAATAAGATTATTTTCCACAAAAAAGCAGCTTAAAATTTAATTTCAAACTGCTTTTTACTAAAAAATATATTTATATTTCTATTTATTTTTTAATAAAATCTCTATAATCTCCCATTATGGCTCTTGGCACTGGTAAGTCTATCATTGTTTTTAACCCTGGATCTGCATTTATAACATGAGGTATCATATTCACACACATAGCTATAGTTCCAAGTCCACCATCAACCTCTGGCTTAATTGACATACTAACCTCTGGAGTTCCTTTTATTGTTATATAATCTCCTGTATATGTTCCTTCCATTTCAGGTTCAATTTGTTGAGGATGTATCATATCTATTTTCACTTCTCCATCAACATAACCTTGTCCTACCATATTTACACCTGCCACATCCCCAGCTGCTGCAAATCCATATGGTGCTTTTCTATCTACTTTAGTTATAATAGGACTCATTTGTTGTTCAAATTTATCAACTTTAAAACCAATAGCATCCCCAATCATTCTTACTGATTCTGCAAATCCAACGTGTCCTGCTAATTTGCCACTTTCAACACCTTTATTAAAATTTTCAACTGATAAACCTACTCCTTGTTCTTCCATAACTGCTGGTCCAAATGGAGATAAACTATTTACTCTTTTAGCTTCTATATGTTCAACATCTGTCATACATCCTGTTAAGCATACAACTAATAAATCCATTATCAACCCTGGGTTAATACCTGTTCCTAAAATTGATACACCATTTTCCTTAGCTATTTTATCCAATTCTTTTGAAATCTCTGTGTTTTGTGCCTGTGGATAAGACATTTCTTCTGCTGTAGATATTACATTTACTTTTTTTTCTAAGGCAAACTTTAATTTTGGAAAAGCATTTTTAGTAAAAGAATCTGTAGCACATATACAAACATCACAACTTTTTTCAGTCAAAACATCTTCAATATTAGCTTGCACTACTACATCTTTTCTATTGCCTTTTTCAATATTTAATATATCAAATATACTCCTGCCCGCTCTTTCTGGATGCATATCACAAACTCCTATTATTTCTACACCCTTTCTTCCTAATAAAACTTTAGCCATACCACTACCCATAGCTCCAAATCCCCAAAGTGCTACTTTTACATTTTCCATATAACTTACCCCCATTTTATTTCTTATATTTTAAAAAAATCTTCACTTAAAATTACTCTATAAGCCTTTTAAAATTTAAATCAAACTAAATTTCCAAGCATGTCCTATTTACTCATATAAATATTAGAATATAAATCTTAAATTCATACAAATCTAAATAGCTTATATCATAATTATCATGCAAAATTCGTGCCAAGATTTTATTGAAATAACCTATCATATTATAATAATTATTATAGTAGTTATTGATTTATACCATCATTTCTTAAATTTACTTTTCTAATCTGCAACTTATTTTGCTTAAACATACCTCTTTCATTACAGTTTTTTCTACATATCATCTAAATTTTTAAAAATAGCAACTTTTTTTGCCTTTAAGTGCATATTTTTATGCTATTTTTAATTAATACATTCATAAATATCCACTATTATGAAATTTAATAAAACTTTAACATTTTAATTTATCCTTTCTTAGTTTTAATTGAATATTTGTCTTTTAAAAATGGAAAACTATTCATATATGTTTTTTATTTTTAGGAGGAATTTATGTGGATTTTAAATATATATTTTTAAACTATTTTTTGGCATTTTGTATAAGTATATTTATAATAATATCATCAGTATTCTCAGTATGTATGTTTAAACCGTTATATTATTTTGATATAAACGCATTAAATTTACAATCCAGAATGCCTATATCTATATATGAAATCAAAAAAAATTATAACTATGCAGTAGATTATATATTAGAAAAGACAGATGATACTTTTTCTTTACCTTCTCTACCATCTTCTGAAAATGGTAAAACTCATTTTTATGAAGTTAGGATGATATTTAAATCATTAAAAAGTTTATGGATTATTACTTTTGGAGTTAGTATTTTATATGGAATATTTAAAATTATAAATAAAGATTATTTATTTTTTAAATATAGTGGAAATATACTAATTACATTCTCAGCATTAATAGTACTAGCATCCTTATTTAACTTTAATTATATTTTTACATTGTTCCATAAACTATTTTTTAATAATAATTATTGGATTTTCAACTCGTCCTTAGACCCCATAATTTTATTGTTACCAGAAAAGTTTTTTTATCACTGTTCAGTTATTATATTATGTATAACCAGTTTGTCTGGAATAATCTTTAAAATAATTTATCAAACTTTCAAAAAATCAAACCGAAAATAATAAGTATTTTATTATTTTTCATTGATGTACATATGAATTTATCAATTAAATTTTAAAAATAAAGTCTGTAGTGTAAATCTACAGACTTTATTTTTATGCTAGAATAGAAGTCATTCCTATACTTTCAGTATTATCCTCATATCCTTTTTTAATTTCTTCATTTAATTCATTATATCCTTTAATTACTGTATCTTTTATATTATTTTTAGCATTATTTATACTATTGTATATGATTTTACTTGCATCTTTTACTTCTTTTGATACTGTTTTTGCTGTATTAACTACCTCTTTACTAATTGATATAACAGACTTAGTTACCTTTTCAACATCAGACATAGAGTTTTCTATAGTATTTTTTATGTTATTATAATCCTTTTGTACAACTTTATACCCATTTGAAATTGTATTAGGAATTCTTTTTATAGGCTCTTTTATTGAGTCTATTCCACCTTTTATAGATGCACCACTTTCAAATACTTTACTTATGATGCCCATACTTGGATTATCAATTGTCGCTTTAACACTAGCAACTGTAACTCCTACTTTTGCTGCTACTTCCATAACATCTGCCCCTACAGAAACTGACGTTTTTATTGTTGTATTAATTAAAGATGTAGCAGAACTTTTAATCTCTTCTGCTGCTTTTTTTAAATCGGCGACTGTAGTTGTTACTTGTTTAACGGTACTAGCTACTCTTGAAGCTGTGTCTGTTATCTTATTCGAAACAGATTCTGAAACATCTTTTAAAGTCTTTGCTACCACTTTAGCAGTATCCCCAATAGTTTTTGAAACAGCACTTACAGTTTTTACAACACTTTCACTTACTGACACTGCTGTTTTAACAAAAGTCTTCACATTACTAGTAACAACTGATAATCCATCAGATACTGATTTGAAAAATCCAGATATTGAACTTTTGGTTGTATTTTGTTCTTTATTTACCGTGGATGAGTTACTACTTAAATTTACAATTGACTCTTTGTAGTTTTTCTCTAATTTTTTTACACTAGTAGCTTGTACATTTGAACTACATTTACTCCTCTCCACATCTTTACTATTTGTTTTGCAACCAGTTGTTTTGTTCATAATACTTGCATTTAAATTAACATTACTAGTTATTTTCATAACATTTTCACTTCCTTATTTTATTTTTTTCTATATAAACTCTATATAAATAAAGAATATATTAGCAGTTTTTTAATATGTCATTTGACCATTTGCAGAGTAAGCTCCAGTTTCTAATAAAGTAAATTCATCTTCTAAAATAAACTCACCATCTATAAAAAGTTTGATTTTCCAGGTTCCTAATTGATACTTTCTACTTTTATTATCTAAATCCATCCAAAACCACAATGTTATAGCTTTCTTATTTTCTGGAGGATTAAATAAATTATTTTCTGTTATTTGAAAAAGTTCCCCAATAGGGTTATACCATGCTGTAGTTACAGAATGTAATCCTGTAACATTTGTAAATTGAAATCTTGTTACAACTTTCTTATCCAAAATAGTATTGAAAGTCTTTTTATTTACTAATATCTCATCTTCACTTACGGTTGAACTTATATCGTATTTCTCTATATGTGTAGTATACTGAGTATTATTGTACATTCTTTCATTTTTATCATTAATAATGATAGTGGACCAAAGTGATTCATTTTCATCTGGCAAATAAATATTAGCTATTGGATCATTAAGTTTTAATTCTTTATTGATAAGGAATTTGTATTTATACTCTCCTGGTTGTAATACACATTTTAAAACCCATATGTCATTTTCTTTTACCATTATTCCATCATTTGGATTGAAATTATTAAACTCACCTATAACTGATATTGTACTAATAGGTACATATTCATTTTCTTCATACTTAAAAATTACTTCCATATAAAATACCTCCTAACTGTTTATTAACTTTTAAAATAACCTTTATTTTAATTCCATACAATAAAATTTTTCTTATTACATCTATTTTCGTTAAATTATTGATAACATTTATCACTTCTTTTTCTACATAAAAATACACTACATAAAACTTATGCAGTGTACTTTTACTTAATTTTTTATTATATATTTAAATTTATTTTATCTAACTAATTTTTTAGTTAATGTACCTATTCCAACACCCATCATTATTACACCTATGCAAGTTTCAACATTTGCCAAAAAGTATGCATCTGGAATAGGTTGTGCATTATTTACTCCAAGTCCAGCAAACATTCCAACACTTAAATTTAATGCTTCATTAAAATCAAAAGCAAGTGTGGATAGTTTAAATCCATCATTTAAAAAGGCATATTTTATAATCTCACTATCAACTTCAATACCTACTATTAAATAAGCTATTGCGAAAACTAACATTATTCCAATAGATGTATATATAGCATATAATGGTCTTTCACCAAAACCACAACTTATCCAATTTATTAAAGCTCCAAGTCGTGGTAACGGTCTTAATGTCTTTAATTGAGTTTTTTTTGCTAAAAAATAGTACTCACCAAAATTATTTTTCATTTCATTTTCCTTAAATTTATCTGCTAAGGTTTCATAAACCATATAAATGCCTTCATATTCATTTCTTGTACCTTTTTTTAATTCAATTTTATCAAAAAAAGTTTTTTCATCTATTTTACTCTTAAATTTATCTTTAAAATCTAAATCTTCTATATAGGTTTTTGTAAGTTTAAAGCAAGATAAATCTACATCTTTAAATGTTATCCTACTTAAATGTGAATTAATTATGATTATAGAACTCATATCGCTAAGTTCAAAATTTGTATCTTTTACATTACAATTATCAAATATAGCATAGTTTAATAAACAATTATAAAACCTTGCATATATATCACATCCATTAAAAGTACAAGAAAAATTATCATTTTTATTCAATGATGGTAACTTATCCGTTTCTTCCTTTATAAATATACAGTTTTCAAAAATTACTCCTCCACCATTTAAGTTACATTTATTAAAGTAACAGCCTATAAATTTACAGTCTTGAAACTTTATATTATGAAATTTGCATTTATCAAAGGTAGTACATATAATATCTATACCATTAATTTGCTCAAATTCTTCTTCGTTTTTTACTCTACCTTTTCCAAAAGTAGTTTCTTTAAAATCCTTAAAACTATATTTTTTATCCGGATTATAATTTACAGACATGTTTTTTGTATCTCTTATTTCATTAAACAACTTCTCATTATTATTATTTCTGTTACTTAGCTGGTTTTTTAATGCTACTCTTTCCTCTTTAAAATTTATATAAGCCATTTAAACCCTCACTTTTAATTTTTTAATAAACAATTTGTATTATTTATATTCTTCCCAAATGGCCTTATTTTATAAATTACAATTTACTCTATTTTTTCTCCACAGTAAGGACAATATTTAAAATTATTTTCCACAACTTTACCACAATTTGAGCAAATATTGCCATGTGAACAAATTTCATTTCTTTCTTCTACAGGTTTTAAATCCCAATAATTAAACTTAACATCTTTGTCTTTTTCAAAACCTTTTCCTTTTTCAATTGGAACTTGATAAATAAAATCACATCCATTACATACCACATAATATTTCTCATTCCACTTAAAAATAGGTATAAAGAAGAAATGAAAAAAACTAAATGTCTTTATAACCCTTCCCCCTAAATCCATATCACAATTTCTACAAGATATATCATTTAAATTACCTATCTCTTTTTCTTTTTTTTCTACTCCAAATACGCCTATAAAAAACATATACTCCTCCATATTTAATTTAAAATTTTTACTTCCGCTTCTTTTATACAAAATCTTATACTTTAATATGTTATATGTAAAGATATACCCATGCTTATTTTCATATGAAAAACTTAAAGCTATGAATTATTTTATTAACTCATAGCTTTTACATTTATAATTACAGTCATTAACTATTTTAAATTATATTTATTTTTTAAATCTTAGAACTTGAATACCTGTAAAAATTCCATATATAATAAGCATTACCGAAATTAATCTTATACTAACACCTAAATTACCATCCTCATTAATAACAAACAATATTATTGCAATACTAATTAACAACATAAATATAGATAAAAACATTAATTTATGTATATCCATACCACAATTTAAAATTTTAGCTATAAAAATAATAACCGCAATACATATTAATATTATTCCTATCACTAAATCACCTCTTACTCTATTACTTTTATATGCTATATTTTTAAACATTACATATACACTTTTATGTATGGTGACAGTCATTAACTATTTAAAATGCATTCTTTCATTAGTCCTATTTATATTTTATCCAACCTCTACCAACGACTTTTCTTTAACAACAGAAAGTGCTATTCCTAAAAGCATTCCAACTACTGCTGGTACTACCCATCCTAATCCCTTTGAATAAAGAGGTAAGCTACTACATAAATTTGTAACAAACCCTAACTTTACACCTACTTGTCCTAGTGAATCAACTAAACTTACAATTCCAGTAAACAATATAGTTAAACTATAAACTATAGAACTCTTATTAAATAAAGTATCTAACATTGATAATAGTATAAGCATTAATGCTATTGGATAAATTGCATTTAGTATTGGTACAGATATTGATAAAATTTTTGTTAATCCCATATTTGCAAGTGTCATACTAGAAACACATAATACTCTAACCCAAGTCTTATATGATATTTTATTGTTTAGTGATTGAAAGTATTGGCTACAAGATGTTATAAGTCCAACACTAGTTGTTAAACAAGCTAAAGTAAATACAACAGCTAGTAATACAGCGCCTGGCTTACCAAATATATACATTGTCACATTTGTTAACGTCTGCGCTCCATTTTCAGTAGTTCCAAATCTTTCACCACTACTTGCACCTAAATATGCAAGCATTGAATAGATAATTACTAACAAAGTTCCAGCTATTGCTCCAGCTTTTATCGATGTTGAAACTATAACCTTTTCACTTTTAACTCCTCTAGATTTTATTGCTAAAGCAATAACTATTCCAAAATTCAAAGCTGCTATAGTGTCCATAGTTAAATATCCATCTAAAAATCCTTTAACAAAAGGAGAAGTCATATACTCTCCTACAGGTTCTCCGAAACTTCCTAATGGTTTAAATAAAGCACCAACAAATATAACTAATATTAAAATTAACAAACTAGGTGTCAACACCTTCCCCATACGGTCTACTAATTTAGCTGGTGATAAGGAAAGCCAATAAGCTATCATAAAAAATATAAATGTATATAATAACAACGCTAACGTTTTTGATATACTCTGTGGCAGATATGGTGCTACTACCATCTCAAAAGGTAAGCTCCCTGCTCTTGGAATTCCTAAACAAGGTCCTATAGATAGATATATTAACACTGTAAAAATTATTGCAAAAATAGGATTAACTCTTTTAGCAAGATTAGTCAATCCACCACATTTAGCAACAGATATTACTCCTAAAATCGGAAATCCCACAGCTGTTATAAAAAAAGCTCCCATACATATCCAAGTTTTTATGCCAGCTGATTGTCCTAAAAATGGTGGAAATATTAAATTTCCAGCGCCAAAAAATAATGAGAATAGCATTAATCCTATAAGTAATAAATCTTTTTTTGATAAGTTTTCATTTGATAAGTTTTTCATTTACAATTTCCCCCTCGTTTAAACATAACTTCTTTTCTATAACCTATAATCTCAATCTCAATTTCCATGAAATCCCCTCCTTTAATAAATAAAAATTATAAATTTTTATAAAATAAAAAACTCGCCCCTAAAATAAGGGACGAGTTAAATCGCGTTACCACCCTAATTCTATAAAATAATCTATAATAAATAGACCTTTATAGCTCTTAGTTACGTATCTATCAATACGCTTATCTTTTAACGGTGAAAGAATCCGGTAAAACTTACTTAAACTAAATTCAGTTTTACTTCTCAGAGATGATTTTCCACTATACCTTGAACATTGGCTTACAGCAAAATGCCAACTCTCTGTAGAACAAAATATTGCTTACTTTTTCTCTTCATAGAATTTATTTTGTTATTTATTGTTTTTATGTTATACTCATATTTATTTTTTGTCAATAGCTAAATTTTAAAAATATTTTTAATTAATAAAAACTTAAATTATAAACATTTTATTCTTACATTGTATATTTCGTATAACTTTTTTCAACTTTCCACTATTTTAGTATATATATTTAACCATAATAATTTATAAATTTCTTTATTCGTATTTTATTTTAATTAATATGCTTTGTATTCTCCTTAAACACAATTTTCTCTTTTTGTTTTTTAGCTTATTTTTTATTAAAGCTTTATTCTTTATTATTGGCCTTATTACTTAAATTAATAAAAATAACGTTGTAATTCTAAAGCTTTTCTTTATATTTTAATTTTAACTAAGTATCTCTAAAAACTTAATAAAAAACTCTTTATTTTTTATTTTCCTTTGTTATAATACTAAATGAATTAACATAACTTTTCTTTACAGATAAAATTATTATAATTTATATTGGAAATATGTTAATTTTATTATTAAAAGCTTAAAACTTATTTATAGATAAACTGGTAATTCTATATTAGTTGATACTTTTAAAAATAAATTAAACACTAAAATGCTAATTACTCTCACGATACATGTGAAAGTGTATCTTAATTAGATAAATTTAATTTAGAAGCAGTAGACATACTGTTTATGACATTAATTTAAATCCTTATTAAAAAATGATTAAGTATTGCGCGCTTAATCATTTTTTTGTTTTTTGTACAATTTTATCTAATTTATATATTTTTTCTATACATTCTTTTATCATTTTTGGTTACAGTCATTAATTTTTGTATTATACCATCATACTATTCAATAGCTATTAAATTTATTTTTATAACCTTACTTAATAATTGCATTTCAGCTATAAGCTCTTCAATATCACCTTCAAGATTTAATATATCTAAAGTTATTGTTATATTAGCTGCTCTATTTATAGGAATATCCTGATTTATTGTTATTACATTTCCTTTAAACTTTACTATTGTCTCAAGTATTTCAGATAAAGCACCATATTCGTGACTTGCTAATATTGAAATTGTAGCTTTTTGGCCTTTTACATCCTCTGTCATCAAAAAAACCTTATCTCTATATTTATAATATGCACTTCTACTAATACCTACTACTTTAACTCCCTCTGTTATATCCTTTACATGTCCTTTGTATAACAATTGTTTAACCTCAACAACTTTACTGAATATTTCCGGTAAGACTTCACCATCTACAACAAAATAATTATTTTCCATACTATTCCCCCTTAATTATTAATCCTAAAATTTTTAAACATCCAGTTTTTTGATATAAAGTTAACTTTAGAACTTTTTTAAAATATAGCAACCTATACATTCTATTCACCTATTATATTTTGCAATTCTTACTCTTTGTACTCTTCATAAATACAATCTTTTCTTTTTGTGTTTTAGTCTAATTTCTATTAAAGCTGTATTCATGATTATTGGCCCTATTCTTTAAATTAACGAAAATAAAGGTGTAATTCTAAAGGTTTTCTTTATATCTTTATTATAACTAAGTATCCCTAAAAATTTAACTAAAAACTATTTATTTTTTATTTTACTTTGCTATAATACTAACTACATTAACACAAACATTCTTAATTTATCAAATTATTACAATTAAACTATAAAAGGAGGTTAATTGACTTATGAAAAAATTAGGACTTATACCAAAACTTATAATCGCAATAGCACTTGGAATTATTTTTGGAGCATTCTTTCCAAGAAGAGTAGTGGAGATTCTAGCCACCTTCAACTCAATATTTGGAAACTTTTTAAACTTTGTTATACCTCTTATAATTGTTGGATTTATAGTTGCTGGAATAGCTGAATTAGGGACAAGCGCCGGAAAGATGCTTGGAGTAACTACCCTGTTTGCATATGTATCTACACTTATAGCTGGATTCTTTGCATACTTTGTAGCCTCTAAATTATTCCCATTTTTTATAGCTACTACAAAAACTTTATCAAATGCAGTTAATCCAGAAGATCATTTACTTAAACCACTTTTTGAAATTGAGATGACACCTTTAATGCCTGTTACAACAGCATTAATATTAGCATTTCTTCTTGGTTTAGGTATTGCAGCTGTTAAAGGAAAAACTTTATTAAATGCATCGATAGAATTTCAACATATAGTTAAGAAAACAATAGAAAAAGCTATAATTCCATTATTACCAATTCACATAATGGGTATTTTTGCAAATATGACTTATGCAGGAGAAGTAAGCAGAATATTGTCTGTATTCTGGAAAGTATTCTTGATTGTACTGGCAATGCATATATTAATGATAATATTCCAATTTGCAGTAGCTTGTTTGGTTGGTAAAAAGAATCTTATATCTTGCTTAAAAAATCAAATTCCTGGATACTTAACTGCAGTAGGTACTCAATCCTCAGCAGCTACTATTCCAGTAAACTTAGAATGTGCTGAAAAAAATAATGTATCTAGAGGGGTTAGAGAATTCGTAGTTCCACTTTGTGCAACTATACACCTATCTGGAAGTACAATTACTTTAACATCATGCGCTATAGCTATAATGTTATTAAATGGCATGGCACTATCATTTAGTCAATTTGCTGGTTTTATAGCTATGCTAGGGGTTACAATGGTTGCAGCCCCAGGAGTTCCAGGTGGTGCTGTAATGGCCGCACTAGGAGTTCTTCAAACAAATCTTGGTTTTAGTGAAGCTCAACTTTCTTTAATGATTGCTCTATATATAGCACAAGATAGTTTTGGTACTGCTTGTAACATATCTGGAGATAATGCAATTGCTATCTTAGTTGATGCTTTTAAAGATAAATTGAAACCTAAAAATGCTAGTTACTCTAAAGATACACCTGAAAATGTATCTTAATTAGATAAATTTAATTTAGAATGCAGTAGAAATACTGTTTGTGACATTAATTTAAACCCATACTGAAAAATGATTAAGTTTTGCGCACTTAATCATTTTTTATTGCCTGCATTTTCACTGATACATATATTTATAAAAACAATTCTTCTTTATATTTCTCCTATTGAATTACCATAGAAGCAGTTTTTTAATGAAACAATCTCATATTAAATTATAATTACAAGCACATACATATAATTTCTTTCTATTAATACACATAAAAAATCAAGATATTTTTTATCCTATAAGCCTTATAACACTTTTCATATTTTAAGTTCTAAATATAAAAACTACATTTAGTATCTTATTCTCGAATATTCTCATTTTATTTCTAAATATGTTGATTTAAATACTAATTTCATTTTTATTGACAAATTGTGAATTTTTTTTAGGAACAAATGGTTTTTTAACAAATTTATATACAATATGTAAAAATTATCTTATTATATTAAATATAAGTTAGTACCGCAAACTTATATTAATACACCAAAAATTTTCAAAATTCATAATTTAAAAACAAGGAGTTGATAATCAATGAAAAAAAAATCTTTATTAATTGGTGCTATTGCCCTGTTAATGGGTATAAGCATTGGTAATTTTAAAACAGCCCATGCACACACTAACGCAACAGGAATGTATGTTAATCCTACAAATGCAAAGCCGTCGGATATTATTACTAATGATTGGAGTGCAATTAAAAACCCACCATATACATATTGGGCAGTACACAATTGGAATGCCGGAGGAGAAGCAGGTGGTTATGCTGGTTTCCAGCAGCGTGCTGACAGGCGTACAGCTCATTTTGCAATTTGGGATCCAGTATCAGTTAGACAGCCAATTGAAGCAGAATATCTTTCTCCAAATTCTACTTCATCCCGTTTTGGCGGTGAAGGTGAAGGAATGAAAGTTGAAACAAATTATAATTGGCAACCCAACAATTGGTATAAAATGACCATGCGTAATTGGCAAGAAGATGGACACACAAAATTTGGTCAATGGATACGGGATGAATCTACTAAACAATGGAAACAGATAGCTATTCTAGATTTTCCAGTAGCAAATGTTAACTTTAATTGGGGTACTGGAATGTTCCAAGAAGACTGGGCAGGAAATGGGCACCAAGAAAGAGAAGCTAGATTAAAAAATTTTTATAGCAGAAATATTTCTGATGGCTTATGGAATTCTTTAAACAAACAAAAAATAACTAGTCAATATCCTAATATGAACTGGAATGGTGGAGGAAATTCAGAATATGTTTGGGTTAGTGCAGGTGGTAATGCAAAACCATCTATTAGTAGTGGCCAAGTATTTCAATTAAATCAGCCTAATACACCTAATGTTGGGAATTTAGATTTTGATATTACAAATAAAAAATACGAAAATGGAAAATTAAATATATCATGGAAATTAAAAGAACAAAGTACACCTCAATTTAAAGGCAAGATAGAAATTTACGATAATTCTAGCATGACAGGTACACCTATTAAAACTATTAACAACATAAAATCCTATAAAAATGAAATAAATGAAGTTGTTAATTTAAATATTTCAAAGGGACTGTATGCTAAAGTAATATTAACAGATTTATTCGATAACACAGTTACTAAGACTGCTACTCTAATTAATGGAAATGGAGAAGAAAATAAAGGTTCATCTTTTACATTTGATTTTAAAGGTTATAGTGACAAACAATTTGCTAAACTTGATCTTGACCTTACAAATTTAACTAGTAAGCTTACAGTTGAAAATATTAAAACTCATTACTACTTTAATGATAGCTATGCTTCAATTTTGATTCAAAATGAATATGGACAAACTATTTTTGATAAAGACTTTATTGGTAATAAAGTAAACGAAGCTATGGTAAAAGATATACCTCTAAAAGAAGGTTATTATTTAACAGTTAAACATAGAGAGTATTCAAATAGGTTATTTATAATTAATAATGATAAAAACTTATCACTTAATAAAGGTGCAACTAATTCATATAAGATTAGTAAAAATCAATTAAATCCAATTGATGAAAACGATATACCAACTCCTGATAAAAATCCTTATTTAGGTGAAAATTTTAACATTACATTTAAAGGTTTAGGTGACTGGATTTTTGGAGAACTAAATTTAGATTTAACATCTAAACAAGCTAACCTTAAAATAAACAAAGGTGAACCACATGTTTATTTTACAGATAGTTATGCTTCAGTTGTAATTAAAGACACTGAAGGAAATAATGTTTATTCTAAGGATTTTATTGGAAGTAAAACAAATAATGCTTTAGAAAAAAACATTTCAATTAAATCTGGCTACTATATAACAATAAAACATAGAGAATCAGATAATCGTTTAATAATTACCAATATAAACAATAATTTAGAATTAGATAAAGATAAAAACATAACTTATAAGATAACTGATGTTGGATTAGTTAAATGTTCAGAAAATGAAATCCCTACTCCAAGTAAACCAACTTATTATGGAAATGAATTCAACACGGTTTTTAAAGGATATGGTGATAGAATTTTTGCAGAAATGAACATGAATTTAGATGAAAATCAAGCAACAATAAATATATCAGAAGGTATAGTTCATAGTTATTTTTCAAATACCTATGCTTCAGTTTTAATTAAAAATTCTCAGAATGAGACTGTATATTCTAAGAATTTTATTGGAACTAATAACTACTCTAAAAATAGTGAGACAGTTTCTATTGATGAAGGTAGCATAATCACAATTACTCATTTAGAATTTAGTAATAGATTACAACTAATTAATACAGAAAATCAAACTGAATTAGAAAAAGGTTCTTCTGTTACTTATCAAGTTATAGATGGTGGCTTAAAGAAACTTGATTAACAAATCAAGTTTTCCACTGCTCAAATAATGTATCAACAAAAGAACTATTACTTAGCTAATATTTAAATTAGTTAAACAATAGTTCTTTTATTTTTATTTATATATATCTACATACATGTGTTCTATCAGGACGAATTTCTCCACCACATTCGCCACATATTCCTATAACTTCATATGCATAACAAATCACGCTAGTTGATAAAATAAATCCTGCTACTAATCCCCCTAAGACTACTTTTTTTAATTTTTTACTCATAATAATCCCCCTTTTTATAATTTATTATAGCTCTTATATTAGCAATATTTTGAAAAAAAGTAAATATATTTATTATGTGCTTTCGTTAATTTATTTTAAATATTTTATTAAATTTAATTTTAATTTTTATAGCCAATTATGGATTAAAAACTTACATATTACAGATAATATTTTAAAGCAATAAATTTTCAAACGAGGTATTTACTATGAATATAAATAATAGTGGAAAAATAATTATATTATTTTTTCTTTTAGCATTATCATCTTTCTTTTCAGCATCTGAAACAGCACTAATGTCTTTAAGTAAATTACGAGTTCGATACTTAGTTGATCAAAATATAAAAAATGCAGATATTGTAAGTAAACTAATTGATAATCCAAACAAATTATTAAGTGCTATACTGATAGGTAATAACATAGTAAACATTGGTGCATCTTCATTAGCCACAGTAATTGCAATTGATTATTTTAGTAGCGCTGGAGTTGGTATTGCAACAGGAGTAATGACAATTCTTGTATTAATTTTTGGTGAGATTACACCAAAATCTTTTGCTGCAAATGACCCTGAAAAAATTTCATTAAAAGTATGTAAGATAATATCTTTAACTATAATTATTTTAAACCCTATAATAATTATTTTTAATAAGTTAACTGAACTTATACTAAAATTACTAGGAAGTAAAAATAATTCTAAGAAACCTTTTATAACTGAAGATGAATTAAAAACCTTAGTTAATGTTGGACATGAAGAAGGCATATTAGAGATTGAAGAAAAAGCTATGATTCATAATGTTTTTGAATTTACGGATTTACAAGTAAAAGATATTATGACACAAAGAACTAATATAATAGCTATTCAATTATGTACTCCATATGAAGATATAATGGAATTATTCAAAGAAGAACATTTTTCACGTATACCTGTATATGAAAATAATGTTGATGAAATTGTAGGTATACTACATCTAAAAGATTTAATTTTTCATAATATTGATAATGATAACTTTGATATAAAAGAACATTTAAGAACACCTTACTTTACTTATGAATATAAACCTATTTCTGAACTTTTTTCAGATATGAGAAAAAAAAGAGTTTCTCTTTCAATTGTTCTAGATGAATATGGAGGAACAGCAGGTCTTATATCAATTGAAGATTTAGTAGAAGAAATCGTTGGTGATTTAGATGATGAATATGATGAACACACTAAAAATATAGAAATAATAAATGAAAATGAATTTTTAGTTGATGGGTTTACTAAACTTTCTGAAGTTAACGAAATTCTAGGTTCATCTATTGAATCTGAAGATTTTGATACTATAGGTGGTTACATAATCGGCGAATTTGGTTGGATTCCTCAAGAAGGAGATATGATAGAAGTAAAAGACTTAACTTTTATTATTGATAAAATTGATAGAACTAGAATTTCCTTAATAAAAATAATAAAACATCCTAAAATTTAATATTTTTAGGATGTTTTATTATTTTTATTCTTATATTATTTTGCTATTTCTCACTTATAATTCTACAAAAATTTATTAGAAATTTGTTTAATTAGGCTTAATACATTTATACTATTCTTGAATTTTGTCATAATATAAAATAAATTTTTCTACATTTTTACAATTTGTTAATTGTAATACCTTTTATTAATTGGTATAATTTGGATAAATTAAATATTACAACTACTGTTTTCTTCTACTTATTAAAAACTTAGATATACTTATTATCAAAATTACTAAATATTAAACATCATTTACTAACTTTAATTTAAGTAGTCTTAGTTTAAATTAAGTAGTTTATAAATAATTTAAGAAAGGGGGAACTTCTATGAAAATAATTAGAAGAAAAAATAAATCTGCTAATATAAAATGCTATTATCCATTACCAGAACATGCACCATGCCCAAGATACGGACTGTAGTTTTTTACAACTATTAATAATGACATATTTACCACCGGTTAACGCCGGTGGGTTAAATTTATTACTATAAGATTCCAAGTTCACTTTTTTATAATTAATTTTATATAAATCCAATTAACAGTTTAATATCTTTAGTTCTTATAAGGAAGGAGCTTATTTATGGATTATAAAATCTCTCAATTCAATATAGTAGTGCCAGTAGACAATAGCGATGAACTTATTTTATTTAATTCAAAAGAATGTTCATTTGTTGTTTTAGATAAAGAAACTCAAAATTTTTTAGCGGATATAAACAAAATTAATGAATATGATGACGAAGTTGTAGAAAACTTAATTGATTTAGGATTTATAGTTAATATAGATTCAGATGAAATTGAAGATTTAGTTGAATCAACTCAACATGCACGCTTAGCCAATGAATCTTTATCAATTACAATAGCAACAACACTAGATTGCAATATGGCTTGCCCTTATTGCTTTGAGCATAAAAACAAAAAATATTTAACTGAAACTACTGCAGATAAAATAATAGAATTTATATTAAATAAATTATCCACAAACCAATTTAAAAAATTACTAATTACTTGGACTGGTGGAGAACCATTATTAAATAAGGATATTATTAAATATATAACTGAACCTATAACAAAACATTGTATTGAAAATAAAATAGACTACCATGCATCAATAATTACAAATGGATTACTTCTCACAGAGGAAAACGCTAAATTTTTACAAGAAATGAAAATTAGAGATGGACAAGTAACCTTAGATGGTTTTGAGGAAACTAATAATAAAAGAAGAATTGCTTTAAATGGTTATAATAGTTTTAAAACTATTTTAAAAAATATAAATGTTGCCTGTACATATTTTGCTATAGTAATCAGGATAAACATTGATAATAATAATAAATATGAAATTAAAGATTTACTATCTTACTTATATAATGATTTAAATTATAAAAGCAACAAAAAAATTTCAATCACTCTAGCTCCAGTATCTGGATGTGATTCTGCCCTTACATTAGATGACTATTATAAGTTTTATAGAGATATATACGAAGATTATATGATTGATGATAAAGTTGAAAAATTTTATCCAGTTCCTTTAAGTTTTGCTTGTGGAGCACTTTGTAAAGATTCTTATGTAATTGGACCTGAAGGAGAAGTGTATAAGTGTTGGGAAGAAATAGGACAAAAAGATTTAACTATTGGTACAGTTGATAATCTATGTGATAATTGTGAGCGCTGTCAACAATATTTGAAAGATTTCTGGCCTAAGGAATGTGAGGAATGTTCATATTTACCTATGTGTCACGGTGGATGTCCAATAAAAAGAATAGATAATAATAATAAACCTATCTGTGCACCCCAAACTCAAGCTATGGATATATATTTAAAAAAATACTATAAACTTTGGGAAAATGAAACTGAAGAATGTTCATAAACCAAAAACTAATCACCAAATTTATTATACAATCTTAAATATATAATAAATTTGGTGATAGCTTTTTTTAATATGTTTAAATTTTTCAATTATAATTTAAACATATTATCCTCTCTGTTTTAAACAAATAAAAAATTTATAGATTTATACTACTATTATAAAATCAAAATATTATTATTTATTTAAATTTATTCTTTTATAATCCATCAACCCTCAAAAGTTCTACAACACTTTCTTTACCCATAAAGCAATAGGAACTATATGGAATAAGCAAACCTAATACAAATAATATGGGAAAGATGATTACCAGTGATAGAAAATTAAATTTGAAGTTTAAAAACCAAATTTGATTACATAGTGGTCTTACTATAAATAGTGAACTTCCTATGCTCAATAGGATAGAAATTACCAAAGTAAATATGACATAATAACATCCTTCTAAACATAGCATTTCAACAAGTTGCTTTTTGGTCATACCTATACTTTGTAGTATTGCAAGTTCTTTGCGACGAACTAGAATACTAGTTAAAATGGTATTGATAAAATTCAAAATACCAATTATTCCAATAATAAATGCAATAGTGCCTCCAATCAATATGATTGTATTCTTAATATCTGTAACACCTGCTAAGGTACTGAGTTTAGACTTATAACTCATTGTTGGCTCAACACTATTAGTATAATTTTTTAGAAATTCTTCCATATCAGCTTCTTTATATTCTGTAGCATCAAAAACATAACTCATAATATAATTATTGCCAGTAACTTCTTTATAACCTTCCACTGGAAAAAAAAAGCAGGAGTCCACCCAATCATAAGTATTTCCCTCGTTTGCAATAACATGTCCAAGTACAGTTACTTCATGAATATTACCATTATAATTCAATTCCAATTTATCTCCAATACTATGATTCATACTTTTCATATCCATATGACCTCGGGAATCTACCCAAACCCCCTCTAAGATGTACTTCCCTGTTGAAAGTTTCTCTGTATCTATTTCACCATCTACTAATTTCATACGGGAAAATGGAAATTCATCCATACCATATATATGTGTAGGAAATGAACCGTCTTTCTGCTGATTGCTGCAAGTTTGTTTAGTGGTTTTGCTTGTGTATGTAGCTCTACAGCCGTATTGGCGACCACCGGTTTTAAATCCATCATGTTTTTCTACAGCAGTTATAAAACTTTCGCTAAGGGCACTTTCTGCATTAACTTTGTACTGAAAAAATAAGTCGGTATTACCGATGCAAAAATCTGAAGTATTGGCATTTTTAAGAGCATTCTCTGGATCTACGCTCTGCGAAAAATTAAAAACCGTGTTAGTTAGCACTATGCTAAGCGAAAGACTTATAATAACTAGCACAGTACGTTTCTTATTTCGTACAAGATTGGCCCATGCCATCCTTTTTTCAGGAGTTCCATTCCTTGTCTTCTTTTTTTTCTTACCTTTGTTTAAATTGTAATCAGTATAGCAAACAGCTTCCATTGGGGATACTTCTGCCGCCATTTTTGCTGGCTTTCGAACGCTTATAAATACGGTGATTAGTGTAAATATAGATGCCAACACAAAAATAAAAGGATTAGGTGATGCAATTGCTGTATTCCCCTTAAAACTAGATTGTATCAGTAACATTGGTAGCAATGCTTTACCCATAAAAAAACCACCACAAAGCCCCAAAGGAATGCCAATTAATGAAAGCATCACGGCCTGTCGGTTAATGATTCCATAAAGTTGACGTCCTGTGGTACCAATAGTTTTCAATAACCCATAAAAATGCATATCGCGCAAAACAGAAATCTGAAAAATATTATAGATGATTAAATATCCTGTGAATACAACTAATAATAAGGCACAAGATAGTGCACCAGCTGTTCCAATCCCCATTGTTGTATGCTTAGACAAATATCGTGGGTTAATTCCTGTATTTATATAATTTTGTGCATTTAAATCCATAGAAAATCCGCTATCTTTCACTACCTTCTCCAGGTTTTTTTCAATATTTTGCTCATCTTTAAATTTTATAATTCCAGTGATGGTTCCAGTTTCTTCCCGATTTTGGCAGTAGGTGCTTTTCAATTCATCCAAATGAGCATTAACATAAGCCTTAGACGCAATAATGGTACCATTTCTTACACCTGGATAACTCCTCCACCAACCGGCAAGTATGAAATCACGTGTAACTTTTTTATTGTGGATAGTAAAATCTAGTTTTATATGAGTTCCCAATTTTTGTGGTATACCAAGCATTTCTAGTGTTTTCGTATCGGTGATAATCTCTTTTTCTGCCTGAGGTTTATGCCCAATTGTAGGCTCAACAAACGCATACTTCAAACCAAGATCATCATAATACCAAAACTCTGTGTATCGCTTCATAAGTGATTCATTACCAACGCTGTCAGCAAGTTTGCGACAATAGGCAATTTCCTTTATCAAAGAATGCCTGCTTATATTGTGATACTCTGATTCAGTCATATAATTTATACGCGCTTGCCCATCACCACCAGACATTATCATGTCAGCACGCTGTATACTTTTTACCATACCAAACCCCATAGTAAACATACCGGTAAATAAAAGTGAAGTTAGTGCAATTGCAAACACAGCTATAATGTTGCGTGTTTGGGCAGAGTTAAAATTCTTAACTGCTAATTTGCAAATTATCTTTCTGTTTTTCACTCGAATCATATGGTATCACCACCTGATATTTTTCCATCTTCTATACGAATAATACGGTCTGCAAGCTGTGCAAGTTCTTCACTATGAGTAATCATAACAATAGTCTGATTGAATTTTTTTCCTGTCACTTTTAAAAGCCCTATCACATCCTGACTGGTTTTGCTATCTAAATTGCCAGTAGGTTCATCAGCAAGTACAATAGCTGGTTTTGTTGCCAATGCCCTTGCAATAGCAACCCGTTGCTGCTGTCCACCAGAAAGTTGATTTGGTAAATTTTCTAGTTTGTTCTCAAGTCCTAGCACCTTAATAATTTTATTTACATAACTTTTGTCAGGCTTGTTACCATCTAACTGTATAGGTAGTACAATATTTTCATAAATATTTAGCATAGGCACAAGGTTAAAACTCTGAAATACAAAGCCAATTTTACGGCGTCGGAAAATTGTCAATTCTTCCTCTTTCATTTTAAAAATTTCTTTGCCATCTACCATTACATTTCCACTAGTTGGACGGTCAAGACCGCCTAGCATGTGAAGAAGTGTAGATTTCCCACTACCTGATACCCCTATTACTGCGATAAATTCACCGTTTTCTACAGAAATACTAACACCATCCAGCGCACGCACAGCCATTTCTCCACTCCCATAATATTTTTTTAAGTTTGTCGTTTCTAATATGGTTTTCATAGTGTCCTCCCCAAAATTTACATCAAAATTTTTGTTATACAAAAATAATAACAAAATTTTCTTTCCACATTCTTTCTGAAATCTATCAGTTTTGAAAGATTTATCTTTTCTCTGTTGGTAGAAAAATAGAAAAGGTAGAACCGCCTCCTTTTGTTCCAGATACCTTAATATAACCTCCTCCGCTAGATATAATTTCTCGTGTCAGAAACAATCCTAGTCCCACACCTTCATACTCACGTACCTTTGCAGAACGGTAAAATCGTGTAAATATTTTTTCCTTTTCATCTGTTGCTATACCAATCCCTTTATCTATAATATCAATCCGAAAAAACAAATCATATGATACAGTACAAATTTTGATGTTGCTTTTTCTAGGAGAATATTTAACTGCGTTATCCAAGACATTATAAATTGATTCAACAGTCCATTTTGGATCATAATAAACCGTACCATTTGCTAACTCAGTTTCAATTATAATATCTTTTTCTTCTGCTTTAGGCAGAATTTGTGCAATAACAGCATCGATTAACGCCTTCATGGTACCCTTTTGAGGATTTACAGTAATAATCCCACTTTCTAGACGAGAAATTTTCATTAAGGCTAGTATTAGAAAATCAAGTTTTTCGGCCTGAGTAGCTAATGCTTTTGCGCATACAGTAATTTCTTCTGGTAAATCATGTTCCATAAGAATCTGTGAATAAAGAAGTATATTGGCAACTGGTGTTTTGATTTGATGGGATATGTCAGAAATCAGATGCTTGATATTTTCTTTTTCTATAGTCATATTTTTTGAAGATACAGCACAAGATGATAAAAAATGAGACATTTTTGCCTCTATAGCTGACAATACAGATTCATCAAAGGTATTTTCAATGAAATCTCCATCTATAGCATTATCTAACATAGTGGTCAAGGAATTCATAACCCGACGCATTTTTCTACGATATAGAAGGATGATGAAAATTACAGGAAATATTGAAATAACTAAAAAGATTCCTATTATAAAAAAATACTTGTCCATCACATTACCGACCAAGTATAGCCAATGCCGTATACTGTTTTAATATATACAGGTGAAGAAGGTGTGTCTTCTAATTTATCACGTAATCGCTTAACTGCAACTGACAGGGCATTTTCATCTACATATACAGCATCATCCGTCCATACGGCATCCACCAATTGCGCCCTTGTAAGGGTATGTCCTCTATTTTCAAGTAAAATACGTAATAATTTTTGTTCAGTTTTGCTCAATTCAATGAAAATGTTATTTTTTAAAAACTCCATTCTTGTAAAAGAGAATTGAAATTCATTAATTGATATTGAATCAACAATAGCAGGTGCATTACTTCGAAGTCTAGCACCTACTCTTGCCCTTAGAATCATCAAACTAAAAGGCTTGGTTATATAATCGTCTGCTCCTAACTCAAGACCTGTAACCACATCTATTTCCAAATCATTTGCAGTAAGAATTATTACCGGAACAGCTGATTCCCTCCTTAACTCTTTTAAGAAATCCAATCCATTTCCATCAGGCAAGTTGATGTCAAGAATGATAAGATCAAAAGTATTGTTTTCAGTTTCTCGCCACGCAGAATGCAAATCCTGTACTTGTACAAATGTAAATTCACTGTCTTTTAAAGCAAGCGCTATCCCGTTCGCTAAGGACAAATCATCTTCAATAATTAATATTCGTTTCATTTATGGTTGTCTCCCTTAACTAATTCTCATTAGGTTTTCCCTATTACTATAGTATAAAAATATAATTTCCTATTTTATAAAAATTCAATACTAACTTTAGTTTTTTTATCATTTAAAAATTGTCTTCTTAGTATTGTAATAAATCTATCATCATTAAACTATATCTTTATTGATTTTAAATTCAAAGTTTATTTACATTTATATGAATTCTACAATATTTTACATATTCCTCTAACTTAATTTTTAGATTTCATTTTAATTACACAAACTCCAACACTTTTATAAAAAATATATAGAAGATATGAATTCTTTATTAAGCTTGTATATAATAAACTTCTAAATTCTTTTTTAATAGCTTAAAAATTACCTTTCTACACTTTCTATATTTTAATTTTGAAAAAGGGAAACGGCGGTTTTGATTATTATTTCAAAACCGCCGCATAGCCCCATTTGGGGCCAAAAAAAGTCATCTGCCACAACTGCAGTTTTTCATTACCACAGTTACGCACTAATTTACTTTATTTGTGTAGTATAAATTCTATATTTTTAGATATAAAGTACATTTTGAGAAAATCGTCAACAACTGGAATAGATGTTTTTTGATTTTTTATTAAATTAATATATATTATCAAGACATATCATCTCGAAGTGCATCAATAATATTTTCTTTTTTTATCTTATTAATAGTATACAGCATTGTAATAAACACGATAAATAAAACACCAAACACACTGATTCCAATGCTTCCCCACGGAACCATAAAATCGATATCGTCTGTTACCATTACTTTATGAATTAACCATGAAGTAATTATAGCTATAGGAAGTCCAAATAGTAACGCTCTCGCCCCATAAAAGATACACTCAAAATTCATCATCTTCTGAAAATCATGCTCAGACATTCCCACAGATCGAAGCATAGCAAGCTCTCGACGGCGCAACTTAATGTTTGTGGAAATTGTGTTGAACACATTTGCCACCGTAATTAGTGATATCATACTGATAAAAGTATACGCAAACACATTAGCAATGAAGATATAATTGCGATTATCATCCATTAATCCATACATATTATATAGATTATACTGGGATGTAACCCCCTCACTCATGATGATTTTTTCCATTTCTGCAACTGACTGAGTAGGATTCTTTGATTTAAAGCTCATACTTTTTATTCCTGTAGAAATATCAGAAGATACAAATTCATTTTTCATCGAATAAGGAGCCAACACCATAAAGGAAGTTTGCTTAATCTCTGAACTTATATCGCTTGGGGGGCAATCAGGTGGTACAATTTTGACAAATGTAATATCAACGTTTTGCCCCTCTACCATCTTGGACTGGTCCTTAATTTCAGGAATTAAAGTAACATTAGTAGAAGAACTCTTGAAGATATCAATAGTATCATCCACCCCCTCAATCATAGAAACAGCAATCATTTTTGCATTTTTCCCAGTATATTCTTCTGTAGGTAAACCTTGATCTTTGATAATATTCAGGTAAGTACTGTCATCAAGAAAATGCATATTTACTGGTAGATTCGCCGTTTCATACTTAGAATACGAACCTTTATAGTTCAAGTAATCCTTTGTAAGCTCACTTGTTTTAACAATGGATGAATAGGTTATACATTCTTGATATAATCCTTCATAAACACCATTAGCAGTTTTAAACTTATCGTAGAGCTGTAGCATTTCGCTATCCTTCATGTTCTGTGTGGAAAAAATGATATCATGTTCAGTAAACTCTAACGTCTGATTTGACATTTGTTTCAGATCAACTACCAAAACACTTGTAGATATAAACAACACTATACTTAAAATAAGTGATAGTACTATGCTGCGATAGCGTTTTTTATTTCTTTTAAAGTTTTTCAATGCAAGGGTTCCTTCCAAACCACAAATGCGTTGTATGAGATTTGATGTTTTAACAGCTTTAGATTCAATTTTCACCTCATTTGTTTGTCGAATACATTCCATTACCGGTGTGCTAGAAGCTTTTCTTGCTGGAATGTATGCTGAAATCAAAATGGTAACCATGCTTACCACTGCTGCAACAATTATTGCAGTTGTAGACAACGTCAAAGTCAAAGGGATGTTGAGATAGAGAACACTTGCAAATTTTTTAGCAACAACGGAAATTACAACACTAATACTGCTTATACCAACAATAACTCCAATTGGTATGCCAATTGCACCAATGCAAAGTCCTTCAAACAGCACCAAATTTCGTAGTTGTTTTTCTGTAGCTCCAACAGATGAAAGAATTCCAAACTGCTGCATACGTTCGTTCAATGACATATTAAACGAATTATAGATTAGAAAAATCGAGCCTATCATAATAATTGCCAACACAATGCCGCCAAAGGAATACATAAATATATTGAATAAGTTGTTGTCGGAAATGCCTATAAAACGCAACACATTATCATTCAAAACATAAGCATGATCTTTAATACTACTTATGTATGAATGAACTTTATGGGGATTTTTTAATGTGATAAACATACTGAAGCTATCCGTCTTGACTTGTTCATCTGCTTTGGTTATCAAGGTGTATCCCGGTGCTGAAGACTCCTCAAAGACAGGTCTTCTGCAGATACCTACAACTTTATAGTTTCTCTCATCTTGTGTCACAAGATTTTCACTTCCGTCGGTATATGGGTCACTCTGATCAAGTTTGTCTTTTCCACTCATACGACTTCCCACTGCCAATGAAAGAGTATCACCTACTGCAAATTTAACTCCTCCATCTGTTGAAACTTTCCCCGAAACAAGAATTTCTCCACTATTTTCAGGTAATCTCCCTGAAGCCAGAGTTATTGGTAAAGTATCAAAAGCTTCTTCGCTGAATCCAGCTATAAAAAGATATGGTTTTTCAGGATTTTTGCCACCATCAAGTGCTGCATATCCAATATTTTTAAATGTTGCGGTATTTGCAACTTCATCATTATCTATCTGTTTCTGCACAAAAGAAGAATTAACGTCTAAGAACGCTACGTGCCAATCACCATATTTTGAAATGGCACCATTTTTCATATAGTTTAGCAAAGTAACACCAAAGGTAATGACTGCCGTTATCATAGCAGCAGATAGAATAACTCCTATAATAGTTACAAGTGTTCTTGTTCTACTCTTTTTCAGTCCTTGCAATGCAACTTTATTAAAAATGTTCATGAACGAGTCACCTGTCTCTCATCACGTACTACTTTTCCATCTGCTATGCAGATGATTCGATCTGCTTGCAGCGCAATATTTTCATCATGTGTGACAATGATAAGGGTCTGGTGATATTTGTTATGGCTTTCTTTCAGTAAATGGATAATATCCTGCCCATTTTTACTGTCTAAGCTACCAGTAGGTTCATCAGCAAGCATAACTGCTGGTGCATTCATCAATGCACGACCGATGGCAACACGTTGTTGCTGACCTCCAGAAAGTTGGTTTGGCAAATGTGCTTTTCGTTCTGTTAAGCCAAGTAGCTCCAGCAGGTCATTTAGTCTTTCCTGATTAACTTTACGCTTATCCATAAGTATAGGTAGAGTAATATTTTCCACTACATTTAGCGTTGGTATCAGATTATGAAACTGATAAATCAATCCAACCTGACGCCTGCGGAAAATAGCAAGTTTTTCATTGCTCTGTCCATATATATCTTGTCCTTCTAAGTATATCTTTCCACTTGTTGGTACATCCACTCCTGCGATGGCATGTAGAAGTGTGGATTTACCAGAACCAGAGGAACCGATAATTGCTGTAAATTCTCCTTTTTTAATAGTAAGTGAAACATGATCAAGGGCGGTAACCTGGTTTTCACCCTTGCCATAGACTTTGCATAAATTTTCAATCTTTAAAAATTCCATTATGTGAGTCTCCTTTCTAATGGTTTACCTATATAATAGAATCTTCAACTTACATCTATGTGACTTTCAAGTGAGAGATTCGTCACTTTGGGAAACGAATGTAAAATATTGCACCACCCTGACGGTGATTTTTTGCAGTAATTGTCCCACCCTGACGTGTTATAATCATCTTACAAAGAGCCAATCCAATTCCGTATCCTGTAGCATTTGGGTTTTTTCCACGATAAAACCTGTCAAACAAACATGGTAAATCTTCTTTTTCAAAGCCCCTACCACTGTCGTGAATAGCAATCTCAGTAAACAGTGAATTGTCAGTACATATAATCTCAATTTTTCCATTTTCGCCTGCGCTTTCCATACAATTTTTCAGGATATTTTGAATTGCTTCTGAAAGCCAACCTGAATCACCCTGAATAACCACACCTTTAGATACACTTATTTGCAACTCAATATCGTACAGTTCCATTGATATTAGCAAAGGGCGAGCGGCAGCGCATATCAAATTATTTACATCTATCTTTTCACATTGAAACACTACAATACCTGCATCTAAACGAGATAATTTTAATAGGGAAGTGATAAGCCAATCCATACGTACAAGCAATTCCTCTGTTTCCCTAATTAATGCTCTCCTTTCATTTTCCTCGGAGTTATTCGTAAGCAATGACAAAATAAGATTCACAGATGTGAGAGGAGTACGAAGTTGATGGGCTATGTCAGCTAGTGAATCGGCAAGATGTTTTTTTTCTTTTTTTAGTGCATCATTTTGTTCCCTAATACGCATCGTCATTTTTGTTATCTCACTTTGTAAGATAGAAAGTTCACCTTCATCCGATTCACTAATATACAGATGGTCATCATTATGAAGCACACGATCGATTTGATCTGAAATTTGTGAAATACTTTTATATCGATCTTTGGTAAATACAAAAAACGCTGTTCCAAATGCAATAACAGAAACAATTGTAAGTATTCCTGCTTCTTTATTTATTACAAATGCCAACGTTACATCAATTGCAGCTATTAATGAGAATAAAATGGTAAACTGTCTAAATTCTCTATTCCGAAACATGTTCGTCCCCCAATCTATACCCCATTCCTCGAACGGTTAAAATTATTTGTGGTTTTGCTGGATCATTCTCTATTTTTTCTCTCAAACGTTTAATGTACACGGTTAGTGTATTATCATTGACAAACTCTCCTGCCGCATCCCACAATTCGTCAAGTAACTTACCTCTGGTTATAATACTTTTAGGATTACTAATAAACACCAGCAATAATCGGTATTCTAATGCTGAAAGAAAAACCTCTTTACCATTTTTTTTAACAATACCACTTGCCGTATCCACATGAAGACCAAGAATTTCAAAATTCGTTCCAGAACGCCCACTTTTTCGTAGGGCAGTTCCAATTCGTGCAATCAATTCACGTGGACGAAACGGTTTGGTGATATAGTCGTCTGCACCCATATTCAGTCCAGTAACAACACTTGCTTCATCACCTGACGCCGTTAGAAAGATAACGGGAACATCTTCTGTTTCTTTGATTTCCGTGCAAACCGTAAAACCATTTCCATCTGGCAAAGAAATATCAATTAACGCCAAATCAAATTTATTCTCAGTAATGGTTACAAGTGCTTCACTACGAGTAGAGGCATGAATTACTGCAAATCCCTCAGAACGAAGTAAAAGCATAAGGTTTTTAGCGATTGTTTTATCGTCTTCAACCAAAAATATCTTTTTCATTCATTTTCACCAGCCTTTACTTTATTACCTCTATATCGTTCATCAACTGGTTTTTCAGCATCAATTGGAATAAGCCATGTATTTCCTATTTTTTTAGCCCCATTAATACGTATATTAGAGCAATAGTACTCTACTATACTGTCTGCAATTCCCCAATTTTCTCCTACTTCTTTTGTCGTTATATACTCCACCCATAACACCTCCATAATTTCATTATATTTCTTTTTACAAAAACATACAACTTCAGTTATAAACTAACATAAAGACTACCAACACTTGATTTTTACTTTAGTTATAGACTTGAAGATTGATATAAAAAACTTAAAAAAATAATCAATGTAATAAAAAATACTCTTATCAATGTCATCTAATTTTATGATTAATTTAAGTATGGTGTTCATATTGAGATTAAAGGATAAAAAAGCACACTGATCTGATAATATTTCAGATTAATGTGCTTTTTTATTTTATTAATGTGGTGAAATTATGCTTACACCCTACATTATAGCAAAGTAAATTAACACCACTATTCCAAGTACAATTCGATACCATCCAAATACTTTAAAATCATGTTTTTTGATAAAGCTCATTAAAAATTTAATTACAAAGATGGACACTATAAACGCCACCAACATACCAATAATAAGAATAGCTAGTTCTATATTTGTAAAGTCAAATCCAAATTTCAACAACTTTAAAGTGCTAGCCCCAAGCATGGTAGGTACGGCAAGAAAGAAGGTAAACTCCGCTGCAGCTACTCGTGATACCCCTATTAACAAAGCACCTATAATCGTTGCTCCGGAACGAGAAGTACCAGGAATTAATGATAACACTTGAAACAACCCAATCATAAACGCTGTCCTATAGCTTATTTTTGCAAGTGTTGCCGTAGTAGCTATACGCTTTTTGTTCCAGTTTTCAATAATAATAAATAATACCCCATAAAAAATTAACATTATTGCAATTACGATTGGGGTTTGAAGATGTGCATCTAAGAAGTCATCAAATAAAATCCCAATGATAGCTGATGGTATACAAGCTACTGCAACCTTAAACCACACATAGATGATATCCTTTTTGATAATGGATTGTGATTTATCTTCAAATTGAAAGGGAAACATCTTTTTCCAAAACATAACAACTACAGCAAGGATTGCTCCAAACTGAATGACAACAAAAAACATTTCCTTGAAGGCTTCACTCATATTAAGAGTAATAAACTCATCTACAAGGAGCATATGTCCTGTACTACTGATAGGTAGCCATTCCGTAATCCCCTCCACTATACCAAGAAATATAACTTTTAAAATTTCAATAAAATTAAGCATAATTATTTCAAATCCTCCTTTTTGAAGTAGTTAAATGTCAATAAAAATCCAACTATAGATACAAAAGCAATAATTGTTATTCCTAAAGTAATTGAATAACCTGTGCTTTGTAATTTGCCCTTTATCAGAAAAAAAGTAGCTGTCCATGGGTATAATGCTCCAAAATCTTGATTTGAAAGCGCTGCACTCCCCATAACAATAACTGCTGAAGCAATTACAGGTGCAACAAATCCCTTTGTTTTTAGAGCGATATAAGCAAAGGGAGAAACTGTTAAATACATAAGAATACTAGCAACTAAATACTTAAAAAGCCACTCAATAGAAATAAGTAAGTTATAGCCCTCCATGTAAAATATAGAATTATATATTCCTGATAAAATCAGAACACCTGCCCAAGTTACAAAGTTAAGTATAACAATCAAAAAAAACAGTGTGCTAAACTTGCCCAGCAATAATTTTGTTCTTGAAATTGGTATTGGTAAAATTGTTTTTAATGTATTTTCTATATACTCACGACTGAACAAATAGGCGGTAATTACCACATAAATCATCATATTACTTAGTAGCATCATATACAGCAAACTGTTATCATAAACGTTAGTCAGTGTGATAACACGCTCTGGGTGCTGAAAGTGTGTTTGCAATGATTCTATAAACATCATAAATGGCGTGGACATAGCACCTAGAATACTGATAAGCACCATTTTTGAATTTTTTAACTTTAGTAATTCACAGTAAATAAGACTACGCAATATTGCCACCTCCAATCAATTCAGAAAAATACTCCTCCAAATTTTCCTTTTTTACATTTATATTTGTTACTAATAATCCATTTTCTACAAAAGTTTTGTTAATTTGCCCAGAACTATGAGTGAAGTCATAAACTTTTATTGTATTGCCTTTTATCAAGTAATCTTTAATTTGATAGTGCTTTTCTAATATCTTTGCAGCTGTTGTCCCGTCAGACAGATTAAATTCAATATACCTACGATTACGCTTGTGAAGTTCTTCCATGTTGACTTCCTCTATCAATTTACCCTCATGCATGACACCAATAGTATCTGCAAGCTGTTCAATCTCACTTAAAACATGGCTTGAAATAACAATGGTAGTATTCATGCTGCGACTTAACTCAATCAGTAATGAACGCATTTGAGAAATCCCAATAGGATCCAGTCCATTTATTGGTTCGTCTAGAATTAATAATTCAGGTTTATGCATAATTGCTGCAGCAATACCAAGCCTCTGTTTCATTCCTAATGAATAGTCAGTAAACACTTTTCTTGTTTCCTTCTCTAATCCAACAATACTAAGTGCCTCTTGTATCGAATCTTTAGAAAGCTGTCCTCTCAATTTGGAAATAATTTGTAAATTATCATATCCTGTTAAATTATTATAAAAACCTGGTGTTTCAATAATTGATCCTATTTTTCCATAAAGTGTGGGAGTGTTTTTCTTATAATCTGTTCCAAACAATCGAATTTCTCCTCCTGTCGGATAAACAAGCTGTAACATCATCTTCATTGCTGTAGTTTTCCCTGCTCCATTTCTGCCAAGTAAACCATAGATTTTTCCCTTTGGTACATGAAGATTGATGTTATCAACAACGGTAGCACTTCCATATATTTTTGTAAGGTTTTTTGTTTCAATAATAGTTTCCATATCCATCTGTCCCTTCTGTTGTTTTTTATTTTGTGTTGAACATAATTTTATTGTGTGGCTTTATGTCCTAAAAACCAAGAAACCTATCGTCACAATAGAAAAAAGCCCTGACACTTTTCGTGTCAGAGCCTATTTTCAAAGGTTTATAGTTTTTTTACTTTGTTTTACACTGCTTCAATAATACAAATATTTTTATCGTAAAAATCAAAAATAAAAATGTTGTAACATATGGTTCTTTGGCCATAGAAAAAAAACAGATTGCTGCAATGCTTAGTGCGACAGAACATTTTGTTATGTATATGCACAATAACTCTTTATCAAGTCTGATAAATATAAGTTTAGCGATACCAATACTAATCAAAGCGATAAATATAATCCAATAGATTGCAAGATTTATTGATGTAGTTTCTGTAAATGAAAGTAGGTTCACTGAGTAGATATAGTTTTCAATGGTTTTTCCATATAGCGGCAATATAATAAACATAATCGCCATTAAATCTAGTACAGCACCAATCATATTATAAACTTTTTTCATATTAGAACTATTTTCTGTTTCCGCAAGACTAATAAGTTCATCCCCAGATAATAATTCATCTATAGAAACAGAAAATAGTTTAGATATACATTTTAGTGATTCAATGTTGGGGTAACCTTTTCCACTTTCCCATTTTGAAATTGCTGCCCTTGATACATATAATTGTTTTGCAAGTTGTTCCTGTGTTAAGTTTCTCTGTGCTCTAAGTCGTTGTAACTTTTCATTAAATTCCAAAATAAACCTCCTTCTCTTTTAATATGCTATATCTTCTTGTATTTGATTTTTTATATATTCTTTTATTACCTTTTGCTTCTTCAAACTGTATCAACATAATATACCTTACACCAAAATTGTCTATTTTCATATATGTACTTTTAATTTACATGTCTATCAAATATCATCAAACTACTATTTCTATTCCTTTATGTTCACATACCTTTCTTAATATAGTTCCTATATCTAATTTAAATTTACCGTATAGTATCTTTCTTATATACTTTGGTGCAAAAACTATATGATGTTTGCAACTCTATTTTACATAATGTTGCAAGTTCTATTTTCCCACACAGCAGAAGGAAAATAGATGACTTGCAGGCATACTTTATCTTAAACAATTAGGAGGATACATCTTCCTCATACTGAAAACGACGTTCAGCCACCCTTTTAGATTCTAAGCCATGTTCTGAGAGTAGGGTTTTAAGTTCTTTTATTATTGCTTTGATTATGACTATATTAATTACCCTCCTTTTGTTTTCTAATGACATTTATCGCTAAAAATCACTTATGTTAGATTCCTTTAAAAGATTATTCCCTCATTGAAACAGGATAATACGACAGTGATGCATGGTCATTTATATCAGATGCACTTTATAGCTTTTTCTTTAAAAAATACTGTACTATACCATTAGGATAATCATCAAGTTTTCCAAAAATTTCATAACCACATGCTTGATAAAAATCTGGTGCTTGATAGCTAAGACTACAGGTATGAGAGAAAATACAACCATTTTCTTTTGCTATTTTTTCTGCTTTTGATATAAGCTTTTTCCCTAATCCCTTTCCTCTATAGTCTTTATCTATCCACATTACTTCGATATAAATACAAAAATTAAATGTGTCACACAATATAGCACCAATAGTTTTCTCACCATCTTTTAAATATATATTTATGTCAATAGCTGGTTTTTTTAATAACCCATTAGTTCCCTTAGTGTTATGCTCAAAAATTCCTTTTAAAACTACATCTAAATCTTCTTTAGTATGGGTGTTAGTCATTGAGATACCTTTAGTTAACTTATCATTAAAAGCAAGCCCACCCTTTTCATAACTACGAGAATTTAATTTATCCTTCAACTGCTCTATAAGATTATCAATATTCCAAATAAATACATCAACAAGTACCTCTTTTCCTTTTACAGTTTGTATAACTTGCTTAACTACTTCCCCTCCAAGATACTTATAGAATTTACTTGACTCACTCTCGTGAAAATTATTGATTATTAACTTGTTTACCCCATAATCCTCAAATTCAGCTATAATAGTTCTTATTAATTTTAAACCCAATGCCATTCCGCGATATTCTTTTTTTACATACAAATAATTTAATTCGACACCATGTTCTGCATCTTCTTTTTTAGCTAGACTCCCACCTACATATCCTAAAAATTTATCTCCATCAAAAGCACCGTATATACGTCTAATATCCTGGCACCCCTTATCGTTTATCCAATTTGATACAAAGGTAAGCTCCTTTTCTATTTTCATGGAATCATAAGGAATAATTCCTGCAAAGTCATCATTCCAACAGTTATAATTTAATTCTACAGCAATTATCAATTCTTCGTGTGTCAACTCACGTATTATCATTCTTTTCCTCCCTTTATCCACTTCTAGAAGCATTAGCGAACTGTATTAAAGTAGCAATCACTATCAAAGATTAGTTGACTAATCCATATATAACAGAAAGAGCCGATGAGATGAGGTTTTCAATACTCAAACTATCGACTCTGTGTCTTTATGTCTGTCTTTTAAATTATATACTTATTAAAGTTTCCTGCTTACATCTGGATAATATAATAAAAAGTTATCTAATGTTTGTTATCAAATTATTATACCTTTTGATATTTAGAAAATATCATTTATTGAATTAGCGTTGTTGGATGAACTTTTTTGAAAACCACCATTCCGTTAAACGTATCGCTTGGAACAATATTTGTTGTATAAAATGATTTTAAAAGTTTTTGCCAACCTGAAATTCCTACATTTAACGTAGTAAGCTTTTGTTGTCCATTCAAAAGTTTTTGCCACTGTACATCATCAATTACTTTTGAGAAGTCAATATAGTAAAAATCACTGTCCATTTTGTCAAGCAGACTATTAAATTCATTTCGATTTTTAACTTCCATAATACTAAAATCCCCATTACTGCCTTGTGAATTGAATTCCGTATCTTCCGCATCTGTTCCAATGGCGTAATAATTTTCTCCTAAGTTCTTAGTCAGTAATTCACCCAAGCAAGTATAGCCAGAAGCTGAAGTTTTACCGATATGACCATTGTGCCCGTTAATAAAAATTACACTACCATCGCCATGTTGTAAAAACCAATTCACTTTTTCAAACATATACTTATCTCGCAAAGCATTATAGTCGGCATTATTACTTAATACCGTTTCGCTACATTCATATATTGTATTCGCACTTTCTCTTGCAAAATCAAAAGCAGTTTGTCCAGAAATAGCTACAATATCTTTTTCAGAATCATCCATCTCTTTCAATAGCTCTAAAACATCCGCTTTAGAATTATTCAAAATCTCTGTACTTAAATTCAATCTTGCTTCATCAGTTAATTGCGAAAAGGCTGTTTTATACTTTTTACTTAGTGTAGGTGCAGCGGTATCCAATACGGAAAACAAGTATTCCTTATTGTTATCATATCGCTGTATATCCATTCCATAAAAATGCAAGTCTTTTCCATCTTGGGCAGTTTCGTTATAGGAACGCATCCATTCTACCAAGCTAGCCATTTCATGAGTGCGATAAATATTAAATCCGATTTCCCCAACAACATCTTCAGCAGTTCCTTCTCCCCCATGAATATAAGAATCTACTTTTAACGCTCCTCCAAAGTCACCTTCAATAATGAATGTTCTGCTCTCATTGTTTTTGACTAATGCTTTGAATACTTCGGCTTTCATCTGATGGTATTCTTTTGCACCGTGGCTTGCTTCTCCAAGTCCTACAACCTGTACATTTTTTGATACAGCAAAAGTGCTGATATTTGTTTGTAAGTCGCTTAAGTCTACTGGTGCTGTAGCTGTTCTATTTCCGCACCCTGTAAATATAGTAATGCTTAATGCTACTATTGTAACAATATTTAAAAAACTTTTTTTATTCATTATTTAATTCCTTTCATAGTTATTGTTATTTTACTGTTAAGATCTACATAATACAAAGATTGGATAGCCACATTTATTACTGCGCATTATAGGTTCTTTGTCTATGCGTCTGTTTCTTTGATGATGAAAATGTTGATTTGTTTTTAACAGAAATTAATGTTTCCTGCTTATATTTAGAATAGTGTAACAGAAAAAATGTGATTGATTTAAAAATCAAACCTATTCATCTTCTTTATTGCGTTTCCTTTCAATTCTTTGCTAACCATTCATGTTGAACCAGTAAGGAATGGCAAATATAACAAAAATTAAAGTAACACTACTAATGTGTTAACGATATTGAACTATGTACATGTCCCTATTATTAATATCAATAATCGTACGAAGTTTTACTTTGCTTCATCAATTTTTTTAATGGTATCTTCACGAACAGCTTGTCTTAAGGATTTTAAATAATCAGAGAACGCAACCTTATCATCTGCGTAAGTTAGATTGAGTTCAAATTCTTTCGGAATCCAAGTAGACAAGTCAGACACATTGTGCTGAATCAATGCTTCAAGTCCATCAATGGCTTTATAAATCTGTGCTTCAGCTGTTTTACGCTCTGCCATTTCCTCATAAAGTTCTCCCATTTCTACTGCAAATTTTTCTGGCAAGGAATGGACCCAACTAGACAGTAGCTTTTCTTCGTTCAGCTCGTGATCTAGATTTTTTTCAAAAGTAGGAATATCTCCAGTAAAACATTCTCCTAAGTCATGAATAATGCACATTCTGATAACCTTATCCATATCAACCTCTGGGAACTCATCTCTCATAAAGAAAGCCATCAAAGTCATCATCCAACTATGTTCTGCAACACTCTCGTGTCTTCCTTTTGAAGTATAGCAATGGCGTGTTGTATCTTTCAGCTTTTCGGCTACCAATAATGCATCCAATAATTTTCTTGCTTTCATATTTATTCCCCCTACAAATTCAAGTTAGTGTCAAGTCTGACATACATTTTTCTTATTTAAAATTTCATATTTTAAAGGGTTATATCATTTTTCAAAACAAAAACAATGCCCCTATTTTCGTGTATAATTAAATCACCACAAAGCAAATATCTACGAAAGAAGGTCATTGTTATGGTTTCAATTACATTTTATTTGCTATCTATTACTCAATACAAATAAAAAAAATCTGTTTACTTTTAAATTTTATTGAATTCATGCCAAGTTATAAAGAGTTTTAAAGTTTTCAAGTGCATATTCATATAACAAGTCAGTTAAACTTTTAAAATCATTAGCATACTATTATTCAAAGACATAAAGATCAAATTAATAGACAACTCTATCTCACTCTGAATTCGAAGTCATTTCAAATAGATTTACATATTTATATTCAATAAATTTCCTTTTTAGTTTTTCTCATACTATTATTACATTACTTATATTAAAAGTAAAGTATTTCACAAACATAAAAAATAGCTAAAACTATAAGGTGTCATAGTAATTTATCAACAAGCAGAGACACTTATAAACATTTAACACCTGATTTTTCCTGTAATAGTGTTGACAGATTTTAAAAAATAAATTGCCACCATATATAAAATTATGGTGGCAATTTGATAAAAATATCCCTTTATGTTTTATTTAACCTTATAAATTCAATAGTTTAGCTTTTTCTAATTTAACCACAGTTTCAACATGAGCAGTTTGTGGAAACATATCTACTGGTTGTATTTCTAAAGTTTTATATCCTAGTTGTTGTAATATATTTAAATCTCTTGCTAATGTTGCTGGATCACAAGATACATAAACTATTTTTTTTGGTGCCATTTTAGCTATTGAATGTAATAAACTTTCTTCACATCCCTTTCTTGGTGGATCAACAACTACTACATCTGCTTTAATTCCTTTTTCTATTAATTTAGGAATCTCATTTTCAGCTTCTCCCACTATAAACTCTGTATTTGTAACATTATTTTCTTCTGCATTTTTTATAGCATTTTGTATAGCTTGAGGTATTATCTCTACCCCATAAACTTTTTTAGCATTTTGTGATAAGAACAGTGAAATTGTTCCAGTTCCACAGTAAGCATCAAATACAATTTCATCTCCTTGTAAATCGGCATATTCTAAAGCTTTATTATATAGAACTTCTGTTTGTATTGAATTCACTTGAAAAAACGATAATGGAGATATATTGAACTTAAATTCTCCTATAAAGTCAGTTATAGTATCTTTTCCATACAAAGTTTTACACTTTTGACCTAGTATTACATTAGTTTGCTTATTATTTATGTTTTGTATAATACTATCTATTCCTTCAATATCATCTTTTAACATACTAACCAATTCTTCTAAATATGGAATACTATTCCCATTAGTAACTATAACTACCATTACTTCTTCAGTTTTAAATCCTTTTCTAATCATTATATGTCTAACTATTCCACTATTCGTTTTTTCATCATAAGTTTCTATATTAAATTTTTTTATCCATTCTTTTACTACCTTTATAACCTTATCTCCAACTTCATCTTGTATGTAACAACATTCCATATTTATTATGTCATGACTTCTTGGGGCATAGAATCCAACAACGACCTCACCATCTTTATTCTTTCCTACTGGAAGTTGAACTTTATTTCTATAGTTATATGGGTTTTCCATACCTATAGTATTATGTATTTTTACATCTTCTAACTTACCAATTCTTTTAATAACATCTCTTACTCTTTCAGTTTTGAAGCTTAATTGAGCTTCATATGTACTATGCTGAAGATTACAACCACCGCATCTTTTATATGTACTACAGACTGGTTCAGTTCTTGATTCAGATGAAGACAGCACTTCTATAAGCTTTCCTACACCATAATTCTTATTAATTTTTATTAATTTAATTTTTACTGTTTCATCTTTTAAAGCTCCTTCAACAAAAACAGTAAAGTTATCTATTTTTCCAACACCTTCACCTTGATGACCACTATTCTCTATTTTTATTATATACTCCTTATTCTTTTCAACGGTACAATTCAATATATTATTTTTACCCATAAAATCACCTTTCCTAAATACACATTAAATAACTGTGCATTGAATTTTATATAAATGCTTAAATTGATTATTCCCTTTATTTTTTCAATTATAACTTATTTATTCTATTCCATAGTGAAACATTTATTTATTTTTATAATTTAAATTACTCTCTATAAAACAGTACATCCATATATTTTAACAAACTTTCTTTTAATTTAAAAGAAATTAACCATATATAGATTTTTAAATTTTTATTCAAGTTATTACTATCGATTAAAAACATCTATACTGTCAATACTCATAATAAAACAAGCTTTATTTATCAATTTAAAGCCATATAAGATTCTTATGTTATTTATGACATAAAATAGATATTTAAGGAGTGTATTAAAGTGGGAAGATATGCAAGAGAAAAAGCACCTCATGCCATATACCATATTATTATAAAAAGTGTTAAGGACAGGTTATTATTTAATTGTGATGATGATAAAAATATGTTTATGATTAAACTAAAAGAAAGTCAATTAAAGTATCCATTCAAATTATATGCATTTTGTTTAATGGATAATCATGCACATCTACTTATAGACTCACAGAATCAGGATATTTCTGTAATAATGAAAAGTTTAAATTTAAGATATGTTAAATTTTATAATAAAAAATATGATTTAGACTCTAGACTATGCAAGGAAAGATTTAAAAGTGAAATGATTACTACTGATGAGTATTTAATAAATGCTTCTATATATATTCATAAAAATCCAAAAGATTTACCAGGACTTTCAGAACAACCACAAGACTATGTATTTTCAAGTATGCATGTTTATTTAGGAGACAAAGATGAATTTGATGTTTTAGATGTTGATATGATACTAGAAATACTGTGTAAGAATAAAAGAAAAGCTAGAAAAGAATATAAAGAAATATTTGAAGCTACAATGAACCAACAAGTATCAAATTTTAAAGATATAAAATTAAAATTTAAAATTAAAGATGAAGAATTTACTAATGAAAAAGGCATATTAAAACCTGAATTATCAATAAAAGAAATTACTAATTTTGTAGCCAAAGAAGAAAATTTAAATCCCAATGAAATTTTCATTAAAAATAGAAGTAGAAATCAAAATGCAAGAGCAATGATTTCTTTACTTGCAACAGCACTTTGTGGAAAAACCTGCAAAGAAATAGCTGCAATTTTAGGTAACCTAACTTCTAGTAGAGTGTCACAACTTGGCAACAAAGCAATTGAACTAGTTTTAACCAATAACAAATACAAAATGCTCTTTGAAAATTTTATAAATTTTTAATTTTTATTGAAAATAATATCCATAAAAATTTTAAAATAATTTTATGATGAAGAATAATAGTTAAATGGACAAGCTTATGTTTTATTAATTATAAGTGACACTCACTAAATATTTTTCACTATTATAAGTGACACTCATTAAATATTTTTAACAACTTAACTTAAATACTTGTAATAGTACTTACGTTTACCTATAGTGACAGTTATTTATTATTTCATATTATTTTTTTATTTTTATTAATTAATAACTGTCACTTTAAATATATTATTATATTATTAAATTAAATAAAAATAGTTGAATTTTAAAAATTCTTTACTTATACTTCAATTAAATAATATTTTATAATTTTAGCTGAATAACCTAAAAAATAAATACAAAGGAGATTTATAATGTTATATAGTTTTAAAAATGATTATAGTGAAGGTGCGCATCCCCAAATTTTAAACTCTTTAATAGAGTCAAATCTTACCCAAGAAGAGGGGTATGGAAATGATACCCATACCCAAAATGCCATTTATAAAATAAAAAGCTTAATAGATAATAAAAATATTGATATCCATCTAATTTCTGGTGGTACCCAAACAAACTTAATTGCAATTGGTGCTTTTTTAAAGCCTTATGAAGCATGTATATCTGCAAATACAGGACATATTGCTGTCAATGAAACTGGTGCAATTGAATATACTGGACATAAAGTTATCACAGTAGATTCAAATGATGGAAAGATAACTCCAAATAAAATTGAAGAAGTTTTAAATTCTTATGGAAATGAACATGTAGTTAAACCCAAACTTGTATATATCTCCAATCCTACAGAACTAGGTACTGTCTATACAAAAAATGAACTAAAAACATTAAGCGAGTTTTGCAAATCCAATAACCTAATTTTATATGCAGATGGTGCAAGACTTGGTTGTGCACTTTGTGTTAAAGATGCAGATTTAACACTATCAGATATGTGCGATTTTACAGACTCATTTTTTATTGGGGGAACTAAAAACGGTGCCCTTCTTGGTGAAGCTTTAGTTATTAAAACTGATTTTTTAAGAGAAGATTTTAGATATCATCTAAAACAAAAAGGTGCTCTACTTGCAAAAGGAAAACTTCTTGGGATACAATTCGAGGAATTATTTAAGGATAACCTTTACTTTCAATTAGCAAATCATTCTAATATTATGGCACATCATTTAGCTAATGGGTTAAAAGAAGCTAACTGTGAATTTTTAATTGATTCTCCAACGAATCAGATTTTTCCTATACTAGAAAATAATTTAATTGAAAATTTACAAAAAAAATTTAGCTTCTATGTATGGAAAAAAATAAATGATACTCATTCAGCTATTAGATTAGTTACATCTTGGGCTACAAAAGAAGAAGTTGTAACTGAATTTATAAATGAAGTTAAAAAATAAAAGTAACTTATTATATTTGAGTGACAATTATTAATTAATGATTGTCACTCAAATACTTTGTTTGCAATATTTAATGAGTGTCACCTTATGTAAAGTTAAGTTAAGTTAATTTATTTTATATATTTAATGTCTGTCACCTTAGAACACCAAAAGAAAGAACTATATTCTTAAAGCTATAGTTCTTTCTTTACACATATAAAAATATACAAGAATACCAATCTCTATTTTTTAAATGTTGAACATTCTGTTCTTGTGCTTGACAAGGCAGTTTGACCATTTATTTGTATGTAATCTGCTGAACATACATTACCTATGTTATATACGCAATTTCTTGCATCACATTCTATTTTGGGATACATTTCTATAGATGTATTAGTAAACGCTTGTTTTATTTCCCCTTGAATATTCATATTAAACATGTTAGCTAATGAATTTTTAAGTCCCTTTTCAGCAAAGGAATCACATTGAGTAAATGCACTACTTTCAGCATTTCCCCCTCTTATTTTAATCACGCTGGCACCACACAATCCATTAGCATTATATAAACAATTTTGGGCATTACAACTTAAACTTCCATTCATAAAATCACATCCTTATTTAAATTCTTTTAAATAATAGGTTTACCTATCTATATTGTGTGAAATGAGGAAAATTTTATGTATGAAAATTTAAATTTAATATTTATTTTAATTTATAATAATAAAACTCTAATTAAATTTTAGTTTTTAAAATTTAATTAGAGTTTTATAATTTTAATCTACTTTAAATAATTCAACTTTTTCTTTCATAGTTTTAGTCATATCAGTTAAGTTTAATGCTGAACTTGCAACTTCTTCTGATGACGCATTCATTTCTTCTGCTATTGCAGCAATTTCTTGTGATGATGCTGAAATTTCTTGTGATATAGACATAACGTTCTGTACTTTTTCATTTATACTTTCTTTACTTGTAACTATTTCTCTTACTAACCCCTGACTATCTGTAATTTTAGGCGTTATATTATTTACAGCTTCTTTTATTTTCTCAAAGCTACCTACAGCACCATTTATGATTTCACTTTGAGATTCTATCTCTCCTTTAACAATTTCTGTAGTTTGAACCATTATTCCTGTTTCATTAAATACAGTGTTTAATAATTTAGTTATACTATCTGCTGATATTTTGCTTTGTTCTGCAAGCTTTCTTATTTCATCTGCTACAACAGCAAATCCTTTTCCACTTTCTCCTACTCTTGCAGCTTCTATAGCTGCATTTAAAGCAAGTAAATTAGTTTGTTCTGATATACTATTTATAAGAGTTATAATCTCATTTATCTTATTTATATTTTCTTCAACAGATTTTACCTTGTCAACTAAACTTCTAAAACCATCATTTACATTTGATACTGAAACTGTAACCCTTTGCATATCACCATTGCTTTTTTCAGATAACGTATAAATTTCCTTATTTTCACTACCTATTTCATTTATAGATAACATAACCTTTTCTATCCTATGATTGAAATCTTCAAGCATTGAAACCATGCCGCTTACATCTTCAGATTGATTTTGGATTCCAGTGGAAACTTCTTGAATTGAATTTGCAACTGAATCAGTTGAACTTGCCATTTCTTCAGATATACTAGCTAAATTTTCACTATAGTTATCTATATTTTCTGCATTTTCTCTTATAGATTTTATAGTAGAACTTACAGAACCTTGCATAATTTTCATTGCTTTTCCCATTATTCCAAGCTCATCCGTTCTTTCTATTAACTTTTCGTCTATATTGACGGTCATATCTCCATTTCCTATAATATTTAATGCATTAGTAGCATTTTTTAGTCCCTTATTTATAGATTTAATTTGATACATTATAAGAATACTACCTATAACTAAACAAATTAAAGCTGCAACAAAGGAACTTACTTGTATTGTTTTAACATCCTTTAAAACTTCATTTTTTTCTATCTTAATTCCTAATGTCCAATCAGTATCAAGAATATTGTTATAACTTAAAAAAATATCCTTACTACCATTATTGTATAATTCTATACCTTTTTCATTTTTAATCATATTATCTAAAACTTTATCAAAGCCTTTTAAGCTTTCTTCTGTTTTACAAGCTTCTTTTAAATTTACTGTTCCTATACGAGATATATCTTTATCCCCTACAATTTCACCATCATTACTTACAATAAAAGCTTCTCCTGTCTCTCCTATTTGAATATTTTTTACAATTTCATTAAAAAAATCTGCCTTTTCAATTGCAACTAATACATTTATAATTTGTCCATTTCGATCTTTTATTGGTGATGCATATGCACTAACTATTGCTCCATTATCTTTCTCATTAATGCTAGGACTTGGCGCACTTACAGATACTTTCCCACCTAACGCTTCTTTGAAATATTCTCTTTTACTTATATTAGTACTACTATCATTAAATTTAATATTTCCATCCTTATCAGCTATACCGATTCTTAAAAATCCATTTAACTTTAAAACTGACTCTAATGTTTTTAATTTTTCATCTACCGATAATTTATCATCTATCATCAAATCATTTGCAGATAAATTTTCAACAGCTTTTTTACTTATTTCTAATTTTTCATGTATATATTTTGAACTCATTTCTGTAGTTTGTGGTAATGTCGAGTTTAATAACCTATTTAATGCATTTTTAGCTATAAAACTTGATATCACAGATAAAGATGTACATATAGCAAAAGTTACTAATAAAAATACTGTTAGTAACTTAGCTCCTATGCCTTTGGGCTTTAAAAAATTTTTAATTTGTTTTTTCATTACACTCACCTACTTAAATTACTTTTAGTTAGATTTTTTTAAAAGCTTGTTTTACATATATGCTTTTTCTCGTGTATTTTTATAAATTCTTTATTATAATTAAAATTTGATTTCATAATAGATACTATTATAAAGAAACAAACTCCAATTTAAATTTATTCAATAACTTTTAAAAATTTTCATATAAAATTTAGTGTTAGGTTCTAAATGTTTCAAATCATGTCTCACTACTTTACTTATTCAAGTTTTAGAATGGATAATTTTTAAAATCAACTTGAAACATTATAATATACTAAAATAAAAAAAACACCCATGATGGGTGTCAATAATAAATCAGTTGCCTATTATATTCTTTTTAATTTTATCCATGTTTTTACAACTTTATTCACTATAACAACATAAATAAATTAAAATACAATATAATATTATATCAAAAAAATAATATAATAAACAGTAGATTTTATTTTTTTATATCTATTTCTATGTTAACTTTTTTAGAACTAATGAAATATCTAAAATATTATCTATATTTTTCATAAAATAATATACTTTTATATACTTATATTTAAACTTTTAGTGACTAATATTAGCTCTTCCAGAATAAACTATTCCCACACCTTTATTTGAATGTAGTGTTATAAATGCTCCAGTCTTTATTATTTCCATGGCATCCACTGCACTATATATTATTGGAATATCTTTTGCTGTGCAATCAATAACTACACTTGAGCTCATCTCATCCTCTTCAACAATTATTCCTGAAACTTTATCTATAACTTCACAGTATTCTCTACCCAATCTTTTTACAACAAGAATTTCTCCTTCATCTATATTATCTATTGCTTCCTTGGCATTATCAACACATAATGCCGTTCCATAAGCTGTAGTCTCTATAGTTCCTGTTCCTTGAATCAATATATCCCCAATAACATGAACTTTCATCATATTAGTACTTCCTACAAAGTTAGCTGGGATACCTGCTACCATTACAACTAAATCCCCTCTTTTTACATATCCTTTTTCTAATGAAACTTTTGCACAGTTTTCCATAAGTTCATCTGTATTATCTATTTTTTCTGCTTGTATAGCATAAACGCCCCAATTTAATGCTAAACTTCTAGCAACTCTTTCACTTGGTGTTACTGCTATTATTGGACACTTAGGTCTATATTTAGATACTTGTTTAGTTGTGTGTCCACTTTGTGTTGCAGTTATTATTGCTGATGCATTTAATTCTGACGCTGTTGTACAAGTAGCTAAACTTATAGCATTAGAAACATTTGGTATATGACTTTTTCTACTATAGTTTAATTTTGAATCATAATTTATATAATTTTCTGATGTTCTTGCAATGTTTGCCATTGTCTTTACAACTTCAACGGGATATTTTCCATTTGCAGTTTCTCCACTTAGCATTATAGCATCTGTTCCATCAAATATAGCATTTGCAACATCAGAAGCTTCAGCTCTTGTAGGTCTTGGATTTCTTATCATAGAATCCAACATTTGAGTTGCTGTTATTACAGGTTTTCCAGCTATATTACATTTCTCTATTATCATCTTTTGTACTACAGGAACTTCTTCTGCTGGTATTTCAACACCTAAGTCACCTCTAGCAACCATTATTCCATCAGAAAATTTTATTATATCATCTATATTATTTACACCTTGTCTATTTTCTATTTTAGAAAATACTTGTATATGTTCTGCTCCTGCCTTAGATAAAACCTTTTTTATGTCTAAAACATCAGAAGCTTTTCTTATAAATGAAGCAGCTACTACATCAACATCATTTTCAGCTCCAAACCTTAAATCAGCTATATCTTTTTCAGTTAATGCTGGCAGATTTATTGCCACATTAGGAACATTAATACCTTTATTGTCACCAATAACTCCAGTATTTTTAACTATTGTATATACTTTAGTTCCTTCTATTCTTTGAACCTCTAAAGCAACAAGTCCATCATTAATTAATATAGTATCTTTAGGTTCAACATCTTCATATAAATTTCCATAAGTAACAGAGCATTTAGTTTCATCACCTATAATTTCTTCCTTACAATGTATAACAAACTCTCTATCTTGTGTTAATTCTACAGTTCCATTTTCAAATTTATGTGTTCTAATTTCTGGACCCTTTGTATCTAATACTATAGCTATATATTTTTTCAGTTCACTTCTAGCTTCTTTGATCATATTAATTCTATTTTTATGTTCCTCATGGCTACCGTGAGAAAAATTAAGTCTTGCTGCGTTCATCCCACACTTCATAAGCTCTTTTATAATTTCTTTATCATCTGTTGTTGGTCCTATGGTGCATACTATTTTAGTTTTTTTCATATTTTTTTGCCTCCTTAATAAATAGACTTAAACTTTTGTTTATCCTATTTCTCTCCTATCGATTTAATATTTTTTCATTAAGTTTAATAATATTTTTTCCATACAATTTATTAGTATGATAAAATTCGTGCTATATGATACAATCTTTTATCAAAGGTTTTTTCTATTTCTAAAGCTTCTTTTATATCCATATCTATTATTTGACCATTTTTAGTTCCTACAGCTCTCCCACTTGCACCTTCCATTAAAAGTTCTACAGCTCTTACTCCTAATTTTGAAGCAAGTATTCTATCAAATGCACTTGGGTTTCCACCTCTTTGAATATATCCAAGAACTGTTGCTCTACACTGAAGTCCAGTTACATCTTCTAAATCTTTTGCTAATTTTTCTGCTCCACCTATATTTTTTGCAACACCTTCTGCTAATATTATTAAATTGTGAAGCTTTCCTTTTCTTTTACCTTCAAATATAGAAGTACATATTTCTTCAAAACTAAATTCCACTTCTGGTATTATTACACTTTCTGCTCCACCTGCAATTCCTGCAAATAAAGATAAGTCTCCACATTCTCTTCCCATAACTTCAATTATACTAATTCTTTGATGTGAAGTAGATGTATCTCTAATTTTATTTATACAGTCTAATATTGTATTTAATGCTGTATCAAAACCTATTGTGTAATCTGTATATGATAAGTCGTTATCTATTGTTCCTGGTATTCCTATTACTGGCACACCTAGTTCTGATAAGAGTTTCGCACCTTTAAAAGAACCATCACCACCAATTACCACAAGTCCATCTATTTTAAAAATATCCATTACCTTTTTAGCACGTTCTCTTCCCTCTGGAGTTCTAAACTCTTCGCTTCTAGCAGTTTTAAGTATTGTTCCACCTCTGTGAATTATATCTGATACGGAAAATCTTTGCATTTCAACAATATCGCCTTCTATAAGACCATTATATCCATTTTGTATTCCTAAAACTCTTAAGTTATTATCTGTACCCATTCTTACTACTGCTCTTATTGCTGCATTCATAGCTGGAGCATCTCCACCACTTGTTAAAACACCTATAGTTTTCATTAATAACGCCTCCTTTGCTTCTTACTTTTTATTATTAATTACATTTTGTTAAATTTTAAAATTATTTATATGAATTTTTTAGCATTGTAATAATTAAATTAAAATTTTGACAAATTAAATTATGTGCATATTATAGGGTTCTAAGTTTAATTTTAAACTTATTCATTTATTGATGAGAAAATTCAAATTAGTATTTTACTCATAATTAATATCTTAGTTTATTTAAAAGTTGTGATGAGTACTAATAATTATATTTCTAATAATAAACATATTTTTGAGTTTTAAAATTCATTTTTAGTTTTCTCTATTACTTTTAACTAATTTATAATTTAATTTTTTCCTCTTATTAATTTGACCAAAAATGCAAACTTTAAAACAAAAATTTCCATAACTTTATACTTTAAATTTTAAGCAAATTAAAAGATTTAATCAATAACTTTTAAAACTTTTGTTTATTAATTAATCTGTATTTATATTCTCCAACCTAAAAAATATAAATACATTTTAGCATAGTTATTCTATATATTATTATAAAGCAAATTTCAAAGATTTATTAGATTATATTTTGAATAAGATATTAATCTTTAAATATACTATTATACAACATTTTCTAATTTATTTAAGTATATTTTCTCCAATTCCTTTGCTTTCTTGCTTGTATACACCTTTTCTTTTTCTAAATCAATAACAACTAACCTTACTTCTGTTATACCACAAAAATAGAAACAATGAGTCTTTTCACATTTGAATTTTTTTATAGCTTGTACAGTGTTTTGAAAAAGTGGTTTTTTACAAAGCAATATTAATGTAATATTACTTTTTTTATGTTCCACATGAGGTTTTACAATTTCTTTTATTAAGCTTTTACTATGTTTTAAGAATTCACCTACTATTTTTTCGTTTAAATTATCAATTTTTTTAACAAGACAATATTCATTAACCTCAAATTTATCAATTATATCATTTTTAGTTATCAAAGTTCTTCCTGCAATGTCTTTATAATGAGCATATAAATCATACTTTTTTTTACTAATTGTTCTATCTTTTATAACTTGAAAATTTTTTTCATACATTTGCTCTAACTTTTTCATATAAGTTATTGAATCCATATTAAAACTCTCCTAACAAATTAATTGGAATATAAAATTTGAAAGAAACTAGCTATTTATTTTATTAATCGCTAGTTTCTTTCTATAATGAAATTTAAATTAGTTTACTTTTTAATTAGTTTTTGCATTATTTTTTAAAATCTTTAATTGTCTATATGACTCTACCAATAACATTATTGCTACTATTAACAGTAATGCTCCTAATATTCCTAAAATTATGCTACCACCTGTAAATAGGTTTTGATATATTAATATTAAAAGTGCTGATACTGTTACTATAAACATAAATATCATAGGTATTATTACCATAGTATGGTTTTTTCCAACCTTCATAAGCCATGTACTTAGTGCTAATAATGCTAAAGCTGCTAAAAGTTGATTTGCAGATCCAAATATAGGCCAAATCTTAGTATATCCATATAATGTTAATAAACCTGATGCTGCTACTGTTACTATAGTTGCAAACCATTTATTACAACAAACTTTTTTTATTTTTTCATCAGAATCTGAAAAAGTTTCTTGGAAAATATATCTTCCTATTCTTGTTGCTGAATCTAGACTAGTTAATGCAAAGGATGCAAATGTTAGCATAATAAAAACTTTTCCTACTTTTACTGGTACTCCAAAGCTACTCATAAAATTTGCAATACCACTAGCAAATACAGCTGCCGGTGCACCTTCTACACCTTTAAATGAGGCTACAGCTATTAATGCTATAACTGCAACTATTCCCTCTATAAGCATTGCACCATATCCTACAAGTTTTGCATCTCCCTCTTTATTTATTTGTTTTGAAGATGTTCCAGAACCTATAAGAGAGTGAAAACCAGAAACTGCACCACAAGCTACAGTTACAAATAAAAATGGAAATAAGGTTTCACCTTTTGCAGTTGTAAACCCTGCAAAGCTTGCAATTTCTAAAGTAGGATTACTTACAAATATTCCTATTGTTCCTAAAATCAACATTGAATATAGTAAAAATGAACATAAATAATCTCTTGGCTGAAGCAATATCCAGACTGGTAAAATTGATGCTGCTGCTATATATATTATAAGTACTACCATCCATGCCCCTTTAGATAATTTAATTATTGGGAATAAGTATCCAACCCATACACATAAAAATAATAAAATAACTCCAACTACCGTTGATATACCTACACCTTTACCTTTTTTATTAACAAAAAATCCAAACCCTACTGCTAATATAATGAAAAGCATTGATGCTGTTCCCGCCTGTGCACCAGCTAAATTTTCTGGGTCATATGCAAATGAACTTGCACATATATCAGTAAATGCTGCAACAACTAAAATTAATGTAGACCATGCAAAAATATTAAATAATAATTTTCCTTTTTCTCCTAAAGTAGTTTTTATTATCTCTCCTATGCTTTTTCCATCATGTCTTATTGATGCGAAAAGTGAACCAAAATCATGTACTCCTCCAACAAACACACTACCTACTAATATCCATAAATACACTGGTAGCCATCCAAATACTGAAGCAACAATTGGCCCAGTTATAGGTCCTGCACCTGCTATAGATGAAAAGTGATGACCTAACAAAACTCTTGCATCAGCAGGCACATAATCCACATTATCAAACTTAGTATGTGCAGGTGTCTTTCTATTAAGGTCTATACCCCACTTTTTAGCAAGCCAACTTCCATAGGTTAAATAAGCGACAATAAATATCACTATAGCTCCTAAAAGCAAAACTATAGCATTCATAAAAAAGCCTCCTTTAATATAATATTGAACATGTAAAATAACACTTATAAAATCCTAATACAAATTTTGTAGAAATTTATATTAAAATGATTTTCTAAATGTTTTTAACACATCCTATGTATAAAATTTCAAGTTCTATTTTTTTTGTTCTTTACAATATATATATTTATTTACTTTTTATTTATGTGTAATTAAAAAAATTAAAAAGTTAAATATAAAATAAACTATATCTATTGTGAAAAATATAATAAAAGATGATTCTATATGACCTCTTTACAGAAAAGATTTTATTATTTTAGCTGTTTACTATAAAGGAATCATTAAACTTATATATGCTATAATATTGTTAATTGTAAAATTTATTATTATATATTCACTTAATGGTAATAAAAATCTGGCACTATATCATTAACTATTTAATAACGATAGGAGTGAGAAAATGGGTGATTTAAATCTTCGTCTTATGACAGATTCAGAAGTAACATATTGGTACACACAGGAGTTTGAAAAGGACTTTAACTTACAAGAAAGAAAACCTCTAGCTGATATTATAAAACTTCAAAATTCTGGTCAATATGATTTATTAGGACTATTTGATGAACATTATAATCAAATGGTTGGGTATGCAGCTATTTGGAAATCTCCAAATATAGATTTATTACTCTTAGATTATCTTGGCGTACCTTCACACTTACGCAATAATGGACTAGGAAGTAAAATTTTATTGTACCTTAAAAAATACTACAAAAATAAATATATAATAGTAGAATCTGAGCTGCCAGTTTCTGAAGACTCTACTTCTGAAAATAATTTACGTAAGCGTAGAATAAACTTCTATAAAAGAAATGGATTTAAACCCTTATATGAAATGGCTACATGTGGCATGAGATGGCAGGCTTTAATTCTTAGTGATGATATTATATCAAGTCAATCAGAAATCTCTAAGATAATGGATGATCATAAATCTATCTATGGGAAATCACGAAATGATGTAAAGATTCCAATATATCAAGATGAAGTTCCAACTATGCCTTATTGGATGTTAAAAAAGTAATATTCAATAAATACTTTTACTTTTACTACATTATATTCTTCAACTTAAGATGTTTATATGAAAAAGTACCTATAGATGAAACTATTTTTTTATTGCGTCCATTCTATAGGTACCATTTTTAAACTTAACCTTTTTATTAATTCTTTTTTAGATATTTTTTAATAAATTAAGACTTAACTCCAATCAATATTAAATGCTCTTTAAACTTATATATAAACAAGTAGCTCCTAATATTGTGCCTACTAATAATAAACTTAGTATAAAAAACTTTTTAGGTCTATTAATCTTAGATTTTTCTCTATCACTAATAACCATATCTTTTATTAAAGAAATGATTAAATACATCATACTAAATGAAAATAATAAATTAAAAACAATAAGTACATAATCATTATTAATTTTTTTACTAATTGGCCATTGCAATATAATTATAGCCCACATTAATATATCTTTTTTATTAAAATATTTTTTATTAATTATTTCCTTCATAAAACCCCTCCCGATTTTACTCTGTATAATTTGTAAACAATACTAAAATAATTATAAAATCTCATAGTCTTTAATTTATATATAGTAAAAACTATGGATAAATATATGTTTATCCATAGTTTTTAATTGTTATTCTAGTCATCCAAAATTTACAATGTTTAATTAGAATGTAATTTTAGAATCCTATAACAACTATTTTTGTTCCATAACTTTTACGTTATTTTCTCCAAAAATATCTTTTAAAAGCTTTATACTATCATACTCATTTTCTAGCCAATAACCTTTGTCTAACAAATATGATTTTCTATCATCAGCTGTACATAAATACACCGGAGTATTACCTTTTAAATCTAAAAATTTTCTTTTTATTTCTTCTGTAGCTAATTTTAACTTACTTTTATCCTCTATAAGAACATATATTTTATCCTTGCTTATATTTACTAGTGGGTCTATCTGTTCACACAAAATTTTATTTTGCTCATCTTCTCGTACAGCAACCCTTCCTTTAACTAATACAACCTCATCTTCATTTAAGAGATTTCTATATCTTTCAAAGGTTTTAGGGAAAACTACAACTTCTATAGCTCCATATAAATCTTCTAAAGTCAAAAATGCCATCATAGTATTATTTTTAGTTATTTTTCTATTTACAGTTGAAATTAACCCTCCAACTATAACCCTATCATTATCGCTTACTTTAGAGGTATCTTCTTCTATATCTATATTATCCTCTAAGTTTTCACTTTTAAGCAAATCTGATATATTATGACTTGTCTGCATTTTTAAAGATTTTTCATAATCATCTAATGGATGACCAGATAAATATATTCCTGTCATTTCTTTTTCCATAGCTAAAATTGCTCTTTTATTAAATTCTTTTATATCAGGAAAATCTACTTCTGAATTTGCCTCATCATCTAATATATCTGTAAATAAGCTTATTTGTCCTTTTACATTTCTTTTTCTTTCGTTATTTACCCCCTCTAAAACTCTTTCATATACTGCTGAAAGTTTAGAACGATAAATACCTAAAGAATCAAATGCACCAGATTTTATAAGACTTTCTACTGCTCTTTTATTTACAATAGATGTATCTATCTTATTGCAAAAATCCATAAATCCTGTGAACTTCCCTTTTTCCTCCCTATCTTTAGCAATAGATTCTATAACATTTTCTCCAACGTTTTTTATTGCTGAAAGTCCAAATCTTATGCTATTTTCACTTACTGTAAAATCAGAATAACTTTCATTTATATCCGGTGGAAATACTTCTATACCTAATTGATTAGCAAATCTAATATAATATGCCACCTTTTCATTAATTCCTTTTACGGAGTTTAACATTGCTGCAATAAACTCTGCTGGATAGTATCTCATTAAATAGGCTGTTTGATATCCTATTACAGCATAACAAGCAGCATGACTTTTATTGAAAGCATAAGAAGCAAAATCCATCATTTGGTCAAATATTTTATTTGCAGCCTCTTCTGAAATACCATTTCTAATGCAACCTGGCACTTCAACATTACCATCATCATCTACAATACCATAGATAAAGTTTTTTCTTTCCTCTTCCATCACCTTATGCTTTTTCTTTGACATAGCCCTTCTAACCATATCACTTCGCCCTAGTGAATATCCACCTAGCTTTCTAACTATTTCCATTACCTGTTCTTGATAAACCATAACTCCATAGGTTACATCTAGTATGTCTTCAAGTTCCTTTGTTTCATACTGAACATTATTAGGATTTCTTTTACTTTCTATATACCTAGGTATCTCAGCCATAGGACCTGGTCTATAAAGACTTATTCCCGCTATAATATCTTCTAGAGAGTCTGGCTTTAACTCCTTCATGAAACTTGTCATACCCGCAGACTCCAGCTGGAATACCCCTACAGTTTTACCTTCACCTATCATTTTATAAACATTTTGATCATCTAAATCAATCTTGTCTAAATCTATATCAATTCCTCTATTTTCTTTTATAAATTTAAGGCAATCTCTCATTACAGTTAATGTTCTTAACCCAAGAAAGTCCATTTTTAAAAGTCCAAGTTCTTCTAAAGTTCCCATTGTGAATTGCGTAACTATCATTTCCTCATTTTTTTGAAGTGGCACATAGCTTACAAGAGGTTTAGATGCTATAACTACCCCAGCAGCATGAGTTGAACTATGTCTTGGAAGTCCCTCTAAATCCTTTGCCACATCTATAAGTTCTTTAACTCTTTCTTCATCATCATAGGCTTGTTTTAACTCTGGATTCATTTCTAGTGCTTTTTCTATTGTGATATTTAAAACTGTTGGAATCATTTTAGCTATTCTATCAACTTCTGCATAAGGATAATCCATAGCTCTTCCTACATCTCTTATACAAGCTCTTGGAGCCATAGTTCCAAAAGTTATAATTTGAGATACATTATCTTTTCCATACTTTTCAACAACATAATCTATAACCTTTTGTCTTCCTTCATAACAAAAATCCGAGTCTATATCTGGCATGCTAACCCTTTCAGGATTTAAAAACCTTTCAAATATAAGTCCATATTTTATAGGATCGATTTTAGTTATATCTAATGTATATGCAACTATAGCACCTGCAGCCGAACCCCTTCCCGGCCCTGTTGGTACACCATTTTCATTTGCAAATTTTATAAAATCCCAAACTATCAAGAAATAATCTACATATCCCATTTCTCTAATTATTCTAAGCTCATACTCTAATCTATCTATAAGATTTTGAGCCTGTTTATTTTTTTCCCCAATTAAATTAACTTCTTCATAGTTCAAATCTTTATCTTTTAGTACATTAAAAGCATCATATTTCTCTATTAATCCCTCATAGCATACTTTTTTTAAATATTCATAAGCCTCAACGCCTTCTGGTAATGGAAACTTAGGCAATTTAGATTTATGAAATTCATAATCAAAATCACACATTTCTGCAATTTTAACTGTATTCTCCAAAGCTTCTGGTATATATCCAAATGCTTTTTCCATTTCCTCTGGAGACTTTAAATAAAATTCATTAGATGGATATCTCATTCTATCTTTTTCTTCTACTGTTTTTCCTGTTTGTATACAAAGTAGGACATCATGAGATTTAGCATCTTTTTTATCTATATAATGTATATCATTTGTGCAAACTAACGGTATATCACATTCTTTAGATAACTCTATGAGCATTTCATTTACTTTTAACTGGTCCTCAAGATTATGATATTGAAGTTCTAAATAAAAATCATCTTTAAATATGCTCTTAAATCTTAATGCAGCCTCTTTTGCTTTTTCTTTATTATTATTAAGCAAATGTGATTGAACTTCTCCACCTAAACATGCACTTAGTGCTATAATTCCTTCGCTATGATTTTGTAAAAATTCATGATCTATCCTTGGTTTATAATAAAATCCTTCTATAGATGCCTTAGATACTATCTCCATTAAGTTCTCATATCCACGCTCATTTTTAACAAGTAGCACTAAATGGTTTGTTTTATTTTCACTACGATTATCTTTAATAAACATAGAGTTTGATGCTACATAAACTTCACAACCGATTATAGGTTTTATACCTGCGTCCTTAGCTGCTTTATAAAAGTCTACACATCCATACATAACGCCATGATCTGTTATAGCTATACTTTTCATTCCTAGTTCTTTAGTTTTTTCAATTAATTTATTTATTTTACCTGAACCATCTAAAAGGCTATATCCTGTATGCACATGAAGATGAACAAATTTTCCTAAGTCCTCTTTATGTAAATTTTCATTCATATCCATCCTCCTCTCTATATCTCGTGTATATCTCAACATAAGTCTTTATTTATCCACTTTAAACTATTAATTACTTTTTAAGACTACCTTTTATAATTAACCTTTCACTTCCATCATCACTACATGTTACAAGGGTTATTGTAGGAGTTGAAGTTTCCTTTAAAACATCCATATTATTAGGTTTTACAATTTCGCTGCCACTTACTTCATAAGTGTAGTTTGAATCATATGTAGTAAATTTTATTATATCACCTTTTTTTAGTTGATCTAATTTTAAAAAGAACTCTCCTGTAGAATAATTTCTATGTCCAGCTAATGCAAAATTTCCATTTTCACCTGCCATTGCAGTATTCAAAAAATGACCTACAGCATAATCGATTGTTTCTTCCTCTGTTCCTTCCTTAACCGCTACCTTTAATCCAATATTAGGTATTTCAAGAATTCCAAGAACAGTTGTATCTTCTATTTTCCCCTCTTTTACACTTTTTTCAAAACTTTGAATATACTTATCTTGTGCCTTTTTAGTTTTAAACTTATTATTAGTCCCCATAGCTATCATGGCAATACCTGAAATTAATAAAATTCCAGCTAATCCATTTATCAATATTTTTTTTACACTCAAAATCTATTCTCCTCCTAAAAATAATTACTTTTTATATTATACACCATATGTGATTTAATTTTTATATTCCAAATTATACTATTTGTGTCAAAAGAATTAATTTTTATTTAGCCTTTTAAATTCACAACTCTATTTTAAATATATATTTGAAATTTTTCTTAAGACATATAAATACTATTTTAATTGTTTCCATAATTATATATTTTAGAATAAAATATATAAAACTAGTAAATAAAAAAATAAATTTAACTTTATTTTACTATAAATAAAATTAAATTTAAAACCTTTCTACATATATAGGGTTCCAAGTTAAGTTTTAAAGTTACTCATTTATCAAATAAGAAAACTCAAATTAATATTTTATCAATAACTAAGAGATTATTTTAATTAAAAGTTAAGAGTGAGTAGTTGTACTTATTTTTCTCAACTGATAACAAAAATTTATTCACTAACCTTAAAACATTTTTATACAAAATGAAGTGTTGAATTTTATGTAATTCGGAGCATGCCTCACTATTTTGGAATCCTATAATGATTTTAATTTTTAGCTTGTTACTTATTTAAAACTTTTCAAATAAAAAAATATAAAATAAATAGTTATTTTAAACTAATATTTTATATTTTTCATCATTAATAAAATTTCACTGCATTTTTATAATATTTTATTCCAAAATATCCTATGAATATATATATGCTATAACAACATATAAGACTACATAAAGAAGGTATAAATATAGTTCTACCCATTAACTTTTCTACTATTAAGTTTACGAAAACATTATCTAATGTTGCAATTATTAACGGCACTATAAATATGGTTTTTATTTTTTTATTTATAATTTTATTTATTGAATTATTTGATACACCTAAATTTTTTAATGCAAAATATTTTTCTTTTTCACTATATACACTATTTATTTGCCTTAATAAAATAGTTCCACCATTACATATAATTAAAATTAAAAATATAAATCCACCTAAAAAAAGCATTGGTCCGTAAGTTTTTAAATCCATTTTATAGCGTCCAATATATGAATTGAAATCTAAATTTTTACCCTTTAATTCATTATATATACCTAAACTACTATCCTCATTTTTTACATCTATAAGCCTATATACATTTGTTTTACCTAAAGATTTAATTTTATTATAAATTTCATCTTTAACTACAACTAAATCCATACCTACTCTTTTATTTATCAATCCTTCATTATACTGTTTTTTTATTTTTAAATTAGTATTATCTTTACTACTTTGCATATAAGTTCCCTCTATAAAATTATAAAGCCCTACTCCTGCTGACTGTTTAAATATAATACATTCATTACTTTCAAATTCTACTATATTAATATTTTTAACTTTAGATATATATCTGTAATCACTTTCGCTAATAAAATCCATATAACTTTCAACAATTCCACTTTTACTGCCTAATACTTGATTTAAATGGTATTTATTATCAAATCTTATTGTTTTTATTGTTTTATCTAATATAATTTTATTGTCTTGATATTTTTTAAAAATATTATCTAAATCATCTTTATATGTATAATCCTTTGTAATCACAAAACTAAATTTATAATCATTTTTAGAATTTTTTACTGTATCATAATATATGGAAGATGTAATACTCAAAATAGTTACTGCACAAGCTATTACTACAGTGTTAATAGTTAAGATTTTGGCATTACTGCTCAATTTATTACTTATATCAGATATAAATATTAAATTTTCTCCTCTATAATATAATTTTTTAGATTTTTTTAAAACACTTACTAGGATAACTATAGTACTAAAAAAGAAAAAATAAGTTCCTATTATATTAATAATTAGCACTAGAAAACAAAAATCTAATGAAGATCTAATTAATGGAGTAAGTGCTAAAACATATGATGTAATTATTAGTACTATTCCTAAAGTACATTTGAAAATAGATTGATTTTTACACATAACTTTTTCTTTTTTATTTTTCAATAATTCTATCAATTCACATGATGTTATAAGTTTATAACTTTTGATTTCTGAAATTATAAAAAATATGCTTATAATTATTAATGTAATTATTAGTTCTTTAAAATTTATATTTATTGAAGCATATTGTTTATTTTTAGATAAAGTAAAAATAATCATTAACATTAACTTTGATAATATGGTTGCTAAAAAAATTCCTAAAGTTGAAGCTATAAACAATACTATTAATTTTTTTATTAAAAAGAAGAAATAAACCTTCTTCTTTCTAACACCAAGAACTCTATATACACCTATTTGCTTTTTTATTCTGTTTACTAAATTAACATTACTTAATCCTAAAAGAATGCCAAAAATAATTGTAAAAATTATAATTGAATAAATAATTAACATAATAAAAAAAATACCTATTTCTTTAGAAAAATTTTTATCACTTATAATAATTAATGTACATATAGCAAAAACATAACAAATTAATATAAAAAAATATTCTTTAAAACTTGCAAAATCTTTCTTGAAATTTTTAAGAAAGACTTTAACAAATTTCATTTTTTATTCCCCCAAGCATTGCAATCATATCTGTTATTTTAAAATAAAATTCTTCTTTACTTTCACCTTTTACTATTTCAGTAAATATTCTTCCATCTTTTATAAATAAAATTCTATCTGCATAACTAGCTGCCAGTGGATCATGTGTAACCATAATTATTGTTATCTTATATTCCTTGTTTAAATTTTGTAAATTACTTAAAAATATTTTACAATTATTAGAATCAAGTGATCCTGTTGGTTCATCTGCTAAAATTAATGATGGATTTGTTATAATTGCTCTACAAGCCTCAGCTCTTTGTTTTTGACCACCTGAAATTTCATAAGGATAATTACTTAACACATCATAAATACCTAGTTTTTTAGTTAAATCTTCAACCTTACTTTCCATTATTTCTACTTTCTCATTTTTAAAAGTTAATGGTAATATTATATTTTCCTTTATAGTTAAAGATTCTAAAAGGCTTGTCTCTTGAAATATAAATCCTAACTCCTCTTGTCTAAGTTTTGATATTTCCTTATCATTAAGTCTATTTATGTTTATATTATTTAAAAGAACACTTCCATCTGTAATACTATCAACACTAGAAATTATATTTAGCAACGTAGTTTTTCCTGATCCTGAAGGTCCCATTATCCCTATAAATTCTCCTTTATTAACAGTAAAACTTATGTTTTTAAGTGCTTTAAATTTATTATTTCCAAATCCATAAATCTTACTTACATTATCTACCACAAGTATATTATCCATATAACTTCTCCTTTAAAACTGTTAAATTATATTTTTAATGTTATATATTATATTATAATTCTTTTTTATTCAATATATAACAATTAGTTGCAAATACAACCATACTAAATATAATTAATACACTAACTTGAGAAAAAGTATATATTTTACTTTGAAACATCATATTAGTTGAATAAAATGGTAAATTTTCTATTATTGTTTTTACTCCATCACTTAGTCTTGAAGATTGTAGCGCATTTCCGAAAAGAGCTAATATTAAATCAAAATAGCATATATAAGTTACTATTGCACCAATATTACTATTATCAGCTAACATAGTCATTAAAAATATACTTAAAGCTAAGCTACAGCTATAAAGAATAAAATATGATAAATCTTTTATACTATTTATAAAATTCATTGAATCTAAACCTGTATTAGAAATGATACTAACAACTATACTTCCTAAAATAAGTGCTATATAAAATATAATTGAATTCATAATTATTGATATTAATTTAGATAGAAATATTTGAAATCTACTATAAACTCCTGAATATAGTACTCTATTAACATTTTTTTCAAAACCTTTTCCTAATATGAAAAAATTAGTTATTAAGATTCCATAGGACAACATGTTGTTAAAATTTCCTGGAAAACTTTCTATATTACGGCTTCCCAATATAGCCATTAAACAACATATTATTATAATTAATACTATGTTTCTATTTTCCTTAAATACTTTTCTTTCCTTTAAAGTTAAATCAAAAATTTTATTCATATCTATTTTTGCTCCTTTTACAAATTATTTAATCTCTCTTTTATTCATTATTAATAAGGAAATTATAGAAAATGCTATTCCCCAGCAAATCATAACTAATACTCCATTTAAATTACTTCCATTCATTAATTCAGAAGTTATATAAAAAGGTGTTTTAGTAAATATATATAAACCTGTTGGTACTTCCACTAACTTATTAACCGTTACTACAAACGCTGCTGCCAAGAAATTTACTACTCCTAAAATCAAGCTACCTACAACTACAGTTATTTTTGTTTCATAAGTTATAGATACTATAACCATAGCTAATGCCCCTATAGTGAACGTTGTTGCCACTAAAGCTATTAATAATCTTAAATGATTTAGATGTATAAAACTTTCAATGCCTAATTTATTAGGTATTGAAAGTGCTGCAAACAATCCGTTAACCTCTGTCGTAATCCACACTATTACCCCTAATAAAATTAAAGAAATTATTTTAGAAATCATTATTTCTGTTCTTGTAAAAACTCCTGAAAATATTGTTTTTGTTGTATTATGTTCTATATCATTTGCTAATACTAAAAAGCTTAGATATACTATACCAATATATAACATACGCAAAAATTCAAAATTATAACAATTAATATCGTATCCACCAGGTTGTATAAAGAAAATCCATATAGCGGAATATATAAAGCATAATATTGTTCCTAAAATATATTGTTTAGATTGAAGTATGTTTTTAATAGTTTTCCAAGATAAATTTAATAATTTAAACATTTATATCACCGCCTACTGTTTTCATAAATTTTTCTTCTAAACTTTCCTTCTCTTCATAAACACTTGTAAATAAAATTCCATCATTTATAAGTTCTTTTATAATTTGTTGAATCTCAATTTTATTTTTTTGTATTTTTACTTTATCTACATCTTCAGTTGAAAACTCTATATTTTTTTCTTTAAAAAATCTTTTAAATTCTTCTATATTTTTAGTTTCAAAAACAGTAGTAGCTATTTCACTACCTTTGTTTTTTAAATCCTCGCATCTAATTACTTCGCCCTTTTGCATAAATATAACTCTGTCACAAAGCATCTCAATTTCTGAAAGTATATGACTTGATATTAAAACTGTAGTTTTCTTTTTTTCTGAAATATATTTTATAAATTTTCTTATTTCTATTATTACATTTGGATCTAATCCATTAGTAGGTTCATCAAGTATAAGTAATGGTGGGTATGAAAGTACTGCCTGTGCAATACCTAATCTTTGTCTCATACCTAAAGAATATGTTTTTACTTTTTTATTAATAGCATCTTCTAAACCTAACATTTTTACAATTGTAGAAATTTCATCATTATTTTTCACTCCTGATATTTGAGCGAAAAACTCTAAATTTTCATATCCAGTTAAATTAGGATATAATCCTGGAGTTTCTATAACACATCCTACTTTTTTTGTTTTACTTTTTTTCATGTTCATAATGTTTTCATTTTGTATAAAAACTTCTCCATCATACTTATTAGTAAGTCCAGTTATTATTTTCATAATAGTTGTTTTGCCTGCTCCATTTGGTCCAACTAACCCAATGATTTCACCTTCATTCATAGTGAAATTAATATTTGAAAGCACAGTCCTTGTTCCATACTTTTTAGTTACATTGTTTATTTTTAAAATATTATTCATAATTTTTTCCCCCTAGTCATTTATGTTTGAATCTATTTATATTTTATCGCCTTATTAGTACCCTATCCATTTCATTACATAACAAACTCTACCTATAAACTTACATTTTTGTAATATTATAATGTTTATTTTCTATTTTTCACTTTATTATAAAGAGAAATGTATTTATAATTGTATTGTAAGTAAAAAATGTATTTTTACGGTAAGGACGGTGTATTATGTTTAAGATACTTATAGTGGAGGATGATTTAGATTTATCTAATCAATTAACTATTCATTTAAACAAATGGGGTCATAATTCAAAAGCTGTTGGAAACTTTCAAAATATTTTGCCAGAATTCAAAGCATTTAATCCTAATTTAATTCTCTTAGATGTGAATTTACCTTTTTATGATGGTTTTTACTGGTGTAATGAAATAAGAAAAATTTCAAAAGTACCTATAATTATTATCTCTTCTCGAGATTCTAACATGGACATAATAATGGGAGTTAACTTCGGTGCAGATGATTACATTAGCAAACCTTTTTCTTTTGATGTACTATTAGCAAAAGTTAATGCTATTTTAAGAAGAAGCTATAATTTCACAAGTGATTCTAATGATATTTTGGTACATAATGATGTAACTTTAGATTTGACCCAAGGCATTGTATATTATAATGAGCAATCTATAGAACTTACTAAAAATGAACTTAAAATTATTTCTATTCTTATGAAATATAATAAACAAATTGTCTCTAGAGACAAAATTATGGAAAAACTATGGGATAGCTCTTGTTTTGTCGATGATAATACTTTAACTGTAAATGTGAATAGGTTAAGAGGTAAACTTAAAGAACTGGGGTTAGAAAATTTTATTGAAACAAAACGTGGCATAGGATATATAATCAGTTAAATGAACTTTTTAAAATTTATTAAAGACAATAAAACCTTTTTTATATTTGACACCAGTTTTTTAGTATTTTTATATTTAATTATTATTTGTTCTCCTATTACAGGAGATATCTTTAACATATTCTCATACATATTCATAATTAATATTTTATTTTCTTCTCTATACTTGTTGTATTTATATAATAAAAGAAAAAAATTTTTACTATTACTATATTCATCTTTAGAAAATAAAAATTTCAATGAATTATCTAAACTAAATAAAACTTATGAAGAGAGTTTATATTTTAATTTATTTAAATCTCAAAATATGATATATGAAGATACTTTGAAAACTTTTATAGATGGATATACTGAAAATGAGGAGTTAATAACATTATGGATTCATGATATAAAAATCCCTATCTCTATAATTAAACTAATTATAGATGAAAATATGGATTTGAGCTTTGAACCAACTCTTAAAGACATTGATTTTCAAGTTAAGAACATAGATGATTCTTTAAATAAATTACTTTATTTAACTAGATTAGATGATTTTGATAAAGATTTTATAATATCAAATGTTAATGTTAAAAAAATAATAGAAAAAGTTATAAGTAAACATGCTAAGTATTTTATATCAAAGAAGCTTAAATTGAAACTTATTAATTTAGATTATTACATATTAACTGATGAAAAATGGCTATTTTTTGTAATTGATCAATTAATAAGTAACTCTATAAAGTATGTTAATTACAATGGATGTATCTTAATAAGATGCCATATAGAAAATAATAATCTTATTCTTACAATATATGATAATGGCATAGGTATTAAACAAGAAGACCTTTCAAGGGTTTTTAATAAAGGCTTTACAGGAAATAATGGAAGAGTTAATACTAAATCCACTGGTCTTGGACTTTATCTAGTAAAATCTTTATGTGATAAAGTAGGCTATACTATTTTTATTAAATCTAAAATTAATTGTTACACCGCTGTGTCAATTGGTTTTCCTAATTTTTCTGATAAAGAAATATAAAAGAAAAGAAGCTCAAAATAATTAAAGAGCTTCTTTTCTCTTATATTAAATATTGTATAAATACTGTTGCTAATCCTAAGAAAAAGAAAAATCCTAAAACATCAGTAGCTGTTGTTACAAAAACTGCTGATGCTAGTGCTGGATCTATTTTTAATTTTTTAAGTGTCAATGGAACTAAAAATCCTGCTGTGGTAGCTACTGTCATATTTAAAATCATAGCCAGTCCAATAACCAATCCAAATACAGGTTTTCCAGACCAAACTCCACCTATTATAGAAATACATATCCCAACTGAAAGTCCATTAGTTAAACCTACACCTATTTCTTTAAAGAAAATCTTTTTAGCATTTTCAAAATTTAATTCCCCTAGGGCTAATCCTCTAACAACTATCGTTAATGTCTGCGTTCCTGCATTTCCACCCATGCCTGCAACTATTGGCATAAATGTAGCTAATATAACAACTTTACTTATAGTTCCTTCAAACATACTTACTGTTGCTGAAGCTAACATCGCAGTAAGTAAATTAACAAATAACCATGGAAGTCTACTTCTTACAGATTCAAAAAGTGTTCCATTAACTTTTTCACTTTCACCAACTCCACCTAAACGATGTATATCCTCAGTTGTTTCATCTCTTAAAACATCTATTATATCATCAACGGTTACAATACCTAGCATCTGCTCTTCATCATTTATAACAGGCATTGTTAAAAACCCATATTTTTCAAACCTATGCGCAACTTCTTCCTGGTCCATGTCATGATGGACACTTATAACGTTGCTATTTAAAACATCAATAATTAATGTATCAAAAGGACTTACAACTATTTCTCTTAATGATACAACACCCTTTAACTTTTCATCTTCATCTACAACATACAGATAATATGCACTTTCTGCATTTGGAGCAACTTTTTGAAGATATTTTAATGTTTCTTTCACAGTCATATTTTCTTTAATTGAAATATATTCTGTTGCCATTATACCACCAGCTGTATCTGGCGCATAAGTAAGCAATTGTTTAACATCTTCAGCTTCTTCAACTGGCATGTTATCTAAAATTCTCTTAGATTCAATTTCATCTAAGCTACCTAATAAGTCTGCGATTTCATCAGATGACATTTCTTTTAATATATTTTTTTGCTTTTTCTCAGAAAAATTCACCAAAAGTGCATATTTTTCTTCATCATCTTCTTCGTCTATAACTTCTGCGATTAGCCATTCTGGTATTCTATGAAGTATTTTAATTACATCTACAGCCTCTATTTCATGTAGTACATCTAATATGTCTGCTGGATGTATATCCTCTATTATTTCATCTATTCCCTTTTGTGAACCGTAAAGTAATAACCTTTTTAATTCTTCCCTGTCCATTTCAAGTTTCATCAAACTCCTCCTTTAAATTAAGAGAAGCCTTGGAATAAAAAGTGTATAAATGAATTCAAGGCTACTCTTATATATTTACTTGTAAAATTGCACCTACTATAAGGGTCGCTGTCCATTTATATCACCTCCCAAATTTATAAAAAACTATTAAATATCATTAAAAACAATAAAAAAAGACCTTCCAGCTCCTTGCTAAAAAATCTAGTATCTTTTAGTTGTAGAGCTTTAGCACTATAAAGCTTAGACTTATCGTCAGCTACATTAAAAATTACCTTTGCGATAATTCCTGTTAACCCATTGGAATCTCTCGATTTTTCTGGGCAGTAGCATGTGTCTTTATAGGAGCCTCACCTAACAATTCAATTTTTCTTCCACATATAATATTATTCCTTTAAATAATACATGTCAAATCAAATTTTATATTTTTAAATCAACATATAAATTCTTCATAGCATTATTTCTCTAAATTTATAATAAAATTTTCATTGATAAATTAAATCAAAAACATAACTAAATAGCAAAAAAGGATATTCAAAATAAATTTTGAATATCCTTTTTAAATAATTAATTATTTTTCTTTAACAAAAGTTCCTTCTTTCATTATTACATCCATTTTATCAACAGATATATTTTTTATATCTTCTAATGGATTTCCATCTATTACAAGAAGATCAGCAAATTTTCCCTCTTCTAATGTTCCTGTTACTTTATCTATTCTAAGCATTTCAGCTCCATTTTTAGTAGCAGCCATTATTGTCTCCATTGGTGTTAAACCTGCCTTATTTAATGCATACATTTCAGTGATTGCATATTTACCATATGGAGTTAAACTACTACAAAAAGAATCTGAACCTACTGTAATTCTAATACCTTTTTTATTTGCATTCTGAAGATTATCTATTATACGATTCAATTCTTTTTCTGCAATTGTTGCACCTGGATATTTATCATGTATTGGTCTATATGGTGGTTCATATACTGTAAACCACTCAAAGAAGAATTGAAGAGTTGGACAGAAAGTAATATCTTTTTCTTTCATTATCTCAAGGCATTCCTCATTTAATTCTTGTCCATGTATAATTGCAGAAACTCCTGCTTTACAAGAATTTAATGCTCCTTCATATCCTTCTGCATGTGACCAAACTGGTAATCCTACCATTTTACATTCATCAACAACTGCTTGTATTTCTTCCATACAATAGTGTGAATCTGCTTTAGCATCTAATCTCCATATGCCACCACCTGTTGACCATATTTTAATTGCATCTGGATTTTCACGTAATCTTTTTCTTATAGCTTTGCGAAGTTCCCAAGGTCCATCGATACGTTCTGCCCAAGGATGAGAATCGTTGTTGTAATCTAATGGTAATCTATGTGAATCACCATGTCCTGCTGTTCTACAAAATCCTAATCCTGTAGTTACAACACGTGGTCCTGGTATTATGCCTTCCTCTATCATATTACGAATATGTATTCCCGAACGTGAAATTTCTCCTACAGATGTTAATCCATGTTCTAATGCTTCACGTGCTTGAGCAACTGCTACTATTGTTTTTTGTATAGGTGGTTCAAGTACCCAGTCACTATCATTATCAGTTAAGTTTCCACTAAAGTGAAGATGACTATCTATTAATCCTGGCATAATAGTCTTGCCATTTATCTGTATTTTTTCATAATCATCCTCAATCGTTTTCATTGCTCCTGCATAAACGATTTTCTTGTCTTCAACAAGTACTAGTGAATTTTCTATTGAATCTTTTCCTGTTCCATCTATTAGCAATCCGCCAACAAATGCAATTTTACTCATAAAAATTCCCCCTAAATTGTATAGGTTTATTTCTTGATGTTTCAAATTCATTAATATTAAAATTGTTTAAACCTATGCAAATTTCTAAAATTTTATTAAGCATATAAAAAACAAAATATAAATATTCTAAACAAATAAGTTAGAATACTAATCTATTATTCATTTAATTATGCCTTTTATTAAAACATCACTTTTAGTATATATTAATTGGGATTTTTTATCTATACAAAATTTAAACTTTATTAACATAAATTTAAATTTTATGTTATATTTTCTTGTTGAATAATTTCTATAAAAAAACTGTACTAAGTTCTATGATTTTCAACTTAGTACAGTATTATTTAAATTACTTTTTCATTAATATTTTACTATTTTTTATTAAAACATATCCTATTAAAAATACAATACAATTAAGAATTACACATGTTATTAAAGCACTATTTAGAGATATTTTTGCAAAAAAACCGATTATTATATTACAAATTGCAGCTACTATGTTACCTATCATTGCATAAGCTGACAATATTGTAGCTCTATTAATAGAATCTATACTGGCATTTTTTATAGTTTCTGTTAATGGTTGTGTAATTGCAAAAGCTCCTTCAATAATAAATATTAATCCTATTGTTATATAAGAAATATTATTAATTATCAATATGCTATTAGCCACAATAATTAATATTAGAGCTAAAATATAAGTGTTGTTTCTTCCTATACGTTTTTTTACTACATGTGCTCTAATTGCTATAAATGTAGCAATTTGCATAATTGCCGCTAATATTCCAAACCACTTCATATCTATTCCACTTCTTATATACAGTGGTTGATTTAAAAATACACAAACACTATGAGTAGTTTCCGAAATAACTGCTATTAAAATGATAAAAATTAAAATTTTCTTATTTTCTAACGAAAATTTTAAACTTTCTATTATAGTTTCTTTTTTTTCATTACTCTCAGATTTTACATCTTTTAAAAAAAAGCTTAATAAAAAAGTTACTACATAAGCCATTATTGTAGCTAATGCTAATAAATCTAAGGATTTTTTAACCATTATACCGCTTAAAAGTGACGATATTAGAAAACCTAATGTAGAACATCCACTATATCTTCCGAAGGTCTTATCACTATCTTCTTCCTTTATCGATCCATATAATATTGCACTATCGCATCCTGAAATACCTGAAATAGCTAACGCAGCTAATATTGCTTCTAACAAAAACATATTAAATGACTTTGCATAATAAAAAGCTACTTTTGACAATAAAAATAATCCAAAAGAAATATTTAAAGTCTTTTTATATCCTATTTTATCTCCAATAATACCCCAGGGAATTTCAAAAAACATCATAAGCAACACAAATATACTTTCCAAAAAGAATATTTCATTTAACTGAAGCCCTCTATCCAATCTATAAATAGTTGCAAAAGCACCATAAAACACTAAACCTTGAAAAAAGGCTATAATATATAATATATATTTATTTTTTAATCCTTTCATAATCGCCCTCCATTATTCTAAACACTTAGGATTCCAAGCTTCATTTTTAATTTATCTAATATCAATAAAATTATTTTTATTAACAAATCAAATTTAAAACTTATATTCCTATATTTATTTGCATAACAAATAAACCTAAAAACCTAGGTTCTTTTAAAATTCACATCACAAAATTATACTTCTGTAATGCTATTTAACTTGTTAGTACAAATCAATGTTTAGATGCGACCATAAAGGCATTCCCCTTTCAATTGTATATTCAAGTAAATTATACCATAATATCCAATATAGTTTTTAATAATATTTTGTTAATTTCTTTTTATATACTTATATTAAATTAATTATTAAAAATTTAATTTTTTAGTCACATTGTGAACTGTATATTAATATATTACTAAGAGAAAGATAGTATTTTAATGAAAATTTATACATTTGAACTTTTTTATGTTGTTTTATAAATTTAAATTTATTAGGAGTTGAGCATTTTGAAAAAATTAATTTGTATTCTAATTTCTCTATGCACTATTACTTTTATTGGATGTTCTAATAAAACCAATAAACCTTTAGATTCTAAAGGCACTTCTAACGCGGTCAATCTTCAAACTAAAAAAGATTCATCTAAAAAAGATGTCAGTAATTCTACAAATAAAAAAGAAGCAACGACAGCTGAAAATACTTCTAAATCAAACAATGATTCAAAGAATATAGAAACTATAGTTAACAACCTTTCAAAAGAAGATGATGCTAATAATGAAAATACATCTAATTCGGAAAAAGTAAATCCTGAAACTGCTAAAGAAAATCCTTCTATTTCTGAATCTGAAATCATGAATCTTATAAATAATGGTGAGCAAGCTTTAAGGTCCATATTTAAAGGCTCTGCCTATTATTCCAAAAACATTATAATTAAAAATGATGTTTATTATGGTGAAGTTACTGATTTTAGTTCAAGAGAGGAAATGGCCGATTCTTTAAAACCATATTTCACTAACGAAGCTATAAATTCACTTTTAGATAAGTATTTAATAACCGAAAATGGGAAATTGTATTTTACTATAGGAGATGCTGGTAGACGGGTTAACTATGATGACTCTCAAAGAAATATTGAATACAATGAAAATAAGATAACTGTAACTTTTTCTCGTGTATATTCTGAAAATGACATAGGCAAAGAAGTAAAAACTCTTCAACTTATTGATGGAAAATGGTTATTTACAAACTTTTGGTATGTTTAATATAATTTATATAAGATAATATACTTTACGTTCTTTTATTTTTAACCAAAACTTTTTTAAAATTATTATGCTAAGTTTTTAACTTAGCTTTTTTGTATTTTCAAATTTGTTATAATGTGCTGCTTTTAGTGATATACTTATTATATAAGTTTAATATTATTGGAGTAGAAAATGAATTATATAATTTTTGATTTAGAATTTAATCAAATCACAAATACTAGCAAAAATGATTTAAAATCTAATACTGACTGCCCTTTTGAAATAATTCAAATTGGAGCAGTAAAATTAGATGAAAACTTTAATTTAATTGATAGGTTTAATTCTTTTATAAAACCACAAATATACTCTGAACTTAATCCTATTATTGAAAAATTAACGTCTATAAATATTAATATTTTAAATAATGGTGATAATTTTGAAGATGTTTATAATTCTTTTACTAATTTTGTTTCTTCTAATGATATCTTTGTTGTTTGGGGAGCTTGTGATATGAAAGAATTATTTAGAAATGCCAAACATTATAATTTAGATGATTCATTATTACCTAAAGAATTTATTGATATTCAAAAATATGCATCTAAATACTTTAATTATAAAAAAGGTAAAGTTATAGGATTAAGTACAGCTATAGATTTACTATCTATTTCTGTTGATGGGAATTTTCATAATGCTTTAAATGATGCTTTATACACATCAGAAATATTTAAAAAATTATATAAAAATGATATTATCCCAACAATATATGAGATTACTAAAAGTACTAGTCGAAAGACTAATAGTACTTCCAAGGTCGATTTAGAAGGATTACTTAATCAATTTGAAAAAATGCTTAATAGAAAAATTACTAAAGAAGAAAAATATATAATTAAAACTGCATATTTTATGGGCAAAACTAATCAATTTAATGTTGATTAGTAATAAAAGCTATGAAATTTATATAAATTTCATAGCTTTTATTACTATGCTCAAATAACTTATTCTTGTTTAAATCTTTCTATTATATAGTCAACTATATATTTACTAGCATTACCATCTCCATATGGATTATTAGCCTTTGCCATTTTATTATATTTTTCTTCGTTATCTAATAACTCTTTAGTTAAATTATAAATGTTTTTTTCTTTTGTTCCTGCTAATTTTAATGTTCCTGCTAATATCCCCTCAGGTCTTTCTGTAGTATCTCTTAAAACTAAAACAGGCTTTCCAAGTGATGGTGCTTCCTCTTGAATTCCACCACTATCAGTCATTATTATATATGCTTTATTTAAAAAATTATGAAAATCCAACACTTCTAAAGGTTCAATAAGATGTACCTTTTGATTATTCCCTAAAACTTCATTAGCAATTTCTCTTACAATAGGATTCAAATGCACAGGATAAACCACTTGAACATCATCAAACTCATCAACAATTCTTTTTATAGCCTTAAACATATTTTTCATAGGTTCTCCTAAATTTTCCCTCCTATGAGCAGTTAAAAGAATCATTCTGTCACTTCCAATTTTATTAAATATAGGATGATAGTATTCATTGTTTACCGTTGTTTTTAAAGCATCTATAGCTGTATTTCCTGTGACATATATGTTTTCTTCTTTTTTTCCTTCTTTAATTAAATTTTTCTTAGATATTTCAGTAGGTGCAAAATGCATATCTGCTATTATCCCTGTAACCTGTCTATTTACTTCTTCTGGGAATGGAGAATACTTATCATAAGTCCTTAGTCCTGCCTCTACATGACCAACTGCAACCTGATTATAAAAAGCTGCCAAGCTACCAGATAGAGTTGTTGTTGTATCTCCATGAACTAAAACTATATCAGGTTTAACCTCTTTTATAACGTCATTTAACTTTTGTAGTGCATTTGTTGTTATATCAACTAATGTTTGACCTTTTTTCATTATATTTAAATCATAATCTGGATTTATATCAAATGCAGTTAATACCTGGTCCAACATTTCTCTATGCTGTGCAGTAACACAAACAACACTTTTAACATCTTCCCTACTATTTAATTCTTTTACTAAAGGTGCCATTTTTATTGCTTCCGGTCTTGTCCCAAACACAGTCATTACCTTTATCATTACATTTCCTCCTTAAATCAATACACTTTTAATAGTAACCTATACTCTATCCATTATACCTGCTTATATTATCATACTTAATATTATTTTTTATATAATAATTTTACAATATATATTATCCTTTGTATCTATTATACTTAAAAACTCTTTTTTTACACAAATTTATACATATTACTAATTTTAATATATAAAAATAGGAAATTTAACATAATTAAATTTCCTATTTTTTTAAATATTTATTTATCATCTATAAATTTTGATATTAACATGGTACAAACTGTATTCCCTGCTGAATTTATAAGTGTAGCAGGAGCATCAATAATTGTTGCTATAACAAGCATAATAGCTAATCCTTCTGGTGGAAATCCAAATATACTTAGAATAAGCATTTCACCAATTGCTCCACCACCTGGAACTGCACCTACTACAGCACCAATTAAAAGCCCAACAATTAAAATTATAAATAATGTACCAAAATCATCAGTACTTCTTCCAAATATCCCAAATAAAAACATTATCTTAAATATACCACCTACTACAGAGCCGTCTTTGTGTATATTGACACCTAATGGCATAATAATATTAGCAAGAGTATCTGAAACCCCCATCTTTTTTGCAGCTCTAATATTAGCAGGAATACAAGCTGCACTTGAACAAGTAGCAATTGCTGTAATTGATGGTTCTGCTGCATTTTTCCAAAATAATTTTATTCCTTTTTTTCTATCTGCTACATAAGCATAAAAAGTAAAAAATCCAAAATAATATATAATTGTTATAGCTAAATATAATACAAATACCTTAGCATACCCCTGTAAAATTTGACTACCTAATTGTCCTATAACCGAGGCAAAGTAAGCTCCTAATCCAATTGGAGCATAATACATTATTAAACTCATCATTTTCATTGTTACTGCTGCTCCACTATTTAAAAATGAAGCAAAAGGTTTGCCCTCTTCTTTAGACAACATTGTAGCAAATCCAATTAACATAGAAAATATTATTAATGCAAGAAGATTACTTCTTGATAATAACTCTGAAAAATCTTTTACCGTTATACTAGAAACAATTTTTTCAAATATACCAACATGTTCAGTTGCATTACCTTCAAAATTACTCATAATCTCTTTAAATATAGATGGATCTAATCCTTTAGTTGGATCAAATAGCTTAAAACTTACAACACCTATAATACCTGCAATAGTAGCAGTAATAGCAAAAACTACTATAGTCGTTCCTAAAATTTTACCTAGTTTTTTAGAATTATCCATATTCGCAATAGCAGAGGATATACTAAAAAACACTATCGGTACTAATAATGAAAATATTAAATTTAAAAATAAATTTCCAAAAGGCTCAAAAACTATAGCTTTTTCTCCCATCGTTAATCCTACAATTCCACCAATAAAAATTGATGCAAGTAAAATTAATGATGACTTATAATTTTTTAAAAATTTCACTCTCATCTTACCTTTCTACATGTTTATTAAATAAACTCATAAACACTCAATTCAAACCCCTTTTTATTATACAAGTTACAGTCAAACTTGAAAATACATTAATGTAACCTGGTATATTTTGTATAAAATTAAGCTTTAATTTATAATATTATAAATATAAAAATAATTTACAGATTTAATTATTATTTTAAAAATGCTTAAAAATGATAATTAATTTACCATCTCTAAGCATTGATTTCATAAACTATAATTTAAAATAAATTATAGTTTAAATTTTCATATCTATTTTAATACTGTGCAACATCTATAAATTTAAATTCTTTTACATTAAATAAACCTTTATCTGTTATTTTTAAATTTGGTATTACTGGTAATGATAAAAATGATAATGTTAAAAATGGATTAAAATCTATATCTGGTGCAATTTTTTCTACTGCTTTATGTAAATTATTTAAATCCCTAACTACATCTTTGCTACTTCTTTTTGTTATTAATCCACCTATTTCTAATTGTATAGATGCTAATACCTTATTATTATGTACAACTATTATTCCTCCACCTATTTTCTCAAGTTCTTTAGTTGCAAATAATATATCCTCATCATTACACCCTGCTACAATCATATTATGAGAATCATGTGCTATAGTAGTAGCTATGGCTCCTTTTTGTATTTTTAATCCATTTATTATACCTAACCCAACATTCCCCATTCCTTTATGTCTTTCTATTACTGCTATCTTCAATAAATCCTTAGTTATATCACTTTCAAACTTTTCTTTATTTGTTAATTCACTTTTATTTATTTTCAAATGATTACTCTCTAATTTATTTGGTATAAGACCTATGACATTTATATAATTTTTATTTTTTAAATCTATGGAGAAACTTTTTAAATCTAAATATGGTAATTTAACACTATTATATTCATTAAAATTATAAGTTTTATTTTTTAAGTCCCAAACTATTTCATTATCCTTTAAAACAACTTTCCCATTTTTATATACCATATCGATTGAGAAATTATTTAAATCATTTAAAATTAAAAAATCTGCTATATATCCTGGTGCTATTGCCCCTTTATTTTTTAACTTATAACATTCAGCAGTATTTAAAGTAGCCATCTGTATAGCTGTTTCTGGCTTTAATCCATATTCTATAGCCATCCTTATAGAATGATCTATGCTTCCATTTTTTATCAAATCATCTATATGTTTATCATCTGTACACAAACATACTCTTCTAGAATTTGATATACTTGTTGCTTTTATTAACTCTTTTAGGTTTTTTGCAACTGTACCTTCTCTTATTAAAACATACATTCCTCTTCTAAGTCTTTCAATAACTTCTTTTGCATTATGACACTCATGATCCGTTGTTATACCTGCAGTACTATATGCATTTATCATATACTCATCAAATCCTGCACCATGACCATCTATTACTAAATTTCTCTCTTTTGCATCATATATTTTGTTAATCATTGAATCTTCACAATTAAATACAGCTGGACTATTCATAACTTCGGCCAAACCTAAAACATTATCTTTTTTATATAAAGGTAATAAATCTTCACTTTCTAAAATTGCCCCTGAACTTTCAAATCCCGTAGCAGGAACACAAGAAGATAACATAAAATAATAGTCTAATGGTAAATCATCACTCAATTCCATCATAAGCTCTATGCCCTTACATCCTAAAACATTTGCTATTTCATGGGGATCTGTAACCATCGATGTTATTCCATGCTTAATTGCAGCCTTGTAATATTCATTTGGAGTTGTTAATGACGACTCTATATGTGCATGTCCATCTATAAGTCCTGGACATATATATTTTCCAGTTCCATCTATTATTTCTTTTCCATCATATTCTCCAAGACCAACTATATACCCATCTCTAATCGCTACATCGCATATAAATGTATCATTTTGAAATACATCAACTACTGTTATATTCTTTATTACTAAATCACTTAACTCTTTATTTATTGAGCTTCTAATTTGTCCTTTTAATATTTCTTTTTTCATTATTCAATCCACCTTATAAAATATTTAACCTTCGTGGATATAAGACTATAAGTGAATTTTTTAAACTTATATACGGTTTCTAGTTCACTTTTAAAATTACTTAAAAATCTGAACAGACCAAAAAGTTATGCAAGCTTTCAGTTATTCAACAAACTTAATTTAAAGCTTGTAACACTATATACTTCTCAATTAATAATAAACTTAACCAAGTATATTCTGTCTTCATAGCTATACTATTTACGGTAGTATTGTAGAAACGTCTAATCCATATTATTAGACTTATACGAAGGTTATTGTTCCTATTATATTTAAAAGGATTTTTTATGTCAACAGAAAAGTTTTTTTAACATAAAAATAGATAGTAAATTGTATAAAAACTTACTATCTATTTTACAAACTAGCCTATTTTTTTAAATTTATTTTTGTTACTATATAAAGTAATTCCAGCACCTAATATTAAAAATATTACTCCTAGTTCAATTATATCTTTAGTACCATATTTTGAACCTGTTTGTGGTAAACTTTTATCATTATTATTTTTATTATTTGTACTACTTTTTTCTTTATTACTAGAGTCCTTATTTGGTTTTTCTTCAGGCTTAATCTCTGGTTTCCCATTAGGATTTTCTTTTGAATCATCCTTAGGATTTTCTAGTTCTGGTACAAAATCTTTTATATCATCCCATGTTATACTTCTTATGTTTTGACTTCTTCCATCTTCACTTGTAGGTATATTTACTTTTCCTTCATTAATAAGGCGAACTGCAGCCTCTCTTTTATCTGGATCAAAATTATAACCTGTAATCTTCCAATTATTATCTACATCAGGTTGTATTTTGCCACCTTTTTCATTTATTATATATTCTCTTATTAAATCCCTAACTGCACTAACTTCATCATCTGCTGTTTTGTGTATAACTTCTACATTATCATCTTTAAATAAATCGCCTAAAAGTCTAGTACTTGTTCTATAATCATTAGCTGTTAAGTAAATCACATCATTATCATTAACTTTACTTCCATCTTCATAAGTTAAATTTTCTATTCTTTGTCCAGTTGGCTTATATATATTAATGTCATAATTAACTCCAGCAAACATATCATATTCATATCCTCTCATTTCAGGATTAAAGGATACTGTTAAATCTCCATCTTTATATTGATTATAATAATTTGCTGACCATTCCATATATTTTTTAAGTTGAGTTCCATTAATCTTTAAAGTATATAATGTATTATCAAATTTATATATTTTAACTACATCACATTTTCTTATTGTTCCTTCATTAATATTAGCACTTGGACTAAATAATGCTGCTGAAGTAATATTCCTTGCTCCCTCTGGAATATGTTTCTTTGTGTAATATAACTGTGTATTTAGTATTAAATCCATAACTGCAGTATCTTGTATTTGTCCTTGAGTTATTCCCTTTATTTCATCTTGTGGAGCTAAATTTCCACCTGTTAAAGTTCCTATGATTTGAGTAGCTTCTTCTACTGCTTTATCATGGAAAGGTTTAAGTTTTTCATTTAATTCTTGATCAATAGGATAATCTTTTACATTTACAATATCAGATTGCTTATCAATTACACTATATTTGCCATCTTTATTTTTGCTTACTTTTAAGTTTATTTTTGAAACTTGTTCCCCTTGTTTACCTGGTTCTGTTATTAATACCCCATTTACAATATCTCCTGGTATTTTTGAATGTGCATGACCACATATTATAGCCGCTAATTCCGGACAAGCATTTGCTAAATCTGTTGCATTATCCCCATCAATATATTCTTTATTTTTACCCATATGAACTGTTGCAATTATTACGTCAGCTTCATTGTTAGATTTTATTTTATCTATTGCTTTTCTTGTTTCACTTACAGGATCAGTAACTTTATATCCTGGCAACTTAGGACCATCCCATTTTAGTATATTGGGTGTAGTCATACCTATGTTAGCAATCCTTACCCCATCTATTTCTTCAATTACATATGGCTGTCCTAATAAGCTTTCATCTGGTTTATAAACATTTCCACATAAAACCTTCATTTTTTCAGGCTTATTTACTGTTTTTTCTACAACTTTATCACCATAATTAAACTCATGATTTCCTAATGTCCAAGATGTATAACCAATCTCATCCATGGCGTATAGCATTGGATGTATATCATCATTTATAAATAAGTCTGACATATTATCTTGTACGGTGTCGCCTGCGTCTACTATTATTGTATTTGGATTTTCAGATTTAAGCTGTTTAAATAATGATGATATTTGAGTTAACCCACCTTTTTTTTGTTCTTCATTACTTGCATAATCATGAGACATAAACCATCCATGTAAATCAGATGTTCCTAAAACTTGAATTTCTTTAACCTCATTATTAGCAAATGCCTTCGTTGGAATACTTCCTAAAGTTAATGAAGTTACAATAGATAAAGCTACAACTGTTGCTATTTGCTTTTTTCCTTTTAATTTTTTAAACATAAGAATCCCCCATTATAATAGATTTATTAATTTATGTATCTAAAAGTGGATAATTAATCCTTATCTTATTAATTATCCACCTTTAACTTATTTTTAATTATACTTATGCAGCATCATTTTTATCTTTTTTCTTGCTTACTATCATTATAAATGCAGCTGAAGATACCAATATAAATCCTAGTATTAACATATCAGTATTTCCTCTTGCAGCACCTGTTTGAGGTAGCTTACCTTCTTTATTTTTATTATTTGAAGAAGGCTTAGTAGCTGGTTTTACTTGTGGTTTCACCTCTGGTTTTACTTCAGGTTTCACCTCAGGTTTTTCTTCAGGTTTTTCTTCAGGTTTTGGTCCTTGAACAAGATTATTTCCATAAGTATGTGATAATGTACCTTCTGTTTTGAATTTTTCTACTAAAGAATCTCTTAGTGGCACCATTGTATCTTTAACATTTATAGCTCCTGAAAAGTCATAATTATCTCCACCACCATAAATCATATCATTAGTTGCTAATGTGTAATATTTTTCCATTTCAACTGGTGTTCCATCTAATAAATCCATTGAAAGTATTCTATCTCCAAACTCTTTATTTGGATCATAATATACTTTTAAACCATAGAATTGACCCCAACCATAGTTAGCTGGTGCTATTCCATTTTCTATAACTTTTTTTAAATCTGAACCCTTTATTTCCATAGTTACAAGTGTATTATCAAAAGGTAATACTGTATACATGTCTCCCATAGTTAAAGTACCTTTTGATAATGGTGCTCTTATTCCTCCACCATTCATGACACAAATTTGAGTACCTGCAACTTCCGCTAAATTTTTACTTATAAATTCACCTAGTTCAGTTAATCCCTTACTTCTATCATGAGGTAAGTCTACTGTTAAATCTGCTATTTTTTCATCTAATAATGGTTTTAAATCTAACAAATAATTTTCTACCATATTTTTAGTTTCAGCATCTTCAACTAATGTATCTGCTCTTTCATATAAAACATCTACAGACGGTGCTATAGATTTTATAGTTTTATCTTCATTTAAACTTATCTCAAGTTTTGCTATTGCTCTACCATTATTCATACCTTGTACTATAGGTACATCATTTACTATTCCTGAAATTTTAGTATGTGAATGAGCTGATACTATAGCATCTAATCCTTCTACTGATGCTAAATTGGCAACTTCACCTGTTATACTTCCATCTTCAGATTGTTTTCCACCTATATGTGTTAGTGCTATAACAACATCTACTTTTTCTTCTTCTTTTAATTTTTTGCTTAATTGTGTAGCAATTTCTACTGGATCTTTAAATGTTAAACCTTGAATATTTTCAGCTTTAGTTGCAATTGCAGTATCTGGTGTTATAAGTCCTATAAATCCTATTTTAACACCATCAACTTCTTCTATAGCATATGGTTTCACCCATGAAACTGTATCATTAGTTGAATCATCATAAAGATTTGCTGCTAAAAAATTAAAATCTCCTTGTTCTTGCCAATTAGGTATCTTATCTCTTCCCCAGTCAAACTCATGATTTCCCAATGCAGAATATTTAAGACCTAATATTTTTATCATATCTGCCACCGGCTGTCCTTCTTTCAAGTTAGACATAGGACTACCTTGGAATAGGTCTCCACCACTTACTACTACAGTATTAGGATTTTCACTTTTAAACTTTTTTAATTCTCCTATTAATTTTGCTGCTCCAACATTTTTTCCTGATTCTTGTAATGCACCATGAAAATCATTGAAACTTAAAATATTGATAACCTTTTCACTTTCGCTAGCCAATACGTTTTCTGCATCAAATTGGAAAACAAGAGAAAACATCATTATAAATGCTAGCAAAAACGAACATTTTTTTAAACTTTCTTTTCCTTTCATAAGTATCCCCCTTAATGAAATGTTTTTGTAATAATTATACACTATTTAATTAAATATTGTAACACTTTTACGTATTTTAACTTATATTGTATATTATTTGTCGAAATTTGAAATATTTATATATTTTATTATATAATTTAAAAAGCTGCTTAAAATATATAACAAATATATTTTGAGCAGCTTTTTCAACATTTAATTATGATAATCTATAGCTTTAGAACTTTCAATCATTTCTTTTAACGGAGCTAAAACATGATTAACATGATATGGATGAGATTGATAAATATTCATATCCTCTAAGGAATTAAATTTTGTCACAAGTGCAACATCATAAGATCTTTCTGTATGTAATTCATCTACACCTACTTCTAAGTATTTTAGGCAATCTATTTTTCCATTCATACTTAAAAATATTTCTTTTGCTTTTTTTAAATTTTCGTCACTTGGATTTTTTAGTTTAAAAAATACTATATGTGTAAACATATAATCCCCCCTTATTTAGACATAATTAAATAAATAATAGGCCAGTATTCTCATATATTTGCCACGAATGCTTTGTCGATAAAGTCCAGATATAGCCCAACTATGACTGAAATTTACCTCCTTGTCTCGTTATAAATATCCTTCGAATTTTTGGTATCTTATTCTTTTTATATATCTCAAAACATTATTTTTTTAACATTTTAGCTGAAAGCATTGCCTTTGCTATTAACAATTTATCACTATTATAAATTGATATATCTACTTTTGAATAGTACCTTCCTACATCCACAACTTCTGCATATATATCTATAACCCTTCCCATTTGAACAGGTTTCATAAAATAAGATGAAAAACTATCTATTGCAATATTTGCGTTTACGTTATTTTGTCTTAAAGCCATAGTTCCCATAGTGGATAATAACATGTTTAATGCATTCCACGAAGCTGTTCCTATAGAATCTAGCATTTCTGGAATAATTTCACCCCAAAAATGAACTTTATCTTTACTTGTTGGCTCAAACTTAAAATTTTTTATTATTAAATCATCCATAGTTTCACCAACATGTGGCTGCCTAATTGCTATCTGCATAGCTTTTATTACATCCTCACGTGAAATAATTCCAACTAATTTATTTCTATTTACAACTGGACATAACTTTATACCTTCCCAAGCCATTATATGCGCAGCATAAGCAAGTGTAGTTGTTGGCATTACAACTATAGGCTTTTTTACCATGATTGTATCTATTACGTCGTCATCATTAGTATCATTGGGTATATCTGCTAATGTAACAATTCCTACCACCCTTGCTTCATTATCTATTACTGGATATCTTTCATGGCCAGTTTCTCTCACCAATTTTTTTAAAGTTTTTATAGTATCACCACTGCTAAGACAAGTAGGACTATTTCCCATAATATCTTCTACTAAAATTATATCCTTTTTTATATTATTTTCAAACAATGCCTTGTTTATCATACTTGCTACTGTAAAAGTATCATAAGTTGATGATATCAATGGCAGTCCATTTTTATTAGCTAATTCTTTTATTCTATCACTACACTCAAAACCTCCAGTTACTAAAACTGCACATTGTTTTTCTAAAGCAAGTTTTTGTGCAAGTTCTCTGTTTCCAACAATAAACAAACAATCTGCATCTATATATTTATGTATACTTTCAACTTCCATGGCACCTATTACAAATCGTTCTAACGTTCTTTCTAACCCAGCATTTCCACCTAAAATTGTGCCTTCAACAATAGCTACAACGTCTTTAAATGTTAGTTTATCTATATGTCTTTTTTCTAATTTTTCTACTCTCACCGTTCCAACCCTAGGTATTGTATTTACTATTCCTATGGTTTCACATTCTTTTATAGCTCTATATGCTGTTCCTTCACTAACACCTAAGCCATTACTTATTCCCCTTACAGAGATTTTAGTTCCTATATCTAATGAAAGTATAAATTTTATAATCTCTTCATGTTTTGACATTAACTACCATTCTTCCTTCCTAAGTTCTTCAGCTATTTTTTCAATTCTTCTTAATCTGTGATTTACACCAGACTTGCCTACAGGTGGATTAAGCATAGCACCTAACTCTTTTAATGACTCATCTGGATATTCTAATCTTAATTCTGCTATTTCCCTCAAGTTTTTAGCTAGTCTATTAAGGCCTATTTCCCTTTGAATAAGCTTTATACTTTCAATTTGTCTTACCGCTGCATTTACAGTTTTACTTAAATTAGCAGTTTCACAATTAACAAGTCTATTTACATTGTTTCTCATCTCTTTCATTATTCTTATATTTTCTAATTCTAAAAGAGAACTATGAGCACCTATTATATTTAATAAGTCTACAATTTGTTCCCCCTCTTTTATATATACAACGTAACTACTTTTTCTTTGTATAACTTTAGAAGATAATCCATATTCATTTATTAATTTGCTTAATTCATTAGCATAATCTAAATTATGAGTTACAAATTCTAAATGGTATGTTTTTTCTGGATTACTTATGCTACCCCCACCTAGAAATGCACCTCTTATATAAGCTCTTTTAGCATTAACATCTTCAACCATACTTTTAGAAATTGTATAATTCAGACTAAAAAAACTTTCTTCAGTAAGTATACCTACATCTAATAGTAACTGCTTTACGTTCATATCTTCTTTTATCATAACTATATAAACATTATTTTTCTTTAATGAATTACTTCTTTTTACTATGACTTGAGTGTGTATATCAAAATGCTCTTTTAACAACTTGAATATTAATCTAGCTATAGCAGGATTTTCAGTTATGATTTTAAAATTCAAGCTTCTATTAGCCCCTATACCTAATGTACCACTAGCTCTCATTATACCTGAAAGCTCTGCTATAGCTTCTTCTTTACTCAATTCTACATATCTACAAACTTCATTTTTTACCTTTAGTGAAAATGACATCTTTATTTTTTCTCCCTACTCTTTCTAGATTCTTTTAACATATGTGATAAATAAAAAAACTCTATGATTCTTTTATCATCATAAAATAAACTTTTTCTAAGTACTGTTTCTACTAACGTTGCTGCCAACTTATCTTCATTGTGTTTTATATGGCCCTTTTCATTTAATTTTATAAAATTTCCTTTTATATATTGAATTTTCATTTTTTTATTTTTTTTATTGTCTTGTTTTACTAAGTAATAATCATCATGAACACATCTGGATTTATCTTTTTCGCTTAGCTCTGCATCATTTACTATTGCATAATCTATAACTTTATCTGATGAGTGCTTATATATTGCTTTTATGTGATCTTCTACAGAATAATTATCACTTTCACCCATTTGAGTTAATATATTTGATATATATATTTTAAGTCCATTACTTTTTTCTATAGCTTCAGTAATTCCGTCAACTAAAAGATTAGGAATTATACTTGTATATAGACTACCTGGCCCCAAAACAACTGCATCAGCTTCTAATATAGCATCTATAGCCTCATCTATAGCTTTAGCTTTAGATGGTTCTATATACACCTTATTTATGCTTGTATTGTCTTTTATACACTCTTTAGGTATATTAGACTCCCCTTTTACAATCTTTCCATTTTTTAATTTAGCACATAAAGTTATATTATCTAAAGTTACAGGTACTACCCTTCCCTTTACTGCTAAAACCGAACACGTTTTCTTCACAGCTTCATTAAAATTATCTGATATTCCATGCATAGCTGCTAAAAATAGATTCCCAAAATTTTGATTTTCTAATGCTCCTTCTTTAAATCTGTACCTAAATAAATCCTCCATAACAGGTTGCGTATACGCCAATGCTGTTATGCAGTTTCTTATGTCTCCTGGTGGCAACATACCTAAATCTTTTCGCAATACTCCTGACCCACCACCATCATCTGCTACGGTAACTATAGCTGTTATGTTACTTGTATATTTTTTCAAACCAGTAAGTAGTGTAGATAGTCCTGTTCCTCCCCCTATAACTACTATTTTAGGACCATTAATAAGAACCTTTCTTTCATATAAAATTTCTGGAAGTGATTTACTTTCTATTCCATCATTTCCTATGTCCAAACTTCCTAAGGACAACATTTTTGCCCCATATCTTGTTAGTCCATAATAAAATACTGCTGATCCTACTAATCCTACAAATAAGAACATAAAATCAACGTTTTTATCTCTTATTGAATCTACTAATTTCAAACCTCCAAATGCACATAAACAAGAGCCTAATATAATATAAAACACCCATCTTTTAATCCCTAAACCTGGCCTAAGCCAGTACTTGAGCCTCATAGCTTTCCAGCTCCTCTACTAACATCTTCATTTATGTCTCTATGGTCTATAGTAACAGTATACCCACTATTTTCTAAAACCTCATAAATTTTATTTGCTATTGCTACAGATCTATGTCTTCCACCAGTACAGCCAATTGCTATTATAAGCTGTCTTTTACCCTCTTTTTTATAATTTGGTAAAAGAAAATGTAACATATCACTTAACTTATCGATAAATATTTTCGTTTCATCTTTACTTAATACATAATCCCTAACTGGAATATCTTTACCTGAATATGGCTTAAGTTCTGCAATATAATATGGATTTGGTAAAAATCTAACGTCAAAAACTAAATCTGCATCTACAGGAATTCCATATTTAAAACCAAAAGATAGCACATTTACAAAAAGTTTTGTTTCTATTTGTCCCTGCTCTCCTAATATAGTTATTATTTCTTCATTTAATTCTTTATTACTAAGTTTAGTTGTATCTATTATATAATTAGCCTTTTCTCTAACTTCTTTTAGTTTTTTCTTCTCTATAGTTATACCATTTAATATTCTTCCCTCTGGTGCTAAAGGATGTTTTCTTCTAGATTCCTTATATCTTTTAACTAAAACTTCATCTGTAGCCTCTAGAAATAGCATTTCATAATCATTATAACCATGTTCTTTAAGAACCTTTAGACTTGCAAATAAGTCATCGAAAAATTTTCTTCCTCTTATATCTACTACTACAGCTATTTTATCTATTTTTCCTTCTGTTTGATAACATGCCTCTGCAAATTTAGGAATTAATGTAGGAGGTAAATTATCTACACAAAAATATCCTAAATCTTCAAGACTTCTCATAGCTTGAGTTTTTCCTGCCCCTGACATTCCAGTAACTATAACAAATCTCATACTAAACCATCCTTTTTATATTTAAATTTTTTTAAATTATATCACTAAATAGTAAACTAATCTTCTATTTTAATTTATTTCTGATTTTATTAAATTTCTATTCTTAATTTTTTAACTAATATACTATAATATTTCTTAATAAAAAAATCAATAAATATTTATAGTAATATTCTTATAACCTCTTTAACTATATTTATATAATCATACATTATAATATTATAACATATTTAATTTAAGAAAATAAAATCCATTATAGTAATACCTATATCCTTTTAAGCATATTTATTCCATTATTAAATAATAAAGTAGCTTCTATAAATTCTCCATAGTTTACTTGTAAAATACTTCCTATTTCTTTAATTTTTTTAATGAATTTCAAAAAAATAATTATATTATATATCACGTTAAAGTGTTGATTTTTAGCTATTAAAAGTAAAAGTTAATAAAGTTTTAATAATTTGTAATATTATTGAAAATTTTTATTTTAATAGTAAAATCTATAACAGAGGAATAAACAAAATTTTCAAAAAACAACGAGGGGGTTATATTATGAATTATGCAGTTAGATCAGAAATACTAAACTTAAATGTCTATAAAGCAGGTAAGCCTATAGATGAAGTAAAAAGAGAATTAGGTTTAAATGAAGTTATAAAATTAGCATCTAATGAAAATCCATTAGGTTGTTCTGAAAAAGTTAAAGCTGTTTTAAAAAATATGATAGATGAAGCTAATATGTATCCAGATGCTTCTAACTATGAATTAAAATATAATATAGCTAAAAAAAATAATGTTCATTTTGATCAAATTTTCTGTAGTACAGGTTCAGATTCACTTATAAAAGTTATTTGTAATACTTTCTTAAATTCTGGTGATGAATCTATAATGGGTGAAGTAACTTTTTCAAGATACATTGATTCCACTAAACTTATGGGTGGAAAAGTTATTCAAATTCCAATGAAGAATCACGGTTTAGATTTAGATGCCATGGTTAATGCAATTACTGAAAAAACAAAAATTATTTGGTTATGTAATCCTAATAATCCTACAGGCACAATATTTACTAAGTCTGAACTTGAAAATATTCTTAAAAAAATACCTTCACACGTAATAGTAGTTATGGATGAAGCTTATATAGAATATGTAACTGATGATGATTATCCTGATTCTTTAAGTTTATTACCATCATATCCAAATATGATAATTCTTAGAACATTTTCTAAAGCTTATGGCTTAGCAGCATTAAGATGTGGTTATGGTATTGCAAGCAAAGAACTTGGTGGATATTTCAATAGAGTTATTGGACCTTTTGATGTAAACTTATTTGCACAAAAAGCAGCTGTTACCGCATTAGAGGACCAAGATTTTATAAAATTAGTTCATAGTACTAATAAAGATTGTAAAGAATACTTATATAAAGAACTTGAAAATCTAGGTTTAGAATATATTAAAAGTAATACAAACTTTATAATGTTTGATACTAAAAAAGATGATATAAATTTATTTAATGAGTTACTTAAACGTGGTGTTATAATAAGACCTGGAAGTTTCTTAGGAATGCCTGGTTGGATAAGACTAAGTATAGGTACTAAAGAACAAAATATAGTATTTATAAATGCATTAAAGGAAGTTTTAAGTTTATAAAAAAAGCAACTGCATTAGCAGTTGCTTTTAATTTATTATAATTTATTTGTCTTCACCTATTATTCTTACTTCCGGATATAAATCAACACCAAACTGTTCTTTAACCTCTTTTTGAACCAACGCTATAAGATCTAATATATCTTTTGCCGTTGCATTTCCTTTATTAATTATAAATCCTGAATGTTTAGTAGAAACTTCTGCTCCACCTACACTTTTTCCTTTTAATCCTGCATCTTGTATTAATTTACCTGCAAAATGTCCTTCTGGTCTTTTAAAAGTACTTCCAGCAGAAGCATACTCTAAAGGTTGTTTAGAATTCCTTTTATCTGTTAAATCATCTATTCTTGTTTTTATCTCTTCACTATTATGTCTTATTAATTTTAAAGTAGTTTCTAAAACTATATAATTATGAGTCATTACTACACTATGTCTGTATCCAAACTCTAAATCTTCCTTAGATAGTTTTATTAAATTACCTTCTTTGTCAACTACTAACACACTTTCAACAACATCTGCCATACACCCATTATAAGCACCTGCGTTCATAGTAGTAGCTCCGCCTATACTTCCTGGTATTCCACAAGCAAATTCAAAACCTTTTAAAGATGACTTTAAAGATTCACTAGTTACATCACAAAGCTTAGCACCACTTTGCGCAATAACTCTATCCTCTTCAACTTTTATACTATTTAATTTACTAAACTTTACAACAACACCTCTTATACCTCCATCTTTAACCAGCAAATTTGAGCCATTTCCTAATATAAAATAATTACTTTCATATTTTTTGCATAATTTTATTATGGAAATAACTTCTTCATAATTAGTTGGATAAACTAAGATATCAGCAGGACCTCCAACTTTAAAAGTTATATGATCTTTCATAGGTGAATCAAATTCTATATTTTCTTCCTTTAATACAAGTTTTAATTCATTAATCAATTCTTTCTTCTGACTCATCTCTTACCTCTTTCACAAAATATTTACATATCTATAGTATAATTTATTACCATGTTATTTATCAATAATTACTATATATTTTTTCCTTTTCCTTGTAAATAATCTGTAAACATTTTTTCATCATAATTCATTATAAGCTCTTTTGGAAAACCTATATCTTCAACTAATTTTTCAACCATTGAAAATTCACCAATATTAAAGCAGTTATGTGCATCGCTTCCAAAAATCATCTTAACACCATATTGTTTACAGAGTTCTGCTATCTTATAACAATTCTTATCGCTACCTTTTCTAGAACTTACAAAAGAACTGTTATTAAGCTCTATTATTTTATCTTCTTCTTTAGCCTTTATAACTACTCTTTCCATATCTATAGGAAATTTAGGATTTCCTGAATGACCAATTATAAATACATCTTTATTTTTTATAGCACCTATAATTGCATTTGTGTTTTCTTCTATTGTACCGGATTTTATACAAACATCATGTAAACTTGCAATCATATAGTCTAATCTTCTAGCTATTCTTTCAGGTATGTCTAAATTTCCTTCATAATCAATTATATTTGCTTCACAACCTCTTAATATTTTCACTCCATAAAGTTTTCTTGGAATATCATCTAAGTTTGCAAAATGGAAAATATGTGGTCCTCCTGGCATATCTGGACCATGATCTGAAACGCCTAATATTTTTATTCCTTTATTCGAAGCTTCCTTTATATTCTCTAATAAAGTATTATATGCATGACCACTTGAAACAGTATGTGTATGAACATCAACTACAGCTTTCATATTTTCTCCTTTCTTTGTACATATTAAAGATTTAAAATAAGTATATGTACAAATTTAGCTCTAAGTGTAATATTAAAATTTTTCTAAAGTTAATCTTATTTTTATTATATCCTTTTGTACATAGATTTAAATTTAAATTTTAAATCTATATAGTAAACACTATAAATTTTTTCTTAAACTTTCTAGTGATTTTTTATCCATAGATGGTAAGCTTAATATTTCTTCATCTGTTGCTTTTCTTATATTTTCAACAGTTATAAATTCTTTTAAAAGTTCCCTTCTACGTTTATCACCTATATATGGTATATCTTCCAATACAGAATGAAGAGTAGTCTTACTTCTAAGTGACCTATGATAAGTTATAGCAAATCTATGTACTTCGTCTTGTATTTTAGTAATTAAATTTATAAGTTTTGTATTAGATTCTATATATAATTCTTGATTTTCATAGATTAACCCTCTTGTTCTATGCTTATCATCTTTAACCATACCACATACAGGAATATTTATATTTAATTCATTTAACACTTCTAAAGCTATATTTACTTGGCCCTTGCCACCATCCATCATAATTAAATCAGGAAAAATAGAAAATTTTCCTGCTGTTAAATTTATTTCATTATTTTGTATTTTTCTTATTTCATCTAATCCATGTTTAAATCTACGTGTTAATATTTCCCTCATAGATTCGTAATCATTAGGTCCATCTACTGTTTTTATTTTAAATCTTCTATAATCACTATTTTTAGCTTTTCCATCTTGAAATACTACCATAGTACCAACAGAATCTACTCCCATTATATTAGATATATCGTAAGCTTCTATTCTATTAGGAGTATATTCTAAATTCAATACTTCTTGTAATTCCTTCAACACTTTATTTTGTAGTTCTTTATCAGTTTTATCTTTTAATTTAAACATTTCTAAAGCATGACTAGAGTTTTTTTCTACCATATCTAATAGTTTTTTCTTCTCACCTTTTATAGGAACTTTTATATTTACTTTATACTCTTTTTTAAGGGTTAGATATTCCTCAATAATATCTTTGTCTTCTATATATGTAACATATATCTGCTTAGGTATAAATGCAGTGCCACCATAAAAACTTTTTATAAACTCTGCTACTACTCTACCTTTTTCTTCTGTACCAGTATCATTTAATATAAAATGTTCTCGTCCCAGTATTTTACCATCTCTTAAAAAGAATATTTGAATGCAACTATCTTTTTCATCTTGAGATATAGCAATAAAGTCTTCATTTTCAAAATGTGAACTTATAATTTTTTGCTTTTCATTTATCTTTTCTATGGCAATTAATTTATCTCTTAAATTAGCAGCTTTTTCAAATTCTAAATTCATAGCTGCATCTTCCATTTCCCTCTTTATTAAATTTATTACTTCTTTATTTTTTCCATTTAATACATCTATAACGTTGTTAACTATAACCATATATTCTTCTTTATCTATAAGTTTGTCACAAGGACCTTTACATAAGTTTATATGATAATTTAAACAAGGTCGTGTATTTTTTCCTTCTAGAGTTATATTCTTTCTACAAGTTCTTAACGGGAAAGTCTTTTTTATTAAATCATAGGTTTCATAAACTGCTGATGCATCTGTATATGGACCAAAATACTTAGCTCCATCATTTAATATTGACCTTGTAACTATTACTCTTGGAAATTCTTCATTCATTGTTATTTTTATAAGTGGAAAACTTTTATCATCTTTAAGTAAAATATTATACTTAGGACTATATTTTTTTATTAAATTACATTCTAATATTAATGCCTCTATTTCAGAATCTGTAACTATATACTCAAATTCAGAAATATGTTTTACCATAGCTTTAACTTTTTCACTATGATTTTTAGAGCTTTGAAAATATTGTCTAACTCTATTTTTTAAATTTTTAGCTTTTCCTACATATATAACTTCGCCTAGAAAATTTTTCATTATATAAACTCCAGGATTATCCGGAAGATTTTTTAATTGAAATTGAAAATCAAACAATATTAACACCCCTTTACTTAATATTAAAGGTTAATATAAACTGCTTCAACATTTTTATAATTATTTTTAATTTTAGATTAGTTTTTGTTTATCTATATGTACTTTAATTTTTTGCTTATAGCCTTAAAATAATGTTGGCAATTTTAATGTGGAATAAATTATACTACTTAATATAATTATATTCTCTATAAATTTTCCTCTTTTGGAACTACTACTGTATGCCATAGGAACTTTAAATTTATTATTTTTTATAGGATATAAAAGTGGAACACCTTTTCTAGTACACATATCGCAAAGTAAATGTCCTATATATCCTAGCATAAAATAATATTGCAAATTCTTAAAATTATATGCCTTTGCAAATGCAGCTACAATAAAAGTAGTCATTAATGCTCCAAAAATACTATGAGTGAATCCTGTCCTATGTGGTGATAGTGCTATTAGTATAGAACTTATTCCTACAATTTTTAATATCATAGATCCCTTATATGTTATATCTAAGTATATTATTAAAATGCCTAAAAATAGATAAACTACCACTTTTGTCGCATTGTTTCTAAAGGGTAACAGATACTTATTAAGTATACTTTTAGGATGATCTATATCCGGAAACATAGACCCAATAATCGTAAATAATAGACTTAATACTACATATTTCCCAGGTAATTTGTCACTAAAATACATAAAGGTTGTTACACCTACACTTAGGTGAGTTTTTCCTGTCATTATATAACACCTCATACCAAACTTCTATTTTTATAAATAAATCAAAATAAATTTTAATTCAATTTTAATTTACTTTTTTATTCTATATCTTATACAAATTATACTACAAAAGAATAATTTGTGTATAAAATCATTACTTTAAGTATATTAAAAAGTAATAGTATTAAATTATATCATATAACGGATTATTATCCTCATAAATTAATAAAAAAGACATATCACCTAAAATATTAGATAATATGTCTTTGTTATTACTTACTCTCCATAGTAATTACTTAACATGTCTTTAGCTACCTCAGCAGCATTTCTTGATGAATTTCCGCCTTCTTCTAATATGACTGCAAAAGCTATTTCTGGATTCTCATAAGGTGCAAAACCAATAAACCAACTATGTGGAACTTTATCACCACTATCATGATCTGCTGTTCCAGTCTTACCGCAAACTTCAACATTCCATAAATTTGCATTTGTTGCTGTTCCACTAGTGACAACTGTTCTCATATATTGTTGTAAAATCTGTGCTGTTTCTGGAGATATTACTTCTCCTATTTCCTTTGATTCTACCTCTGAAACTTTATTTCCAGATGGATCTACAACTTCCTTAACAACATTAGGTTCCATCATAACACCATCATTTGCAACAGTACTTGCAATTAATGCCATTTCCATAGGGCTTGCTAAAACACCACTTTGACCTATACCACTTTGGGCAATATTTCCTTGTTCATATTTTTTATATGTTGGGAAACTACTGTCTTCTAATACTAATGTTGAAGATGGAATTTCTTTATTAAAATAAAATTTTTCTGCTGTTTCTTTTAACTTATCATTTCCAAGTTCCATTGCTAAAGTTCCAAAAACCACATTACTTGATACTGAAAAAGCCTGTTCTAAGTTTATAGAACCATGTGGTATTCTATCATAATTTTCCAATGAAGTAGTATCATTAAAGTATATTACACCATCATCTTGAAAAGTTCTAGTTGTTATGTCTGAAATATTCTCTATTGCTGATATTGCCGTAACAACTTTAAATGTAGAACCTGGCGCATATAATCCTGCAGTTGCTCTATTTAAAAATGGAGTTTCTTCATCCTGTGATAATTCATCCCATATTTCCTCTAAGTTATTAGGATTAAATGTTGGTTTAGAAACCATAGCTAACACTTCTCCTGTTTTAGGATTCAATGCCACTACTGATCCTTTTTGATCTCCCAATGCATCATAAGCTGCCAATTGTAGATTCTTATCTAAAGTAGTAACTATACTATTTCCAACTTCATCCTCATCTTTACCAAAGAATTTTTTTAATGAAAACTGATCACTTCCACTTAATACTTTATCAAATTTTTTCTCTAATCCACTTAAACCATACACTACATCGTAGTAACCTATAACATGTGCAAACTGCTCTGGATATAAATATTTTCTAGTTTGATCAAACTCTCCATTTTTTTCACTACTAGTTAACGCATTCATATCTCTGTCAAATATTGTTCCTCTAAGTACTTTATCTCTTTCTGCTTGATGTCTTTTATTAAATGCACTTTCTTTATATTCATCACTTTTAAATACATAAATATAGTTTATATAACTTATTAAAGCTATAAAGAATGCAAGAAAAACTATAAGTACTTTTTTTATGTTATCTGCTATGTTATTTTTTTCATTATTACTCATCTCTATTGCCCTCCTCTGAAATCTTTTGAATAATTCCAAGTGAGAAATAAGTTATTAAAAGGGAACTTCCACCATAACTTACTAGCGGCAATGTTATTCCTGTAAGAGGTATGGCACCTGTAACACCTCCTATAATAACCAATGCTTGAGAGGCTATCATAGTACTATATCCTACTGCCAATAATCTTGAAAATTTATCTTTAACATATATAGCAGCTCTAATACATCTATAAAATAATAAAAAGTATATTAACATAACTGCTATACCTGTAAGTATTCCCATTTCTTCACATATAGCTGAAAATATAAAGTCTGTAGTTACAACTGGAACAAATTTAGGATATCCAAGACCTAATCCTGTACCAAAAACTCCACCTTCTGATAATGATATTAGTCCTTGAACTAATTGTAACCCTTCATTATATCCATATTTCCATGGATCTTTCCATATCATAACCCTAACCCTAACATGACCAAATAAGAAATAACCTGCAACTGCTCCAATTACAAATAGTCCTAATGATATTAAAACATATTTTTTCTTTGAAGTAGCAATGTACAACATAGTAACTGAAATTCCAAAAAATATCAATGCAGATCCCAAATCTGTTTGTAATAGCATAAACATTAGACATATTGCTACTACTGCTGCTGGTTCTGCTAAGCTTAGTATGTTATTTATACTTAAATTTCTATTTTTCGCTTTTTCTTTTTTTATCTCTTCGCTTTTTACTTCTTCGTCTTTTACTGTTTCTTTATTTTCAACATTATTTTCTTGTAACTGTTTTATATCTTCTTTTTTACTTTCTAATTTTGAATTTGCTTTATTAAAAAGTTTTCTCACATAACTAGGAACCTGTCCGTAATCTTTCAAAGCTGATGCTAAGTAAGCTACTAAAGTTATTTTACCAAACTCAGATGGTTGAAAAGTAAACCCAGCTATTGATACCCAGTTCTTTGCTCCACCAATTGTTTGACCTAATAATGTACCCATTGACATAAATACTATTGTTATCACTAAGTAAACGTACTTGTAATTACTAAAACTTTTAAGATCTGGAAGTATTACAACAACCATTATGAATGCTGCTATTCCAATAGTAAAAAATATTATTTGTTTTGCAGCCAAAAATGTTCTAGTTCCCTCTTCAATAAAAGCACCTCCGGATATAGGAATATCTAATCTTGAAAGCATAGCTATTCCTATAACTGCCAAAAGATTAGAGAATAATAATATATATTTATCTCCATCAGGATAAAATTTTCTTATTATAAAGTGGGAATATCCTAACAGCCCACACATCATACCTCCCATAACAAGAGATACTTTATCAAAGGTTGGTGAAATTATGGTTACATTAACAAAGAGTATCACTGTTAATAAATAAGTAAATCTTAAGACTCGTTTTTCTTCTTTTAAGTTATGCATAACCTTCTCCTTTCACCATCTTTAGTTAATAACTTTAAATTCTGATGATCCAATTTTAATTATATATCCTTTTTTCAAGGCTATCTTATTGGAGACTGCTCTATCATTCACAAATGTACCATTTGTACTTTTTAGATCTTCTAATATGTACTCACCATTTTTCATATATATTTTTATATGATGAGACGATGCATATTTGTCTTTTAGAACAACAGTATTGTCTTCCGCTCTTCCCATTGTAAGTTGTTCATTTAATGGGATAACAGAACCTTCTTGTAAATTTGGATTTTGTCCCTGTTTTACAATTTCTAATCCAAATTTAAGTCTACTAGTTTTTCTCGGTTTCTTTTTGCCTTCATTTTTTACATCTTTGTACATAATTTTTAGAGCATAAAAAATAATACAATAAATTATTATAACGATTATTATTTTAAATATAAAACTGAAATTAGCCATAGGCATTACTCCTTATAGTAAATAAAACAACATTTTTAATGCTGTTTTATTCAGTATTTTATTAGTTTTTATTGCTTTTCATGTCAATTATAACATCTTTTTTAAATATTGTCCTGTATAAGAACTATTACATTTACATATATCCTCTGGACTTCCTGTACATAATATAGTTCCACCTTTTTCTCCACCCTCTGGACCTAAATCTATAATATAATCAGAGCACTTTATAACATCTAAATTGTGTTCAATAACAACTACTGTATTACCACTGTCAACTAATCTTTGTAATATTCCTATTAGTTTATTTACATCATCTATATGCAATCCAGTAGTAGGCTCATCTAATATATATAATGTTTTACCTGTACTCCTTTTAGATAATTCATATGCAAGTTTTATTCTTTGCGCTTCTCCACCAGATAATGTAGTTGAAGGTTGACCTAATCTTATATAGCCTAGTCCAACATCCATTAAAGTAGCAAGTTTATTAACTATTCTTGTATGATTTTCAAAGAACTTAATTGCCTCTTCCACTGTCATTTCTAATATGTCATTTATACTTTTACCTTTATATTTCACTTCTAAAGTTTCTCTATTATATCTTTTTCCTTTACAAACTTCACATGGTACATAAACATCTGATAAGAACTGCATCTCTATTTTTATTATTCCATCGCCTTTACATGCCTCACATCTACCACCTTTGACATTAAAGCTAAATCTTCCTGGTTTATATCCTCTCATCTTAGCTTCTGGAACAGTAGAAAACACTTCCCTTATTAAATCAAAAGTACCTGTATATGTTGCTGGATTACTTCTTGGTGTTCTTCCTATTGGACTTTGGTCTATATTTATAATTTTATCTATTTGATCATAGCCTCTAATTTCTTTATATAATCCAGGTATTTTTTTAGAATTATTTAAAATTTTATTTAATCCTTTATATAATATTTCATTAACAAGTGTACTTTTACCTGAACCTGATACACCTGTAACAGATACCAATACTCCTAATGGAAAGTCTACAGTTACATTTTTTAAATTATTTTGTTTAGCACCAACAACTGTTATTTTTCTATCCTGTGGTTTTCTAAACTCTTTTGGAACTTGAACTTTCTTTTTACCACTTAGGTATTGACCTGTTATAGAATTATCACATTGCATTATTTCTTCAATACTTCCTGCAGCTACAATGTTTCCACCATGCTCTCCAGCTTTAGGACCTATATCCACTATAAAATCTGCAGCTTTCATAGTATCTTCATCATGTTCAACTATAACTAATGTATTACCTAAATCTCTTAAATGTTTAAGTGTTTTTATTAATCTATCATTATCCCTTTGATGAAGTCCTATACTTGGTTCATCAAGTATATATAATACTCCCATTAAACTTGATCCTATTTGAGTTGCTAATCTTATTCTTTGGGCCTCTCCTCCTGATAAGCTTCCAGAAGAACGTGTTAAGTTTAAATAGTTTAATCCTACATCTATCAAAAATGTTAGTCTGCTTCTTATTTCTTTTAAAATTTGTTCTGCAATAACTTTATTTTTCTCTGATAATTTTAATTCATCTAAGAATTTTAATTCATCGTTTATAGCCATTATGCAAAATTCAAATATATTTTTTTCTCCTACTGTTACAGATAACGCTTCTTTACTTAAACGTGCACCTTTGCACTTTGGACATGGATTATCACTCATATATTGCTCTATTTCTCTTTTTATATAATCAGAATTACTCTCAAAGTATCTACGTTTTAAATTATTTATTACTCCTTCATAATCATGATTATATATTCCTGTCCTAAATTCTTTAGTATACTCTACTTTTACTCTTTTCCCATTAGTTCCATATAATATTATATCTAAGATTTCTCTTGGCAATTCTTCTATTGGCGTATCTAAAGAAAATTTATATTCTTTACTAAGAGCCTTTAATATAGAAAACGTCCATGAATCTTCTTTTAAACTACTATCTCCAAATGTAACTATTGCTCCTTCAAGTATGCTTTTGCTTTTATCAGGAATTATTAGATTTTCATCTATTTCCATCAATGTACCTAACCCATCACATTTGTCACACTTTCCAAAAGGAGAATTAAATGAAAACATTCTAGGTGACATTTCTCCTATGCTAATTCCACACTCTATACAAGCAAAATGTTCGCTAAACAATATATCTTCACCATTTATTATGTTTACTATAATTAGACCTTCCCCTAATTTTAAGGCAGTTTCTATAGAATCTGCTAACCTTGATTCTATATCTTCTTTTACAACTAATCTATCTATAATAACTTCTATAGTGTGTTTTTTATTTTTTTCTAGATTTATTTCTTCTTCTATTAAATCTACTATGGTTCCATCTATTCTAGCCCTCACATATCCATTCTTTTTTATATTTTCTATGATTTTTATATGTTCTCCTTTTTTACCTCTAACTATAGGTGCTAAAATTTGTATTTTAGTCCTGTGTTCTAAATTCATTATTTGATCAACCATTTGGTCCACAGTTTGTTGAGTTATTACTTTCCCACATTTAGGACAATGAGGAGTTCCAACTCTTGCATATAATAACCTTAAATAATCATATATTTCTGTTATTGTACCTACTGTAGACCTAGGGTTTCTACTTGTAGTTTTTTGATCAATTGATATTGCTGGAGATAAGCCTTCAATATATTCTACATCCGGTTTGTTCATTTGCCCTAAAAACTGTCTTGCATAAGCAGACAATGACTCAACATAACGCCTTTGACCTTCCGCATACAATGTATCAAATGCTAATGAAGATTTTCCCGATCCTGAAAGTCCTGTAAATACAACAAACTTATCTCTTGGAATTTCTAAATCAACATTTTTAAGATTATGTACTTTTGCTCCTTTTATAAAAATTTTATCTCTCATTATTTTCTCCTCTAATTTTTTAATTTTTCTTCTAGCAGTATAAAAATTAAAACTTTTACTTATTCATATTATTTTTTAAAATAGCATCTAATTGTTTTATCCTATCTCTTAATTCAGCGGCACGTTCAAATTGTAAATCCTTAGCAGCTAATTTCATTTCCTCTTCTAATTTTTCTATTTCTTTTGTTATATCAACTTCATTGTTATCTAATTGTGGACTATATTCAAGAGTTTCTTCTGCAACTGTGGATATTTCTATTATTTCTCTAACATCCTTAATTATTGTTCTTGGTATAATGTTATTCTTTTGATTAAATATATTTTGTATTTCTCTTCTTCTTATAGTTTCATCTATAGCCTTTTTCATAGATTTTGTTATCCTATCTCCATACATTATAACCTTACTTTCAGAATTTCTTGCAGCCCTACCTGTAGTTTGTATTAAAGATGTCTCCGAACGTAGGAATCCTTCTTTATCTGCATCTAATATTGCAACAAGGGCTACTTCTGGAATATCTAATCCTTCCCTTAAAAGATTTATTCCAACTAAGACATCAAACTCACCCATTCTTAAATCTCTTATTATCTTCATTCTTTCCATAGTATCAATATCAGAATGTAAATATGTAGTTTTAACACCTAAATCCTTTAAATATTTTGTTAAATCTTCTGCCATTCTTTTAGTTAAAGTAGTTACTAATATCCTAAAACCTTTTGAAATTGTTTCTTTAATTTCACCATATAAGTCATCAATTTGCCCTTTTATTGGTCTTACTTCTATTTCTGGATCTAAGAGTCCTGTAGGTCTTATTATTTGTTCTGCAACCTCTTGTGAATGTTCATTTTCATAAGGACCTGGTGTGGCACTTACAAAAACTACTTGATTAAGTTTTTCTTCAAATTCTTCAAATTTTAAAGGTCTATTATCATAAGCTGAAGGAAGTCTAAACCCATACTCTACCAAAGATGTTTTTCTTGACTTATCTCCTCCATACATGGCTCTAATTTGTGGAAGAGTAACATGACTCTCATCTATAAATAAAAGAAAATCATCTGGAAAGAAGTCCATTAATGTTTGTGGTGGAGCTCCTTTTGCTCTTCCATCTAATATTCTAGAATAATTTTCTATTCCTGTACAATACCCAACTTCTCTAATCATTTCTATATCAAAATTAGTTCTTTGTTTTAATCTTTGAGCTTCCAATAATTTATCCTGATTTTTAAGTTCCTCTAACCTTTCATCAAGCTCCATCTCTATTTGTTCTATTGCTATTTCTAATTTTTCTTTTGAAGTAGCAAAGTGAGATGCTGGAAATATAGATACATGCTTCATTCCTGAGATTATCTCACCAGTTAAAACGTCAAATTCTCTTATTTTATCTACTTCATCTCCGAAAAATTCTACTCTAATTCCCTTATTAGTTGATGATACTGGAAATATATCTAGAACATCACCTCTTACTCTAAAAGTTCCTCTAACAAAGTTTATATCATTTCTTTCATACTGTATATCAATTAATTTTCTAATTACTTCGTTTCTGTCTTTTTCCATACCTTCTCTTATTGATACAGTAAGTTTTTTATATTCTTCAGGGTTACCTAAACCATATATGCAAGATACAGAAGCCACAACTATAACATCTTCTCTCTCTAATAAAGAAGCTGTAGCTGAATGTCTTAGTTTGTCTATCTCATCATTTATACTAGCATCCTTCTCTATATAAGTATCAGTTTGGGCTACATAAGCTTCTGGCTGATAATAATCATAATAAGAAACAAAATATTCTACAGCATTGTTAGGGAAAAACTCTTTGAATTCTGAACATAGCTGCGCTGCTAAAGTCTTATTATGAGCTAAAACCAAAGTAGGTTTTTGAACATTTTCTATTATATTTGCCATAGTAAATGTTTTTCCCGAACCAGTTACACCTAGTAAAGTTTGAAACTTTTTGCTACTTTTTATACCTTTCGCAAGCTTTTCAATAGCTTGAGGTTGATCGCCCATTGGCTTAAACTTAGAATGTATTTTAAACTCGCCCATATAGATACCCCTCTCTTTACTCTAATTAGTTTTCTATATTAATTGTCAGATTTATCTCTTTCCTTAATCTTTCTTAATATATCTTCAAAAGTATTTTCAATTTTTAAGACCTTACTTTTATTTGGTACAATCCTTGGAACTATGACTATTCCAGGTCTTACTTTCTTTTCAATAGTTTCATTTATAAACAATTTTTCTGTTCCCCTTTTTATTTCCATATAAAGATTATTTGGAACTTGCTCCATAAATTTAAAAATAAATTCATCATCATTCATATCAAAATTGTTTATATTTAAAATTATATCTTTTGACTTTAATCCTATTTTTTCACCAAAAGAATCTTTAGCAACATCTAAAATCATAATTCCCTCATTGTCACTAATATATATAGGTTCTCCATTAATCTCTCTTTTCCTTTGAATTTTCATCATTAATTCATGAGCTATTGGCATGAATAGCACTAATAAAAATTTAGCTATAATACCTGTTTTTGCAACAGGTGCTAATATTATTAGTATTAATCCGTATAAAGATATATATAACCCTGATATCAATGTCTTTTTTTCTTTTGTTTTTGTAAAAGTAACTGATGTATAACCAACTACAGTATATAATGGAAGTGCTGCTAGTGCTATTGTTTCAAATAAAATTTTATTTTCTTTATGATTTAATAAAGGCCACCAAGCTGGAGTATTAATAGCATCACCTGTAATACCATGGTTATTTGCTATAGCCATAAGTAAAACTACTGGAAGAGCCCACAATCTTTTAAATGCAAAACCACCTACAATTTTATTATCCCTACTTCCAAAAATAGGTATAGCACCTCTTTTTCCATCAATCATAACTAAAATACCTTCTACAAAATGCATGATACCAATCAATGCCACTAAGTTAATTATATCTACTACAAAAATGTTAATTTCTGGTTTATTCATAAATTCTGCTATCAATGAAAATATCAATGAAAGTAGACCCAAAATAGCACCTGAATAAGAAAGGCATATAAACCTAGGATTAACCATCATTAAAATTATTGATATTATAAATATAATATATACATTGGACTGTGCATCAAAATTAATACCTAAAAAAGTTATAAGTATACTAGCTAATGTCCCTCCAAATATACCTATAACAATTTGAGATATTGTCAACTCAAAAGCAGAAACATTTTTTTGTCCCATCACCATATATTCAATTTTGTTATTCTTTTTATTCTTTAAATAGAAAATAACTCCAATTAATATTAAAAACATTGAATATGTAGGATTTACAAGTATAGATGCTACTTGAGTTAAAGTGTATTTTAAAAGTTCCATAATAAAAATCCCCCTAATCATGTTGTAAATTTACAATTGTCACTATAATTATATTAATATATCATAAATATTTGATAAAACAAATAATTGTTCAATAATCTTTATTAATTATAACTTATATTTTTATTTTTAGTATAAGTAATTTTAAAATTATCTTTTTTAAAACTTTCCAAATCAAAAATAATATATAAAAAATAACCAGTTAAATTAGTGAGTATTTTCATAATACATAGAAAGGTTATTAAATAAGCCTTTCTATATATTATATTTTAAAATCATCTCATCATTAACTAGTTATTCTTATAAACTATTTTATTTTTTCTCTTGCTATTTCTAAGGCTTTTTTAAGTTGTGGATCATTTTCTCTAGAATAAGCTTTTTCCTTTAATTCATCCGGATATTTAACATTAACATCTGGCTCTATTCCCACTCCATGAATATTTTTTCCATTAGGAGTAAAATATTTAGAAATAGTAACTTTTAAAGCAGTACCATCTCCAAATCCGTCTTGATCCCTGTAAAATGTAGTTTGAACTACACCTTTACCAAAAGTTTTCTCACCTACAATTGTTGCGACACCGTAATCTTTAAGTGCTCCTATAAATATTTCTGATGCGCTAGCACTATTTCCATCGCATAATACAGTAACAGGAACTCCTATACTGTTTCCACCTACTGAATTATAATCTTTTCTATTTCCATTTTTATCTTCAGTGTACACTATTGTTTTTCCTTGTTCTACAAACTGTGAACTCATTTCAACTGTTTGGTCTAAAAGACCACCTGGATTTTCCCTTAAATCTATTACTAAACTTTTCATACCATCTTTTGATAGATTTGCTAAAGCATTTTCAAAGTTTTTAGCTGTATGCTCATCAAACATAGATACTTGTATATATCCTATTTTATCTTCCATCATTTCATAATTTACAGTAACTAAATCTATTTGTTTTCTAACAACATCTATGTTCATCTGTTCTTCTGCTCTAGAAACAATTAATTTTACAGTTTCCCCCTCTTTACCTTTCATCATAGAGGTTGCTTTATCTACTTCATTACCTGTTACTGGCGTATCATTTACTGACATTATAATATCACCAGCCATAACACCTGCTTCTTTAGCAGGAGAATTTTCAAATGTTGATACTACAACTATATTATTATCTTTAACCCCTATTTGTATCCCTAATCCAACATAACTTCCTCCAGTTTGAGTTGTAAACTCAGTAAACTCTTTTTGATTCATATATGTTGTATATGGATCACCAAGTGCAGCAGCCATACCCTTAGAGGCACCCTCTATTAAATTATCTTGATTTATATCCCCTATATAATATTTATCTATTTTATCTTTAATTGTATATAATTTTTCAAAAGCTAATACATTTTGAAAAGTTTTTTGACTTACCACCACTTTTCCATTAGGTAATCTAACTGAAACCATTGTAACTACAAATGCAGTAATTATATTAGTTAAAATTAATAATAACACCGTATATGTAATGGATTTACTTCGTCTATTACTTTTTTTATTATTTCCCCCTATGTGAGCTAAATCTTTCTTTTCATCACTCATTTTCTTCACTCCTTAAATTCACATATATATATTATTTATGTAAATACTTAATAATTATAACATCTTTTTATTAATCTTTACATTATATATATTTTCTACTACTTATTTTTAAAGTACTAGTATAGTATATGTTTTAAATAGAAAATAATTTATTATTAACTATTTATTTATAAAAAAAGTGCTATCTTTAATAAGACAGCACCTTTAAACTAAAATTTCGAACTAAACTTTTAGGAATTTTCTCATAGACAATATACTTCCTATAGAACCTATTAAAATTCCCCCTAATATAAATTCCCATATTAGAACTTTAAATATATAACTACTTGATATAAGTGAAAATCCTAAAAATGCATTAGCGGATTTTGATTGTAATAAAGCATATGCACAAAATACAATTAAAATTGATAATAATGCTCCTATTACACCGAGTATTACACCTTCTATTATAAATGGCCATCTTATAAACCAATCAGTTGCTCCTACATATTTCATTATTCCAATTTCACGTTTTCTAGAAAACACTGTTATTTTTATAGTATTTCCTATAAGGAATAATGACACTAATATAAACACAACAGAACCAATTAAACCCGCTATAGTAACTGAATTAGTTATCTTAGTTACTTGACTTATTAAGTCTCTAGCATCTTTAACTTTTTCTATTCCAGAAAGACCATCAATTTTTTTTACAACATTATCTATAGATTCTGGATTTTTAACTCTAACTATGTATGAACTTGGAAATGGATTTTTCTTGTCAAATCCAGCCATTAAAGATTTTTCTGTATCATCTAATTGATTTTTTACATTATCTAAAGCTTGATCTTTACTTTCAAGTCTTACTTCTACTACACCAGGTGTAGCTTTCAAAGCTTTTTCGAGCTTTTCTAGTTCTTCTTTTTTTATATCATCTTTTAAGTAAACTCTAGCTTCTACTTTAGAACCTAATTCATCTACAGCTTTATTTACATTTACTATTACAAGAGATACTATACCAAATATAAAAAATGTAGCTGCAACAGTGGCAACGGATGCCATACTTAATGTTTTGTTTCTAACAATACTTTTAAATGAGTCTTTAAAAAAATATTTAACTGAATCAAATTTCATATCCGTATTTACCCCTTTCCTCATCTCTTGCTACAGTTCCTTTTTCTATAGCTATAACTCTTTTTTTCATTGTATCAACAATATCTTTAGCATGAGTAGCCATAACAACTGTAGTTCCTGCTCTATTTATATCACTTATAATATCCATTATTTCTAATGAAGTCTCAGGATCTAAGTTTCCAGTAGGCTCGTCCGCAATTAAAAGTGCCGGACTATTAACAATAGCTCTAGCTATTGATATTCTTTGTTGTTCTCCCCCAGATAACTCATTTGGGAATGATTTATATTTTTTAGAAAGTCCTACCATAGATAACACTAGTGGTACTTTTTTATGTATTTCTTTATCAGATGCACCTATAACTCTTAATGCAAATGCAACATTCTCATAAACATTTAAAGTTGGTATTAGTCTAAAATCTTGGAAAACAACCCCTATCTTTCTTCTATAAAAAGGAATCTGTTTATGGGTTACTTCATTCAAATCAGTACCATCTACTATTACTGATCCTGCAGTAGGGTCAACTTCCTTTAATAGCATTTTTATAAAAGTTGATTTTCCTGATCCACTTGGTCCTACCAAGAAAACAAACTCACCTTTATTAATTTCTATATTTAAATTTGATAATGCTAAAACATTATTGTTATACACTTTCGTAACATTTTTAAATTCTATCATTTCCTAGTCTTCACACTCCTATCTTAATGAAAATAACAATCATTGGACTTTTATTCACTTCATTATAGCACAACTTTCTATTATATTGTTTAATAATAGAAAAAATTTTATCGAATTGCAATAGAAATCGGAAAAAAAATAGTGGCAAATATGTAAATCATATTCCACTATTTATATATCCTTTATACCTTATGCATTATTACATCTAATATTAATGAATAACTTAACACATATACACTTGTAGACAATATAGCTCCTATTAGGTTAAACTTTCCATAATACTTACGCCATTCATTTTGATGATTTAACGGCCCCATAGTACTTGGTTTCATAAAAGCAATTCCTGATATGGCTAGTCCAAAACACGAACACCAAATTCCAGTAAACATAATAAATTTAACCACTTCATTAAGTGATAGCTGTGTCTCTCCTAATAAACAATATAATACCCCAATTACAGCTCCTAATATAGCCATAATTAAATAAACTATAATCGATATCTTAAAACTTCTAAAAAGATCTTTAAATATTAATCTTGTTTTTGATAATTTATTTTCATAATTCATCGTAGTCCCCCCAAATTGTAATTTACTGTTAATATATAAATAATTTTATCATAAATTGATAAATAAGAACCCAAAATTCAAACTTTTGTTTCACTATAAGGTTCCAAATTAAATTTTAAACTTATTCATTTATCAAATGAGAAAACTCAAATTAATATTTTATCAATAACTAACAGATTATTTTAGTTAAAAGTTAATAGTAAACAGTTGTAGGATTTTTCTAGTTAAGAGTTAAGAGTGAATAATTAACAGTTATGGTTGTTACTACTCACTTCGTTCCTAGTAATTCTCAACTTACCTTTTTTTATAATTTTAAGTTATTTTATCATATTGTTTTGTAAAAGTCATTATTTTCTGTTAATTGAATAGTAATTTAACTTAATATATTAAAATTTTTCATCTTATAACCTTTATTCTTTAAAGTAATAAAATATTATTATAGAATATTATTATATTTTTATATTATCTTAAAATATTTATAATAAGGAGAATAACATTTATGTCTATAATTGCTTTAATAATAGGAATTACGTTAATAATATATTTTCTATTAATAAACTTGCATTTTGGTAAAGTTTCTTTTAGTATAAATTTATTTATTTTAGGATTAATCTTAATTCTATATTACTATAATAAAGATTTTTTAATTACCACTATCATCTTTAAAATTTTATGTCCTTTTTTAACATTACTTTTTATAATATTTATTGTTTTAGAAATTTTTATTATCTATTTTAGCCTTTCTAAAAATACTTCATATTGCGATTATGTTTTAATTCTTGGTGCTGGACTTAAAAATAATAAACCTAGTAAAACACTACAGTATAGATTAGATTCTGCTATTTATTATATTAGCAATTATAATAATAAGTGTAAAATAATCCTATCTGGAGGTATAGGTGCCAATGAAATAATTTCCGAATCCTTAGCAATGAAAACTTATTTAATTAACAATGGAATAGATGAAAATAGGTTGATATTAGAAGAAGATTCTAAGAACACATTCGAAAATCTCAAATATTCAAAAATTAAAATTTTAAATGATAGTAATGATTTTTCTAAGATAAAAATTAAAATAGTAACTAGTGACTTTCACTGTTTTAGAACTCATATATTAAGTAAAAAAAACAATTATAAAAATGTAACTTTTTATAGTAGTAACAGTAATGTATTATTGAAACCAAACTATTTTATAAGAGAATTTTTTGCCATAGTAAAATCTATATTTTTTTGTTAATAAAAAACGAAATGCTACATAATATTATATAGCATTTCGTTTTTATTCTAATTTTTATTTTAGTTCTAACCCTTTTTTTACAGCTTTAACTATTTCTTTTGCTGTTAATCCATATTTCTCTAATAATTCAGCAGGTTTACCACTTTCACCAAATGTATCTTTTACACCTACTCTTAAAACTGGAACTGGATATGATGAAGTAACCACTTCTGCAACTGCAGAACCTAGTCCACCTATGATACTATGCTCTTCAGCTGTAATAATTACTCCTGTTTCTTTTGCAGAGTTTGAAATAGCTTCTACATCTATAGGTTTAATAGTATGTATGTTTAACACACTTACTTTTATTCCTTCTTCACTTAAAATGTTAGCTGCTTCTAAAGCTGCATCAACCATTATTCCTGTTGCTACTATAGTAGCTTCTTTTCCTTCTCTTAATTTAATTGCTTTACCTATTTCAAATTTATAATCTTCATTTGTATTTATTTGTGGAACACCACTTCTTCCAAGTCTAACATAACAAGGTCCATTATACTTAGCAACTGCTTCTATAGCTGCTTCTGCTTCTTTTGCATCACTAGGGCTTATAACAACCATATTAGGGATACTTCTCATAAGTGCTATATCTTCAATAGCTTGATGTGAAGCTCCATCTTCTCCAACAGTTAATCCAGCATGTGTTGCACAAACTTTAACGTTTAATTTTGGATAGCATATAGAGTTTCTGATTTGTTCAAATCCTCTGCCTGCTGCAAACATTGCAAATGTACTTACAAAAGGTATTTTTCCACAACTAGCTAAACCAGCTGCAACTGACATCATGTTTCCTTCTGCTATACCCATATTAAAAAATCTTTCTTCGCATACTTTTTTAAAATCTGCTGTTTTAGTTGATTTTGATAAATCTGCATCTAAAACAACTATATTTTCATTTTCCAAACCTATTTTTGCAAGTGTTTTTCCATATGCTTCTCTTGTAGCTATTTTACTCATTACGCTTCCCCTCCTATTTCTTTTAATGCTAAATCGCATTGTTCCTTGCTAGGAGCTGATCCATGCCAACCTGCTTGGTTTTCCATAAATGATACGCCTTTACCTTTTATAGTCTTGCACACTATCATTGTTGGCTGTCCTTTAACAGTTTTTGCTTTTTCTATAGCTTCTTTTATAGCTTTTAAATCATGACCATCTTCTAAAACCATTACATTCCATCCAAAAGCTTCAAATTTATCAGCTATAGGATTTGGATTCATAACTTTAGATATATCTCCGTCTATTTGTAGTCCATTAAAATCTACAAATGCAGTTAAATTATCTAACTTATAATGTGCAGCACACATTGCAGCTTCCCACACTTGACCTTCTTGAAGCTCTCCATCACCTAAAACAGTATAGACTCTATAACTTTTTTCATCTATTTTCCCTGCTAAAGCCATTCCAACTGCTGTTGATATACCTTGACCTAAAGATCCTGTTGACATATCAACACCAGGAACATAATTCATATTTGGATGTCCTTGAAGCATTGCTCCTGTTTTTCTTAAATTCATTAATTCTTCTTTTTCAAAAAAGCCTCTTTCTGCCAAAGTACTGTATAATACTGGAGCTGCATGACCTTTTGAAAGAACAAATCTATCTCTATTTGGGTCATGTATATTTTTAGGATCAATATTCATTTCATTAAAATATAAAGTAGTTAAGATTTCTACTGATGATAATGACCCACCTGGGTGACCTGACGCTGACTCAGTTAACATTGTAACTATGTCTTTTCTTATTTCTTTAGTAATATTTTGTAATTGGTCTAGTGTTTTTTCCATACCAATACCTCCTAGATTATCTTCTATTAAATATTATAACAATTTTCTACCTTTTAACAACTATTTATATTTACAAATAGTAAACTAACCGTTTTTATTATTTGCATATTAATTTATTTTAATATGTAAAATAACACTTTATTTCAATAAATAATTTTTAAAATTATAATTTTAGAATTTTACATATAAAAAAGCAGTTATATATAGCACAATAAATACTATACCTAACTGCTTTTTATGTTATATAAACTTTAATTATTTTTATTTTTATGCTTCAAATCTAAACTAAGCATTAATGAAATATCAACTTTTTCCATATCTTCCTTAGTCATATGACCTATTTTTTCTTTTAACCTTCTTTTATCTAAGGTTCTTATTTGTTCCAATAAAACTACAGAATCTTTATTTAACCCATAGTCTTCTGAAGATATTTCAACATGAGTTGGAAGCTTAGCTTTATTAATTTGTGAGGTAATTGCTGCTACAATTACAGTAGGGCTATATCTATTCCCTATATCATTCTGAATAATTATAACAGGTCTCACGCCTCCTTGTTCCGATCCAACAACTGGACTTAAATCTGCATAAAATATATCTCCTCTTTTCACAACAGTTGTCATTAGGCAATTCACTCTCCTAAAGCCTTGATTCATATTCTATGAAATCACAAACATCTTGTTCTAATCCCAATTCAGACATCTCTAAATTTATATCAGCCATTTCAATATATCCATTTTTCATACTTTCTATGAATTCTATTGAAAAATCGTCTTCTATATATAATATGATTGAATCGTCTATTGCTTCTTCTTTTTTTTCATAATCTGAGGTTAAATTGCTACTTATGTTTCTTAGTAAACTTTTAGAAATATCAACATTAAATTTCTTTGAATCTGACATGGAAATCAATACCTCCTAATATAACTAATAACAACCATTATGTACCGTTTTAATTATAATTGAATTAATGTCATAATGTCAAAGAAATTATTGGTTTCTTTTTACTTTATACAACAGTTTTTTACCAAATATGACAGTTATATTGTTATACATAGTTTCTAACCTTAATTACTTTTCCACCTTTTACATACACTCTAGGAACTCTTTTATTTATTGCACAAATAACTTCATAATTTATAGTTCCTAAAAGTTTTGCTATATCATCGGCATCAAATTTATTTCCATGGTTGTCTTCACCTATTAGTATAACCTCATTTCCAACTTTTACACCTTCAATATCAGTAACATCTATCATACATTGATCCATGCATATGCTTCCAACAACAGGAGCAAAACTTCCATTTACAATAACCTTTGCTTTATTAAAAAGTAATCTAGTATAACCATCTGCATATCCCACTGGTAAAGTAGCTATTACACTGTCTCTTTCTGTTGTAAACCTCCTACCATAGCTTATGTGTTTTTCCTTTGGTAAGTTTTTTAAATGTACTATGTTAGATTTTAAAGCCATAACTGGTTTTAAATCTAACTTTTCTTTCATAACTTCATCCGATGGATAATATCCATATAAAATTATGCCCGGTCTTACATAATCAAAATGACACTGTGGCAAATCCATAACAGCTGCACTATTGCTTATGTGTTTACTTTTTATGTTTACACCTAAATCCACTAATTTTTTATAAAAATCATTAAATTGATTTAGTTGTTTTTCTGTATAATCCTTACATTTTTCATCAGCAGATGAAAAATGTGAGAATATGCCTTCTATTTCTATATTAGGAAGTTTACTTATATTAACTATATCCTCAATACTTTGATTATTAGGTAAAAAACCTATTCTTCCCATGCCTGTGTCTATTCCTATATGAATCTTAGCTATTTTATTTTTCTTTTTAGCCATATTCGATAGCTCTTTTGCAAATTCATAATTTATAACAGTTTGTTCAATATCATATTTTAATAATGTATCTATTAAATTTGGTGGAGTAAAACCAAGAATCATTATTGGTGCGTCTATTCCTGACCTTCTTAGTTCTACTGCTTCACTTATTACAGCCACAGCTAATCTTTCAGCACCATTTTCTAAAAGTACAGGTGCTATATCAATAGCTCCATGACCGTAAGCATCTGCTTTTACAACAGCTATAATTCCTTTGCTTTTTGATACTCTTTTTATCTCTCTCATATTATGAGCAAGTTTATCTAAATTGATTTCTGCCCATACTGGTCTTAAATGCCTGAACATTTTCTTCACCTCACAGTAAATTTAACTATTCTAAGCTTATATAATACCCCTAGTTGGCTTTAATGTAACTATCTTTAGTTAATTTCGAAATTTTCAATTTCTTTTAATTTCAAAAATTTATTATAAGTACATATTAATCTTATATTCTCTTTTTCATCTAGAATATGATATTCTCGTGGTAAACCATCTTTAATATCTATATATATTATGCCTTTATATATATTTCTATTATAACCAGGCAATAATAAACTAATAGTTAAATACTGCTTATTGTTTAATTCTTTATTTTCTATAACTACTTCATTGCTTGTATTTATAAGATTAATAAATTCATTTACAAATAATCCTTTTAATACTTCATCAAATCCGTCTGGTAAATCATATTTTTCACCATTATTATTATCTTTAACATGTATCCCCTTATCATCATATGTAAAACATCTATTTTCCCCTAGATTAATTTGTCCCCCTTTTTCTCTTATGTAGATTTGCTTTCCATCATAGGTAAGATTTTGCTTTGCATTTTTAATGTCTATCTTTATATTTGCAGTATATCCATTAATATTTTTTAAATTTTCAATAATCTCTTCATATGCTAAAGGTTTTTGTGGCTTAAATTTAAAAAACATTACAGATATTATTGCTATTATAAAAAATGCTACAATCATTAATAGTGTATTTTTATTTATACTCTTCACTTAATACCCCCTATTAAAATTAATACACTACTATATTATTATGCAATTACCAATACTATAACTTATTTATAAATTTTATATATTTTTATATTAATTGCTTAATATCTCTTCCCTAGAGTCGTCTTTATCTTCTAAAAGCATTTTTATACCATAAGGTAAAAATTCAATTATATGTGTTGCATTTACACAAAACATATCTTTTGATAAAACATCTCCACAGAATCCATGAATGTATGCTGACATATATGTTGCCTGGAATGGTTCATAACCTTGGGCTATGAAAGATGCTATAATTCCCGTCAGTGTATCCCCCATCCCCCCTGATGCCATAGCACTATTGCCTGTAGAATTTATATACACTTCATCACCATTAGTTATTATTGTTTCATACCCCTTTAATAGTAATATAATATTATGTATTTTAGCAAATTCCTTGCATATTTTTACTTTATCCTCTTTTATCTCATCTATTGTCAAATCTGTTAATCTTGACATTTCTCCAAGATGAGGAGTTAAAACGATTTCATTATTTTTCAACTCTAATAATTCAAGATTTCCTTGTAATACATTTAATCCATCTGCATCAATAACTAAGGGGCATTCACTTTTAGTTACAATTTCTTTTAATATATTATAAGTTAAACTATTATTCCCCATACCTGGACCTAATGCTATTACATTGCTTTTTACAACTAAATTATTTATCTTATCAGTTTGTTCATAATTAATTGTCATAGCTTCATTAAGCTTAATACTCATAATTCCCTGTACTGCTTTATGCGTACATAATGTTACAAGACCTGCACCACTTTTTACTGCTGCTTCTGTAGCAAGGTATGCTGCCCCACTAAACCCTTTAGACCCAGCTATAACTAAAACCCTTCCATAATCCCCTTTGTGACCATCTATTTCTCGTTTCACAAAACAACTACCAATAAAATTACCATCTAATTTTTTAGATTTTAAATGAATATTATGTAAATTGGATATTATTGTATTTTTTATTTCCTTTAATCCGCCACTCACTTTAGTTCACCTCCAATATGGCATAGGCTACTGCATTGTCCTCCCCATGAGATATACTTAAATGAATTTTGTATTGTCCATGTTTTTTTGCAACTTCATTAGCCTTTTCTTTTAACGTAACCATTGGTTTACCTAACTCGTCGTTTATTATTACTAAATCTTTTAATCCAAATTGTCTAAATCCAGTTCCTAAAGCTTTAGATATAGCTTCTTTTGCTGCAAATCTTCCTGCTATGTATTGAAAATTCATAGGTTTTTTAGCTATACATTCCAATTCTTCGTCACTTAAAATTTTTCTTGTAAAATTACTGTTTCTTTCAATTGCACTTTTGATTCTTCTTATTTCTACTATATCTACACCAATGCCTACAATCAAATTTCATCCTCCTTTCTTTCTACCAAAAATTGTACTTTTTTTATTATATTATCACAAATTTGAATTTTATAGTAGATATCTTATATATTTTAAATTACATTTTATGTATTTTAATATATTAAATTGCTATGTTTATACTAAAATAAGGGAGATAGCTCCCTTATTTTAATTTATACATATATAAACCAAATAATATATGCGTATTTTAATCTATTATCTGATTTAATATGCCTTTGCTTTATGAAACTGCTACTTTTAAATTTTTATTTTTTATAGCTTCATCGAAATCATTAACATACTCGTCTACATACTCACCTATAACATCTATTAAGTGAATAGGTGAAACTATATTGTTATTTAAAAGCTCTATTATTTCAGTCACTTTCTCTTTTTTAGGACTTATATATCTAACAAAATCCTTATAATTTGAAACAACTTGTCCCTTAACTGTATCTTTTCTTTCCACTTCTATTCCATATGCTTTTAATGAATTGCATTTTTCATTATTCTTAAAATTGTAATCACTTTCTAAAAGTTTATACACATACTCATACTTTACATTATCAATCTCAACTACATTTTTTAAACTTTCAACTATAACCACTGAATACAACCCCCTCAAAAACTAACGCTCTATATGAAATGATTTTATCACTTAAGTTTAAAAAATTATGTCATTTAATGTAGTGTAGATTTTTATTTTCTCCCTTTTAATTGACACATTAATGTTTCTATTGATATATATTATAACTCTGATATAATATTTATTGATTAACTCTTAGTCTTTTTTAGATTATTTTGTCGAAATTGACTAATTTTGTAGAAACTTTTTTGTACTATCATTTTTACCTTTTTGTACAAACTCTAGTCTACCTTTTTGTAAACCTCTTATACCTTTTTGTAAATTTATTACTTTTCTAGTTGTTCTTTTACATTCGCATATCCTTTTTTTATCCTTTGTAGTTCTTCTTCCTTCATATGATGATTTGAGAATTTTGCTTCATTATATATCTTAGTCATACACTCTAAATCCTCCATATTATCAAATTTTAAATTTACTACATTCTTTAATTGTGTAGCTGTCATATAGTTTTTAAAAACCCCTACTTTATCTGTAATCCTTTCAAATTTTTTATAAGTATAAAAAATCTCTTCTTTTATTGTTTTTTTTATTTTTAAAAATTCTTTTATTTTTTCTAACTTACTTTTTTTATTTATATTTTTTTCTTTTTTTATATTTTCTACATACTCTATATAATTACTATCTGCCTTCTTTTTTACAACATGTATTTTACTAAACATTTTATAAACAATTACCATAATTAAGCTTGCAAATAATAATTTTACTACTATATCTAATCCACTATTAACTTTTATATTATTATCAAATATATTTTTAATTTCATTAGAAATTTTTTGATTCTCAAACAAATTTAAATTTTCTATTGAACCACCATTTTTCAGTATTAAATTTCTTAAATTACTTACTACAAATTCAACTAAAACCCCCACAAATTTACTAATAAAACTTATTATGCTTATAAATAATAACCAAATTATATTTAATAATTTTGAAAATGTAATATTAATAAACTTCATTACAGGATCTAAACTCATTACAATAATAATTATTACAATAGATAAATTAAAATATTTAGCTTTTTCATTAAATATGTTATTTTCGTATCTTAAGAGCTCTCTGAATGTAATAATCATTAATGCTAGATAAAAAATATATGCTCGAAATGAATATGCCACTATGTTCTTCCATAAAAAAACATTTGCTAAGCACAAAATTAATAAAGATAATAACATAATGTAAATAAATGTTTTTCTAGTATCAATATATGTTATTGGTTCATCTATCTTTTCTAAGTTTATAAAATATATTACTATAAAATATATTGCTACAATTATATAGGTACTATCATTAATTAAAACTCTTAAAATTGATAGTGTAATTAAAAATGGAATAAATATAGCTAGTTTTTTATTGTAATTTTTATCAATACATATTAATGTACATACGGTTGTTGCTATTGTAAATAATATTAAATAATATGATAAGTTTTTATCTATTAATATGTTAGAAATTAAGTTACCTAATAAGAAATATATAATATTTAATGTGGCCATATATAATAATTTTACTTGTCTAAACCAACTCATACTCTTCCCCCCTTAAATGAGAGCTTTTCTATGCCTGGTATACTTAACACACTAGATGATTGAGATATATCAATTATTTTCATGTTTACATTTTTCTTAGCTATGTCAGATAGTAATTTGCCACTTTCTTCATCTAAATAGGGCGTTATTATTACATAAGTACAATTATTATAGAAATTTTTAATGTTTTGCTTTAAATAATCCGCAAACTTTTTTTTCGCCGAATAATCAATTCGTGCACACATTTCCATTATTTTCGCAAAACTATTTAGCTCTGGCCTTATCTGTGATGGATAATTTTCAACATAGGATAATAATCTTGCATTAGTCCATGCTCCTGTAGGTATGCCTTCTTTTAATGCTTTATTAGAAAGTGCTCCTAGTAACCTTATGCCATCTTCTATGGCGCTTTTTTGTATGTTCTGCCAAGGTTTTTCATCGCATTGAACATTAAATATTATGACCAATTCTCTTTCTGATGTGAAATCATAATCTTTAACCATTAACTTACTCATTTTTAGACTTGATTTCCAATGTATATCTTTCATCCTATCTTCTACATTATATTCTCTTATCCCTTTAATATATAAAGGGTCCTTTTGAATCCATCTTCTTACAGTATTATTTCCATTAAAATTAGTTATATCGAAATTATAATCTCCCAATGGATTAATTCTAGGATAAATTAATATTTCTATATAATCCTCAATTTCTTTAACATTTGTATTTAAGCCGAAAAAGTCTCCAATTGTCACTTTCATATTTTTTATTAAATAAGTTCCTCTTTTACCACACAAAGTATATGTTCTAATTTTTCGTTTATAAGGTCCTATACTATAACTGCTATTATGCCACAAAACTTGACCTTCCTTAAAATCTAAGTTCTCTCCATAATAATTAATACCTTCAGGAATATTTTCTGCAATGTTTAAAAAAGCAATAGGTAATTTTTTATTATTTTCTATAATAATAGATATATTAAATTTCTCATTTTCTATTATTTTATCTTCCTGTACTTTTCTAGAAATACTTAAGTTTTCAAAACCATTTTTTCTTGTAATATACGCTAAATAAACGCACACAGTAGCAAATAAAAACATAAAAATATATAATGAAATCATATTTATCAACTCCTAAATTTCTTCTATTGGAGTTTTTACTGTACTTAATATTAAATTTATTACATTATTAGCTTTATCCTTTTCTACATTTATTTCGCTTTTTAGAACAATTCTATGAGCCATTACCGATACAGCTAATGCCTTTACATCTTCCGGAATTACATAATCCCTTCCATTTATTGCTGCATAAGCTTGACATCCTTTCATCAATCCTAAAGTAACTCTAGGACTACATCCTAGCTCTATATCCATATTATTTCTAGTTGCTACTACAATATTTAATATATATTCTTTAATTTCATCACTTATATGAACTTTACAATAATTATGCTGAACATATTTTATTTCTTCTAATGTTATAACAGATTTTAATATATCCAGTGGATCACTTTCCATAAATCTTTCCATCATGCTTTTTTCTTCATTATAATTTGGATATCCCATAGAAAGTTTCATGAAAAATCTATCTAGTTGAGCTTCTGGTAATGGAAATGTACCAAACTGCTCTATTGGATTTTGGGTTGCAATTACAAAAAATGGCTCCTCTAGTTTTATTGTATTTCCTTCTACAGTTACTTGTCTTTCTTCCATACATTCTAGTAAAGCTGATTGAGTTCTTGGCGTTGCTCTATTTATCTCATCTGCTAAAATTATCTGGCTTAGAAGTGGTCCCTTTCTAAATTCAAATTCTTGATTTTTTTGATTATAGAAATAAATTCCAGTTAAATCTGATGGCAATAAATCAGGTGTAAATTGTATTCTTTTGAATGTACATCCCATAGTTTTAGATAAACTTTTAGCAAGTTTAGTTTTTCCGAGACCAGGAACATCTTCTAAAAGTACATGACCTGAAGTTATAAACGCTACTATAATTTTATCTATATTTTCTTCTTTTCCCACTATAACCTTTCCAACATTCTTTTTAACTTTTTTTTTAAATTCTTCAAATACTTTAATATCCATAAATACTCCCCCCAAGGCTGCATGTTTTAAATAAATGAGTTATATAATTTTATTTAATTTCAATTGATTTTACTTCAACTTATAATTTCTCAATATATAAACATTAAATCTATTTCATTAATAAAATTAACGAAACTTTGTTGTATGTATAATTCATTTATTTAAATATTTTAAAACTATATTCTAATATTATATATTTTATCTTCTATATTTAAAACCCTTTATTTATGCATAAAAAATGTCTATAGGCTAAGCCTATAGACATTTTTTATCCAATATCTTCTTCTGTTTTTTTAGTATTCATGAATTGAAACTCATCTGCAATAACTTCAGATATATATTTTTTCTGACCATCATTTCCTTCAAAACTTCTAGTCTGTAATCTTCCTGTAACGCTTATAAGATTATTTTTATCTAAATATTCACATATTATTTCTGCTTTTTTCCCCCATAAAACTACTGGAATGAAGTCTACACTCTTTTCTCCATTTGCTGTTTTATATGGTCTGTCTACTGCTAACATTATTCTCGTAAAAACTTTATTGTTTTTCTCATCAACAACTCTAATTTCTGGTTTTCTAGTTAACCTTCCTACTAAAACAATCCTATTCATAAAACACCCTCCATTTAACAATATCCTGTTTTAAGAATTTTTAAACTTTAATATTAATAAAATTTAACTTTAACTTTTTAAAATTCTATCCAATATTTTATTTTTTAATCAAAGGTGTAATTAAATCCTAATAGGAAAGTTTAGTTATATATATCTGAAAACTCAATTTTTATTCTTTCTACATTATTACTTTTATTATCTTCTATTAATTTAGATTGTAAAAACGTAGGGTCTTTCTTAGATAACCTATTGGGAAGACTAACTACAAATTCACTTCCAACTCCTACTTTACTCTCAACTGTAATTTTACCACCATGCGCATCAACTAATGCTTTAACTAAGGATAACCCTATTCCGCTGCCTTCATAAGTTCTTGTAAATAGTGGAGAACTTTGAACAAATCTTTCAAAAATTCTTTCTTGCATTTCTTTTGGAATACCCACTCCATTATCTTTAACAGCAATTTCTATAAAATCACCACTATCATATATATTAACCCAAATAGTCCCATTTTCATTTGAACATTTAATTGCATTAGAAAGTAAATTCAACATTATTCTTTCCATATTTTCTCTATCAACGCCAATTATTTTTTCTTCTATCTCTGTATCAAAAATTAAATTTAAATTTTTACTTTCAATATGTTCTACTGTAGACATTGTTATATCTTCAATTATTTTTACAATATCATAATTCCCAAAATTCATTTTTAAATGTCCTACATCTATCCTACTTATATCTATTAAATTATTTATTAACCTTAATAATCTATAACAATTCTGTGTTACAACCTGCAAATATCTTTTACCTGTAATAGAGTCTATATTTTCATTGCCTCTCTTTTTAAGTTCAAATAATTGAACTATGCTAAGTATTATATTTAATGGTGTTTTTAATTCATGTGATATATTAGCTATAAATTCTGTTTTTAATCTATCATATTTTAGTGCTTGTTTTAATTTAAACTTATCTCTTTCTGCATTTTTTCTTTCAGTTATATCACACATAACTAATATAGCCGACAAATTATTTTCAAATAAAAATGGAGATGCACCCAGTTCTATATCTAGCTCTTTTCCATCTTTTCTTAGTAATTTCATTTCTGTAAATTCCACTTGCTTTAATTCACCAAATATATTCTTTTGCATATTCTTTATTATTTTTTTATCTTCATCCTTTATATATTGTGCTAAATTATTATTTAATGTATCTTGTATTGTTTTTTCTCCCAACATAGTTGCAAAACTATCATTTGAAAATGTAATTTTATTATTATTTACTATTGCTACTCCATAAGGTAAAAATTCAAGTAGCTTTTTATAATATTCTTCATTCCTTACCAAATTTTCCTCAATTTTAACTCTTTTACTTATATCTTTTGCAATTAATACACTAAACTCATCTTCATCTTCAAAAAACGACATAAAGCAAACATCAACATAAATTTGTTTTCCTTTAAAAGTTTTTAATTTCACCTGCGATACTGGTAATGCATTATAATAATAATACTCATTTTCGAAAATATTTTTACTGTACTTTTTTTCTTTAGCTTCAAAATTAACTATCTCATAAAATTCTTTTCCTATAATCTCTGATGCATCACTTATTCTTAATAAATGTTGTGCAGCCTTGTTTGCAAATATAATTTTTCTATCTTTTTTTATCATTATTATATTTGGTGAGTATAACAATACTTTATTTACCATCTCCGAATTAATAACGGCATTTACATCAAATTCTTTTTGTAAACACCTTCTATGAATTTTAAAATAATCTGAAACAAATTCTTCACCTTTAATCATACCGTATCCATTTAGATGGCATTTATTTGACACAAGTTTTTTTTCAATTGAAATCAAAAAAACTGGCTTTTCATTATATATCGAATCATTTATAATAATTTTAAAACAAAAGTCTTCTTGATCTTTAGACTTAACTTGTATTTTAAAATCCCCCATATTTTTAAAATTTTTTAAATATTCATAACTCAACATTTCTATATGTTCATTATATACTTCATCTTTTTCCTTTAATTCCTTAATTAATTTTTTAAAACTTTTATTTTTATACAAAACATTGTTTTTTTCAGATAAAATACATATTGGATTATTTAAGTTTTCTAAAAAGAACATATCTTCATCTTTTATAATCATACTTTTTGGTTATAAAAAACTTTAAATACGTTATAAAATAAATATTCTTTAGATTTTTATTAATTTTCAAATATAATATTAATCTTATAACATTTCTATTTTAAATAAGTTTTTTATAACGCCTCCCCCCCTATACCATTTTATATTCTCTTGATACTTAACCTTATAATCTATATATTTACTTTTCATTTATATGTCTAAGTGTTTTTTATTGTATATCTATAGGTTTCAAAACTTTAATTCTAATTCCTACTTTTATCAAATAGTAATTTTATAATTTAAATAGTACATATTAGCTAATGGTTATTGTAATTGTTACCCTCTCTTTTTTTAAATGATATTTAATGCTCATAAAAAGAATAACTTTCTATTACAATTTACAAAGCAAATCATATACAAATTAAGTTTCCTCCAAACTCCTATAGTAACAAATTTCTCTCTTAGTTTATTTTTAAAATTCTTTATAAGACAAAAATATTTCAAATAAATTAGTTATTTAGTAATTAATTTTAAATTTAGCTTATATTTATATAGTAATAAAGCAATACTTAAAATATATATTTTAATAATTAACTAACTCCATTATTATTTTACAATATTTTCTTAATATTTTAATAAATTTTTTATTACTTTTTTCAACAAAATTCATGGTATTTATCTACTTTAATATATAATAAAATCATTATTAATTTATAATTAACAATAATTTAACTTAAGTTGTAACTCAATTGAAAAGAACTTATGTATAATATTAAGATATGTATGATTTTTAATGGTTCTTAAAAAACTACATAGAATCGAGGGATTACGAAATGAAAAAAAAGACAAAAACTATAACTTTTATTATATTATCCATCATAGGTGTTCTTATAATTTTTTCTGGTGTTTATGGATATTCTTTACTAAATAAAATTAAAACTGTTGAATTTACAAAGGATAAAAAAGAATTGGGTATATCAACTTCTGATACTGATGATAACTCAATAGATGATATAAAGGCAACTAATGGAATAGTGAATATTGCTGTTTTTGGAATAGATAATAGATCTATTAATGAAAATGGACGTTCTGATGCTATGTTAATACTTACACTTGATACTAATAGGAATAAAATTAAACTCTCCTCACTTATGCGTGATAGTTATGTAAATATTGATGGTCACGGTTATGAAAAACTAAACCATGCCTATGCATATGGTGGTCCTTTATTAGCCGTGAAGACTATAAATCAAACTTTTAAGTTAGATATAGAAAATTATATTACTGTTAATTTTGAATCTGTTATAGATATAATTGATTACTTTGGTGGTGTAAACCTTACTATCACTGAAGAGGAAAGAAATTTAATAAATAAGTATCAGTATGAAGCTGCAGAAATAACAGGTAAACCTATCCAACCACTTAATTCTTCTGGTGAAGTAACATTAACTGGTATACAAGCACTTTCATATACCAGAATAAGAGAAATAGGTAATGGAGACTTTGAAAGAACTGAACGTCAAAGAGAAGTTTGTGAGTTATTAATAGAAAAAGCATTGAATATGGGCTTAACAGATATTCCTGGTGCTATTTCTTCTCTTGCAGAAATGGTAACTACTAGTCTATCTAAAGGTGAAATGCTTACTTTAGGTAAATCTGCATTAAATTCTATATCTTCTTTTGATGAACAACGCTTTCCGTTAGATGGGTATTGTGATAGAAAAGTAGTTGATGAAGTTTGGTATTTAAGTTTTGACGAAGCTGAAACAGCTAAACAAATTCATGACTATATATATAATGACATAAAACCAACTCCTAAAGATCCTTTATTTTAAGTAAAAAAACTATGAAATTTTTTAAATTTCATAGTTTTTTTATATATCATTAAATATTATAGTTATTAAAATTTAAGTCAATTAAATAATCTTTTAAACTATCTTTTATATCATTATTTCTTAGTGCAAATTCTATATTAGCTTTTAAAAAACCTAATTTATCACCAATATCATACCTTTTTCCAGTAAAGTTATATGCATAAACTGATTCTTTTTTAGAAAGTTCATTTAATGCATCTGTTAATTGTATTTCATTATTTTTAGAAGGCTTTATGTTTTCTAATATATTAAATATTTCAGGTGTTATAATATATCTTCCTAATATAGCAATATTGCTAGGAGCTACTTCTATAGATGGCTTTTCTATTAAACTTTTAACTTTATATAATCTATCATTTTCTATATTCCCATCTACTATTCCATACTTATATACTTCATCTTTTTCAACATCTTGAACACCTAAAATTGTAGAATTTTTTGCATTAAATTGATTTATTAGTTGTTTTATACAAGGTTCTTTACTATAAACGATATCATCTCCTAATAGCACTGCAAATGGTTCATCTTTTATAAATGATTTTGCACATAATATTGCATGCCCTAATCCTTTAGGCTCTTTTTGCCGTATATAATGTATATTAGCCATATTAGTTATATCATTTATCTCATTTAATAATATTTTTTTATTATTTTTCTTTAAATTCATTTCCAGTTCCAAAGCTCTATCAAAATGATCTTCTATCGCTTTCTTATTATGACCTGTTATTATGAGTATATCTTTAATTCCAGAATCTACTATTTCCTCTACTATATATTGTATCGTTGGTTTATCTAGTATAGGTAACATCTCTTTTGCTATAGCTTTGGTAACGGGTAAAAATCTAGTACCAAGACCTGCCGCCGGTATAACAGCCTTTGTAATTTTCACTTTTTATCTCTCCTTACTCATCATACACTAACTTCTATAAGGCCTAAGTTTCCTATTATACAATATTCACCTAAAGAAGATGGAATCATTACTAATTCACCTAAATTTATGGTTTCTGTCCCCTCCATATAAGTTATTACTCCCTTGCCACTAACACATATATATACATTAAATCCATCTTTATTACTTGCTTTTAGTAAGTTCTTGTTTATATCATACCTTTTTATAGAAAAAGATTTAAAATCGCCAAATTCATAACAAATATTATTTTTAATTATTTTTTTCTTAGGAATAATTTTTTCACATTTTAATTTTTCATTTATTACTTTAGTAGCCTTATTTATGTGTAGTTCTCTACCTCTATTATAGTCATACACCCTATAAGTTAAGTCACTACTTTCTTGTATTTCAAGAAGGGTTATTCCTTTACCTATTCCATGTATTAAACCTGCCTCTATATAATAAAGTTCATTTTCCTTAGGTTGTGTATAATTTAAGTGATTTTCTAATTTTCCATTAACTATTTTTTCTTTAATATCATGTTTTTCAACATTATTTAAGCCTGTAATTATTTTTCCATCATTTTTAACTTTTAATATATACCATGCTTCTGACTTTCCATTGTCATTTTCAAAATTTTCAGCATATACATCATCTGGATGAACTTGAATAGAAAGATTATCATTAGCAGTAATAAATTTGATTAATATGGGAAATTTATCTTCTGATATATCTTTACCTATTATATTTTTTTTATTTTCTTTTATTAGTTCTTTTAATTTTATTCCTTTATATTTTCCATTGCTTATTATACTTTCACCATTAGGATGACAGGACAATTCCCAAGACTCACCAATGTTACCTTCTGGAGCATCTTTTTTTATACTTTCAATATCTCTTCCACCCCAAATTTTATTAAAATATATAGGGAAAAATTTCAATGGATACATATACTCCTCCTTAAACCATCGCTATAAGAATTTAAAATATTATATATGGAAACAAATTTTTATTTAAATTTATACATGAAATTTTTTATTTTAATTGAAACTATTAACTATATATACTTTTTATTCACCTTAAAAATCTCTAATTTTTATAACAATAATACCTTAGAACATTAATTCGAATTCCTATATTTTAAATCCCATATATTATATATTTATGAGTAATATCTATTTTTTATATTTAAATATAGAAAAAAGACTATCAAATCTTATGAAATGCACATCAATGCACATAAGTCTGATAGTCTCTTCTGTATATTACTTATAATATTTAATAATATTTTATTTTTTTTACTCTTTTATTCTTGTCACTATAGAATCCGCACTTTAATTCCTTTTCATGGCGCAATATTGCATTCAACTCTCCCCCTAATAAGATTATTATAGACGTAATATATAGCCATAACATTAAAACTATTATAACTCCTATTGTTCCATATACTGATGAATAATTACTAAAATTATTTACATAAAAAGAAAATACATAACTTGACACTAACCATCCAACCGTTGTAAATACAGCTCCTGGTACTACCTCACTCCAACTTAACTTTCTTGCTGGTATAAGACGGTACATAGCAGCAAAAACAAATATCATTGACGACAATGCCACTGGGTACCTAATTAAATTAATATAATCAAATAGTGCCCATTCTAAATCTAACCAATTTTTTAAGCCATTACTTATTGCCTCTCCAAATACTAAAAATGCCAAAACAAACATAATAACTCCTATAAGACCAATCATAAATACTATAGACATTAAAATAATATTAATATAATTTCTCTTTTCTTTTGTTTCATATGCTCTATTCAAACCATACATTATTGCTCTAAAACCTCTTGAAGCTGTGTACAATGTAAATATTAATGAAAATGATAACAATTCACTATTTCTAGTTTGTAAAACACTCCTTACAGTATTTTCCACTAACATATATGCTTCATTTGGCATAACTGTTTTTAATGCTATTAAAACCTCTGTTGGTTCTAAAGAACTATGCCCCAATAATGTAAGCAGAAAGATTAAAAATGGGAAAAATGATAACAACATATCATAAGCAAGTTGTGATGCTAATGCAGATATATTATGTTGCTTATATTTTACAACCATCTTTAATATATAATCCGTTATACACATGTATTCTTTTTTCACCATCCTTTTTACTTGATATGTATTTAATAATACTATCAAGTATTTACTATGCTTAAAATCTTCAGAATTTATACAAAAAATTTTAAAAATCAACTTTAACCCCTATCATACAAAATTAATTAGAGTTAAATTTTCTAATTTATAATCTTCATTGTGATTTTTAAAGTATATATTGACTATAATATTTATAATTAATATTATAACATTATTTTTCTTATTGGTAAAAAATGTATTGAATTAACATTATGTGAACTTTTAAAAGTTTTATGAATATGCATTTGTGAGGTGAAAGTAGATTATGAAATTAGGATTAGCTCAAACAAATATTAAATGGGAAGATAAAAAATTTAATATTAATATTGCTGAAAAATTTATATTAGAAGCAAAGACTAAAAATGTTGATTTAATTCTCTTTCCTGAAATGTCATTTACCGGTTTTTCCTTTAATGTAGAAAAATTAGGTGAAGATGATGACTTTACTATAGATAAAATCAAACTACTATCAAATAAATATGATATAGCCATTGGTTTTGGCTATATAAAAAAATGTTTTTATGAAAATACCTTACTAGGTAAAAATGAATATATAGTAGTTTACAAAAATAATATTATTTCAAATTATACTAAGATACATCCCTTCTCATTTTCTAATGAAGATAAATATTTTATTTCTGGTTCAACTATAGTTTTTAGTTCTATTAAAGATATCACTTTTTCAACTTTTATTTGTTATGATTTAAGATTTCCAGAAATATTTCAAATTGCATCTAGAAAAGCTGATTTAATAACAGTAGCTTCTAATTGGCCTATAGAAAGAATTGATGACTTTAAATTACTTCTTAAAGCCCGTGCAATAGAAAACCAGTGTTATATAGCTGGTATAAACCGAATTGGAAATGACCCATCCTTAATTTATAATGGTTGTTCTTGTATAATCGATCCTTTTGGAAAAGAAGTTATTTCTATTGAGAACTCTGAAATTTTATTAGTAGCAGATATAGATAAAAATTTAGTTTTAAATCATCAAAAAGATTTTCCTTTGAAAGCTGATAAAAAATATAATCTATATAATAAATATAATAATTTATTATATTAAGATTAAGTTCTCTAATTTTAAATTAGAGAACTTATTTTTATCTAAAACTTCTTTAATTTTATTTTAAATTTTCATTTACTATAATATATAAGTAAATACATCCTCATTTCTTTCTGGTGCTATTGGAGCTTCACAATCTTTATAACCTAAAGCTACCGCATAATATGGTTTATAACCTTCTTTTAAATTTAAAACTTTAGCTTCTTCTTTATTTTCAAAGAAGTATGAAACTAATCCATTCCATAATGAACCTATATTTAAGCTTTCTGCTGCTATAAGCATATTTTGTATAGCTGCGCTACAATCTGTAAGTGGTGAATATGTTCCCTCTTTACCAGAAACTATTACTACTGTAGGTGCATTATAGAAAAGAGGTCTATTTTTAGATCCTAATTTAGAAATCCATTCTATTTCTGAGTTTTTCATAGCCTCATTAGCTACCTCACTAATTTTATTTAAAACCTCTTTATTTTGTATTATTGTAAAATGCCATGGTTGATCATTATGACCTGTAGGTGCATATATTGCTGATTGTACTATTGCATTTAATTCTTCTTTAGTTATTTGACTATCTTTAAATTTTCTTATGCTTCTTCTGTTTTTTATAGCTTTTAAAGTTTCATTATTAGTCATATTTTCCCTCCAAAATTTATAAATATTAAAATTATTTTTATAAAAAATTTATTGTAAGCCCTATACAAAATTTAATTTATAATTAAATTAAATATAGTCAATAAATTTAATTATATTTATTATATTAACATTATAATGAATATATTTGTAGTATAATATAAAGATACTAGCTTTTTATTTACGTTAAGTTTTTTACTTGATTGAAGTATAAATTTAAATTCTAGTTCAAAACAATATACAAGATAAAATAAATTTTATTTATTATTAATTTTAAAATTTATTAGTAATATATATAATTTAATATATATATATTA
>NZ_JAHLNC010000003.1:0-301238 GCF_018916625.1 Clostridium senegalense
GCCTTGGTGAGCCGTTACCTCACCAACTAGCTAATGCGCCGCGGGTCCATCTCATAGCGGATTGCTCCTTTGATAACTCTACCATGCGGTAGTGCTATGTTATGCGGTATTAATCTCCCTTTCGGAAGGCTATTCCCCTCTATGAGGCAGGTTACCCACGTGTTACTCACCCGTCCGCCGCTAATTCACTCCCGAAGGAGCTTCATCGCTCGACTTGCATGTGTTAGGCACGCCGCCAGCGTTCGTCCTGAGCCAGGATCAAACTCTCAATTTAAAAGTTTGAACTGCTTCAAGCAATTTGCTGACTATAATAGTCAATTTTTTACATCTTTCGATGTGAGCATCTACAAAATAGATTCTCAAATGAATTAACTGGTTTTACCTATATTTATCTGTTTAATTTTCAAAGACCAAATTGTTTTTTGTCGTTTATCAACGACTGCTTTTTCATTCTAGCAATTTGTTTATCATTTGTCAACAACTTTTTTTGAACTTTTTTTCAAGTCCTCGTCGCTGACGACTTACTTATAATAACACTTATTAACATAATTTGAAACATTATTTTTACTTAATAGATTAAAATTAAATTCATTTTCCACTTTATTTCTCATTAAATCTCTATTTTTCTTCTATAGATATACCCGGTTAAGTTTACTTTTATTAAATATACTTTATCCTAAATAGGCTAGTTCATATATAATCTAAACTTTATATTATTTCTTGTAGTTTATCTTTTTTAAATTTTTCCATGCTATGTTCTTCATTTAAGGTAAATCAGTTAATGATTATATATTCATTTTTTCACATCACTATTGCTTTAGTTATAAATTCTATCAACTTATATATTTTTTAAACATTTAAAATAAACTTGTACCGTTTTAAATTAAATCTCTTTTAACTAAGATTAACATATGTAAAAAACATTACATATTTATATAGTACATAAATAGTCTAATATATTTATTTAAAAATCGTGTAATTCACTTTTTGAACTACACGATTTTTAACTCCTAATTTAGTTTATTACTTACTATTTTCAGAATAAAACTTTAGTGCTTCTCCAATAAATTTAGATGACCCACTGCCATATTTTTTATCAACTACTTCTTTAAAAACAGAATCTGACAAATAGAGCTCTGCATTATAACCCAAATAATTTTCTCCCACATCTATTTTTAAAGCCTCGTTCTGTTTTTTCGTCTCATTTTCAATCTCTTCAACAATTTGTTGAATTTCTTTTGAAGAAGGGTCTTTACTTAAATCAGATGTAAGCTTTTCATATAATCCTTCTAATTTAGGTCGCTTATCTCCCAAACATTTATTTAGAGCTTCTCCCATAAACTTAGATGCACCGTCACCATATTTCTTATCAACCTCTTTTATCCATATAGGATTACTGAATAGTCGTACCATATAGTACCAATAAACATCGCCATTCTCCATTTTGAAAATTTCATAATCTTTCTTAGCTGTATTTGTTATTTCTTCAGCAATTTGTTGAATCTCTTTTGAAGAAGGATCTTTACTTAAGTCAGACACAATTTTTTTATATAGTTCTTTTAATTTAGGATGATTCCCTTCCAAACAATCTTTTTTAAACTCATCATATTGCTCTGATAAAGTTATCATACCACTATTAAGGTTTTTCTTTAAAGCTTTAGCATATTTCTCAATACTTCCATATTGCTTTATGGCCATTTTAGCAATTTCATCTTCCTTAGCTTTAAACTTTTCAATATTTTCATTATATTTATCTATACTACCATACATTTTAATTATCTTATCTGCATGTTCCTTTTTAAACTCTTCTAATACATTATAATATTCACTCATATCAAATTCCTTGAAATTCATTGTACTTTCTCCTTTTAATGTTTTTTCTATAAGGTCAATTAACCCATTCAATCTTTTTCTTTTTAAAACAAGCAATTTTTTCTGATTTTTCAATGCTTGCATTTTATCAAAGTATGGACTTAACATTATCTCTTTAATTTCCTTTAAGGGTATATCAAGTTCTTTAAAAAATAAAATCTGTTGCAAATCTTTAAGGGCTTCATCATCATAAAATCTGTAGCCTACTTCTGTAACCTTACTTGGTTTTAATAACCCAATTTCATCATAATAATGTAGTGTGCGCACACTTATTCCTGTCAAATCTGAAACTTGTTTTACTGTTCTCATTATTACACCTCAAAGTTTAAATTTAGAGCTTTCAATATTATGTAACATTCTGCTAGCCGAAAATTTTTATAATACTTCCAATCTCTATTTTTATAGTACACTATCACGTGACGTTAGAGTCAAAGCTTTTTCTAAGGAATATAAAATGAATTTTTAACTCTGAAATTCTAAGACTTTTTAAAATGCTATATATTTGTTGATATTGATAAGGAATATATTTTTATCAAATCAATAAACTATGATTATTGACAATAATATCTTTTATAAATATTATAATAGTTAAAATCTAATAAAATATAAAGGTGATAAAATGGTTCATAAAATTGAAAAAGAACTAAATTTTTTACTTAGTTCAACAGATAAAATGATGTCTAATAATTTTACACGAAAACTAAAAGCAAAAGGTATTAATATTACTTTTGAGCAATATACCCTTTTAACAATACTATGGGATAACAAAGACTTATGCCAATATAATTTAGCTAAACTAACTAATAGAGATGAAGCAAGTACATCTAGACTTATAAATACTCTTATAAAAAATGGGTTTATAATTCGTCAAAGTTGTATAACAGACAAAAGAATACGAAGGATAAAACTCACAGAAAAAGGTGAAGCCATTAAAAATACCGTTTTAGATATATCTAATCAATGCTTAAATGAAACAATCACTGGTATGTCACAAGAAGAATTTGCAGCTGGAATAAAATTTTTAGAAAACATACGAGAGAACTTAGATAACAATAGTTCTAAGGAATAAATCCTTAATAAAATCTAACTAAATAATATTAAATGATATATTTTTTAATATATTATAAAAGCCTTAGTCACATTAAGACTAAGGCTTTTACTATCTTATATTATGCTTTTAGTATATCAGCAAGTTTTTCTGCACTGACTTTGATTTCTTCATCAGTTAATTTATGTGTACTATATAAAACATATGGTGGCAAATATTTCATTCCAGTAAAAATAGCCATGTTTTGTAGTGGTTTTGTTAACTCACTTATTGAAAAGTTTTGATATCCTCCAGCTTGATATCCTTCTTTAGAACCTCCAGCTGAAATTGCTAACATAAATTCTTTTCCTTTTAATTTATCCCCGTTAGGTCCATGAGAAAAACCAAAAGCAAAAACTTCATCTTGCCATTGTTTTAAAAATGAAGGTATACTGTACCAATAAAATGGGAATTGAAATACTATTCTATCATGTTCTTCTATTAACTTTTGCTCTGAACTAACATCTATTTTACCATCTTTATAAAGCTTATAAATTTCATGTACAGTTATATCATCCTCTTTTCTTAATGCTTGTCCCCACATTTTATTAACTTTTGACTTATCAATATTAGGATGTGCTAAAATTACTAATGTTTTCATAATAATCTCTCCTTATCTTTTGTTAAATTACTTGCATAAACAAGTTTTAATTTATTATAAATCACTTTACTTGTTTATGCAAGTAAATATATATTAGTAATTTATTCCTATTAACATTTTTACTATTTATCTCATGACTATAAGGAAACAATCTCAAACAAAAATTTATAAATAAAAAACCTCCTCCTCACAGATTTGGTTCCCTCCTATTTATTAAATATATAACTTCTTACTCCTTTTAAAAGGTTAAAATACAAATTGCAAATAAAATTATTGTTGATATTGCCAAAAAAACTAAAGAAACTCCTGCCTTCTTTTTTCTTGATTCCATTATCAATCTATCTGCGTTACTCATGAAAGATGGATATTTTCTTCTACCAATCAAATATAGTAATAATCCACCGCCTCCATTTCCACTCAATGAAAAAATCCCCCAAAACTTTGGATGTTTTAATCCTCTGCTTATAGCATCAAGTTCTGTCATTTTAAAAACCTGATAAGCAAGGGTTACTGCTCCTAATATTGCAATAAACATTAATACAATTAAATACCAACTCATATAACTCCCCCTAAAACTTCTTAATTATCTGATAAAATAATGCCGTTGAACTCAATATACAGATGGACGCACTACCTATAATCATATAATTATTTTTTGCTATCACACTATTTAAAAAGATAAATGAAATTAATAATACTCCATTTAATCCAATAGCCATGAGCAGTCTTTTGTTACTACTCACAACATCTGTGCTTTCCTCTAAATGCTTTATCATGTTCGAATCTCCTTTCAATAATTCGTCCAGACTGATACTATAGAGGTCACTTAACTTAATTACACTTATAATATCTGGATAAGATTTTTCATTCTCCCAGTTTGATATTGTCTGTCTAGAAACCTGTATTTCCTCTGCAACTCTTTCTTGAGTTAACCCAGAATCTATTCGTGCTTTTTTTAATTTACTTCCAACCTCCATAAAACTTCTCCCTTCACTAACATCCTGTCATGATTAAATGTATTGGTCTATCAAAATTCTTTTACATGTGGTTTTTTTCTATGTCAAAATTCTTTTACATGTCCATTTTATAAGCTTTTTCATAATCGCAACTAAAAAAATGTCCTATTCTATACTTCCTTGCTTCTTATCTTAAATAAACATTACATTATCTATAACTATAATATCATTTATAAATAGTATGTTTAAATTATTAAAATGCATATTAATTTACTTATACAAATCTATTATTTGTTTTTAATCTTGATTGGTTCCATTTTTGGTATTAATATTATAAGTAGTAATAAAAGGAGGTCTATTATGAGTGATATAAATAAAATAATGTTAAACCCTATTCGTATGCGAATTATTCAAGCAATGGCTACTAGTAAAAGTAGTACTGCTTCTGAACTTTGTGAAAAAATTAAAGATGTACCACGTACAACAATGTATCGTCATATAAATACTTTAATTGATAATAATATTTTATCTGTTATATCAGAAAAAAAAATTAGAGGAAGTCTAGAAAGAACTCTTACTTTAAATATTGCAGAAATTACAAAACATAATACTAGAGAAAATGCTGACGAAAATGCTTTTGGGTTTCTAATGAGTACTTACTCAAAATTTCATAATTATTTCAGCAATAAGAACAATAACCCTGGAAGAGATAAAGTATTTTTAAATAATACAATATTAATGATGAGCGATATTGAATTCGATAAGTTTTTAGAAGAATTACGTGAGCTTATTTTTAAATACAACTTTGACTCATCTGAAATAAGAAAAGCAAGAGATATTTCAATTATCTCCTCTCCTAACTGTGAAAATTAAAATATATAAGCTATTGTAAGCGGATTTAAAATGAAAAGAGGAAAATTACTATGAAGATATTATATATAATCATTATACTAATTGCAGTATTTATGCTAATTGGTTCAATTCTACATTCTATCTATTTTAAAAGTAAGCTAAATCAAATAAAACCTTATGGACAACTTATTGGTGTAGATGACGGAAAAATGCATATTTATTCAATGGGAAATGGTAAAAAAACAATTGTATTACTTCCAGGTATGGGTATCCCCCTTCCATCTGCTGATTTCGGTCCACTTATGCGTAAATTAAGCAAAAACTATACAGTTGTTTGTGTTGAATATTTTGGTGTAGGTTTTAGTAGTGAAACTTCAAAATCTCGTACTAGTAAAAATTATGTTGAAGAAACAAGAACTGCACTTAGTAAAGCAGGGTTTAAAGCTCCATATATTTTAATGCCTCATTCTATATCAAGTGTTTATAGTGAATACTATGCATCAAAATATCCTGAAGAAATTGAGGCTATTATATCTCTTGATGGAACATCTACGGCATATTATGATAAAATGCCATCTTTTTTAAGATATATACTTCCAATTGCAAAAGTTCAGCAAGTTATAGGTATTACTTCAATAATTGCACATCTAACTGCAAATAAAAAATCACTTTTTAAGATTGGATACACAAAAAAAGAACTAAATGACATTGCTCTATTTGCAGGTTTTTCAATAAACAATACACTTTTAAAGCAAATATTAAATTCTGGTGGATTTATAAAGGAAACTATGAATTTACCATTTCCTAAATCTGTACCCTATTTTAAAATAATTTCTAAACAAACTTATGAAAGACCTAACAAACAATTGAAAATCACCCCTCAAGAATATCAAATTCAACATCTAAAACGAGTTGGTGAACATGTAAAATATGAAATACTTGAGGGCAGTCATTTTATTTATTTAAATAATATTGATAATATTGCAGAGATTACTGATAATTTTCTACTTTTAAAAAAAGTAATACAAAAACCGTATTAAATAAATACAGTTTTCGTATTACTTTTTTTGCGAATTAATTAATGAATTATATTAAATTTGCTTGTCTCCCTATAATTTATAACGATTTTTTATATTTCTTATAATGATCTAAACTTAAATTAATATTAATAACACCTGAAATTATTAATAATATTCCACAATATTTTTTACTAATTAAATCTAATAGCCCTAAAGTCAAAAATAGAACTCCTAAAAATCCTTCTATTTTCCACAAGCTTTTGCTATTTATTGCTTCACTTTTGCACTTACCATACTTTTTTATTTGTTTAATTCTATCATTATATGCTAAATAAGGCATAAAATTAAAAATAAATACAATAATATCAATTATTAATAATCCAATGATAATTAAAAATACAGGTTTTATATGAATTAAAGAAACAACTGATAAACATATTAGTGCTATAGCTATTACTAAGGAATAAAGCATCCCTTTTTTTGATGAATTCCTTATTCTTATATATTTATCTATTTCTGTTTTACTATCACTATAAATAGGTTTAGTCTTAGCTTGTGCTGAAAAAATGTGCATTTGGTTTCCTATAGAAATAACGGATTTCCATCCTGCTTCTTTAAACATTGTAAAATATTCTTCATTTGCCTCATTCTGATAATCTAAGCTATATATTATGTCTTGAGGCTTATCTTTTTTTAATTTATAGAAAAAACCTCCTACAATATCTTCTAATATCCAACCTTCCATTGCATATTTTTTTAGTTTTTCCATATCGTTTTCTTCACTAAATGCCAATCCATTAATCATTACATATTTATTTTTCATAAATACCCCCATTTTAATCCAAAAAATTTTCAGCAAACTTAACCATCTGCTTTTTACGCTCAATCTCTTTTATTAGCATCTCTCGCCCTTTACTTGTTATTTTATACACTTTTTTATTTTCATCTGTGTCAGAACTCAACTCCACTAAACCTGCTGCTAAAAGTTTTTTCAGTGTTGTATAAAGTGATGCAGGACCAATAGTAACCTCGTTATTAGTAAGATTCTCAATAGTTTTCATAATTAGATATCCGTGCTTTTCCTCAATAACACTCGATAAAATATAAAAAGCAGAATCTGTTAGCTCTCCAACATCAATAGAATCTCTTCTTGCCATGAAATTCTCCTTCCCACTAAATATATCATTTAATGATATATAATTTAATATAATATATCATTTAATGATATATTTTGTCAAATATTCCCTTGACACCCGTACTATTTATATATTCTTTTTAAAATGCAAAAAATATAACCACCTATAGGTGGTTATCGATATATGGTAAAGCCAACACTGCTTAGTCATTATTTTATAATTAAATTTTAGTAAAAACTTTCGTTATTTATGGTACGGTTCAATATTCATTATTATAAATATGATTTTTTATTTAAATATAGAATTTAAAATATGTAGATAAAGTCAAAGTAACATTTTTTATACTTTATAATAGAAACTTCACGCTAAAGTCCCCCCAATTAATCCCCCTATCTCTAATATATATAATTATGATATAGTAACTAAAATATACTATAGAGATTCCATAATAGGATAGCTAGGTCTTTTTTCAAGTTTTATCCTCCTATAAAATATAGATTTTTATTTAAAATTCATAAGTTTATTTATGAATTAATCCACTATAGCTTAGAATGTAGTATTTAATATGATTGAATTTAATGTGAAATATATTTTTTATTCTATTAATTTTTAAATAATTAAATATTTTTTATGAAATCTTGTAACGAAGTACAATTTTTATAGTCTTATATATGAAAGGCGGTGAAAATGTGACCGAATTTGAGGAAGTATACTCTGCATATTTTAAAGACGTATATAAATATGTATTAAGTCTTTCTAAGAACGAAAGCATTGCAGAGGATATAACACAAGAAACATTTTTTAAGGCTTTAAAAAATATTGATAGCTTCAAAGGAAATTGTAAAATGAGAGTTTGGCTCTGCCAAATTGCTAAAAACTCATATTTTTCATATCTAAAGAAAACACAAAGCAACTTTGTAAGAGTTGAAGATATAGTCGATGTTTCTGATGTTGATTTTGAACAAACATTATTTGACGATGAAAGTGCATTTGAAATTCATAAATTACTCCATAACTTAGAAGAACCATTTAAAGAAGTATTTACATTGCGTTTTTTTGGAGATTTATCGTTTGTTAAAATAGCTGAACTATTTGGTAAAACAGAAAGTTGGGCAAGAGTTACTTATCATCGCTCAAGAATAAAGATAAAGGAGAAGTTAATATGAAAGTATCATGTGAAGTTATTAGAGATTTACTACCATTGTATTATGATAAAATTTGTAGTAATGAAAGTTCATCGTTAATAAAAGAGCACTTAGCTGAATGTACTCAATGCTTAAATGAATTGAAAAAACTTGAAATAAATTTAGAAAAGCCAAATATTCCAGAAGGGAAGGTACAAGTAATGAAAAGTATTTCAACAAAGTGGAAAATGGATAAAAGAATTGCATTTACAAAAGGTTCAATGATAGCTTCAGCATTAGCAGCTATACTTTGTTTTATTATGTATAATGTTATAGGTGTAAAAATTTTATCAGATGGAACATTGGTCGAGCCATTTGCACTAATACCAATTGGATATGTATTCATATTAATGTTTATCATTTCATTAATATGCAACTTTATATTCTTAAAGAAACGTAAAATTATCTCTAAGTAAAATCTTCATAATTTAAAATTTAGTTGATTTATAATATTGTTATAGAATTTCAACAAGGACTTACTGTGAGAGTAAGTCCTTTAATATTTTCTAAATAAAAACCTTTGTTATTTATGATAAAGTTCAACATTCGTTATCCTAAATTTGATTTTTAATACAATATGTAATAATAAAAAATTTAAATAAGCTATTCATTGAAAATTGATTTAGAAATTTTCATAAATTTTTATTTGATTTTTTTAACATAATCCAAGGACGGATTAGCCGGTGCATCAGACAAGGACGTCGCTTCTCCGGGTAGTCATAAAAACCGGATAAAAATATATATGGTAAATAAAAATTTCAAAAAAGATTATTAGAGGTTCTCGAAACAACTAACTGAATAACGATTTAAAATTATATTTACCATTCTTTCTTATCCCTAAATCATATATTAAACAAATTACATATAAAAAAAGAGTATACTCAAATTTAGAATTCTCTTTAATTCCCTTTCTTAATCGATATAATAAAAAAGTTAACTAGTTTCACAAGCCAATCTCCTAAATTAGGATATTCTTGTTTAATTAAATTTTTCACTTCATCTATAGAAGCATATAATGATAATGTATTCTTTCCTTCTACCTTGTTTCCTATAGCTATATTAGCTTTTGCATAATCTCCTATTGCTATATCTGATGCTATTGCCGCTGCACCTGATGCATATTTTCCTATAGCCACTGCCCCAAATGAAAATATTCCTATAGATATTGCTCCAATTGAAAAGGTCCCTATAGCAATAGCCCCTACTGCTAACAATAAACCTATTGCTAAAGCTGCCAAACTAATTAATGCTATGGATATAAAACCAAAACTTAAAATCCCAAAGGATACAAATCCTACAGATATTATTCCATATGATATATTTCCTAAAGCAATTATTCCCTTTGCCTTTTTCAAACCTTTTCCTAAGTTAATATGCACAAGTGGCAATCCCAAAACTCTTCTCTTACTCTTATATTCATATTCCAATGACCTGCTACCTAAATTAATAACTACCTGTTTTTTATTATTATCTACTTCTCCTTTATCTTCAAATGTATTATTTTGTAAAATATCAAATCTATCATTATCTTTAACTAAGCTATCAATGGTTACATTATATAGTTCAGACAGTATTATAAATTTATTCAAGTCCGGTATTGATTGTCCTGACTCCCACTTTGAAATTGCTTGTCTTGATATTCCTAATTTCTCTGCTAATTCTTCTTGAGATAATCCATTCTTCTTTCTTAATAACTGTAATTTTTTATTTAAATCCACTTTCTCACCCCCATGAAAAATTATACAAAATATAAATATATGATTCTACCAACTAGTGATTTCCTTTTGTCAACTATCAGTTGCATCCCTCTGTTAATCAAACTTATCTATAGTTTTAATTTTTACTTATCATAGAATTCCAAGTTTACTTTTTAAATTATCCATTTCAAAACTCGGATACTCAAAATAGTGAGACATGCTCCAAATCACTTAAAACTTAAAACTACATCTTGTATAAAAATATTTTAAATTTATACATCAAATTTTTGTTATCAGTTACTAAGAAATATAAATGAAACCTAAGACAATCAAAGTTGGTACTAAAAAGTACGTTTAGTATTATTAGGAATATAGTGAATAATAATCACCTCAACTATTAACTAAAATAATCTGTTAGTTATTAATAAAATATTAATTTGAGTTTTCTCATTTGATAAATAAATAAGTTTAAAATTTAACTTAGAACCCTATATCCTTAATCAAAATGGCAATCCAAAAAAGCAAAACCTAATAGTATCAACCAATCCATGAGCAATCATTGATGATGTTATATCAACTTTTTTCTGTAAAATTGCAAAAGGTAAGGCAAATACTAAAACATATATTATTATCGATATAATTCTAGAAGTAATACCACCATAAATAAAACTGTCTGGAGTATGTACTATAACATGTGGCATAATCATCATAAACCAACACGTAAATCTTTGAAATTTGGTCTGAATTTTTCCCTCCAACAAATTTATGGAAAAAGCATAAAACAACGCCCTCATTACAATTTCTTCATAAATTGCAGGACTTAATGCTACAACAAAGCAAGATGAATTAATATTTAAATGTGGCACATTATTTGTTTTCATAAATAAGTAATTTACTATTCCTAAAACAACTCCCACACTTATTCCAAATAAAATACTTATTAAAATACTTCCTTTGCTCTTTGTATTTAAAAATAAAAGTTTTTCATTCTTATGCTTTTCAAATGTACTAAATATAGCCAAAGCCGATATTAAAGTAATAATAAATCCCTTTATCATTAAAAAAATAGCTTTATTAATATATATAACCAATATGGTTGAATATGATAATGCAACTAATATGCTTAAAATCAAAGAAATATTTATATATTTCCTCTGTGGTAATTTATTTTTTATAAGTAAAATAATCGCTAAAATCATACCCCATAATTCCAAAATAAAAAACATTCTTTCTGTTTCTGATATATTAATTGTTACCTTGAAATTCAAAATAAATATAATCGTAAACATAATAAACATTCCCCAAATTACTTTTGTAGAGTTTTTCTTCACTGTCTCTCCCCCTTAAGTATAAACACTGTATCTACTTTTTTTAAGTATATACTTCTTTTTTCTTATAGTTTTTTCATCACGCTAATTTTACCATAAAAATAATATATTCATACCCAAACAAACCTTATCATTTGCTATTAAATGATAAGGTTTATTTTTAATAAAAGATTTTTTGATTTAAAAAAGTTTTACTTTATCTAAAAACAATAATAATAAATTTTAATATGCTTTACCCCAATAAACCATTTTTTCTGCTTTTTTGCCACAGCATACACATTTAGTATCAATCTCTTCTTGTTCAAATGGAATACACCTAGAAGTTAATCCTGCTACTTCCTTAATTTTTTCCTCACATTCTCTTTCACCGCACCACATAGCTTTAGTGAAACCTGATTTATTTTCAGCATTATCTTTAAGTTCTTCTATTGTTTTAGCAACAAAAGTTCGTTCTTCCCTATTCTTTAACGCCTTTTCATATAAACACTTATGAATTTCATCTAGTACAGCTAAAATTCTATCCTTCAAATCATTTAAATCAACTACTTCTTTTGTTCTAGTATCTCTTCTAACTAAAACTACCTGGTGGTTTTCTATATCCTTTGGTCCAATTTCAATTCTAACTGGTATCCCCTTCATTTCATATTCATTGAACTTCCATCCTGGCATCTTATCTGAATCATCTAACTTAATTCTTACAACACTAGAAAGCATATTTTTCAATTCATTAGCCTTATCAAGGACTCCCTCTTTATGTTGAGCAATTGGAACAATGACTGCTTGAATTGGCGCTACTTTTGGTGGTAATACTAATCCACTGTCATCTCCATGAACCATTATAATAGCTCCAATTAATCTAGTTGTAACGCCCCATGAAGTTTGATGCACATATTGCAACTTAGAATTTTTATCAGAATATTTTATATTAAACGCTCTAGCAAATCCATCTCCAAAATCATGAGATGTTCCACTTTGAAGTGCCTTTCCATCATGCATTAAGCTTTCAATTGTATATGTTGCCTTAGCTCCTGCAAACTTTTCTTTTTCGGTCTTTTGTCCTTTTAGAACTGGAATTGCCAAATATTCTTCTAGCATACTAGCATAAACATTTAACATATTAATAGTCTCTTCCTCTGCTTCTTCTGCTGTTGCATGTGCCGTATGTCCTTCTTGCCATAAAAATTCGGAAGTTCTTAAAAATGGTCTAGTTGTTTTTTCCCATCTAACAACAGAACACCATTGATTATATTTCTTAGGTAAATCATTATAACTTTGAATAATCTTAGCATAATGTTCACAAAATAAAGTTTCTGAAGTTGGTCTTACTATTAATCTTTCAGCAAGATCTTCTCCTCCTGCTTTTGTCACATAAGCAACTTCTGGTGAAAATCCTTCTACATGATCCTTTTCTTTTTGTAATAATGATTCTGGTATGAACATTGGCATATATACATTTTCATGTCCAGTTTCCTTAATCTTATTGTCTAAATATCGTTGAATATTTTCCCATATGGCATATCCATAAGGTCTTATAATCATGCACCCTTTAACAGTTGAATAATCAATAAGCTCCGCTTTCTTTACAATATCTGTGTACCACTTAGCAAAATCCTTATCTATAGCCGTTATAGCTTCAACAAATTTTTTATTATTATTTTTACCCATGATTTTGTTCCTCCCTATCTGTTAATTATTAAATACAAAAAAACACCAAGAAAAATCCACAAGGGACCTTTCTTGGCGTTACCACCCTAATTATTATAAAATTGCGCGTAATAATCTTATAATCTCTCTTTATCTATACCGGGAATACCCGCTGTAGCCTACTATTATTTCGGTACAGAACTCCAAAGCTGGTTCAGTATATAATTTCTAGGAATTTTCATCAAACATTCCCTCTCTAATAAGAAATTACTATACTTACTATTCCTCTTCATAGCAATAATATTTTTTCTCTATATTACCTCAATAACCCGTTTACGTCAAGCATTACTTTCCTTAAAGTTACTTATTATCCTTTGTTTGTAATAAAGTTCAATATTCATTATCCTAAATTTGATTTTTAATACAATATGTAATAATAAAAAATTTAAATAAGCTATTCATTGAAAATTGATTTAGAAATTTTCATAAAATTATATTTACCATTCTTTCTTATCCCTAAATCATATATTAAACAAATTACATATAAAAAAAGCTATCACTCCTCTAACCTTTAGTTAGTTTTGTAGTAGTTCCTTAAACATATAAAAAAGAAATAATATAGTAAATATGCTTTAAATATTTATTATATTATTTCTTTGATTATTCATTATTTAACATTTATAGATTCATAACAATTTCTTTATACTTTAATCCTCTTACTGCAAAGTTAGGGAACATATCAAAGCTTGCACATGCTGGTGATAATGTTACTATATCTCCATTGTTAGCTAACTTTTTAGAAAGCTCAACTGCTTCTTCTAAAGTACTTACTTCATGTATAGAAACTTCTATTCCTTTTTCCTCTTTTAATCTATTAAATTCATGTTTGATTTTATCCTTAGTTGCACCTAATAATACAAGTTCTTTTATATATGGATATCCATTAAATGCTAGTATATCAAAAGCTAGATTTTTATCATATCCACCAGCTATTACTATTACAGGTTTTTCGAAAGCCTTTAAGCTAGCAAGTGTTCTTGTTGGACTTGAAGCTATAGAATCATTATAATATTCTACACCATCTAACTTTCTTACTAATTCACTTCTATGCTCTACTCCACCAAAATTTATAGCTACATTTTTCATAGCTTCTATACCTACTTCATCACAAGTAGCTGAAAATGCTGCTAAAAGGTTTTCTACATTATGCATTCCTTTTAACTTAATTTCATCTTTTCTACAAACAAGCTGACCTTTTACATATAACTTTCCATCTTCAAAATAAGCACCTTCACTTATTTTTTCTTTTCTACTAAATGTGTAAACTTTGCCTTTAGCTTCATTAATCATACCTTTAGTTATATCGTTATCTAAGTTTAAAACTAATAAATTTTCTTTATTTTGATATTTAAATATATTTTTCTTACTATCCACATATTCATCCATATCCTTATGCATATCTAAATGATTTGGAGAAAGATTTGTAACAACAGCTATATCTGTTGATGTGTCCATTGTCATTAATTGAAAGCTAGATAACTCTAAAACAACTCTATCTGTTTCCTTCATTTTTTCTATATTCGTAAATAATGGAGTTCCTATATTTCCCCCAACCCAAGTATTGTATCCACTTTCTTTTAATATATTATAAACTAATGTTGTAGTTGTTGTTTTTCCATCACTACCTGTTATGCCATATACTTTTGCTGGACAGTACTTAACGAATTCTTCCATTTCTGAAGTTATATAAGTTCCTTCTTCTTTCGCTCTTACTAACTCATCACAATCTATTCTCATAGAAGGCGTTTTAAATATCACTTCAAATCCTGTAAGTTTTTCTAGATAACCTTCACCTAATTCAAACTTAACACCAATTTTACCGTATTTTTCAACAACCTCTTTAAGGTCTTCTTTATTTTTTTTGTCAAAAGCAGTTACCTTAGCACCTAATGATACTAAATATTCTATAAGTGGTATGTTACTTACACCTATTCCTACTACTGCTACATTCTTATTTTGTATATATTTTTTGAATTCTTCAAAATTTCTCTTCATATTATCTTAATCCTCCAAGATTATATAGTTAAAAATATTACTAATTTGTTTATAAACTCTATACTTTAAATTATATTATATTTCTTTTAATAATTAAAATATATAAATAAAACTTTATATATTTATTCATTTTTAACATATCTTAGTTTTTTTAAACTTCAACATGTATTATACCATTATTATTCTTTATTTAAAAATAATTATATAATTAACCTTATTTGTATGTCAAAATTGCGCGAATTTATTTAATATATAAACTTATTTTCATCTTATTGAATTCAAGTTTTCTAAATGATATACTTTGTTTGTGCCGTAAGGAATATGTTAAGATGATTCCCCAAAATTTTAACATAACACATAACATATCCCCATGATTAAACCCTATTTTTTACCGGATTTTAATCCGGTTATTTTTTTTGTATATTTTACATAAAGCATTTTTTAAAATCAGTTTAATTATTCAAATTTATACTTTTTATATATTATTCAAAGTAAAATACTTTATTTTTACCATGATATACTATATAAAATATATAAGAATAGTAAACTGCTATTTTTAAAAACACCTAATTAAAATCCCAACAAGTTTTTGTTGGGATTTTTATTTTATTTATTAAAACTCTATTTTTTCTTCTATATATTTAACTAAATCATCTACTGATAATCTTATTTGTTCCATTGTATCTCTATCTCTAATTGTAACAGTATTATCTTCCATTGTATCAAAGTCAACAGTTATACAAAGCGGAGTTCCAATCTCATCTTGTCTTCTATATCTTTTTCCTATACTTCCTGCTTCATCATATTCAATATTGAATTTTTTAGCAAGCATAGAATATACTTCTAATGACTTTTCACTTAATTTCTTGCTTAGTGGTAATACTGCAGCTTTAAATGGTGCTAATGCAGGGTGTAAGTGTAATACATTTCTTACATCTCCGCCTTCTAATTCTTCTTCTTCATATGCATTTATTAAAAACGCTAAAGCTACTCTGTCTGCACCTAATGATGGTTCTATTACATATGGTACATATTTTTCATTAGTTGTAGGATCTAGATATTTCATATCCTCACCTGAATGTTCCATATGTCTTTTTAAATCGTAATCTGTTCTATCAGCTATTCCCCATAGTTCGCCCCATCCAAATGGGAATAAGAATTCTATATCACATGTTGCATTACTATAGAAAGATAATTCTTCTTTGCTATGATCTCTAAATCTTAAGCTTTCTTCTCTCATTCCTAAATCAAATAAGAATTTTTTACAATAATCTTTCCAGTATTCAAACCACTCTAAATCAGTTCCTGGTTTACAGAAGAATTCAAGTTCCATTTGTTCGAATTCTCTAGTTCTAAATGTAAAGTTTCCTGGAGTTATTTCATTTCTAAAAGATTTACCAACTTGAGCTACTCCAAATGGTACTTTTTTTCTAGATGCTCTTTGAGCATTTTTAAAGTTTACAAATATACCTTGAGCTGTTTCAGGTCTTAAGTATATTTCTGATTTATTATCTTCTGTTATACCTTGGAATGTTTTAAACATTAAGTTAAATTTTCTTATATCAGTGAAATTTCTTTTTCCACATTTAGGACATACTATTTCATTTTTCTCAATATAATTTTTATATTCTTCGTTAGTCCATCCATCTGCTACTGCAAATTCAGCTCCTTGCGCAGCCATGTGATCTTCAACTAATTTATCTGCTCTAAATCTAGCTTTACATTCTTTACAATCCATTAATGGGTCTGAGAAACCACCTACATGTCCTGTAGCAACCCAAACTTGTGGATTCATAAGTATTGAACAATCTAATCCTACGTTATATGGACTTTCTTGAACAAACTTTTTCCACCATGCTTTTTTTACATTGTTTTTAAATTCTACACCTATAGGACCATAATCCCAAGAATTTGCTAGTCCTCCATAAATCTCTGACCCAGCAAATATAAAACCTCTATTTTTACATAAGCTAATAATCTTATCCATAGTTATTTCTGTCATAATACTTCCTCCTTTTTTGTTTCTAAAAATAAAAAAACCATTACTAGTTAAGGGACGAAATTTAATTCCGCGGTTCCACCCTTATTAGCAATAGCTCAACTCTTCCAACTATACTCAAAAGCTCCATTCACAATAAATTCATAATGGTTTACACCAAACACCATCTCTCTTTTAATTCTTTATTGTTACTCTTCTTTCTCATCATATATCTATTAAATTATATATACCTATTTTATCAAAATAACTTTCATTGTCAAGACAATACTTTTTAGTTTTTATATTATACTATGAACTAAAATAGTCTTTGGTTCTATATTATTAAAAATACTTCTAAATATATGTATGTCCTTTTTTATATTTTTTATTCAAAAAAAAGTAATACAACTGTATTACTTGAAAATTCAAATGGCTCCGCGAAAAGGATTCGAACCTTCAACCTATCGGTTAACAGCCGAGTGCTCCACCGTTGAGCTATCGCGGAATATTTAATTAATTTACACTTTCATTATACATAAACTTTTATTTTTTTTCAAGTAGTTTTTCTTATTTTTTTTATTTTTTAAATAAAAGAATAAAGCCTAAAACTTTTAGGCTTTATTCTTTATATTTAAATGAAATTTTTCTTATTGTAATGGTTTCATTGTAGGGAATAATATTACGTCTCTTATAGATGTTGAATCAGTTAAGAACATTACTATTCTATCTATACCAATTCCTAATCCACCTGTTGGAGGCATACCTATTTCTAATGCATTCATGAATTCTTCATCTATAACATAAGCCTCATCATCACCAAGTTCTCTTTCATTTGCTTGTTGTGCAAATCTATCTCTTTGAACTATTGGATCATTAAGCTCTGAGTATGCATTACATACTTCTCTACCATAAACAAAACCTTCGAATCTTTCTGTAAATCCTTCATTACCACGTTTTTTCTTAGTTAATGGTGATATTTCAACAGGATAATCACAAAGGAATGTTGGTTGTATTAAATGTTCTTCTCCATATTCTTCAAATAACATATTTAATACTTCACCCTTTGTTACTTTATCTATTGCTTTAGGGAATTCTAAATGTTTCTCTTTAGCAATTTTTTGAGCTTCTTCATCTGTTTTTATTTCATTAAAATCTATACCTGCATATTCTTTTACAGCATCAACCATTGTTATTCTTCTCCAAGGTGGTGTGAAATCTATTTCTGTTCCTTGGTACGTAACTTTAGTTGTTCCATGTACTTTTTCACATGCATATGCAACAAGTTGTTCCATTATTTCCATCATATCATTATAATCAGCATAAGCTTCATATAACTCTATCATTGTAAACTCTGGGTTATGTCTTATACTCATTCCTTCATTTCTGAAGTTTTTACCCATATCATAAACCTTTTCGAATCCACCAACTATACATCTTTTTAAATATAATTCTGTAGCTATTCTTAGGTACATGTCTATATCTAATGTGTTATGATGAGTTACAAAAGGTCTAGCAGCGGCTCCCCCTGCAATAGGTGATAGTATTGGAGTTTCAACCTCTAAGTATCCTCTATTATCTAAGAATTCTCTTATAGCTTTTATTATGTTAATTCTCTTCATGAATGTATCTCTAACATCCTTATTCATAACAAGGTCTACTTCTCTTTGTCTATATTTTAAATCTGGATTTTTAAGTCCATGCCATTTTTCTGGTAATGGTTTTAAAGATTTTGATATTAATGTTATTTCTTTTGCACGTATTGAAGTTTCTCCTGTTCTAGTAACAAAAGCTGTACCTGTTACAGTTACAAAATCTCCAATATCAAAAGTTTTAGCATCTTTAAAAGACTCTTCTCCAACTGCATCTAATCTAACATATATTTGTATTTTACCATCTCTATCATGAACATCACAGAATCCTGCTTTACCTTGGATTCTTTTTGACATAAGTCTTCCAGCTATAGTTACAAGATTATCTCCTAATTCTTCAAATTGTTCTTTAACTTCTTGTGAATTATGAGTTCTATTAACCTTATATACATCAAAAGGATCTTTACCCTGCTCTTGAAGTTCAGCTAATTTTTGTCTTCTTATTGTAACCTGTTCGTTAAATTCTTCTTCTTTAGCTTGTATATCTTCTATTTCTAATTCTCTTGTGTTATTTTCTTCCATGTTAATAACCTCCTAAGATCTTCTGATTTCAATTATCTCATACTTACTAGTTCCATCCGGAATTATTGCTTCTACTACATCACCAACACCTTTACCGATAAGGGCACTTCCAACTGGTGACTCGTTAGATATTTTATTTTCCATAGGATCTGCTTCTGCTGACCCTACAATTGCAAACTCAACTTCTTCATCAAACTGAAAGTCTTTAACTCTTACTATAGAGCCTACACTAACTATATCGTTGTCTAGTTCGCTTTCATCTACAACTGATGCATTTCTTAACATGTTCTCAAGTTGTATTATTCTTCCTTCTACAAAAGCCTGTTCATTTTTTGCTTCATCATATTCTGAGTTTTCACTTAAATCTCCATATCCTAAAGCAACTTTTATCTTTTCAGTTATTTCTTTTCTCTTCACAGTTTTTAAGAATTCTAATTCTTCTTCTAATTTTTTTACGCCTTCGTACGTCATTACATACTTTTTAGTATCGCTCATTTTCTTCTCCCCTTTAACGATATATAATATAATATAGTTAATTCTATTGATAAACATATTAAAATAATTTGTTTTAGGCATCTGAAACTAAATAATAAGTCAAAGATGGGAAGTATATTTTGAGTTAGACAAGGAAACAGGTTCCACAGATAGTAGCACTATCTAAGGGTTCTGTTAACGCAGTATAACACAAAATAGACGATCATTCCGACTTGTTTATTTTTTTCAAGATGCGTTACACGGTTTAATACTTTAAGTTATTATAAATCAGTAATATAATTGTGTCAATAAAAGGATATTACTAATTAATGTAGGGTTTTGGCATATTTTTTATATCCTATCCACAAAGACATTTTTATATTCAATTAATAGTTCTCTAAGCTCTTCATATTTAGTCATACAATTTACTTTATCTTTTATGTCTGTACAATACCTTAACCCTTTTATGTACCACGCTATATGTTTACGCATCTCTCTTATAGCCTTTATTTCTTCAAAATATTTTACAGCTAAATCTAGATGCCTTATGCACATTTCAACTTTTTCTAAATCTGTAGGTTTTAACACCTCATTTTTACTAAAAGCATTTTGTATTTCTCTAAATATCCAAGGATTTCCCATAGCTCCTCTAGCTACCATTATACCATCACAATTAGTTAATTCTTTCATTTTTAATGCATCTTCATAAGAAAATACATCTCCATTTCCTATAACCGGAATACTAACTGCTTCTTTTACTTTTCCTATTATGTTCCAATCTGCATTTCCGTTATACATTTGTGCTCTAGTTCTTCCATGAATAGCAATAGCATCAACACCTGCATCTTCTACATACTTTGCAAATTCTACTGCATTTATATTATCCTCATCAAACCCTTTTCTAAACTTTACTGTTACTGGCTTATTACTTACCTTTTTCATCTCTCTAATAATTTCAGATGCAAGCTTAGGATTTTTCATCAAAGCAGAGCCTTCTCCGTTTTTTACTATTTTAGGTACAGGACATCCCATATTTACATCAACTATAGAAATATCCTCTCTCTCATTAAATACTTCACAAGCATGAGCCATTATTTTAGGATCACTACCGAAAATCTGAATAGCAACTGGTCTTTCTTCTTCTGACGTTCTCATAAGAACCTCTGTATTTCTACTTCCATAAAATAAACCTTTTGCACTAACCATTTCAGTATAAACTAGCCCACACCCCATCTCTTTGCATATACCTCTATATGCAATGTCAGTAACTCCTGCCATTGGGGCTAAAAACACATTGTTTTCAAATTCAAGGTTTGATATTTTCATTGCATCACCTATTCTTTATTCTTTTCATATATCATTCTTAACCCATCTAATGTTAAAAATGGTTCAACTTTATCTATTGTTTGTGAATCTTGTGCTATTAATGTAGCAAGTCCTCCAGTTGCTATTACAATTGGATCTTCCTCACCTTTAGCCATCATCTCTTTTTTCATCTTATTAACTATATAATCTACCTGCCCTACATAACCACATACAATTCCAGCTTGCATACTTGCTACTGTATTTTTACAAATTACTGTATCTGGTTTTACAAGCTCAACTCTTGGAAGCTTTGCTGCTCTTTCAAATAAAGCATCAGATGAAATTTTTATACCAGGACAAATAGTTCCACCTAAATAATCTGCATTTTTAGTTATAGCACAAAATGTAGTAGCCGTTCCAAAGTCTATTATTATCATAGATTTTTTATAAGTTTCAAAAGCTGCCACAGCATTAACAATTCTATCTGCTCCAACTTCCTTAGGATTATCATATTTTATGTTTATTCCTGTTTTAACCCCTGGTCCTACAACTATAGGGTTTTGATTAAAATATTTTCTAATCATATGTTCTAATGAATACATTATATTAGGTACAACTGAAGAAATTATTATTCCTTCAATATCCGAAGCTTTAATATTATTTTGCTCAAATAATTGCCTAACCTGTATTCCATATTCATCAGAACTTCTTTTATGATCAGTAGATAATCTCCAATCAACCATAAGTTTCTTATCTTTATATATGCCCAATACTATATTAGTGTTTCCAACATCCAATACAAAAACCATAAAATTCACCTCTATACAATTAAAAGCAGCCTTGCCAGCTGCTTTATAGAATCTACTAATAAAAACATTATAAAATAATAATTTAATTTTAACAAGTTAATATATTTTGTCAAGTAGCCTAAATTCTTTACCTCAGCTCTCTCTAATAGCTAAATGAATGTTTTCCTTAGTTTTTCTATTTCTAAGTTTTTATCCATTTAAAAACTTATTTAGTGTCTCCAAGTGAGTACTATGCTTATCTATTAATTCATTTAAAACACTTATAGATTGGGGATTAGTTGAACTATCTAAATATCTTTTATACTTTTTTAGAAGGTTTTTTTCTTTACCTATAACTTCAATAATGTCTTCTTTATTTTGAAATAGCATATAACCACTCCTTTTTAATATTATTCTCAATAATAAAAAGGAGTATACTTATTATATATAAGAATACAATCTCAAAATTAATTTTATACATCAATTTTTTGTTATCAGTTAAGAAAAAATAAGTACAACTATCGCTAGTTAATAGTTTAGGATGAAACTAGAATATAGTTTCTTTTAACCTAATACTATAATTTGCTTTGCAAATTTATATAAAATAGAAAAAGTGCGTTTAGTATTATTAGGAACATAGTGAGTACTAATCACCTCAACTATTCACTATTAACTCTTAACTAAAATATTAGTATAATATTAATCTTAAATTTTCTCATTTGATAAATTCATAAGTTTAAAATTCATTTTAGAATCCTATATAGCGTTCCAAGTTGACTTTTAAAATTATCCATTCCAAAACTTGGATACCTAAAATAGTGAGACATGCTCCGAATTACTTAAAATTCAACACTGTATTTTGTGTGAAAATATTTTAAAGTTATTGAATAAATTTAAATTGGAGCTTGTTTCCCTATACTTCTATACAAAAAATTAATAAAGAGTGCCATATCATGATAAAAATCATTTTAAGGCACTCTATTTTAAATTTTTACTACATTATATTATATTTTAATCACTATCCAAATATAGATAGCAATACTCCTGCTGCAACAGCACTACCGATTACTCCTGCAACATTAGGTCCCATTGCATACATTAATAAGAAGTTTGTTGGATCATACTCTTGTCCAACTACTTGTGAAACTCTAGCAGCCATTGGAACTGCTGAAACTCCTGCTGAACCTATAAGTGGGTTTATTCTTCCCTTTGTAAGTTTACACATTAGTTTTCCTATTAAAACGCCGGATGCAGTTGCAACAGAGAATGCTACAACTCCTAAAATTACTATTCCTATAGTCTTTGGTGTTAAGAAAACTTCTGCTTTAGCTGTAGCTCCAACAGATAAGCCTAAGAATATAGTAATTATGTTTATTAACGCATTTTGAGCTGTATCTGTAAGTCTTCCAACAACTCCTGATTCTTTAAATAAGTTTCCAAGCATCAACATACCTACAAGTGATTTCAATGAAGGTAAGAACAATATTACTAATATAGCAACAACTATAGGGAATATAATTTTCTCTGTTTTAGATACTTGTCTTAATCCCCCCATTTTTATAGTTCTTTCCTTATCTGTTGTTAAAGCCTTCATTATAGGTGGTTGAATCATAGGCACTAATGCCATATATGAATAAGCAGCAACAGCTATAGGCCCCAATAAGTGCGGTGCCAACTTATTAGTTAAGAATATAGCCGTTGGACCATCCGCTCCTCCAATTATTCCTATTGATGCAGCCTCTTGTGGTGTAAATCCTAAAACCATAGCTACTATAAATGCAAAGAATACTCCAAATTGAGCTCCTGCACCCATAAGCACACTAGATGGATTAGCAAGTAATGGACCAAAGTCCGTCATTGCTCCTACGCCCAAGAAAATTAATGGCGGGAATATTTCTAATTTAACCCCTCTAGATAAATAATAAAGAAGTCCTCCAGCCGCTCCATTTGATGGTTCTGCCATTATATCTGCTAATGGTAAATTTGTTAACAACATACCAAATGCTATTGGTAATAATAATAATGGCTCAAACTCTTTAGCTATAGCTAAATATATTAACAAGCAAGCTACTGCAAGCATAACTATTTCTTTCCAAGTTATTGCTGCAAAGCCAGAGGAAGCTAATAGTTCTTGTAACACTTGTAAAATATTCATTTATTTTGCCTCCTTTTGCTATCCAATAACAGCTAATATATCTCCTGTGTTTACAGATGCTCCTTTTGGTACACTAACTTGTACAACAGTACCATCTACTGGTGCCATAATTTCATTTTCCATTTTCATTGCTTCTAAAACGAATAAAACCTCACCTTTTTTCACTTTAGCGCCTTCTACAGCATTTATTTTTACAATAGTTCCTGGCATTGGACTTTCCAATTTTTCTCCTTCAGCAGTTGATTTCTTTTCCGCTACTGGAGTTTCTTGAACCTTTGGTGCAGTTTTCACTGCTGTATTATTTGGTTGAGGTACTGATGTAAACTCACCTTTTACTTCTTCTACCTCAACTTGATAAACATTTCCATTAACAGTTACATTATATCTTTTCATAATAAACAATTCCTCCTTAACAAGCTCTACCTTGAATTATTATTCCAATTAGAATTTGATACCCTTTTTATACTTCTTATATTTAAACCAGAAGTTGGAACATCTAATTGAAGAGATAAGGCCCCAATTATAGCTGCCACAATCTCTGAGTCGTCTTGAAGTTCAACTTCTTCATTTTCTTCAACTTTCGTTACAATAACTGTATCTTCAGGTTTTTCTTTTTTTACATTTTTAGCATTTCTTTTTTCAAAAATGCTGTTTTGAAATTTTATTATAAACATAAGTATAATTAGCACTACAAAAACTATAAGCATAGCAACTACCGATACACCTACTGCAAAAATAAATTTCTCTAATACACTTCCTGTCATATTCTTACCTCCCTAAAGTAGATTTTTTCCATGTTTCTTAGGGTAGCTTAACTCTCTTTTACTTTGTAACATATCTAACATAGCAAATACCATTTGTTTAGTTTCACTTGGTTTAATAATACTATCTATTAATCCAACTTCTGCTGCTAAATATGGATCTTCATATTCATTTATATGCTCTTTTATTAATTCAGCTTCTTTAGCTTCTTTATTTTCTGCATTAATTATTTCATCTATATATTTATTTTTTATTTGATTCTTTGGATTAGTTAAAGCTATCTTTGCTGTTGGCCAAGCTAAACTTACATCGAAAGCAGCTTCCTTACTTGCTAAACATAAATAACCAGCACCATAAGCTTCACCTATAACTAATGATACTTTTGGAACAGTTGAATCAGATAATGCATATATCATAGTACCTACGTCACTAGCTACACCATTTATCTCTTCTTTTAAATTTGCTTCAAATCCTAAAGTATCAACAATGCTTAATATTGGTATGTTAAAACTATCACATATTCTTACAAATCTACACACTTTAGTTGAAAGTTTTCTATCTAATTTACTCTTTTCATTACCATTAGCTATAACCCCAACTGTTAATCCATTTAATTTAATTAAATAAGTTTTTATTGCAGACTCTAAATTTTTGTTAACTTCTAAAGTAGAACCTTCATCTGCAATTGTATTTATAACTAATTCTCCATTAAAAGTTTCATCTATAGCTGCTTTATTTAAATTATCTTTTTTATCATTTAAACTATTATCTTCACAAGATAATGGTGCCATTTCCAAGCTATTAGATGGTATAAATTCAAGTATTTTTCTTGTAATATTTAATGCTTCTTCCTCTGTTTTTACAACAAAGTTAGCATTTCCACTTTTAATACTTTCTTCACTATCAAATAATTTATTATCTATATAATTGCTTTCTGCCACTCTTAATGAATCATTTGTATTTATACTTAATTTGGATAATCCTTCAATTACAACAACAAAATCACTTAGTGTTGCATTAGCAGCCATAATACCATTACATGGTCCAGCTACTACAGATATTTGTGGAATAACTCCATTTAATTTTGAAGTTTTTCTTAAAACCTTTCCATAAGAAGATAAAAGTTCAACTCCTTGTGATATATTCCCACCAATAGAATCAAAAACTTTAATTATTGGTGCACCACACTGTGCAGCCTTGTCCATTATATTGCAGATTTTTTCTGCCGCAAACCTATTAAATGTAGCACCATCTACAGTATAATCTTCTGCATAAATATATACTAACCTGCCATTTATAGTTCCATGACCTGCTATAACCCCTGAACCATTTTTTTTAATTAACCCACCAACTTCTATAAACGAGCCATTATCTAGTATAGATAAAATTCTTTCTCTAGCAGTTAGTTTCTTTAAGTTGTGTTGCATATCAACCTTTTCTTTGCCACCACCTTGGTGTGCTCTATGCATAACTTCATCAAATACATCAAGTTTATCCATCTCATTGCCTCCTGACTTTCAAATACTCATGTTACCCAACAACAATAATATCACAAAAAATTCAGATTGTATACCGATTGTGCAGGTTTTATTTCATTTTTCTGTGTATTGAAAAAAAAGACTTAAAATTTGCAACTCTTAACTGTAATTCCGTCTTTTTTAGGCCTATGAAAATAAATACTAAATAAAATCTAGAAAACTATTTGTTACGAAATAACAAGGTTAAATCCAGTCATAATACGGATATATCTAGGTTTGACAGACAAAGTATTTACTACAGATAAGTTAGAATGCTGGTCTACTATTCTTTGATTATGCCTTATATTTTTAAACAACAAAACCCATTATAAATTTTTCAATTTATAATGGGTTTCTTAATAATTTATTTATTCATTTAGAATGATTCTCAAATTTTAAAATTCATATTTCAAATTATTCATTTAAAATAGTCCTTCTATTACTCCATCTTCTCTTATATCTATTTTTTCTGCTGCAGGAACTTTAGGTAACCCTGGCATAGTCATTATGTTACCTGTAAGTGCTACTATAAATCCTGCACCATTTGATAATCTAACTTCTTTAACTGTAATTTTAAATCCTCTTGGTCTTCCTAAAAGACTTCCATTATCTGATAAAGAATTTTGTGTTTTAGCTACACATATAGGTAATTTATCCGCACCTATTTTTTCTATTTGAGCTATTTGTTTTTTTACTGCTGGAACAAACTCTACTCCATCAGCTCCATATATTTCTTTGGCAATAATTTCAATTTTCTCTTGTACAGAAAGCTTTTCATCATAAAGGACTTTAAAATTACTTTCACTTTCTTCTATAGTTTTCACTACTTTTTCAGCAAGATCTAATCCGCCATCTGCACCTTTTTCCCAAACTTCGGTTAAAGATACTTCTACGCCTTTTTTCTCACAGAAGTCTTTTATAAATTCAACTTCTTCATTACTATCAGTTATAAATTTGTTTATTGCCACAACTACAGGCACACCAAATTTTTGAACATTTTCTATTTGTTTTTCTAAGTTTTCTATACCTTTAGATAAAGCTTCTACATTAGAAACATTTAAATTTTCTTTCTTCACTCCGCCATGATGTTTTAAAGCTCTAATAGTAGCTACTAAAACTACAGCACTGGGATTTAAGCTTCCATATCTACATTTTATGTCAAAGAATTTTTCAGCTCCTAAATCAGCTCCAAAACCAGCTTCTGTTATTGCATAATCACCTAATTTTAAAGCCATTTTTGTAGCTAATATACTATTACATCCATGAGCAATATTAGCAAATGGTCCCCCATGTATTATAGCTGGTGTATTATCTAAAGTTTGAACTAAGTTTGGTTTTATAGCATCTTTCATAAGCATAGCCATAGCACCATTTACTTTTAAATCTTTACAATATACAGGTTCTCCATCTGTGTTATAAGCTACTAATATGTTTCCGAATCTCTCTTTTAAATCCATCAAATCATTTGATAAACATAATATTGCCATTATTTCTGAAGCAACAGTTATAGTAAATCCATCTTCTCTTGTAAATCCATTTGCAGTTCCACCTAGACCAACAATAACTTTTCTTAATGCTCTATCATTCATATCAAGTACTCTTTTGAAAAGTACCTTTCTTGAATCTATTTTTAATGAGTTTCCTTGATGAATATGGTTATCTATAGCTGCACTTAAAAGGTTATTTGCTGTTGTTATAGCATGCATATCTCCTGTAAAGTGTAAGTTTATATCTTCCATTGGAACAACTTGTGCATAACCACCACCAGCTGCTCCCCCTTTAACTCCAAAAACTGGTCCTAAAGAAGGCTCTCTTAATGCAATAACTGCATTCTTTTGCATTTTACATAAAGCTTGACCTAATCCTATTGTAACTGTTGACTTTCCTTCTCCTGCTGGTGTTGGATTAATAGCAGTAACTAATATTAACTTACCGTCCTTATTATTTTTCTTTAAAACGTCTAAAGATACCTTTGCTTTATATTTACCATAAAGCTCTATATCATCCTCTGATAATCCTACTTTTTTAGCTACATCAACAATAGGTAGCATTTTAGCGCTTTGTGCAATTTCAATATCTGTCATCATAATTATAAAACCCCCTTTAAATTTTCACTTAAAAATTTAATACAGAAATATAAAATCATATTCCATATCTTATATACATATGACCTTATATTCTAAAATAATGATAATAAACTATATAATGAACATTCAGATTTTATTTTTTATATTGAAGTTCAAGCTTATTTCACTATACGTTTAACTAATTATTATTAAATTGTATCACTAAATAACATTAAATGTTATACTTACTAAAAATTTTAATTATATTTTTAAATAAAATTTTATTGTTAGTATATTTAATCGGTTTATATCCATTAATTTTAAATGTTATTCTATAATCCTATAGTTGTATACCTATATATTATTATTTTATATTCTACTTAAAATGAAATATTTGTAAATTAATTGTTAATATATAAACCTATTGATTATTTGTTGTATTTTACATACTTTGTTTTTGTTTTTAATATTATTATACGACATGTTACGTATTTTTTCACTATTTTTTTTATATTGTTCGTAAAATAAAAAGAAGGGCTTTTCTTGCCCTTCTTTTTTAATCTTCTTTATCTATAATATCAGCTTTATCTATTGTAGTTTCATTTTCCTCTGAAATTTTATTTTCCACAGTATTTTCTACTACATCTACAGCCTTTTCTTCTTCTAAAGATTTATTTTCGCTTTCAGCTTTTACTTCTAATTCATCTAAGCTTTTGCCATCCATAATTAAGTTGAATTCCTCAGCTGTAAGTTTTTCTTTTTCCATAAGAGCCATAGCAACTGCATGTAATTTATCAACATTTTCAGTTAATATTGTTTTAGCTCTAACATAAGCTTCATCAACTAAATCTCTTATTTCTTGATCTATTAATGATGCAACCTCTTCTGAGAAATCTCTTGAATGACCAATATCTCTTCCTAAGAAAACTTCACCTTGTTCTTTACCATATGATATAGGACCTAATTTATCACTCATACCATATTCCATAACCATTTTCTTAGCTATAGAACTTGTTCTATCAATATCATTTTTAGCTCCAGTACTTATTTCTTTAAGTATTATAGCCTCTGCAACTCTTCCTCCTAAAAGACCAACCATCTCGTCTTTTAACTTAGAACGTGATGTATAACTTGTATCTTCATCTGGTAAGTGAAGAGTATATCCTCCAGCCATTCCTCTTGGAATTATACTTATTTCATGTACTGCATATGAATTTGGAAGATATTTTGAAACAACTGCGTGACCAGCTTCATGATAAGCTGTTAATCTCTTATCTTTTTCACTTATTACTCTAGATTTCTTCTCTGGACCTGCAATTACTCTTGTAATAGCTTCTTCAAGCTCTTCCATTGTTATAACTTTTTTATTTCCTCTTACTGTTAATAATGCAGCCTCATTCATTAAGTTTTCTAAGTCTGCTCCAGTAAATCCAGGAGTTCTTTTTGCTAATACTTTTAAATCAACATCTTCGCCTAATGGTTTATTTCTAGAGTGAACTTTTAAGACTTCTTCTCTACCCTTTACATCTGGCGCTCCAACAACTATTTGTCTGTCAAATCTACCAGGTCTTAATAATGCTGGGTCTAGTATGTCTGGTCTGTTTGTTGCTGCTATCATGATAATTCCTTCATTAACTCCAAAACCGTCCATTTCAACTAGTAATTGGTTTAATGTTTGTTCTCTCTCATCATGACCACCGCCAAGACCGGCTCCTCTTTGTCTACCAACAGCATCAATCTCATCGATAAATATTATACATGGTGAGTTTTTCTTTGCTTGCTCAAATAAGTCTCTTACTCTTGAAGCACCTACACCTACAAACATCTCAACGAAATCTGATCCTGATATACTAAAGAATGGAACTCCAGCTTCTCCAGCTACAGCTTTTGCAAGTAATGTTTTACCTGTTCCTGGAGGACCAACTAAAAGGACCCCTTTAGGTATTCTTGCACCTACATCTATATATCTTTTAGGACTTTTAAGAAAATCTACTATTTCTGCTAGTTCTTCTTTTTCCTCATCTTCACCTGCTACATCTTTAAATGTAACTTTCTTTTTATCTGGTGTTGCCATTTTAGCTTTACTTTTTCCAAAGTTCATAACACCACGGTTTCCACCGCCTCCACCAGATTGTTGCATAAACATTCCCCAGAATGCTACTAACATTATTATTATTAAGAATGTTGGTAACATAGTAAACCAAAATGGAACCTCTTGTGGCGGTGTAAATGATAAGGATTCTAATCCTTTATTCTCATAATCTTGTTTTAAATCAAGAAAAGCTTTTTCTGGTAAAGCGGTAACATATTTGGTGCCATCTTTTAGTTCACCAACTATTGTCATCCTATCTTCATCCATTTGAGCTGTTTTAACTTTACTATCTTTCCAGTATGTTTCAAATTGAATAGCATTTAACTGCGTAACATTGCCTTTTCCATCATAAAGTGTAAAAGCTGAAACAATTACTAGAATTAAAACTAATAACCAGGCCGTTGCACTCGAAAACTTCTTCACTAAAGGCCCCCCTCTCTTTCTAAAAGTGTTTTAATTTTAAGTTACTAACTATTATATCATAAAGAGTTCAATATGAATTCATATAAACTACTTTTTGTAAACAGATTCTTTTAATATACCTATGTAAGGTAAATTTCTATATCTTTCTGAATAATCAAGACCATATCCAACTAAAAATTCATCTGGTACATCATATCCTAAATATTTAGCATGAACATCTTCTTTTCTTCTTTCTGGTTTATTTAATAAACTTGCTATTTCTAAGCTTTCAGGATTTCTTGCTGCTAAATATTTCATTAAATATTTAAGTGTAACCCCTGAATCAATTATGTCTTCAACTATTAAAACATGTTTTCCTTTAACTTCGAAATCTAAATCTTTTATAATTTTTACAATACCTGAACTTTCAGATGAATTACCATAACTAGATACAGCCATAAAATCCATGTAGCATGGTGTTTTTATTTCTCTTAAAAGATCAGACATAAACATAACAGATCCTTTTAATATTCCCAATACCAATAAATCTTTACCTTTATAATCCTTGGTTATCTGAGCTCCTAATTCCTTTACTTTTGCCTTTAGTTCTTCTTCTGATATTAATACCTCTTTTATATCTGCCTCCATAAATTAACCTACCTTTCTATTGATATACGTAAAATATTTTTAGTATTTCTATCAATTTTAAATTTCTCACTTACTCTAAACCCAACTATCCATGATATTTCATTATCAAAACATATTAATGGAATAAAATCTCGTTCTTCCCTAGGAACCTTCAAATCAATAAAAATATCTTTTATCTTTTTACTCCCCTTCATTCCTAGCATTGAGAATTTATCTCCATTTTTTCTGTATCTTATAGAAATATCACCTTTAATTTTATCTAAATCGAAATATTTTATCATATCATTATTTTCCATTTTAAAATCTTTCTTATTATATATAGATTTTAAAGTTATATATTTTGATAATTCATCACAATATATTTTTTCATCTATATTTAACTTTAGATTAAAGTTGGTATCCTCTTTTTGTTTAGTATCACATATATAAATATGTATATCCTTATAAACATTGTCAACTCTTATTCCTTCTGGTAACATTAAGGTTTTACCAGTATTGTGATTATACAATTTAATTATGTCATTAATGTGACCACTTTCTATGTTATATAAATTGCCTTTTACTTGCATTATAGCCATTCTTAACACTCTTGAAACTATAGATTTATGCTCACTAAATGCATCTTTATATATTATAACTCTATCCTGTTTTTTATAACAATATTTTTTGAATATTTTTTTGGAAAAATCTTCTACAAATTCATTATCTTCATTAATTACCCTAGACATTCTATTAAGAGTTTTTATTATGTCTTTATTAAAATGTTCTTCTATATATGGAATTAATTCTAATCTCACTTTATTTCTAGCATAAATATTCTCAAAATTTGTTTTATCGATAGCTGGTTTCAAATTATTATCATCACAGTATTTTTCTATTTCTTTTCTTGAAGTTTCTATTAGCGGTCTTATAAAAATTTCATCTCTAACTGGTTTTATTCCAACCAATCCTTCTATACCAGAACCTCGCATCATTCTCATAAGCACAGTTTCCGCTTGATCATTTAAATTATGAGCAATTGCTACTTTATTATACCCACATTTATTCATTAATTCCTCAAAAAAATTATATCTTGCTTCCCTACCAGCCATTTCATGGGATACTCCTTTAGACTTCGCCATTTCATCAATATCTATTCTTCTAACATGAAAATCAATATTTCTTTCATTGCAAAAGTTTTCACATACCTTTTCATCATTTTGGGCATCTTCCCCTCTTAAAAGATGATTTAAATGAGCTGCTCCTATTTTTACATTTAATTTATCTTTTAAGGAGTCTAAAACATGTAGTAACGCCATAGAATCTGGTCCACCTGATAACGCAACTAAGATTTTATCGTTATTTTTTATCATACTATAAGTATTTATTGTACTTAAAACTGTATTTTGCAAAACATTATCACTTCCTATTATTACAATGTTCATTTAATCATATTATCACAAATTATAATTTAATAAAAGAAAAAGAACAAATATTATATTGAAATCATTATTCATTATTCACTATTTTTCATGAAATTATCTTATGTATTTATAAAAGTAATCTATGTATTAATATTAAATGTTAATTAACTTTTTAACAACTATTATTTTTAAATACAAACTATTTATTAATTTTAGTTAATAACTTAATTTAGTTAAGAATTGCGGTTATTACTAGTCACTTCGTTCTTAGTAATTTTGAACATATTTTTTTAAATCATTTTCAGAAAGTGGTTGCCACTTTCCTCCTGAATTCTTAATTCATAATTCTTAATCCTTAATTTTTTTAATTATCAATTGTCCTTTGTCCTTTGTCAATTTTTAAAACCCGCTACCTCAAATAAGTAAGGCATCTATCCTATGTTCCGCCTCCATCACAAGAGGGACAGACGCGTAATTGGCTACTTTGCTATACTTTAGTATATATGCTTTTGTTGATTTTAAATTCTCTCCAATGGTACTCAAAGTCGGTCCCCATCACCAGTTTTAGCAACACACTTAAACAATCAAATCCTTATAGTACTACCTCTATAACAAATGGGACAGGCACGGTAAATTTATTTACTTCACTTAAAATTAGATGCTCTCCTAGCTTTGTACTTCTTAGCTAATAAATCAAAGCCAGTCCCTAGCAATTCAAAAGAAACTGGTGATCCGGTTTCCTCCATAATTGTCAAATGTCAATTGTCCATTGTCAATTATATAATTTGTTACGGTTGTGAACCTTGAATATAGCTTTAGTTAGATATAGAAATTTACTGTATATTAACTTAAAAAATGAAGAAATGTTATTAACACTTCTTCATTTTATACCTTAGTCTAATACTGACAATAACATATTATCCTGCATTATATTGATTATATACTTTTGATACTAAAACAGTCATATCATCTCCCACTTTATTTTTTCCAAGCCTTTTAGCTTCTTCTATTATTCCGCTTGCTAAATTTTCAACATCTTCATCATGTCTACCCATATAATCTAAAATCCAACCAATCCCCCCTGCCTCTTCAACATCAGATACGCCATCTGTAAGCATAACTACTAAATCACCATGTTTAACCTTTCTTGTACAAGTATCTATATCAACTTCATCTAAAACTCCAATAGGTAGACTTTTAGATTTAATTATATCTACTACATCATCAGATTTTATGAAACTAGCCACTGCACCAACTTTCATAAAATCTATTTCTCCACTATATAAATCTATAGTACTTAAGTCTATAGTAGAGAATTTCTCTTCTTCACAAAATTTCAAGGTCATTATAGAATTAACTGTATTAATGGCTGTAGTCTTACTAAACCCAGCATTTATAAACTTTTCAATTAATTCTACTGCCGCTTCACTTTCTCTACCTGCTTGTGGACCTGACCCCATACCATCACTTACTAGCATCATATAGTTTCCTATACTAGTATTTCCAAAGCTATAGCTATCTCCATGAACTGTATATCCGTCTTTACTCGCCTTAGCCATATAGGTAACTACTTTTAAATTAGGTGCCTCTTCAAAAACTGCAATACAACTATTTGTATTAGAATTTATATAACAACCATCTTCATTTACAACCATATTGGTTCCTGCAGCTTCCTCTATGATTGGTAAAATTCTATTTGAATATACTTGTAAAGAGCCATATTGTGTTGCAGTTATTCTTATAACACTCCTATCATTTTTATCTTTTATACAAAATACATCATCATAATATATTTTATTCTTATCTAAAAGCTTAATTATATCCCTTTCTAATTTCCCGTCATTTTTAAGCTCTTCATTAAATTCTTGAACTAGTTCATCTACTGACTTTGCCATATTATTTATTTGACTTGCTAAAAGCTCCCTTCCTTCACTTAATCTAGTTCTCCACATCTCACTTATTATATATTTATTAACTACATCCTCTGAATTTCTTATAAGAGCACCTTTTTTTAAACACTTCCTTTCTAATTCCATAGGAAATCTATTAGATTTTTTCTGCTGATTTTCAATAAGCTCAGAAAAAGCATTATAAGTTAGATGATGTTCTCTATTCCAACATATACAATTAGCATTACAATCACCGCAGACACGTGCTGCTAAATTATCTACTAACTCAGTACTTTTACTTGTCATTAATAACTTGTCATTGTCAACTAATTCCGATAGGATATCAGACATATTTGACAATACATCTGAAAAATTATCAAGCTTATTCAAATACATATTTTTTATATTATTTAAATAATTTCTATCTAAATTTATTCGTTTTTTCTCTGAATTAATTTCAGAGCCTATAGTATCATAAACTCGCCCTGGCATCAGTGCAAATATTCCTATTGCTAATATTCCATCCATTAAAGCAAAACTGCTAACATCTGCAAAGGATGATGTTAATAAATACACTTTAACTATTAAGAATGTAACTAAAAATGATAAGGACACAAAAGCTCGTCCACCTTCTTTAAAAATTCCACTAATAAGCCCTACCATACCTAATACAGTTATATATATTAATAAATTTTGATTGCTCATCCCAATTATAGCCCCCATGGCCAGTCCTACAGTTCCAGCTACAGCACTTCCGCTAATATAGCTTATACCTAATACAGCTGTAAAGGCGAGTACATTAGTCACTGATACACCAAATATTTTTATCCCCCATGTACCTGCAATAACTATGGATATCAAAATAGCCATACATACTACTTCTTCATCCTTAAAAAGATGTTTAGTTTTTAATTCTTTAAAGCATACATCACTTATCTGAAGAATAAAATATATTGGGAATATGCAACATAAATTCGTAAGTGTTGAAACTCCAGCCATACCCATTCCAAATTCATTAATTATTATATTGTAAGAAAACATTCCAATAGTTAAAACTGCCCACGTCACTATCTTTTTATATTTTTCACTTAAATCTATATGGGACAATAATAGTGATAATAAAACTACACTTGGAATAATAACATAATACATACTTATATCTTTAACATAACTTTGCATAGTTATATATCCCATTATTGTTCCAAAAGCTGATGATAATGTAAGTCTATAATCGTCATTATTTAGTACTACTATTAGAAATGCAATTCCGAATGGAGCAGTACTATTAATTATCATCGTTCTACTAATTAACAAACTAATTAGAAACATACCTGAAATTTTAAGAAAAATCCTCTTGCTTCTTTCCTGCTCTTTAATTTTATTACTATTTGATTTTTTTATTCTTTTATATGGAAATACATCTGCTCCATATTGCATCTATAACCACCTACCCCTTAATTTAATAATTCCTTGTCTCAATCGATAAATTTATTATAGCAAAGGTCTCTGGAATTAAATGTCAATTACTGGTAGGTACTTGAAATTTATTTCTGACATTTTTTCCCTAATTGTACTTTTATATAATTCCTAATGTCATACATAATTTATTAATATTTTTATAAGAAATATGTTAATGGAGGGATTTATCCAATTTTTGTAAATTTATTTTTTATTTATATTCTATTTTTGTGTTTTTTATAGGGGATAACTTTTGTGTCGTATAAAGTGTAATCTCTTTGTAAAATGAATTTTTTTAAAGTAAATTTATGGTAATATTTTCCTGAAAGGTTTTTATTGTAGATTTTTATATATTAATTTTATTTTTCAAAACGAAAAAGACTCACTATATATAGTGAGTCTCTGGTAGCGGAAATAGGACTTGAACCTACGACACTTCGGGTATGAACCGAATGCTCTAGCCAGCTGAGCTATTCCGCCATGTTGGTTGCGGGGACAGGACTTGAACCTGTGACCTTCGGGTTATGAGCCCGACGAGCTACCAGCTGCTCCACCCCGCGACATTGGTGCTTGAGACCGGAATCGAACCGGTACGGTGTTTAACCACCGCAGGATTTTAAGTCCTGTGCGTCTGCCTGTTCCGCCACTCAAGCGTATTTATTAAATTAAAAATTGGTTGCGGGGACAGGACTTGAACCTGTGACCTTCGGGTTATGAGCCCGACGAGCTACCAGCTGCTCCACCCCGCGATGTTGGTGCTTGAGACCGGAATCGAACCGGTACGGTGTTTAACCACCGCAGGATTTTAAGTCCTGTGCGTCTGCCTGTTCCGCCACTCAAGCGTATTTATTTTTCAAACACAACATTGCATTTAAAATGGTAGCGGAAATAGGACTTGAACCTACGACACTTCGGGTATGAACCGAATGCTCTAGCCAGCTGAGCTATTCCGCCATGTGGTTGCGGGGACAGGACTTGAACCTGTGACCTTCGGGTTATGAGCCCGACGAGCTACCAGCTGCTCCACCCCGCGACATTGGTGCTTGAGACCGGAATCGAACCGGTACGGTGTTTAACCACCGCAGGATTTTAAGTCCTGTGCGTCTGCCTGTTCCGCCACTCAAGCATTTTGTTGCTTTGTTGCATTTTTTGTCATCACTGCCTGACGACAATATTTATTATAGTGTAATATCAAACTATTGTCAACAGTTTTTTTATAACATGCAATTTTCCTTTAAAGCTAGTATTTTCAACGTTTAGTAAACTTTGGTTTTTTGTCAGAATTTTTAAACTTATTTTTTTCTGAATTATTTTATGTAATTTTATTCATTTTCACTATGAATCTTATAGGTTTTAAAGGTGAATTTGCATTTTATATTTTTTATCATTCTTATTTTAAGCCTTAATATATAATTAGGAATTATATACTTATATTGTGCAAAAATTCAAAATTTAAACTACAAGTTAAAAAAAAGAGTGATTAACACTCTTTTATTTTATATTAATAACTTTTTTTATTGTAGCCACGGCCTTTATTATCTTGGCTTCTTTTTAAATCTTGAAATCTTTCTTCACTATCCTTTAGAAATTTAGACATTCTATCCTCAAATGAAGAAGATCCGCTTTTCGATTTTTCCTTATCCCAATCTATTTCCATAGGTTTGCAAGATTTTTTAGGTACTCCCGCTTGCTTTATAGATAAACTCATTTTTCCATTGTCATCAACTGAAATTACTTTCACTTTAACAACATCATTTTCTTTTAGATGTTCTCTAACATCCTTTACAAATACATCTGATACTTCCGAAATATGGACAAGACCTGTTTTTCCTTCCACTTCAACAAAAGCACCAAAATTAGTTATGTTCACTACTTTACCTTCTACTATACTTCCAGCCTTTAAGGTCATATTAAAAAGACTCCTCCTTAAATAATGTTTTAATTTATATATTATGTCATCTACAGTATATTACGCTATAAACAACATAAAGTCTATTTTTCACTTACACTGTTATCTATTACAGGAGTCTCACCGTCTTTAATAAGTCCTAGTTTTTCTCTAGCCAATTTTTCAATATACTTATCGGTTTTGGATAGCTCAACTTCATCCTGTAATTTTTTATTTTCTTTTTTTAATCTGTCGTGTTCTACAGTGTAGTTTGTTAGTTCTTTATTCTGTCTATGCATTATAACCTGTTGTTGAATTAAAACGTAAGATATATATATACCTAAACATCCTAAAATTATATATTTACATTTTTTATTTTTAAACACAATACTCACCACCCATAGACAAATAAAAAATAAGTACTAAGAATATATTTGCAATTATAAAAAATTAAAATATACTTATCATTAACATATAAGTATATTTTAATTTGTATTGTTCATTTGTTCAAGATGTTTTATGTTAATTTTTTATTTTTCCTTTTACTCTATTTAAACAAATTCTTACAGGATAAGACAAAATATAAAAAATTCTTCTTATAAACGTTGATATTCCATACATTACCTGTCTTAACATGTCTATAAACGTTCTGCTAATAAATTTTATATAAATAAATAAACCTAGTGCAATATATATAAAAATATTAAAATCCATGTATGCATAATTAGTGTACATCATAAATAAGAACACTATAGATCCTGTAGCTGTCCAAAATAATATGTCCTGAATAGTTGTTATTATTTTACCAACATCTTCAAATCCACGAATTATTCTGTAAATATCAAAAAGTACTCCTATTATCATACCACTTAAAATGCTAAAAATTAAGAGTGATACTTGTCTTTCCATTGTAAATAACATAATTGTTACCTAAAAAGCTTTGATAAAGCCCCTTTTCCCTTTCTTGGTTTTTTTTCATCGCTTGTGTATACAATATATGTTATTTTGCCACTAATCATAACATCCCCATTTTGCACATCTAGTTTATTCATTTTTAAATTTTCGCCTCTTATGTCCATTGCACCCAAAACAGTGTTTAAAAGTATTTGTTCTTCATCAAAACTTATAATCTCTTGAACACCATCTATGGTCATTCTTTTTCTTGAGTCTAAGGTTAAGTAACTTTTTTTATCTTCAATTTTATTATTTTTATTTTCCATATAATCCTCCCTGAATACTTACTCCCTATTAATAAATATTGTATTCATTCAAGATATATGCAAACAAATATAATTTTTTAATATAAATTACTACTCTTTATCTTCTTCACCAGATATAATTTCATACATATTTTTAGCATCTTCTTTTGTAACATGACTTGCTATATTTATAATTCTTGCTTTTAGTACTTGTGTTGCAAACTGTATTTCAATTATATCTCCTTCTTTAACTACTGTTCCTGGCTTTGCTACTTTTCCATTTATTAAAACTCTTTGGTTTTCACAAACTTCTTTTGCAACTGTTCTTCTTTTTATTATTCTAGAAACTTTTAAATACTTATCTAATCTCATTCTTCCCACCTCAAAATTTATTTTATATATAATATTATGATTTAATTCTATATTTATTATAATTGCTTTTATATATAAAAAAAACCTAGAACTAAATCCAGGTTTTTTCTTTTAAATTTATAATAAATTATTTATTTACTATATCTTTAAATTCTTTTCCAGCTTTAAATACTGGTGCTTTTGATGCTGGTATATCTATTTCTTCTTTAGTTCTTGGGTTTCTTCCTTTTCTAGCTGCTCTTTCTCTAGTTTCGAAAGTTCCGAATCCTACTAATTGAACCTTTTCTCCTTTTGATAATGCCTCTTCAACACTCTCTATGAATGCTTTTAAAGCAGTCTCTGCATCCTTCTTTGTTAAACCTGATTTTTCTGCCATATTTGTAACTAATTCTAATTTGTTCACGATTGTACCTCCTTAATATTAAAACGCTTCTTCATTCACAACTTCATTTATCGTTGAGTATAAGATAGCATATTATAAACATGTTTTGCAAATAATTTCTGCTTTTTTATTTATTGTAAAAGTATTTAATATTTACATACGTTTAGCTTCTTCCCATAACTCATCCATTTCTTCAAGAGTCATATCTAAAAGATCTAAACCTTTTTTTATTGCACACTCTTCTATAAACTTAAAGCGATTTATAAATTTATCTATAGTATAATTTAATGCAATTTCTGGGTCTATGTCAAGAAGTCTAGCAACATTTACCGCAGCAAATATTAAATCACCTACTTCTTCTAGTATTCTTGACTTATTTTCGCCATTATATACATCTTTTACTTCATTTAACTCTTCAATTACCTTATCCATAGCTGGTTTTACATCTGCCCAATCAAAACCTACTTTTGCAGCCTTGCATTGAACCTTGTCTGCTCTTAAAAGTGCTGGTAAAACCTTAGGTACGCTTGTAAGTTCATCAGTGTAACTTTTATACTTTTTCTCTTCTTTTTTTATTTCGTCCCAATTTTTTAGAACTTCTTCACTATTTTTAACATTTACATTACTGAATATATGTGGATGTCTATTTATCATTTTATTACAAATAGTTTCTATAACATCATTTATGTTAAAATAACCCTCTTCTTTGCCTATTTGGCTATGGAAGACTACTTGTAGTAATACATCTCCAAGTTCTTCTGTAAGTTTCATGTCATCTTCTTCATCTATAGCTTCTATAACTTCATAAGTTTCTTCTATTAAACATCTTTTTAATGATTTATGACTTTGTTCTAAATCCCATGGACATCCATCTTCGCCTCTTAGAGTATCCATTATATTTAATAAATCATAAAAATCTTTTACTTCCTCTAGTTTTTTAGGTATATAAATTGATGTTAAATAATCTATATCTTCTTGTCTATCAAGCTCATATAATTTTATTTTTCTTATGCTTTCTAATCCTTTAACCCCAGCTGCTCTTACAAAATATATCTCTGTTTCATCTTTGTAGTATTCTAGCAGCGCAAGCTTTGTTTCTGATGCTATAAATTTATTATATACCTGTGTTATTATAAGTCCTACTCTTTTATCTAAAATTTGATTTTTTATATCAAAAGCGTCTATTATTTTTATCCCATTTATAGGATCTAACTTTAAACTTTCCATAACAGCATCAACAAAACTAACTGCTGGTAATATCTCATAGTCTATTTTTAATTCTTCACATTTTTCTATTAGCAATGTTACAGAGTTTTCTGCAACTAATGGATGGCCTGGTACTGCATAAACTATATCCTTTAAACTATTATGTTTATTTATTATGTCATCAGCTATAGATTTATAAACCTCATCAAAACTTTCACTGTTTTCATATGCACTATCATAGCTATTAAACTTTACACCTAAAGATTTTAAATATTCTACATTAGGGTGTTTTTCTGTTCTAAAAAATACATTTTTACTATCTCTTAAAAGCTCTAACGTTCCAATGGTAAGCGCTTCTTTTGCTCCTGGTCCTAATCCTACTATTTTTATCAATTGTTTCACGCTCCTGTCTAAGTGATAATCAAATAAATAATAGACCAAATATACTTTGAATCTTTAGTTTATTATTTCTTTTCATATACCTAATTTTTTATAAATTTGCCTTTAATATCTTCAATCTCAAACACTTTTAATGTTATAATTGCCACTAAATATATTATTACTCCTGCAAAAATAGAAAATAAACATGCTATTGTATTACTTATTGTATACTTATAGACAGTATTATAGACAAAAACAACTGAAAAAGCCATAAGTAATGTACCAATTGCTGGTTTTAACAAAGTTTCCACTAAATCTATTTTTGTATTAAAAATTTTTCTAATTTGAATCATATTTAATACAACGGTGACTATATACCCAACCATTGTTCCTATTACTGCACCATATATATTTAAAACAGTTATAGAAACTAGCATATAGCTAATTACCACCTTTATTATACATCCTATAGCTAAATTATATACTGGTCTTAAATAAGCTCCTACGCTTTGTAATAGTGCTGTTGTTGTTTGAGTTATTATTACAAAAGGTATTGTTAATGATACAAATTTAAGAATATTATATCCTGCAACATCCTTTAAAAATATTAAATGCATTATAGGTGCTGCTAGCGTATATAACCCCACTGTACAAGGAAGTGCTATTACAAAAGAAAGTTTAAAGGACATTTCCACTCTACGTTCTAGCTCAAATCTTCTTCCTGTTGAATATGCTTCTGATATTATAGGTACCAAAGTTGCACATAATGCCATAGATAGAGCTAGTGGTACGTTAGATAATGTTAATGCTTTTCCTGTCATTTGTCCATAAAGAATTGCACTTTCTTCTAAAGTAAAACCTGCTACTAATAAACGCTCAGGAACTATTATTGAATCAATAAGTGACATAACAGTACCTACTGCTGCTCCTATAGAAATAGGTAATGCAGCCTTTGCAATTTCACTTATCATACTTTTAGTTTTTAAATTTTTATTTACTCTTTTTATAGGTCTTTGTCTCATATATGCAATAACTAAATATATACTACCTAAAATCCCTCCAATTACTGTTCCTAGTGCTGCACCACCTGCCGCAAAAGCTATTCCTTTAGGTAATAATAAGTAAGCAAATAAAACTCCTCCTATAACTCTTCCTAACTGTTCAACTATTTGAGATATACCTGTATATGTCATATTCTGCATTCCTTGAAAAAATCCTCTAAATGTACACATAATACAAACAAATATTGGTGCTATTGATATTGCAAGAAAAGCTATATATGAATTTTGATGCCATTTTAATCCTGTTATTATTGGTTTTGCAAAGCTAAACATAATAGCTGATGCAACTATTCCTATTGGAATCATAAACATTAGTGTATCTTTTAAAATTCTTTTAGTTCCTTCATAATCATTTTTCGCATTAACTTCAGCTATAATTTTAGACATAGCTATTGGTATACCTGATGCTAAAGCTACAAATGTCATATATAAAGGATATGACATTTGGTAGTAACCCATACCTTCATCACCTATTAACCCTTGAATAGGTATTCTAAAAAACAGTCCTAAAAACCTTGCAAATATACTTGCAAATCCTAGTATCACAGTACCTTTAACCAATGATTGCTTTTTCATAATATCCCCCCAATTAGTATTCAACCACTATTTTAAAATAGTAAATTTCAAGCTTTAATTTTTATCGTTAAATTTACATCTACGTTTTAAACCATTTATAAGCAATAAGGTTGTCCTTATTTTAATTTATTTACTATTCAGTGCGTTTATTACTTTAAGTGAAATATTAATATATTTTTTATTTTATTTAGCTTGTATGTTTAATACAGTGATTTTTAGTCAATAGTAATAGATGTAGTTGGAAGACAAAAAAATAATGGCATATAAATGCCATTATTGTTCCATTTGTTTTCCTAAGAAGGCGGATGCTGTTTCAGCTAATTTTAACTCTAAATCTCCAAATTTTACATTTTCCTCTTTAGAAACTATTATTACTGCTCCAATAGCATCGCCTTCTGCTATTATAGGGCTAATAACTTGAGATTTATATGTATTTTCATCTTCACTTTCATATAATGGTATAACCTTTTCTGATCCTTCGCCTAAAATTACAGCTCTACGACCTTCCATTAAGTTTTCCACTTCATTAGTAACTTTTTTATCCATATATTCTTTTTTAGAACATCCACTTACAGATATTATGCTATCTTTATCTGCAACAATTACTATATTACCTATTGTTTGTTGAAGTGCTTCTGCATATTCTTTTGAGAATTCACTTAATTCTTCTATTGGAGAATATTTTTTTAATATAACTCCACCTTCTCTATCTGTAAATATTTCTAATGGATCTCCCTCTCTTATTCTAAGAGTTCTTCTTATTTCTTTAGGGATAACTACACGACCTAAATCATCTATTCTTCTTACTATTCCTGTTGCCTTCATCAATGATTCCTCCTCTTTTGAAGTTAATTGTTTTATATTATGCTATTATTATCCTTCTAAATTTGAAATTTTATACACATTTATAAAATTTTCATTTAAAATGAAAAAAAGAAGCTATAACTACAGTTATAACCTCTTTTTATTTATATTATTTTAAATTTTTTTCATATGTTTTTATATTAGCTTCTTTTTGCCACTTTTCTGCTGTTTCATTCCAAGTAGTTTCTTCTTTTTGTTTTTGAAGTTCTGTTTTTATTTCTTCTTTTACTTTATCAAACGCTTTAACTGGATACTCTTGTTTATCATAACATTTAATAATATGATATCCCCATTGAGTATGAACTGGCGCTGTAGTGTAGCTTCCTTTTGTTAATGGTTTTGCAAATTGCATAAACGTAGCATCAAATCCAGAGTTTTCAAATTCAACCCAACCTAAATCTTCAAATCTATTAGCAGAAGTTTGTGCGTCTTCTTTTTTACTATCATCTGTTTTTGCTGCGTCTTTTTCAGCTTGTTTAGCTTTAATATCTTCTCCTACTGCATCAAAATCTTCACCTTTTTTTAATCTCTCTATTACAGCATTAGCTTCTTCTTCTGTTCCAACTAATATATGTTTAAGATTTGTTTTGTTTGGTTGCTCTGTGTATTTATCCATATTAGAATCATAATGAGTCTTAATTTCTTCATCAGTTACTTTAACATCTTTAACTACCGCATCATGAACTTTATCATATATCAATTTATTTCTTATATTATTTTTTAAACTTTCTTCTGTTTCTCCAGTTTGTTGTAAAGCAGCTTTAAATTTATCTTCACTATCAAAAGAATCAGTTATAGTTTTATATTCTTTATCTATTTCAGTTTTAAATTCTTCTTCTGTTGGCATAACTTTTAGTTCTGTAGCCTTATTTTGTAATATTTTTTCTCCTACAATTTGGTTTAACATCTGAGTTCTGTATTGAGTTAAAAGAGTTTTTCCTTCTTCAGATTTTAGGTAATCTTCACCTTTTTCTTTAGTTATTTGAGCTTCTATAGATTTCATTCTAGCATCTAATTCGGATCTTTTTATTTTTTCTCCATTAATTTTTGCAACAGTTGACTTAGCAACACCTTCTGGAGTTCTTTCTATTAAATTACATCCTACTAAAGAAGTTGTCATTGCAGCTATCAAGCATGCAGCTACTATTTTTTTAACACTTTTCACAATTAATCCTCCATTCAAAATCATCTAGTCATTATATAAACATCTATTTAAATAAAATTCCTCTGATTATTTTAATTTATTTTTATTTCATATGTGTGACATTTGATTTTATTTTAGCATAAAACTTTATATTTTAAAACATTTACCATTTATACAATTTTATGTTTTGTAGCTTTATTATTTTTTTTCATTTAAACTTTGCATAAATTTTACAAGTTCTATTAAGTTATCTAGAAGTTTCTCTTTTTTATCTTCTATTATTTTATACGACATACCAGGGGTCTCACCTATTTTGAAGTTAATTTTCTTAATATATTTATCCAAAATACCATTTAATATATTTTGAGTTAAATATTTTTTATTTTCAAAGGTTAGTACAACTTCTTTTTTGATTTCTTTTATCTCAATTATTCCAACTTCTTTAGCTAAAAATTTAAGATATGCTATATTCATTAAATTATAAACTGTTGGAGGTATATCAGAGAATCTATCTTCTATTTCTTCTTGCAGTTCCATCATATAGTCATAGCTATCAATTGATGCAATTTTTTTGTATACTTCAATTTTCTGTGTTTCATCAACTATATAGTTAGATGGGATAAATGCATCAATTTTTAAATCTACAGTAGTTTCTATAGGTTCATTCTCTATATCACCTTTTATTAGTTTTATAGAATCTTCAAGCATTCTACAATATAAATCATAACCTACTACTGCCATATGGCCATGTTGTGATGACCCCATTATATTTCCAGCGCCTCTTATTTCTAAGTCTCTCATAGCTATTTTAAATCCAGACCCTAACTCCGTAAAATCTTTTATAGCTTTTAATCTCTTTTCTGCAACTTCTGTTAAGACTTTATCTTTGGTGTACGTAAAGTAAGCATAAGCTATCCTATTACTTCTTCCAACCCTTCCTCTTAACTGATAAAGTTGAGAAAGTCCCATTCTATCTGCATCATATATAATCATAGTATTAGCATTTTGAATGTCTATTCCTGTTTCTATTATAGTTGTACAGACAAGCATATCATATTTATAATCAGTAAAATCTAGTATTACTTTTTCTAGTTCTTTTTCTGTCATCTGACCATGACCTATTCCAATTCTAGCTTCTGGAACTAATTTCTGTAGATAAGCAGCCATATCTTTTATTGTTTCTACTCTATTATAAACAAAAAGTATTTGTCCATCTCTATTTAGTTCTCTCATTATAGCATCTCTAATTAACTGCTCATTAAACTCTACTACATATGTTTGTACTGGATATCTATCCTCTGGAGGAGTCTCTATTACACTTATGTCCCTTACTCCTGTTAAAGACATATGAAGAGTTCTTGGTATAGGTGTTGCTGATAATGTTAATACTTCTACATTCTTTTTAAGATTTTTTATTTTTTCCTTATGAGTAACTCCAAATCTTTGTTCCTCATCAACTATTAAAAGACCTAAATCTTTAAATTGAACATCCTTTTGTAGTAATCTATGTGTTCCTACTAAAATATCAACATTGCCTTCTTTCAATTTTTTTAATGTTTCCTTTATTTGTCCAGATGTTCTAAATCTACTTACCATGTCTACTTTTAAAGGAAAATCCGAAAATCTTTTAACCATGTTTTTATAGTGTTGTTGTGCAAGGATTGTTGTTGGTACTAAAAATGCAACTTGTTTTCCTTCCATAACACACTTAAATGCAGCTCTTAATGCAACCTCTGTTTTACCATAACCAACATCACCACATAATAGTCTATCCATTGGTTTATCGCTTTCCATATCCTTTTTAATATCCTCTATTGATGTTAACTGGTCTGGTGTTTCTTGGAATGGGAACTCATCTTCAAACTGTTTTTGCCAAACTGTATCCTTTCCAAATTTATGACCTTTTATTTGTGCCCTTGTAGCATAAAGTTTAACTAAATCTTCAGCTATATCCTCTATGGATTTTTTAACTTTAGTTTTAGCTTTTATCCATTCGCTACCTCCTAATTTATTAACCTTAGGTGGACTACCCTCTGACCCTATATATTTTTGAACTAAATCTAATTGCTCTGCTGGAACATATAATGTATCTCCATTGTTATAGCTAAGCTCTAAAAAGTCCTTTTTATGCCCTTGTACTTCTAATTGCTTTATCCCCTTATATACGCCTACACCATGATTTGCATGTACTACATAATCACCTAATTTAAGTTCTGTAAAACTTTTAATTTTACTTGCACCTTTAACATTTTTACGCTTAACAGATGCTTTTCTTTTTGATTGTCCAAAAACTTCTTTATCAGATATAACACATACTTTTAAATCTGGACATTCAAAACCTTTTAAAAGGTTTCCAAAAGTTACTACAACTTGACCAAGTTCTATATTATCTACAATATCTTTATAAACAGCCTCTATCTCTCTATCCCTTAGAGTTTGAATAAGCCTTTCTCCTCTTGTTCTTGTTCCTGATAATATTAAAATCCTATAACCATTTTTCTTTTTTTCTTTAATATCATCTATAAGTAAATCTAACTGTCCATGATAATCACTTATTGTAATTTGAGAAAAAGAAGATATAGTTCTTGGTTTTAATATTTTATGTGATTTAGCAATAGCATCTAATGTTATAACCTTTTCATTTTCTAATATATCTATTGCTTCTTCTTTAGACATTAAAAGTTTTGCTTGTTTTGGCAGTATATTTCCTCTTTTTAAAAAAGTTTCATAATTTTGCTCAAATTCAAAATAAACACTCTCTAACTTACCATTACATCTTTGAACATCATCAACTAAAATAAAGCAATTACCGATATAATCTAAAAGTGTTGACATCGTTTTATAAAAATACGGTGTATAACTATCTATAGTTTCAAAAGTCCATGTTTCCTTTAACGACTCTAGATTACCAGAAATTATAGCATTTAAACGCTCGCTAGCATCAAAATTCTTATTTTTTTCAAAGTTTTTCATTGATTCAGCAAAATCTTTTTCTATTTGCTCATATGCAAATTTTATACTTTCTTCATCTGTTATTATTTCTTTTGCTGGAAATATATTAACAGTTTTAACTTTTTCAATACTTCTTTGGCTATCAACGTTAAATGTTCTTATAGAATCTATTTCATCATCAAACCATTCTATCCTGTACGGGTATGCCCCTACCGGTGGAAATACGTCTAATATACCACCTCTTACTGAAAATTGACCTTTAGATTCAACCATCTCACATCTTTCATAACCACATTGTATAAGTTTTTCAGTAAGTTCCGTCATGTCCACTACTTTTCCAACTCTTAATGAAAAGATATATTTTTTAAACATATCTACTGGAGTGTATAAACCTATTATGGCATCTATAGGTGCTACAACTACTTGGGATTTGTTTTTTATTATATTGCTTAGTATCTTAAGTCTTTCCCATCTAACATCACCAGATATAGCGTCTGCATTATAAAAAACAACTTCTTTAGATGGAAAATAGAAAACTTTATCTATATATAAATTTAAATCTTCATAGATATTTTTAGCTTCTACATCACTATGTGTTAATATTAATATTTTTTCATTTACATTTTCATATACAGCATTTATCAAATAGCTTTTTGAAGATTCAGAAAGTCCATAAACTCCTATTGGAAATCTATTATTTTCTATACTTTTTGATATTTCTTTAAATTCTTTACTATTCCTTAATGGCGACATAATTCCATTTAATCTCAAAAGTATCACCTCTACTTTAAAAACTTTAACCTAGCCTCATATATGATTTTAGGCTAAAATTTTAAATTATATTATGTTTACATCAATCTTTTAAATAACTAAGTTTATATTTTCTTATAAAAACTTTTATTAATTAAATTACCACTTATTTAAATTTTAAATAAGGCATATAAAAAAATAACAATTCAACTATATATTCTTCAATACAACAAACTTAAAGCCATTTATAGTAGCACTATATATGACTTTTAACTATTAAGTATTACGTAAAATAAACAATAGTTCAAACTTATTATCTTTTGAATATGCCTAAATATAGACCTATAGTTGTTAGGCCTTAAATCCATTAAATTTGTTCATAGCCTCTGCAGTACTTTCAGATATTATTGTTTCTACTGCTCCTATTGCTGGTTTAAAAGTTTTCTCTAATGATTCTCTTTCTTCTTTTGAAAACTTACCTAATACATGATTAACTAAATCACCTGCTGGGCCTCCAACACCTATCTTTACTCTTGGAAAAACATCTGTACCTAAATGAGCTATTATATTTTTAATTCCGTTGTGTCCACCAGCACTTCCTTTAGGTCTTATTCTAATATTTCCAACTTCTAAGCTTATATCATCATAAATTACTATTACATTATCATTTGGTATTTTATAAAAATCACAAACCTCTCTAACACTTTCACCACTTAAATTCATAAATGTCTGAGGTTTTAAAAGAATTACCTTTTCACCATTTATGTTTGTTTCTCCATACATACCTTTAAATTTTTGCCTATTAACATCAATATTATACTCATTTGCTAACAAATCTATAATATCAAAACCTACGTTATGCCTTGTTTTATCATATTTATCTCCTGGGTTTCCAAGTCCAACTACTAAATACATACTTACCTCCAATTTTTCTGCCGTTAATCTATATATCTTATACTAATTCTCATTTCATTATCTAGGATTCTAAGTTCAATTTTAAATCTATACCTTTATCAAATTAGAGAATTTAAAATTAACATCATTGCAAATTATATTAAATTAAAAGAAACTGAGCTCCAGTTTCACCCTAAACTCTTAACTTCTAACTCTTAACTAACTATATATAATTTAACCTATTTTATCATAAGTTATATTATATAACAAAAAGTAAAAATACACACTAAAACCTATAAAATAATATTATAGGTCTTAAAACATTAATTTAAATTTAAATACAAAAAACGGCCTATAGCCGCTTTTTATAAAAAATGTACAATATATTTTAATATCTGTACTTATTATATCATTCTATAATATCCTAATTTCACATTTATAAGCTCACATTGCCCATTTTTAAAAACTTTACATACTACAATGTCGCCTTCTTTGCAATTTTTTATACTTCTATTCAAATCTTCAATTTCTTTTAACTCAAAATTATTTATAGACATAATGATATCTGTAGGTCTTATGCCTACTTTATAGGCATCACTGTCTTGTATTACATCTTTAACATATATGCCCATAATCCCATCATCCTTATCTTTGGCAATAGCTTTTTCTCCACTAACACCTAAGCCTAATTTTAATGGGTCTCCTTTTTTCATAAGTACATCAATTATTGCTTTTGATTCTTTTATAGATATAGCTAAACTTTCATTAGTACCTTTTTCTGAGTAATTTAAAAGATTATTATTTATTCCTATAAGTTCTCCTTTTAAATTGCAAAGTGGAGATCCACTATCCTCTACAGAAATTATAGTACTGCTTTTTATAGCTGTATAACCTATAGGTTTATTTGTTTGTCTATCCATAACAGATACTCTTTGATTAGCATTTTTAATGTCACCAAAAGAATAATTACCTTTAAAAGAGGTTGCAATAGGATTTCCCATAGCTATAACCTCATCACCATTGTTTACCTTTGAAAAATCTCCAAAGGCTATAGGTGTCAATCCTTCTGCTGATATTTTTATAACAGCTAAATCTAAAACAGCATCTACACCTATAACATCAGCATAATAAACCTTATTATCATATAATTTTACTTTTATATCATCTGCTTTATTTATTATGTGTTGATTTGTAACAATATACCCATCAGAACTTATAATCGTTCCTGCACCACTATTTATTTCTGAGTTTTCATCACTACTTACTTTACTTATAGAAACCACAGATTTTGCTAACATATCTGCAAGTTCCTGTAGTGCCTGCTTTTTATCCGGTGATATAAGGGCCTCTTCATTTAAAGAGTTTTCATTCATAAAATTTTCAAATTTATAGTCAAATACCATTTTCGAAGTAATTGCTCCTGAAAGTGAAGCTATTAATATATATATAATCATATTAGTAATTTTTTTATATATATGTTTTTTTTTGTTTTTAGCCTTTTGAAATCTAATATCACTACTTGTATATATCTGTGAATCAAATCCCAATTTGTTATTATCCATATAGCTCCACCTCCTTTAAGCCATTTAAACTAACGTTAATGTAAATGTGAACATTACTCCATTTTCTGTATTCTCTACCCAAACATCCTCATCTAACATATTTATTATTTTCTTTACAATAGATAATCCAAGACCAGAACTAACTCTATTAGTTCTCGACTTGTCCCCCTTATAGAATCTTTCCCATATGTTTTTAAGTTCTTCTTCATCTATATGGCTTGCTGAATTCTCTATTGATATATAAGCTTTTCCGCTTTTAGTTGTACAAGATAGATTTATATGAGTACCCTCTTTTGAATGCTTTATAGCATTATCTAATAAATTTAAGATAACTTGGAATATCCTATCTTGATCCCCATAAACTAAAAGTTCGTCCGATTCAAAAATTACATCGACGCTTATCTTTTTCTCTTTTATTTTACCTTCATTTTTTAATATACTAAGTCTTATTATTTCATTAATATCTATTTTTCTTAACGCAAGTTTTATTCGTCCTTCTTCTATAGCAGACATATCCAAAAGGTCATTTACAAGCCTTGCAAGCCTTTGAGTTTCTTCATAGGCGATTGTTAGATACTGGCTTTCCTTTTCTTTTGGAACCACTCCATCTAGTATACCCCTTATGAAGCCATTTATAGATGTAATTGGTGACCTAATATCATGCGAAACATTACAAATAAATTCTCTTCTATTCCTATCAACTTTTTCTAGGGAATCTGCCATAGAGTTAAATGCCTTTGCAAACTGTCCAATTTCGTCATTACTACTTATCTCTACTCTTTTCTCTACATCTCCATTGGCAATTTTTTTTGCAACAGCACTCATATTTTGTAATGGCTTAATTACAATTTTATCGGTGAAAAAATAAATTATTACTATGGATAAAACCATAACAATTCCTGTTGATAACCAAATTATTTTATATATGTGACTTAAAGAATCTTTTAGATAATCCATAGATATATCAACTAATATAAATGATGATATCTCATCATTTTTATCTTTTATATCTCTCATTAAAACATAATCACCTTTTGAAAATAGTTGATTATCTTTTTTTACTTCTTTTAGAGTATTCTTTTCCCCAAAATCATTTAATATAACTTCTGTATCTGAAAATATTTGCTTTCCAACTAAATCTTTACCTTTTTCAGCTGTTGAGACAAATATATACCCATTCCTATCTATAAGATATACATTTTCATAAAAATATTTACCTATAAACTCTAATGATGAATTTAAATCTTCATAGCTTAAATTTCCATCGCCTTCAACATAATTTAATGATAAGTCTTCAACTATTTTTATATGTTCTAATACTTCTTGCTGTTTTCTTTGTATATAATAATCATTAAACCAAATGGACAGGACAGTAGCTATTAGCGATAAACTCAAAAATATTATAACAGTATATATAAATACCATTTTGGAGAATAGGTTCTTTTTTATCATTATTTCACCTCAAATTTATATCCTACACCCCAAACAGTTTCTATTTGCCAGTTAACCCCACCTGCTATTTTTTCTCTTAATCTTTTAATGTGAACATCTACTGTTCTTGAATCTCCAGGATAGTCATATCCCCAAACTTCACACAATAACTGTTCTCTTGTAAACACTCTATTTTTATTGCTTGCAAGATAATAAAGTAATTCAAATTCCTTAGGTGGCATTTTAACTTCTTCATTTTTATATACAACACTATAGGAATTAGCATCTACAATTAAACTATCATATGTTATTGTTTCCTTACTTTCTGATTCCATTGTATACCTTCTTAAAACAGCCTTAACTCTAGCTATTAATTCTTTAGGCTCAAATGGTTTTACTATATAATCATCTGCACCAAGTTCTAAGCCTAAAACTTTATCAAAAGTTTCCCCCTTAGCCGTTACCATTATAACTGGTGTTTCACTATCTTTTCTTATCCATTTTAAAACATCCATTCCGTCTACATATGGTAACATAACATCTAATATTACCAAATCCGGTTTAAAATTTAAAAAACTTTCCTGAGCTTCCTTACCATCATGTGCAGTTTTTATACAGTAACCTGCACTCTCTAAATACATTTTTATTACCTCGCAGATGTTTTTATCATCATCTACTACTAACACTTTTGCAATTGAGCCTTCCATCACACATACCTCCTAAGCTAACATACTTAAATGCGCACTATTTATTCTTATTTTTTCTATTACTTGTATAAAAATCCAATTAAAAATTATATTTTATTTTTTAAAATTGGATATAGAAAATCTATCGTTCTTGAGTAAAAGTACTTATTTAATATAATATGTTTTATTACATATTTTAAGTCTCTATTCCTATTATACTTGGTACAAGCTATAAAATTAAGATTTGTTACAAAATATTCAAAAATTGTTCGTAAATTAAGCTTATTACTTAAAAAATACATAATTTATTAGTTAGAATTCTATATTTTTTATGATTTAAACTATTATTTTATAATTTCAACTGTTGTTTTTTGATTTTTCTGTAAATTTTTCTTATAATTATTATACTTTTTTCTTGTTTAAAATAGAGGCACAAAATACCAAAAAGATAATTCTATTAGATATTTGTGCCTCTACCTTTGTATCCATTATAATATATACTTACGTTTTAATAAATTATAATATTATTTTTTATTATTAATCAAATAATTTACTTACAGATACATCTTCATATATTCTTTTAACTGCTTCTGCGAATATTGGTGCAACTGATATTGTCTTAATCTTATCAATTTGCTTTTCTTCTTTTAATTCAATTGTTCCTAAAACAATAAGTTGTTTTATTGAAGAATTTTCTATTCTTTCTATTGCTGGGCCAGATAAAACACCATGTGAACAGCATGCATAAACTTCTTTAGCACCTCTTTCAACTAGTGCATTCGCTCCATTACATATAGTTCCTGCAGTGTCTATCATATCGTCTATAAGTATAACTCTTTTACCTTTTATATCCCCTATTATGTTCATTACTTCACATACATTAGCTTTTGGTCTTCTTTTATCGATTATTGCTATTGGTGCATTTAATCTATCTGCAAAGTTTCTTGCACGAGTTACACTTCCTAAATCTGGAGAAACTACCACAACATCATCTTGATCTTTAAAACCATTTTCGATGAAGTGTTTAGCTAGTATCGGTGCACCTGTTAAATTGTCAACTGGTATATCGAAGTAACCTTGAATTTGAGCAGCGTGTAAGTCCATTGTTAATACTCTATCTGCTCCTGCTGCTGTTATTAAGTCTGCAACTAATTTAGCTGTGATTGGATCTCTTGCCTTAGCTTTTCTGTCTTGTCTTGCATATCCATAATAAGGCATAACTGCAGTTATTCTTCCTGCTGATGCTCTTTTTAAAGCATCAATCATTATTAAAAGTTCCATTAAATTGTCATTTACTGGTGAGTTTGTTGGTTGAACAACAAAAACATCAAGCCCTCTAACTGTTTCTGCTATATTAACAGATATTTCACCATCGCTGAAGTGCCCAACTTTTGACTCCCCAACTTTTAATCCTAGAATATTGGCTATGTCCTCTGCTAACTTTGGATAAGAATTTCCTGTAAAAATCTTAATGTTTTTACCATGCGATATCATATGTAGTCCTCCCATTTTACTTATTATTTTTTGTTAACCCAATTTTCTTTATTTATTTGCCTTGCTCTTGCTATAGCTAAAGCGTTTTCAGGCACTTTTTCTGTAATAGTTGATCCTGCTGCAATGTAAGTGTTACTCTCTACTTCAACTGGAGAAACTAAGTTTGTATTACAACCAATAAATGAATTGTCTCCAACTATAGTTTTATGTTTATTTACTCCATCATAGTTCACTACCACTGTACCACAACCAAAATTACAGTTTTTACCTACTTCTGCATCACCTATGTATGTTAGGTGAGAGACTTTTGTTCCATCTCCTATTTGGGATTTCTTAACTTCAACAAAATCTCCTATTTTAACTTTATTTCCTATAACACTTTGTGGACGTATATATGCAAATGGTCCTACTGTTGTTTCTTTTCCTACTGTACTTTCCATTATTACTGAACTTTGAATTGTTACATTTTCTTCTATTATACTGTCTTTTATTCTACATCCTGGGTAAATTACGCAATTATCTTTTATTACAGTTGTTCCTTCTATAACGTTATTTGGATAAATAATTGTATCTTTTCCTATTTCAACATCACAATTTATATAAACATTATTAGGATCTATTAATATAACTCCATTTTCCATGTGTTTTTTATTAATTCTTTTTCTCATTATTTCTTCTGCAACTGCAAGCTCTACTTTAGAATTTACTGCTGTAATTTCATCAACTGGAACATCTACAGCTCCTACTTTTTTTCCTTCTTTTTTTAGTATTTCTATTACATCTGTTAAATAGTATTCTCCTTGATTGTTATTATTATTTAATTTTGATAATGTAGATAATAATGATTCTATATCAAAGCAATACATACCAGAATTTATTTCTTTCACCTTAACTTCTTCTTCATTACAGTCTTTAAATTCTACAATTTTTTCAACTTGATTTTCTTCATTTCTTATAATTCTTCCATATTTAGCTGGGTTTTCCATTATTGAAGTTAATATAGTTGCACTATACTGATTTTCTTCATGATAGCTAAATAATTTTTCAACTGTAGTTTTTGTAATTAATGGGCCATCTCCTACAAATATAGCTACTGTTCCTTTTTTACCTTTTAAAAAGTCTTCAGCACACATTACTGCGTGACCTGTTCCTAATTGTTCTTTTTGAACAGAATATTGAACTTTTCTACTTTCAGTACCTGCTTTTACTTTTTCAGCACCGTTTCCTATTACTACATCAATATCCTCTATATCACACTTTCTTAAAGTATCTATAACGTGATTTATCATTTCCTTACCGCAAACTTTATGTAACATTTTTGGAATGTCTGACTTCATTCTCGATCCTTGTCCAGCGGCTAATATAATGGTACATTTATACACTTAAAACACCTCTTTAAATAATCTATTTCTTAATATGAATAAGTTTTTATAAAATATGTATTAAATATTCATTACGTTATATATTTAATATAAAATTAATGATATATCATTAATAATTATACTTCTCTTTTATTTAATTTTTATATATATAAATTTCAACTATTTAATTTTCTATTAATTTTGCATAAAATTTTTTTAAGCAATAAATTGCTTTTAAATAAATTTGTAAAATATTATTTATATCCTTATTAATTATATTTTATATACTAATGTTTTGCAAATAAAAGTGAATATTTTTATACTTTTATGTGAAAAAGTACACCTTTTTTTGCTAATTAATCCTCTTTTTTAACATAATTTGTTACACTTTTTTCTTTTTTTTGAATAAATTATACATTTTAAAGCATAAAAAAATAAAAAGGAGTGTACTCCTTTTTATTTTAAACTTCACTCTATTCTGAATCTGATTCTACTTTAGGTTCTTCTTGTATAACCCTTTCGTATTCAGTAAGAATAGCTGTTTGTATTTTTTCTCTTGTTTCTGTATTAATTGGGTGAGCTATATCCTTAAACTCTCCATCTGGAGTCTTTCTACTAGGCATAGCAATGAAATAACCATTTTGTCCTTCTATAACTTTAATGTCGTGTATAACAAACTCATTATCGAAAGTTATAGAAACTATTGCTTTCATTTTTCCCTCTGTGGCAATTTTTCTTATTCTAACATCTGTAATTTGCATGAATTCCACCTCCAAGCTGTACTATAAGAGTATTATTCTCCATATTTTTCAAATTTCCTTCTTTTTGTTGAATAATTTTTTATTTTCTGTATTTTCTATTTCTTATTCGAATTCTACTTATCTATATGCGAAAATTATCATCCATTCAATTACAATTAATTTATAAATCTACATTTGCCACTACAATAAATTCCTTTTAAAAACTTAATTTGATATAGGTCCCTAAGTTAAATTTTAAACTTATTCATTTATCAAATGAGAAAACTCAAATTAATATTTTATCAATATAACAAATTATTTTAGCTAAGAGTTAAAAGTTGCAACGTTTCGCTAGTTAAAAGTTAATAGTGACTAGTTAAGAGTTTAGGCTTTATTGATAATCTTTTGATTTCATTGTGAAAACAACTTATGGAAAATTCACTTTGGTGCGCCTGTCCTTCTTGTTACAGCTGTAAACCATGAATTTAACTTTGTTTAGTTTAATCTCCCAAACTCAGATTTTACTCCCTTAAATTCAAAAGAAACTGGCAACCCAGTTTCATCCTGAACCCTTAACTCTTAACTTTTAACTACCTAAATCTGTGCTTGTTTTTTAATACAATAAAAGTTTGTATTCCTATAAAGTACGCTTATCAGAAGGGTTAACCATGGCTCTTCCCTCTTGGTTTATTCCATTAAATTCAATTATTGATATATAATTATCCATTAGCTTTTCTTGTCCTTCTGAATTGTTATCAACTAACACTCCACACGCTAAAAGTTCACTATCAAATTCTGAAAGCAGTTCTTTTATACCTTTGGCAGTTCCGCCGCCTCTCATAAAATCATCTATAAACACACATTTACTATTCTTTTTCATTGCTTTTCTTGAAAGTGACATTGTTTGTATTCTCTTATTTGTTCCTGATATGTAATTTACATAAACACTTGCACCTTCTGTAACTTTATTTCTATTTCTTACTGTTACTAATTGAACTCCTAAATTTTTAGCAACTTCATATGCTAGTGGAATTCCTTTAGTTTCTATTGTTACAACATAATCAACGTCTAAATCCTTAAATATTGATGATAATATTTTTGCTGCTGGAACTATTATGTTTGGATTAAATATTAAATCAGTAACATATAAAAAGTCTCCAACCATAACTCTATCTTCTTCACTTGCTATTTCACAAAGTTTATTTTCAAATTTTTCTTTTTCTTCTTCTGATATGTCTACAGTAAATTTTATTCCTCCAGCTGCTCCTGAAACAGTTTCAACTTTACCTTCTGACAATTTTTCTAAAGTCTCTCTAACAATAACTACGTCTTCACTAACTGTTGACTTTGCAGCATTAAACATTTCTGTAAATGTATTTAAGTTAACCACTTTATTTGGTGTTTCAGTTAAAACTTTAGTTATTCCTACTATTCTTTGGTTTCTACTAAACTTATCACAATCTCTTCCCATATTTAACTACCTTTCTGAATAAGAATTTTAATAAATTTATATAAAAATCTATACTACATCTCGAATAAAACTGATATGATTTCTTTCACCTTATCATTACATATATAATAATTAACTTCAAGACCATCTCTATTGCCTTTTATTATACCTGCAGATCTTAATTTTTGTAAATGTTGAGAAACTGTAGATTGAGGCAAATCCAGACAATTTTGCATGCAAGTTACATTTCTCTCACCTTGATCTAATAACCCTTTAACTATACACAATCTAACTGGATGTGCTAGTGCTTTTAGTATATCTGCATACTCTACATACAATTCTTTTATATCCTTATTCATAACATCAACAACCTTTCTACCTATAATATAAACTTTTAAATAATATCTATATATTATAATCTTTAAATATAACCATCGTGCTACATCGATTTATAACTTCTAACCTAATATAATGAAATATTTACATGATTAATTTACCTTTAAAGTAAATGTTAAGATTAAAATCTTTTATATAATACAATATTATCATATTTCCCTGTGTTTAGTCAGTATTTATATATTTTTATCATCTTTTACTGAAAATAAACCTAGTCCTGCTAACAAAATCTAAATAAGAAGTAAATTATAGTGTTACCTCCATAACAAATAAAACTTCTCTAGTTAAGAGTTATGGTTATTACTACTCACTTCGTTTCTGGTAATGCTAAATTTATTTTTTATTTAAGCAAGAATTTTTTAGGTTAAATAACAAACAAGTGAAATATTTTAAGATGTTTATTATTTTTGAATATTTGAGAAAACATTTGGAATAATAAATATAACATTTATTTCTTTAAGAGGTGATAACATGAAAAAAATTTTTACTGAAGAAGATTTGAAAAATGCTTATAATCTTGGAAAACAACAAGGTGCATTAGAATCTAATAATTTAAATAATAGTTCTAGAACAAACGAGTTTTCTTCTCAACTACCAATGGATAACTCAATTGTAAAATCCGTTGAAACAGACTCTCTTATTAGATTAAGATAAATAAAAGGCTTAGAAATTTCTAAGCCTTTTATTTATGTAGTTATAACGCTTTGCTAGTTAAAAGCTAAGAGTGAATAGTTAATAGTTGTGGTTATTACTACTCACTTCATTCCTAGTAATTCTAAACGTATTTTTAAACCTAGTTTTACTAACAAAATCTAAGCAAGCATTCACTTAAAGTTTTACCTCCATCACAAGAGGGACAGACGCGTAATTGGCTACTTTGCTATACTTTAGTATAGATGCTTTTGTTGATTTTAAATTCTCTCCAATGGTACTCAAAGTCGGTCCCCATCACCAACTTTAGCAACACACTTAAACAATTAAATCCTTATAGTACTACCTCCATTACAAGAGGGACAGGTTCATTTGTGGCTATTTTCTTCGCTTAAACTGTAGATTTCACAATTGCTCTATTTTTACAATAATATAAGCAAAGAACCAGTACCTAACAGGTACGCTGCTTTTCAGCTCAGGTACTGGTTCTTTGCTTGGTAATTTATTTTTATCTAGCCTTTTTATTGAGTACTAGAGTTTTTTATGGTGGTACAACTAAATGAACCTGTCCTTCTTGTTAAGGCTGTGCATTTTGAATATATCTTTAGTTTGTTTTATATCCTAAACTCAGATTTTACTCCCTTAAATTCAAAAGAAAGTGGTTTCCCACTTTCAACCAACATTGTCAATTGTCAAATGTCCATTGTCAATTGTCAATTTTTCAAAGACTCTTAACTCTTTAAACTCCAGTTTCCTCCGTCATTGTCAATTATATAACTTGGAAAATAAAGAATTTTAAGTAGTAAGATTCTTCATCTGCTGTCCATAATATAGGATGGTCTGGGGCTTGTGTTTTAAATTCAACTTGTCTTAATAATCTACCTGCATCTCTTGCAGCTTCGTATATAGCTTCTTTGAATGATTGTGGATCCATAAAATGAGAACAAGAAGCTGTTACTAAATATCCACCTTTTTTAACAAGTTTTATACCTCTAAAGTTTATTTTTTTGTATCCTTTTTTAGCATTTCTTATAGTTTCTCTTGCCTTTGTAAATGCTGGTGGATCAAGTATAACTACATCATACTCTTTTTTCTCATAGTTAAGTTCTTTTAAAATTTCAAAAGCATCATGACATTCAAATTTAACTGTATCTTCAAGGTTGTTAAGCTCTGCATTTTTTCTACAAAAATCTACTGCATGCTGAGATATATCTATTCCTAGAACACTCTTAGCTCCTGCAATTCCTGCATTTAATGCAAAAGACCCTGTATGTGTAAATACATCTATTACATCTGCATCTTTACATATTTTATGTATTGCTTTTCTATTTTCTTTTTGGTCTAAGAAAAATCCTGTTTTTTGACCATTTTCTATATCAACATTATATTTAACACCATTTTCTTCTATAGTTATCATAGTTTCAAAAGGCTCAGTTAAAAAACCTTTTTTAAGTTCCATACCCTCTTTTAATCTTACTTGCGCATCACTTCTCTCATAAACACCTCTTGCACCATACTCTTCTACAAGTATATCTACAATAATTTGTTTATATTGATCAATACCTAATGCTAATGATTGTATAACATATACATCTTCAAATTTATCTATTACTATACCTGGAAGAAAATCAGCCTCTCCGAATATAAATCTACAAGAAGATGTATCAACAACCTTTTTTCTATATTCCCAAGCATCTTTTAATCTTTTTCTAAAAAATTCTTTATCAATCTCTTCATTTATATCTCTTGTCATTATTCTTATAGATATTTGAGATGCATCATTTATGTACCCTTTACCTATAAACTTATCTTCCGCTGTATAAACTTCAACTATATCACCATTTGTATATTCACCATCATAACCTTGTATTTCTGTTGAAAAAACCCATGGATGACCACTTAATGTTCTTTTTCCTCTACCCTTGTCTAAATAAAACTTACAAGCCATTCTATTGATTGTCACCAAAAATTATAAGAATTAAATTCTTTAGTATTTTATAATTTAATCTTTGCAATGTTCTTTGTTTCTGGCAACATCCTCCCTTTTTTAGTTTATTTTTTGAACACTGTCTTTAGTTTCTTATATATTTTATTGTTTATTTTTTTACATTCTGATTATATTGTACAGCATAGTTTCATGCAAGAATTAATAAATATAAAATAGATTTTAAAATCTATTTTAAAATTTCTTCTATGCTGTACCCTTTATCTTTTAAGTACTTGCTTTTTTTAGGAGTCTCTATTACTTGAGCTCCATAAATACTATTATGTTCCCCTATATAATAACTTATTAGTACACTTATAATATAGTATGGTATTGCCCTATCACCAAACATTTCAATTCCAAGCATTATTGTTGCTATTGGTGTATTAGTTGCACTACCAAAAACACAGATTAAACCAAGTGCCGCTAATAACGATGGTTCTATATGAGCTATTTGTCCAATTGCACCACCTAAAGATGCACCTATATCAAATAAAGGAGTTACTTCTCCCCCCTGAAATCCAGATGCTAATGTTAGTACAGTAAGTATAAATTTCTTAATAGAATCACCTATTGAACTGGTACCATTAAAGCCTGCATCTATTAACCAAGTACTTAACCCTCCATATTCATAGAAATTAAATATTATTATTATAATAAGAACAATAAAAGATGATATTAATGCTCTAAGTAAATAATTCTTTATTTTACTAGAGTAAATTTTCTTTAAAAATTTTATACTTCTAGAGAATAGCTTACCTACAATTCCAAAAATGCAAGCTGAAATTATAGTTATAACTAGTGTATAAATATTTATATTTGGAACTGAAATTATAGAGTGTATAGAGTGTTTTATTCCAAAAAAACTTGTTACATAATCTGCAACATACGCACCTATAAAGCAAGGAAATATAGACTCATAACTTAGTTTACCAATAAAACAAACTTCAACTCCAAAGAATGTCCCAGCAAGTGGAGTTCCAAATACAGAACCAAAAGCAGAACTGATTCCTACCATTATTAAGGTTTTTTTATCTTTTCCCTCTAGTTTAAATATATTAGCTAATTTATTAGTTACGGTCCCTCCTATTTGAACTGCTGTTCCCTCTCTTCCTGCAGAACCACCTACAAGATGTGTTAAAACTGTAAATATAAATGTTAAAAATGCCATTCTTAATGGTACTTTAGTTTCCTTATGAGTGCTTTCAATAATAAGGTTGTTTCCTCTTTGAGAGCCTTTGCCATAATTATTATATATAAATGCCGTTGCTACACCAATGACTGGAATTAAATAAAATAATTGATAATGACTCATACGAAAATTAGTAACATACTCTAACGACTGCAGAAAAATAGCAGACGCACATCCCATAATTACTGCTGTTAAAATTATAAGTGTAAATAGTTTTATATGTCTTTTAAATTCCATGAAAATTTTATCTCCTTTCTATATTTATGTTTTCCAAAGTTATAGGTAAACAAACTCCCATTTAACTTTATTCAAAACTTTAAAGCTTTTTAAAATAAAAAAGACTAATGAATCTACGACAAAAAAATCATAGAAGTCATTAGTCTGTAAAGACGGTTTAGAATATTCATGGGAGAACTTCATTCCCAGTTAATAAGGCATAATCAAAGAAATACTAGGTTAGTATTCTTGCCTATATAATTTCTTATTTATTTTTCCATTCATAAATATATCATAACAGCACCTATTTTTCAATTATGCATAACCCTATTTTGTTTATATTCCACAAAATTCTTTTGACATAATATAATATAATCATTTAAACTATAAGTCGTATGAAATAAAATAGTAGACTAAAATTATAACATAATTTGAAATTAATTATAAATTATATATACATATTAAAGGAGATTGAAGATGAGTATTCTTACGGTAAAAAATATGAATCACGGATTCGGAGATAGAGCTATATTTGAAGATGTTTCTTTTAGACTTTTAAAAGGTGAACACGTTGGACTTATTGGTGCTAACGGTGAAGGTAAATCTACTTTCATGAACATAATTACAGGTAAATTAATGCCTGATGAAGGAAAAATTGAATGGTCAAACAGAGTGAGAGTTGGTTACATGGATCAACATGCACAACTTCAAAAAGGCGAAAGCATAAGAGACGTTTTAAGAGGTGCTTTTAAATATCTATTTGATTTAGAAACTGAAATGTTAGCAATAACTGATAAAATGGCAGAGGCTACCCCTGAAGAACTTGAAAAATTACTTGAAGATATGGGAACTATTCAAGATCTATTAGATAACAATGGTTTCTATGTTATAGATGCTAAAGTTGAAGAAGTGGCAAGAGGATTAGGTCTTAATGATGTAGGCCTTGATAAAGATGTTACTGATTTAAGTGGTGGTCAAAGAACTAAAGTTTTACTTGCAAAACTACTTCTTGAAAACCCAGACATATTGCTTCTTGATGAGCCTACTAACTATTTAGATGAAGTACATATAGAATGGCTTAAGCGTTATCTACAAAACTATGAAAATGCATTTATATTAATATCACATGATATTTCATTCTTAAATTCAGTAATAAACCTTGTTTATCATGTTGATAATAGACAGTTAAATAGATATGTTGGAAGTTATGATGATTTCCAAAGAATATATGAAGCCAGAAAGAAACAATTAGAGCAAGCTTATGAAAGACAACAAGCTGAAATTGCTAAATTAGAAGATTTCGTTGCAAGAAATAAAGCTAACGTTGCTACAACTGGTATGGCTAAAGCAAGACAAAAGAAACTTGATAAAATAGATAGAATTGAACTTGCACAAGAAAAACCAAAACCAACATTCAATTTTAAAGAAGCTAGAACTTCTGGAAAAATGATATTTGAAACTAAAGATTTAGTTATAGGTTATGGTTCACCTTTATCTAAACCACTAAATTTATATTTAGAAAGAGGTAAAAAAGTTGCTCTTGTTGGCGCTAACGGTCTTGGAAAAACTACACTTTTAAGAAGCCTTATGGGTGAAATAAGAGCATTAAGTGGAGAAGTTGAACTTGGCGACTATCAATATATAGGCTACTTTGAACAAGAAATAAAAGATGCAAATTACAACACTTGTATAGAAGAATTTTGGCAAGACTTCCCTGGATATACTCAGTATGAAGTTCGTTCTGCCCTTGCAAAATGTGGACTTACAACAAAACACATAGAAAGCAAGATAATGGTTCTATCAGGAGGAGAAGCAGCAAAAGTTAGACTTTGTAAAATACTAAACAGAGAAACTAACATACTAATCCTTGACGAGCCTACAAACCACTTAGATGTAGATGCTAAAGAAGAATTAAAAAGAGCATTAAAAGCATACAAAGGAACAATCCTAATGGTATGCCACGAACCAGAATTCTACCAAGACATAGTAACAGATATCTGGAATTGTGAAGAATGGACAACTAAAATAGTATAATGAAATTAAGGAGCTATTGCAAAAATCAACTAAAGGTTAGATGATCAATAGCTCTTTTTTACGTATAAATTACTTAATATACCACTAACGATGGAAAATATTCTTATAAATAAGTTGAAGAAATATAAAATATATTTTAAGAACACATTAATAAGAGAAATAAGAAAAAGAAAGTATCAGTAAGAATTTCTAATAGGGCTATCATAGGCAAAATGCTTAATTTTAACTTCAAAATATGTGAAATTAAAACAATAAATACCAAATATTGATAGACTTGGACAACAGAAATATGTATAATTAAGGAGATTGAATTATATATATTTTTAGTAGGAGGAAATTTTAATGGGTAAAATGATACAATGTAAAGATTGTTCTAAAGAAATATCATCGAGTGCAAAATTTTGTCCAAGTTGTGGAGCAAAAAACAAAAAACCATTTTATAAAAAAGTATGGTTTTGGTTATTCGTGGTAATTATTATTGGAATTATGGGTAATGCAGTTTCAAATGATTCAAAATTAGATACTGGAAATAAACAGGAAGTTAGTCAGAATCAAAAAACAGAAGAAAATGCCCCAGTAAAAGAAAATGCTCAGGTAAAAGAAAAGGCAGAAGATGTTCCAACAGAATACAAGTCTGCATTAAAAAAGGCCAAAGTATATAGCGATAATATGAGTATGTCCAAAGTTGGATTGTATGACCAACTAACATCAGAATATGGAGAAAAATTTACAGCAGAGGCAGCTCAGTATGCTATAGATAATATAAATGCAGATTGGAATAAAAATGCACTAAATAAAGCAAAAATATATCAAAAAGATATGGCAATGTCACCAAGTGCAATTTATGACCAATTAATATCAGAATATGGTGAGAAATTTACACCAGAAGAAGCACAATATGCTATAGATAATCTGGAATAAGATATACCTTATAAATACAAAAAAGCAAATTTAAGCATCTAGTATAAAATTAGGTGCTTTTTCTTTGTCTTCTACTCTTTATGCCATCTATTTATATATTGAGATTGTACTCATTTTCTTATAGAATTTTAAGCACTTTAGAGCCTGCCCAATATTTTATGTATCCAAATTTTTGTAAATAAGCTCGAATAAAGTTGAAAGGAAGATTACATAAAGGTATAATTTTGAATTAGACATATGAAAAAAATAATTAGTCAAAGATTCAAGGGATATTTGTCATAATATAAGGAGATAAAACTCTGTCATAGTAAGGCTATGTATATATGTATTTTGTTGACAAAGTATTCGTGGCAAATAGGCAAGAATGCTGACTTACTATTTATTTGATTATGCATTCTATGGTTAGGGGTGACAGTGTATGATACAGTGCGAATTATGCGAAGACTATTTTCATGAAGAGAATATAAAAGAATGTCCAGAATGTTTAAAGGAAATGTGTGAAAGTTGCTATGAAATACATGTTCCTATTTGTTTTTATGTTTCTCAGCATGGTGATATAAATACTTATGATGAGTAAATTATACTTATGAGTGGTATAAACAAGGGATACTAAAAATATGCAGTAATATTATTGTAGAATAATTTTTGAATAATGGATAACTAAAATATTTGATATTTGGGGTGGTAGGGAAAATACTATCTCTCTTTTTATATGCATTTGTTCCTATAAGATACTTTGATAAAAATTATCATATTTTAGGCGCATTATCAATATCATTACATATTATGGAAATGAAATTAATTCTATATTCTACTAAAAAATTTATATTGTCTTATTTTTTATAATAATGTAGGGGGGTAATTATTATGAAAATATTTAAAAGTAAACATAAAAAACTTGCGATAGGTACTTCTATTACTTTGGGAAGCTTTCTTATCATATATTTAGGTATATCAATATATTTCACCAACCATTTTTCTTTTGGAACCTCAATTAACTGTATTAATGTTGGAGGCAAAACGGTAAATGAGGTGAATAAAGAAATAACTTCTAACATTAAGAGCTATACCCTGGTATTAGAAGAGAGAGATGACGTTAAAGAAAAGCTTATCTGGAAGGATATTGGTTTAAAATATAATGGCCATGATAAGGTTGAAAGCTTAAAAGAGAATGAAAATCCTTTTTATTGGATTATTGGATTGTTTAATAAGAAAAAATTCAATATGCCTGAGATAATTTCTTTTGATGAGGAATTATTAGAAAAAGCTGTTAATAATCTTTCTTGCTTTAATGATAGTAATTTAGTTGAACCACAAAATGCTAGTCTTAAATATACAGAAAATGGTTATGAAATAGTAGAAAGTATTAGTGGTAATAAAGTGAATAAAGATCTTTTATATAATCATATAAAAAAAGCTATTTCTACAGGAGAAACTATAATAAATCTAGAATCAATTGATTGTTATGAAAAACCACAGTACACTTCAAGCTCTAAGGAAATTATTGATGCTAAGGATATACTTAATAAGTATGTATCTTCAAAAATTACTTACACCTTTGGAGAACATAAAGAAGTATTAGATGGCTCTAAAATTAATGATTGGCTTACGGTTGATAAAGATTTTAAAGTTGCAATTGATGAAGAATCAGTAAGAAATTATATAAACTCATTATCTCGTACCTATGATACTTATGGAGGCACAAGAAATTTTACTGCCTCATCAGGAACAGCAATAGCAGTTAGTGGTGGAAATTACGGATGGTTAATTGATAGTGATAAAGAATTGGAATACTTAATTGGAGCTATAAAAAAAGGAACTGTCACAACTAAGGAACCAGCATATGCACAAGTTGCCTTATATAGAGGAGATAATGATATAGGTAATACCTATGTAGAAATAAATCTTACAAAGCAACATTTATGGTTCTACAAAAATGGTAATCTTATTGTAGACGGAGATATAGTTACAGGCAATGCAAATAGTAAGTATTCAACACCACCAGGTACGTATCAGTTAGTTTATAAACAAAGGGATGCTACATTGACAGGTCCTAACTATGCAACACCGGTTGCCTTTTGGATGCCTTTCAATGGAGACATTGGAATTCACGATGCAACCTGGAGAGCAACCTTTGGCGGAAATATTTATAAATCAGATGGTTCTCATGGTTGTGTAAACGCACCATATAATTTAGCAGAATCAATATTTTCTAACATTGACGCTGGAGCACCTGTTATTTGTTATTTTTAACCAGTATAATAGATAAATTTAGAAACATGAATTTTATTTATTGTTGTTCTAACGTAAATAATTGCTTTAATGAACTAATAAATATTAATAAGAATTATAATAAAAATCAATCCACTATACAATATTAGATATAATATAGACTATATGATTTTTTGTATTATTAAAACTTATGAGCTTGATTTTCAAGCTCTTTTTTTTATGGAATAGTATCTTAATTATAGAGAATGATATATGTTATAACACATTGAATCAAAAACAAATATAACAAAAATTTCACTATACATGAAAGGCGTGAAAATGGATGAATAAAGTAGAAAATGAAAAAAGAAGAACAGAGCATTTATTAAAATCAAAATCACTTTATGAGGAATATTTGGATGAAAGTAATAACATTGATGAATATCATTATCTTGCAGAAGATCTAAAGCTAACAATTGATTACAAGTTAGGTAGTGATGCTAATGCTGATGATATTGAGATGTTAACGGTATATCAAAAAGAGATGTTAAAAGAAAAATTCATATTAGATGATAAATTTTTAAATAATCTTATATCTCCTGATGAATATGCTGAAAAAGTAAACCATTTAATGTCTCAATTCATAAATAAAAGTTCTAATCAATTAGGTGAAAAGAAATTTAAAATGTTATTCGATTTTAGTCCAATGGATGATATTAAAATAATTGATCCTAATATCCTAAAGAATGGAGTGATATAATATGAATTTTTTATTTGCCTATGCCCTTACAATGGGTGGTACTGGTTTAGAACACACTTATGTATCTAGCTCCGATGGTAAGGTATGGCGTTGCTTTGGAAGAAATAGTGGCGGAAGAATGATAGCAAATCATATAGGGAGCTCAAAACAAGCAGATATTATGTCAAAACCTAGTGAAACAAATGAGACTGGAATAAGATATGGTATAGATGGTGTATGTCATCAAGCAGCAAATAGGATACTTTATTTTACAAGTGAGGTTGTAGACAAAGCAGGCGGATATTCCGCTTCTAGAGCAATGTATGGAGTCTATGGAACAAATTATAAATATTCTAGCGATATATTTGTAACTAATAGGGATATAGCAATAAATATAGTAGATTGGAAGGATTGGGTAAAGCTTGGCGGTAAGTTAACATCTTCACCTGCCGCGTATTTTTATGATTTTGGTAGATTGGATGTTTTCTATAGAGGAGAAGATAATTCTCTTAGATATAGATACTGGAAAGATTCATGGAGTAGTGAGACAAATTTAGGAGGTAAACTAGCCTCAGACCCAGCCGTAGTTTCATGGGGAGTGAACAGACTTGACTTATTTTATAAAGGTGAAGATAACGCTCTAAAACATAGATGGTGGAATGGTTCTTCCTGGAGTAATGAAGAAAATCTTGGTGGAACCTTAACTTCTGCACCTACGGTATCATCATGGGATATTGGCCGATTAGATGTGTTTTATAAAGGCTCTGATAATGGGCTTATGCATAAATGGTGGAATGGTTCTTCTTGGAGTAATGAAGAAAACCTTGGTGGAAATTTAACATCAGATCCTTCAGCAGTTTCTTGGGATAGAAATAGAATAGATGTATTTTATAGAAATCAAAATAATTTGCTTATACATAAATTTTGGAATGGCTCTTCTTGGAGTAATGAAGAAAATCTTGGGATAAGAATATCGTCTTCACCATCAGCAGCATCATGGAAACAAAAGAATTTATGCGTCTTTTATAAAGGTGATGATAATGCACTTTATTATATGCAATGGGCTGGAATTTGGACCAATAGCATAAAAATAGGAGGAGGACTAAAGTTTAAACCTTCAGCTGTTTGTAGTGAAAAAAATAGAAGTAGAATAGATGTATTTGTTTGTGGCACTGATGATAATCTATATCAAATATCCACTTATTATAAATAAAAAGAACCATAAAATATTTATTAAATAGAAGTTTAAAGCACTAATTTTTATAAGATTAGTGCTTTTTCTTTGCCTTAAAATTTTATATCCAAATCAAAAATACACTCTCGATAAATATGATTTTATATAAATTAGTTAAGTTCTTCAGATAAATTTTTAAGAGCTTCCCCTTGTACTCTATATACTGTCCATTCATCCATTGGTATTGCACCCATTTTCTTATAGAATTTTATTGATGATTCATTCCAATCAAGACACCACCAATCTAATCTTCCACAGTTACGTTCTACAGCAATTCTACCTAATGCTGAAAGTAGGCATTTTCCTAATCCTAAGCCCCTCATTTCTGGTCTTATGTATAAATCTTCTAGATATAAATTAGCTCTACCTAAGAAAGTAGAAAAATTGTGGAAAAATAGCGCAAATCCAACTGGCTCATTATTATATTCCCCGATAATAACTTCAGCCTGTTTTCTTACGAATAAAGATTCATATAAAATCTCTTCTGTTGCAACTACTTCATGTAGTAATTTTTCATAATTTGCTAATTCTTTTATAAAATCAAGAATTAACTTATTATCCTTTTCTGTTGCAAACCTTATTTTAAAATTAGGTATTTTAGTTTCTAAATAATTGTTCATAACGTACCCCCATTTTTTTATATTTTTTAGTCTATATAATAAACATTAGTTTCTTTCATATAATTTTACAAGTAGTTACTACTAATTTATTTATGTTAAAACATTAATTTTATATTATTGAACTGAAAATGATAATATAATTATATAAAGTATTCATATTAGGAGGTTATTATGGTACAATGTCCAAATTGTAAAAATAAAATACCCTTTAAAAAAGTATTGTTTTTAACATCTTTTAATAGGATTCAATGTAAATCTTGTGGAAAATATCTTGTTTGCAACCAATTACGTGGTAGTTTATTTGGAGGAATTGGTGGTGGAGTTGGAGCTTTAGTACTTTTATATGCACTTAAAAGTTTCTTAAGTAAAACATTTGGAATTAAAAATATTGTTTTAATAATACTTTGGATAGTTTCATTAGTCATTGTATCTTATTATTTTACAAAACTTGAATTAGACGAGTATAATTTTCTCTAATTTATATATCTATCACAAAAGGGAGTTTGTTAGTTAAAAGTTAATAATTAATAGTTATGGTTATTACTATTCGCTTTGCTCCTAGTAATACTAAACGTACTTTTTTAAATCAGTTTCAGAAAGTTGTTACCACTTTCATCCTAAGTTCTTAATTAATAATTCTTAATCCTTAATTTTTTTAATTGTCAATTGTCCTTTGTCCTTTGTCAATTTTTCAAAACTTTCTACATCAACTAAATAAGCAACTATACCACGTTATACCTCCATCACAAATGGGACAGGCACGGTAAGTTTATTTTCTTTGTTAACACTTGATACTCTTCTAACTTTATACTTATATCTAAAAATTCAAAGCCAGTCCCGAACAACTACGCTACATAGTAGCTACCTGGGACTGGCTAACTTTTTTTATTTATGGCAATTAAAATTAAAGAGCTACTATCTATTTTATAGAACTATATTAGTCGTGCCTGTCCCATTTGTTACGGCTGTACATTTTGAATATAATTTTAGTTTGTTTTGTCTCTAAACCTCAATTTTTACTCCCTTAAGTTGAAAGAAACTGGACTAATCCAGTTTCCTCATTAATTTTTAACTATTTAAAATCGTATTCCCGTAACAAGACAAGTAAAGAACCAGTACCTACTACATTAACTTTAGCAAAGTACCTAAACAAGCAATTCATCAAAGTTCTACCTCCTTAACAAGAGGGACAGACGCGTTTGGGGCTAATTTAATATACTTTAGTTTTGATGCTTTTATTGATTTTTGTTTTTCTACAATACTGCTCGAAGTCGGTCCCAACACCTTAGTTTTAGCAAAATACCTAAACAATCAAGTCCTTACAGTATTAGCTCCATCACAAGAGGGACAGGTTCACTTACGGCTATTTTCTTCGCTTAAACTGTAGATTCCACAATTGCTCTATTTCCACAATAAAATAAGCAAAGAACCAGTACCACTATTTTAGTTTTAGTAAAACTTTTAAAAAAGTCTTATGAAGTTATATTTTATTTTCATGACCTGACCCCAAGGACGGGGGCAGCGACTGCCTAGACAGGACGTCGATTCAGCCGTTTAGTCTTGAAAATTAAATAATAAATTCATTAGAGTTTCTTTTCCATTTTTCTAAATAGCGCTTTAAATTTTCACTTACCCTAAACCAATATTTTAAAATTACAAATAAACTTATCAACAATCTAAATTAAAATTTCAATAAATTGTTGATAAGTTTGTGTTTTTATATTTTATTTGTGTATAACTTTTATTTTTTCCACAGAAAAAACAGAGCAATTTTGCTCTGTTTTAATTTACGGATATAAATATTTATTAATTTATTTGATTATGCTTTATATGAATATATATTATTTTCAACTACTTGTAAGGTTTTTATATCTTTTTCTTTTATGAACCCTTTAGTATTCTTATTTTCTCCTGGGATTATAACTTTTACTTCATACCATATTATGTTATAAACTTCACAGCAATCTAATATTTCTAAATTAGTGTCTTTTTCTAAATCTCTTAATTTAGGCATATTTATAATTGGAGCAATGTATAGCTCTGTTTTGTTTATAGTTTTTCCATGATATGAGCTTATAGGAATATATGATACTTCAACACTACCACTTTCCTTTTCAAACGCCTTTAGTTTACCTTTAAGTTCGTTATTTATTTTAGCTAAAACCCTTAATCTAGTACTTTCTTTATTTAGCTTTAACGTAAGATTATATGAATAAATTATTAGTCCCCCAAATGAAATTAAAGCTAACAATAAAATAAATCTCAATATTCCTGCCCCCTAATAAATATTACTATAATATGTAATTTATTATATGTATACTTATTAAGGTTTATGCTTTTGCTATTTTATTTTTTCTATAAGCTCATTATATTCAGCTATAAATATATCAACTAGCTTTTTCATTTCTTCATGATCTTTTAAAGAATGTTCATCATGAACACCTACAACTTTCATATTAGCAGCTTTTGCACCTTTTACTGCTGGAAGTATATCTTCAAATACTAAACATTCCTCAGGTTTTACTCCTAATCTTTCTGCAGTTAAAAGATATACGTCAGGAAAGTCTTTTCCTCTACTAACCTCATTTGTTGTAGTTATAACATCAAAATATTCATAAATACCATTGGCTTTTAAGCAAGCTTCTAGAAGGCTTGTACTATTACTAGTTGCCAATGCTATCTTTATGTTATTTTCCTTTAATATCTTAAAAAATTCCTCTACTCCACACTTAAGCTTTACGTTTGTTTCATACTCTGTATAAGCCATATCATTCCAGTGCTTTTTTATTTCTTCTACTGTATAAGGAAGTTCAAATTTATCTTTAAAGTATATAGCTACTTCATTATAACTTAAATGTGCTATATCATCTTTTAAGTTTTCTGGTTTTTCTAATTTATGGTCTCCTAAGTAATCTATATCAATTTTATCCCATACCCACATAGAATCTACAATAGTTCCATCCATATCAAATATTGCCGCTTTTATATTAGTTAACATAACGCTCACCTCTTTAGTTTATAAATTATTTTTATCTATTAATGATTAATTTATTAATAAACATATATTCAGTATATCAGAAAAGAAGAGAGTCTTAAAATAGTTTTTATCCTTAAGACTCTCTTTACTCTTTACACTTTAAAGGGCAATATGGTTATTTATTAAAACTTCTATGAAATATATTGGTTTTATCATGATTTAAAAAGTCTTTTAGAACCTTTATATCTAAATCCTTTAATATCTCTTGCATTTTTTCACTTTGAGTTGCTACTTTAAACTCTGCATTTTCAGCACATTCGTTTACCATTTTTGTTCCTTCTTCCATTTTCAAAATGGCTTTTGGTCCACCTACACATCCTCCAACGCAACCCATACCTTCTATAAAATTACCCTGTATTTCTCCACTGATTACCTTGTTTAATAGAGCTTTACATTCCTTAACCCCATTACCCTGTACTTCTGTAAGATTTTCATATTTGTTAGGGAATAATAGCTCTACTGCCTCTTTTATAGCAATAGATACACCACCGGTTCTTGCGTAAAGTCTTCCACCTCTTGAAGCATATTCTATTGTTGGAGTTTCAGAAAGTTTAGATGGGTCCACATCTAAAGCATCAAAAATTTCTTGTACTTCTTGGAATGTTAACACAAAATCGATATCTCCCAATAAATCTGGTTCTTTTGCTTCAGATTTTTTTGCTATACATGGCCCTACAAAAACTACTTTAACATCTGGATTCAATTTTTTCATTACTCTTCCTGCTGCTATCATTGGAGACACTGATGGAGAAACATGTTTTATCAAATCTCCATATACTTTTTTAATCATTGCTACCCACATAGGACAACAACAAGATGTTATCATAAAGTCATCTTCATTTTTTACCATTGCATCAAACTCTACTGCTTCTTTTAAAGTTAACATATCTGCAAAAAATGCTACTTCTACCATGTCTGTAAATCCTATATTTTTAAAAGCAGTTCTCATTTTATTTAAATTAGCACCATTAAATTGATTTGCTATAGCTGGTGCAACTGCTGCTATAACAGGTTTATCACTATTTATAAGTTCAAATAATGGTAAAAACTGAACTTTATCAACTATATTACCACTTTTACAAGCATCAACACACTTACCACAATCAGTACAACGCTCTACATCAATATATCTTCCTGTGTTTTCTTCATTCATCAAAATTGCATCAAATGGACAAGAAGCTTCACAAGCACCTTCCCCCTGCGCACAGCTTTCACAGGTACTGTTTATCTTAATTACTATCTTTTCTTTACCTGTATATTTTTTTATTCCTTCCTTTAATTTTTCTGCAAAGTCCTCACTATATCCTAAATCAACACCACATAAACTTGATAATTGTCTACATAATTTTTCTTTATCTTCATTTTCATTTTCTAATAGTTCGTTTATTTTTGTCTCAAAAACACCATTTTTATAAGCTAACATTAAATCCTTAAAATATTCACTATAATTCCTATTCATAACAGTTCTCAGCCCCTTTTATTTGTTATTTATCTTTAAATATAACATAAATTACTTTTTAGTTAATCACTATTTAGTTTTTACATTTACTGCCCTTTTATACCTAGATGTATATAACACCTATATATATGTTTAATTATATAGAAAAACAAGCTCATATTTAAGATTATTCATCAAATCTTTGTTACCAGTTGATAAAAAGTAAGTACAAATATAGTTAATTAAGAATTACTAGGAACGAAGTTAGTAGTGATAACCATAACTATTCACTCTTAACTTTTAACTAAAATAAGCTGTTAGTTATTTATAAAATATTAATTTGAGTTTTCTCATTTGATAAATGAATAAGTTTAAAATTTAATTTGGAACCCTATAAATAAAAAAAACCTTAACAAAAAGTGACCAAAATTGTGATCACTTCCTGTTAAGGTTAATTATTCATTTATTATTTATTTTATAAATAAAAAGAGAGTTGCCTATGCAACTCTCTTGGTCGGGGTGACAGGGATTGAACCTGCGACCTCATGGTCCCAAACCACGCGCGCTCCCATCTGCGCCACACCCCGGCGACAAGATTTATTATAGTACAAACCTTTTTTTGTGTCAACATTTTTTTTAAATTTTTTTCATTTTTTTAATGTTATTTTGAAAATCTTATAAAAAACTAGCTTTATCCATTATTACTAAAGCACCACCCCATAGAACTAAAATTAAAGATAATATATTAATAGTTAAATAAACTTTGCTTTTAATGGTCTTAATTTCCTCATTAATATATTTAGTTATACTTTCAATTAATTCAATAACTCCAATTGTCATAAGAATAGCTAACACTATGCAATATATATAAATTAATAATCTATTGCTATTATACTCATCAATTCTACCACCTACAATATCAATAATTAAAATCAAAATCATTGTTGCCATTGGTTTTATATTACTATTTTTATTACATATCTTCTCCATAATAACTCCCCCAGTATTTTTAAACCTAGTTCTGCTAACAAAATCTAAGTAAGCAATAAATTATGGTCTTAGCTCCATCACAAATGGGACAGGCACGGTAAATTTATTTACTTCGCTTAAAATTAGATGCTCTTCTAGTTTTGCACTTCTTAGCTAATAAATCAAAGCCAGTCCCCAACAATTCAAAAGAAAGTGGTTGCCACTTTCATCCTAAACTCTTAACTGTTAACTGTTAACTGTTAACTATTAACTATTTCTCCCCTCTAATTTTATAATTCTACCTAAAATTTCAAAGCCAATCCCAACAACTATGTTAAAGTCTAATTTCAACACAAACTCTTAATTAAATTTCCACTTTGTATCAATTCGCCTTACCCCTTTTTAAATCCTTTTTTAAATCAAATATGTAACTAAAAGTAAATTTTCATCATCTAAGTTTATTGGTTATGTTTCTATATTATTCATGTTTTACCTTTTTTAACACATTTGCTGTAAACTTAGTAATCCCAACTAGTTTACTATGATTATTCAAATTTCTGTTTTTTCTGCTTATTTGTAAAGTTATCCATCATTGCCTTTTCATACGTTTACGTGAAATAGTTCCCTGTGTACAGGCTTTCCTTTTTATTCTATACTTTACTCATTAAATAGGACTCACAACATAATGTGAATAAAATCCAAAAATAAATATCATATTGTCCTATTAGTCACAGGGGGAGTGAACAACATGAAATTTAAAATAATAAGTATTTTATTATCGGCATCATTATGCACGGGACTAGGAATTAAATATGCCCATACAGATAATGATGTAATAAACGATACGAAAACCGCTATTAAAGAAACTATTTCTAAAGATACAGAAAAGAAAACACCTGAAATACAAGGTACTAGTAGTAACAACTCAAAAGATACTACTGAACCTACTAAAGTAGATACTAACAATTCTACTGCTTTAAATAACAATTCTTCAAATAGCAATTCAACTGGAACTACTACAACACCAGCTGATAATAGTAAACCTGATGTTAAACCACCTACAAATAATGAATCAGGAAATAAAGAAGAATCCGTTCCAACACCGGAACCTACACCTACTCCAGAAGAAACACCATCAGAAGATAATTCTAACTATGAAAGCGCATCAAATAGTAATCCTAGTGGATTGCCTAGCATACCTAAAAACTATTCAGTTGAATACTTAACAGCTGTTGAAAATAGAGTTTTAGAACTTTGTAATGTAGAGCGTCAAAAAGCAGGATTATCTCCATTATCAATGGACGAAACTATGAGAAGTGCTGCTAGATATAAAGCAGAAGAAATGCTTCAATACGGATATTTTGATCATACTTCACCTTATACCGGAGGCCCCTTCGATTTATTAAATAAATTTGGAGTTAGCTACGGTACTGCTGGTGAAAACATTCAAACTAGTACAGGCTATGATAAAGCATCAGTTACTGCTGAATATCTTGTAAACAATTGGATGAACTCTGCAGGTCATAGAGCAAACATATTAAATGGAAGTTTTAATAGAATGGGTATAGGTGTTGTATTTTCTCCTAACGGAAATATTGCTTATGAATCACAATTATTTGCAGATTAAGGTATATTAAAAAAGGATGTCTAAACTTTAGACATCCTTTTTTTCTTTAGGCCTATACTGCCTTTTCTTCGGTCAATACTTTATTATCCTTTTTACTACCTTTTACTCCCAAAATAAAGATTATAGTAAATACACCCATTACCACAGGATAATATGTATATTTTAATATAGCAAATGGTGATAGTGCTGATAATGCCGCTGCTGACAATAATTGTGCTCCATAAGGTATTAAACTTTGTATAACACAAGAAAATACATCTAAAAGCGTTGCCACCCTGCTAGAATCTAAATCATATGTTTCTGATATTTCTTTTGCCATAGGTCCAACAGTAACTATAGATATAGTATTGTTGGCTGTAAATAAATTTACTATACTTACTAAAATAGCAATACCTAGTTCTGCGCCTCTTTTTGACTTTATCTTAGATGCTATAAAAGAAATTATAAATTCAATTCCACCATTATCTTTTATGATTTCAACTATACCACCAATAAGTATAGACACTATTATAAGTTCTCCCATATTTAAAGCTCCAGTTGCTATAGAATCAACTAACAATTTCAAAGTCATATCTTTAGTTATAAATCCTATTACTGCTGACATTACAACTCCACCAGTTAATACAGTTATTACATTTACACCCATAAGTGCTGATGCTAATACAAATATATATGGAATTACCTTAATAATTTGATATTCATATACCCCACCTATATTTGCAGTTTTACCAAGAGTAAGTATAACTAATATAGCCATAGTTACAATTGCTGATGGAAGGGTTATTTTAAAATTCTCCTTGAACTTGTCCTTTAAATCTGCATTTTGAGTCTTAGCTGCAGCTATTGTAGTATCTGATATCATAGATAAATTATCGCCTAATATAGATGCTCCTACAACTGCACCAACAATTAATCCAAGTGATATTCCAGTTTTCTCACTTATTCCTAATGCTATTGGCACAAAAGCTGCTATAGTTCCCATTGAAGTACCTATTGAAGTAGATATGAATCCTGCCATTAAGAAAATTCCTGGAACTAATAAAAATGATGGTAAAAAATTTATACCTAAGTTAACAGTAGATTCTACAGCACCCATTGATTTTGCTGTTTCCCCAAAAGCTCCTGCTAATATAAATATTAAACACATCATTATTATGTCTGGATTGCCTCCACCTTTGCAAAAACTAATTACCTTATCATCAAAGGTTCGTTCTCTGTTTTGTATTAATGCAACTATTGAAGCTATTAAAAATGGTACAACTACCGAAATAGCATAAAAATCTTTTAGTATTATAGCTACTCCAAAGTATATAACTATAAAAACTAAAAGTGGCATTAATGCAATTATTGATTTTTTCTTCATAATAATCCCCTCTCCCAATTCCACTTTTTACTTTTATTTACCGTAAAATAATTATTTTTTTACAATAAATTAAGAGGGCATAACATCCCCTCTTAATTTATTGTAAACATAATAATACCTTTTTCTACAATTATTGTAAAAACCTATAGATATTTAAATATCTATAGGTTTTATATTAATGAAATTACTAAATTAAGTTTATAAGTGAGTACCTAATTATAATCTTTATATATTTTTTCAGTTTTTGATGTTTTATATGCTGACATTGTAAAAAATGCTAAAGCAAATAATATCATTATAAATAAGTTTATTATTATATCATTAAAAGGCACACCTTGCTGTAAATCTAATATTGAATCCATTGCCCATCTTGTAGGTGTAAAATAGGATATTTTATTTATAAAATTAGGGAATAAACTTACAGGAACAAAGCATCCACCTATCATTAGAAAAGTTATAATTACTATATTAGAAAGCATACTTGCTTCCTGTCTAGTTTCTGTTATTGATATGCAGAATGTTCCCAGTGACACAGCTATTAATGTTACTAATAATAATATTATTCCTAACTGATAATAGTACATGCCTATTTCTAATTTCATAATGTATTTTAATCCTATTAATGATAATATAACCTGTATTAATATACTAAAAAAACTAGATAATATATTCGCTAAATAATATTGTGAACTTTTAATATCTGCTACAAATATCCTTGTGTACATATTTTTTTGCTTATCTGAATTTATCAATTCCGCTCCAGACATTGCTCTAAAAAACATGAACATTATTAAAAATCCCAAAAATACTTGTGTTTTTACATAATTACCTTTTAAATCATTTAAATTAAGCTTCTCTATCTTGATAGTTCCATTACTGTAATTTTCTAAAGCTTTAATATAACCATCATAATTTTTATCACTAGCTATTGCTAAGTCTTTAAGATTTTTAATCTCTAAGTTTAATGAAGTCTTAATACCTTTGTTCAAATTTCCCATTTCATTTTCTTTAATATCTATATATGGTTTTTCTCCACTTAATAATTTATTTTCAAAGCCTTTAGGTATAGTTATAGCAATATCTATGTCCCCTTGTGCAAATGAATTCTCTATATTAATATCACTATCTTCTTCAACATTTAACCCTTCATTATTTTTTATAGTAGATAGTATAGTCAAAGAACTTTTCGTATTATCTTCGTCTTTAACTACTGCATTCATATAACCAGACCCTGTACTAATATATTTTGATATGATTAATAAAATAATAATCGGAGCTATTGTAGTTATAATAAAAGTCCCTTTATTTTTTAAAATTAAAATCCTTAAGTTATTTTTAAATAGAGCCCAAACTTTTTTCATTACTCCACACTCTCCTTTTTAACAAAAACAGTTAATAAAACTAATGCTATTATTGTTATACCTAAATTTAAAGCAACTGATATTGTTATTATAGAATTATCATGCAGATATATCATTCTGAAAAAACCTCTATTTATCCATCTTAATGGTGATATATTGGTAGCTATTTGCATTACCGTTGGTAATTTATCTGGGAAGGCCAGATAGCTTCCGCCTAAAAAGCTCATTACAGGAAATATTACACGGTCTATAAATGCAGAAGCATTACCATTGTCTTTAAATATTACACCTAAAAAAGTTCCCATTGTAACTACCATTAAATTTAAAGAAAGTAATATTAAAAATGATATTATTAAATTATTTCCCCAATTAGTTTTTAACACAAATATTGAAAATAAATATCCTGGTAATGTTATTATTATTGAAAGCATAAAATTTCCTATAATATTTGCAAGATAATACTTTTCTATTGAAAATTTTGTTAAAAGTATTCTATCTTTAACAGATAATCTATCATCCCTTTGTATACCATATAATGAGAAGAATAATATATACATGCTCATTAACGTCAATTCTGCTATTCCATAATAATCAAAGGATGTAGGACTTTGTGTTTTTTCTATCTTTTCAACATTTATATAATCCTCTTCTAATTTGTCATTTATAATATTTATAGCATTTTCATCATTTATTTTATAAACTTCTGTTATTGCATTAAATCTATTGCTAACTATCTTAAATAATCCACTTACAATTCCTGATTCTATTTTATTTTTTTCATTTGAATATATTTTTATGGTATTTCCATCTAAATAAATAAAGCTTCCTCTTGATTTCCTAACTATATCTTTCCCTTTATCTATACTATCTGTTTTTTCAAAATAAATTATTTCAGTTTTATTATTCTTTATTATTTCATCTAAAAGTTGATTACTTTCTTTGCTACCATTATCATTATTATAATAAACAGTAAAATTTTCTATTTGATTGCTAGTGTCAAATTGATTTATTAAAACAAATCCTATTAGTGTCATTAAAAATATTGGGAATAGCATATTAAATAATAAATTTTTCGGGTATCTAATATGTCCTAAAAAAATCCTTTTTATAATTTTAAACATATAAATCACCTACTCTCTTAAACGTCTTCCAGTTAAACTTAAAAACACTGTTTCTAGATTTATATCTTCATAACCAATATCCCTTATTTCAATTTTATTTGTTATAAAATAGTTTATTATTTTATCTAAATTATTTATTTCCTTTTCAGTATTTATAGTTATTTCATTTTCATCTATAATTACGTCAGTAACACCTTTTATATTTTTAATTTCTTTTTCATTTATGGTTTCAAAATTATCAATTCTAAGAATTAAACTTTTTTTATCTGAAACTATACTTTTCAATTCTTCCTTACTTCCTTCAACAATAACCTTCCCATTATCCATAATGGCTATCTTGCTACATATCTCTTCTACCTCTTCCATATAGTGAGTGGTATATATTACTGTGGTTCCTTTTTCATTTAACTTTTTAACTGATTGTAATATATGATTTCTTGATTGTGGATCTATTCCTACAGTAGGTTCATCCATAATAACTATCTTAGGATTATGAACAATTCCACAGGCTATATTTAACCTTCTTAACATACCTCCAGAAAAATCTGATGCCCTTTTGTCTTTCATATCTAAAAGACCTGTAAACTCTAAAGCTTTTTTTACACATTCCTCTAGTTCATTCCCTTTTAATCCATAAAGACTACCAAAAAATTTTACATTTTCATAAGCACTATATTCATTGTAAAGAGCTACTTGTTGTGGCACTAAACCTAAATATTTTCTTGCAGATTTATCTTTAATACTTAACGTTTCTCCTAAAATTTTAATTTCTCCGTAAGATGAATTTAAAATCCCACATATTATATTTATAGTTGTACTTTTTCCTGCCCCATTGGGACCTAAAAGCCCATATATTTCTCCTTCTTCAATAGATAGTGAAATATTATCTACTGCTAAAAAATCTTTATATCTTTTAGTTAGGTTTTGTATTTCTATAGCTTTCATATATAAACACTCCTTATATTCGCTCAATCATTATCTTCTTAATTCTATTGTATAGAAAAACCTTCTCCAAATAACGTGGAGAAGGTCATAATCTTTATGTGACTTTAGTCATATTGTTAAAGTATTTACGCTTTTCTAGTTAAGAGTTGTAATGCTTTGCTAGTTAAAAGTTAAGAGTGAATAGTTAATAGTTGTGGTTATTACTTTAAACTCTTAATTATTAATTTTTAATACAAAAATGCTACTCTTAATAAAGGTAGTATTCAATATAGATTTCATACTCAAAATGATAATTGGGCACCTTGGGTAAGTGATAGAAGTGATTATGCTGGTATTTTGGGTACTAATATAGATAGTCTACAAATAAAAATTAGTGGATTATCTGGATACAATGTTAGATACAGGGCATATGTAAGTGGAAGATGACTTCCATGGGTAGTTGGCTTGAATAATTATGCTAGTATCTTTGGTCAAACAATTGAAGCTATACAAGTTGAGATAGTTTTTTTATTAAAAATATTCTTTGTATTTTTCTATACTTTGTATTTCATCAATATATTTAAGTCTTTTAGGTAAAAAGCTATTTACATATAATACTATTTTTTCTTTATTTATATTTTCTAATTCAAAATAAACAATTCTAGTATTATCTTCTACACAACCATCTATCCTATTTATAATTACATCTTGATTATAGATATTTTCTAAATAATCTTTAATAGATTTTTCTATTGGTTTTGAAAAACTATTATTTATTAAACATGTATCCTTTAGTTCATTAATTATAACTATGATTCCTATAATTGAAATTATTATAAATATAGACTTAATAAACCTAATACAATTACAGAAGTTGAGTTGACTGATACATTTAACAATGATACTGTGCATATCAAGACACTGAATTTAATGTATATTTAAATCAACTTGTAAATTCAAAAACTGTCACAAAAAACAAAAACATATACTCTTTGAAAAATACTTTAATCAATCTACAGATAAAGAAATGTCAATGGATGTTAGTATGCCTAGACAAGCTGTAAATAAAATTTATAACTTAACTGTAAAAAAATCAAAGAATTATTTTAATTAAACGTAAGGAATAACAATATGAATGATGAAATACTAAAAGTTGCTTTATCACAAGGTATCTGGGCTATACTAAGTGTATTTTTAATATTTTACATATTAAAGACATAAGAAAAAACGGACTTTAAACAAGAAGAAAGAGAAAAAATTATCAAAATATAAATTTTAAGTTTACTAATAAATTAGAAATAGTAAATGATGTTAAACACGATTTCTGGCAATTCTAGAGGATACAGTTTTATTATTTTTTATTCTTCTTAAAAAATCTAATTTTTCATCATTATCTCTAAATACTTTTTCAGGTATTAATAATACTTTTTTATAGTTTTTATCAAAAATATATATTTTATCATTATTTTCAAATACCTTATAAATCTCCTCAAAATCTCTAAATACTTTTTCAGGTATTAATAATACTTTTTTATAGTTTTTATCAAAAATATATATTTTATCATTATTTTCAAATACCTTATAAATCTCCTCAAAATAAAATTCATTTTGAGATTTATCTACCATACTTATAAATTTATTTGATTCTATAATTAATTGTCTTTCCATTATAATATTAGGTTTTTTCTTTATAGCATGTTTGTATGCTCTTCTTATTTGATATAAATAAATTTTAGGACGTAATTTCACTACTATAGTAGTGAGCATAATTGCAACAATGGCAGCTCCTATACATGCACTACCTATCTCTATAGCTTCATAACTAAATGACCGCTTATTCATTTCTGATAATATCCATACTATATATGCAATTGACCCCATATAACATGCAAATAAAATTATACTAAAAACTTTTATTTGAAAGATTCTTCCTTTTTTTATCTTGTCTAAAAAACATTGCATTTCTACAAATTCATCAATGGTATTGGTATACTTTAAAACCATTTACTCACCCCTTATAATATTCTCAAATATAATTTTTTCATAAATTTTTAATACTAAATTTATTATATTTTACTATACATAACAACAACTCCTATTATATTTTTTTAACTTTAACCCTTAGAAGCACTATTCTTCGCTAGTTTTTTCTAAATGACATTCCTAAAAACATACTTCTAAAACTATATGTATAGTTCCTAGTGATTGTTTATTCTATAAAAAATGTTTTAATCCTCTTTTGTTAAACTAATACCCCCGAATAATTACTAATCACAAAGATAACCTAAGAAAAGAAAAAGTACCTAAAAGCAATAAAAATCAATAGTTTCCCAGAAACTCCTCCTCAATCACAATCACCAGAGAGTAAGCCCCCCATATAAGCCGAAAAAAAAATTGACCCCCATTGTAAAAAATACTTAGATGCTTTACAAGCAAAACGAACAAAGATTATGTTAATCCTTGTTCGTTTAAACTACTTATATTACGTTTGTAAGTTTTAATAGATATATTCAATTGGTCACATATATCTTTTCTTTTAAGATCTTTTAAGACCTTCGGACAAAAGGTTTTTTATTTTTACCCTTCTTTATGATATTTTATCCTTTTCAGTTAATTTTCCATCTTGTTTTAACTTCCCTTTATATTCTTTTTTAGCTTTTACTACTTTACCATTCTTATTTAGCCTTTTTACTACCTTTTCCCATGGTGGAAGTAGTTCGTTTTGTAGTTCTCTTAAAGTTACTTTTACTCTCTTAAATTCAAAAGAAACTAGTAGCCCAGTTTCCTCCATCATTGTCAATTGTCCTTTGTCCATTGTCAATTTCTTTAAATTTTTTAACTATATTAAGGGACTGGCTAACTTTTTTTATTTATGGTAATTAAATTTAAAGAGTTACTATCTATTTTATGGAACTACATTAGTCGTGCCTGTCCCATTTGTTACGGCTGTACATTTTGAATATAGTTTTAGTTTGTTTTGTCTCTAAAACTCAATTTTTACTCCCTTAAGTTGAAAGAAACTGGATTAATACAGTTTCATCCACAACTCTTAACTCTTACCTTTTAACTCTTAACTAACTACAATTATATTTTTTTAAAACTAATAACAAAGGTTTAATTAATAAATTTGAATTAAAACTTATATATTTATAAGTTTCCTTTTAAATAATATATAGCTATTTGAGTTCTATGTTGTAATCCTGTTTTATTGAGTATTGATGATATATAATTTTTTACTGTTCCTTCTGTTATATATAAATTTGATGATATTTCTTTATTACTAAGTCCTTGTGATATTAATTTTATTATTTCTATTTCTCTTTGAGTAAATAGTTCTTTATCTAATTTTATTTCACTTTTATTTTGAAAATTACACTTTAATCGTTCTAGTACATTATCTTGTATTACAGAATTACCTTTATGAACCATTTTTATAGTGTTTATAATTTCATTTGGTGCATTATTTTTTAATATATATCCCTTTGCACCAAACTTTAATGCGTTGTCTATATATTCATCCTCATCAAAAGTTGTAAGTATAACAACTTTTGTGTTAGTTCTTTCTGTTATCTCCTTTGTAGCTTCAACTCCATTTAATATTGGCATCCTTACATCTAAAAGCGCTATATCAACATTATTTGTCAAAATATAATTTACTGCTTCTTTACCGTTTTCAAAAGTCTCTAATACATCTAATTCCTTATCTGCACTTAATATTATTTTTAAACTTTCTCTTATAAGTAAATCATCATCTGCAATAATTAATTTAAGCATAACTTCCCCCTTTACCTTATTTTAGTTAAAAGTTAAGATTAAATAGTTCTTAACTTTTAACTAACTATAGTTTCCATTGGCATTAATAATATTATTTCAAAACCTTTATAACTATTTATTATACATTTCCCATTTAACTCCATCACTTCTTGTTCTATACTATTTAACCCTATTCCTTTTTTAAAATTTAAATTCCCTATGCCGTTGTCAGCTATTTGAAGTTTAATTAATTTATTAAACACTTCTATTTTTACAGTTATATGATTACCTTCAGAGTATTTTAATGAATTTGTAGAAGCCTCCATTATAACATCTAAAAAAAGCATCCATTGTTTTTTGCTTATCTTTTCCATATCCCCTTTATGAATTACATTAAATGTGAAGTTAGTATTCTGTGTTTTTTCATTTAAAATTAACTTAATTCTATTTATCCCTATTTGCTCATCAGTAGGATTTATTTCTCTTAAAATCTTTCTTATATCGTCCATACCTCGCCTTAATACGTCAATAGTTCCATCTATCATTTCTTTTCCTTTATCCATATCACTATTTAATACAATTTTACATGCTTCCAATTGCAAAAGACTTCCAGCTATAGTATGCCCTACTTTATCATGAACTTTTTTAGATAGTTCATTTCTTTCTTTTAGTTTGTAAGTATATATTGCCTGTTTTCTATACTTACTTTGTTTTTTTAATTTTAGATTCAACTCGTCGATAGTTTTTCGTTGCATTTCTATCTTTAATGGCAAATCATAATTAATACAATTTAATTCCCAATATAATCTATAATAAATAAAATATATAGCTATAAAAATAAACAAAGAAAAAAAATCAATATCTATTTTTAAAAATACTACTATACTACAAATTAAAATTAGCAAGAAAGCATTAGACAACTTAATTAAATATAAAAATTCAATTAAATTTATAAAGAAAAATATTATTGCTAATGGCATTACTGTAATGGAAGTTATAAAAGATATTATAATCCCTGATACTAATAATAATTTTTCTATATTCTCTTTAAATAAATACACACTAAAATTAATTATTAAACATAATAAAAAATATATAACTACATATAATGCTGGGACTTTTCCTTGTATAGATTTAGTAACTATAAATATTAACGCTAAAATTTTAATATAAATATTATAATCATTTATCTTTTTCATACTACACCATTTCCTATTTTTTATAGTAACCTTATTATTAATTCTTTATTTATTATTCCCTTTCCTTTATAACCTTTTAATTTTAAATTTATTGTTTATTAAATTGCTTTTTACTTAATTTATTTTATTTTCTTGAATATACATAAGTTCAATGATATTATTTATTTAATTCTAAGGTATATTATATACTTTATCTTAATAATATACTTTATTAGGTATATTATTAAGATAAAGTACAAATATAGTTAGTTATTGAAAAAAATATTAATTTGTGTTTTCTCATTTGATAAATGAATAAGTTTAAGATTTAATTTGGAATCCTATATTATAGGGAAACAAGCTCCAATTTAAATTTATTCAACACTCTTAAAATATTTTCATACAAGATGAAGTGTTGAATTCTAAGTAATTCAGAGCATATCTCACTATTTTGGGTATCCAAGTTTTGGAATAAGTAGTTTTAAAAGTCAACTTTGAACTCTATAAATAGACTATCTTAAAATTAAATTATTTAAGAGAAGACAAATACTTTGATGGCAAAATTTATGTTTTATAGAATTATAATTTAGGAATGGAGGTTTTGTTTATGGATATAAAAGAACTTGTTGATATTCAACGTAATTATTTTCTTAAAGGTAGTACTCTTACTACTCAATTTAGATTGACTCAATTAAATAAATTAAAAGTTATTCTGCAAAATAATGAACAATTAATACTAGATGCTCTTTATAACGACTTAAAAAAATCTAATTTTGAAGGGTACGCAACAGAGCTTGGCATTGTTTTTGAAGAACTTAATCACACTATAAAAAACTTAAAAAACTGGATGCAAGCTACAAAGGTAAAATCACAACTAGCTCATTTTCCTGCTAAATGCTTTACTTATCCAGAGCCATATGGCGTCACACTTATAATATCGCCTTGGAACTATCCATTTCAACTTTCACTAGCTCCATTAATAGGTGCTATTGCTGCAGGAAACACAGTTATTTTAAAGCCATCTCAAAAAAGTCTTAACACATCTAAAGTTCTTACAAAACTTTTATGTGAAAATTTCCCTAGAGAATTTATTTCTGTTGTTAATGGTGGTAGAGATGCTAATTCAGAACTACTAAATCAAAAGTTTGATTATATTTTCTTCACAGGTAGTGTTCCTGTTGGAAAAGTAGTTATGGAAGCAGCCTCAAAAAACCTTACTCCTGTAACACTTGAGTTAGGCGGAAAAAGTCCTTGTATTGTGGATAATACAGCTGATTTAAAACTAACAGCTAAAAGACTTGTTTGGGGCAAATTTCTAAATGCTGGTCAAACTTGTGTAGCTCCAGATTATTTATATGTCCATAGTTCTGTAAAAGAAGATTTAATAAAATATATAAAACATTATATTAATAAATTTTATGGACTAGATTTTAAAAAATCAAAAGACTACCCTAGAATAATTGATGAACAAGCTTTTGATAGATTAGTAAAATATTTAAACTGCGGTAAAATTGAATTTGGTGGTGAAATTGATCGTGATGAACTTTATATATCACCAACAATTTTAAATGATATAACCTTTAATAATACTGTAATGAACGATGAAATATTTGGACCTATTTTACCAGTAATTGAATTTGATACGTTAGATGAAGTTATTGCTGTTGTAAACTATAGACCAAAACCACTTGCATTATATTTTTTCTCTAAAGATGAAAAAAATATATCTAAAATACTACAAAAAACAACCTCTGGAGGAGTTTGTATAAATGAAACTATAGTTCATGTAGCCTCTTTATACTTGCCTTTTGGAGGTGTTGGTGAAAGCGGAATGGGGAAATATCATGGAATGAATAGTTTTGAAACTTTTTCTCATATAAAATCTATTGTAAAAAAAGATTTTGCTATGGATGTTCCACTAAGATATCCTCCTTTTACTTCAACAAAGTTTGCTAAATTAAAAAAGATATTTAAATAAATATTGATAAAAAAAACTATTAATATATCCAAATTATATTAATAGTTTTTTTAGTTAAGAGTTGTGGCATTTTTTAATCTCTTTAATTAAAAATAAACTGGATTCCAGTTTCACTCTAAACTATAATCTTGTTTCCTATAATTTAAATGAATTTCTAATTTTATAGTATATAATAAAATTATAAAAGTTTTTCTATTCTTTTTTGAAGATGCTTTTAGAAACTCCTATGATGAATGTTTAAATGTAGCAAAGGAAATTCTTTTAATAAAATAATAATTTTAAAATGAGGTTTATATATATGTATGAATTTAAACAGTACAATTTAAATTTAGTAAGTGATTTTGAAATAAAAGTTTTCAAAGATAGGGAATGTGATATTGATTTAATTATTCCTTTAAATAATAGAACGTTAAATCTTATTCTAGATTCTAATAATATTGCCTCTAGAATGCAGTTTAATGAGGTAGAAAGTATCTTAATAAGACTACGTAAAGATGATAATAACATAGGAACCATCCACTTTTTAAAAGATAAAGGCATACATTCTACAATTTGTAACTTTGAAATTGATTATTTTTCTAAAAAGTTGTCTATACTAATTAATGAGTACACAGTTAAAATGAACTTTTTCAAAATCTAACCCCTCAAAGCTAGGTAATTTAGAATTACCTAGCTTTCCCTTTTTATTACATTAAATTTCTAATGGTTTTAACTCTATTTCTTCTTCACCTTCTATATAAGATTTACCACCAACTTTTATAGATATTTTTCCATTAGATATACTTCCTTTTGCTATAATTTCACTTGCATTCCCCATATACATACCTTGACGACAAATTATAGTTTTTTCTTCATGGTCCTTTAATTCATAAAAATTATTTTTAATTAAATAAGCAAGTAATGCCCCATTAGATGTTCCTGTTGCACTTTCTTCTGGTATTCCTACTGCTGGTGCAAAGTTTCTTACAATAAATCTTTCATTATTGTTACTATCTACTGCAAATGCATGAATTCCCACTACTTTTAGCTCTCTACTATAATTTATTAATAAATCATTATCTATTTTTATATTTTTTAAATCCTCTTCATTTTTAATAGGAATTAATATATCTCTAAGACCGGTAGAAACAATTTGTGGTTTCAAATTTTCAAATCCAATTTCATCTTCACATAAATTTAAGATTTTAGACAATGTCTCTTTATTTAAAGACTCATCTGAAAATTCTGGTTCAGCTTGTGACATAACAACCTCTATTTCATCCTTTGAAATTACATCTACATCTAAAATTCCAGCCTTTGTCTTTTGTTTTAAAGAAATATTATTTTGTGGTAATAATCCCATTTTAGCCAATGTGAAAAATGTAGCTATTGTGGCATGCCCACATAAATCAACTTCTTCTGTAGGTGTAAAAAATTTAACCTCATAATCGTAAACTTCTTTATTATTTTTTCTTTTTCTTTTATCCTTTGGTATTACAAATGCTGTTTCAGAAAAATTTAATTTTTTAGCTATAATTTGCATCTCTAATTCATTTATTTTTTCCCCATCCAAAACAACTCCAGCACAATTGCCACCTTTACTATCCTTAGTAAAGGCATTTACCTTATAAACTTTTATCCCCATGTTCTTCACTCCCTATTTTAGTTTTGTATCCCATAAAATTTAGGATTATATTTTCTAGATTTATTATACTATAGACACATATTATAAAACTGTAAATTTTCAGTTGACTACATATTGGATTCATGTTATTATTTTCCAAAATTAAGCCCATTAAAAATATAGATTATTCTAATCAAAGAAATAGATAGTATTTTTCATATTATACTTATCCTTTTCAATATTAACAGTAATCATATTTGTATACATTGTAATTAACAAATAAGGAGATTTATATGAAATATTGGTTTAAAGAAAGTTTAAAATTATTTTTCACAGCAGAAAAAAAGAGATAATTTCTTTTTTCTTAGGAGTAATTATATTATTTATAGGATGTTATTTAAAAGCTCCCCAACTTGAAAATGTGTACACAATAGGCATTTTAACTATGTTAACAATGGTTTGTAGATACAATTTTGTTGCTGATTATATAATTAGTTTAGATATTAAAAACTTAATTACAAACAAAAATATTATAGCTTATATAGTTAGTAAAAATATATTATCTTTTCTAATAACCTTTTTTACAATGTCAACTATTTTTCTATTACAGTTTGTTATTACAAATAAGCTATTTAGCATAAATTATTATTTAACACTTACAATATTAGGTATTTGTGTTATATCTTTAAATAATATTATATTTATTTTTCATAATAAACCTTCTAAATTAAGGTCTAATAATTATTCAGTGAAGCAAAATATAAAATTAGGATTTAAAGATTTAATAGAATCTTTACCATCTTTAATAATAGTGTTTGGAATTTATTATTTTAATCGTTATTTTTATACTATATCCTTTTATCAATGCGTATTAGTACTAGTATTTTCTATTATTTTATTAAAAATTAAATTAGTATCCTTACTAAATGACTAAAGATATTGTATATATTGTTATTACTAAATAAAAAGTGGTAGATGCATATGAATAAGAACAATAAAAGTTTATTTAGGGCTATCTGTCAAATTACATGTTTTATATTAATGCTTGTTACCTCAATATACGGATTTTATCAAAGATTATATTTAGAATCTATCATATCCGGTGCTTTGACTATACTTATTGCATTGAAAATACCAAATAGTATAAAATCTTATAAAAAGCTATAATTTAAAACATAAAAAAAGTTCTATGATAAAACTAATAATAGTTTTATCATAGACCTTTTTTATTTTATTTTTTATAAATTGTTTTCAAGAAACATTTCTCCTATTTTGTAAACATCTCCTGCACCTACTGTTAGGATTAAATCTTCTTCTTTTGCATTTTTTTCTAAATAATCTACTATTTCTTCGAAACTATGAAAATTCTTAGCATCTATTCCTGTTTCTCTTATAGCATCACCTAGTTTAGCTGAACTAACTATTCCTGTGTCTTTTTCACGGGCAGCATATATATCTGCAAGAATTAGATTTTTAGTTCCTTTAAAGCAATTTACAAAATCATCGAATAAAGTTATTGTTCTTGTATAAGTGTGTGGTTGGAAGATTACAAAAACATCTTTATGCGGATAGTTTTTTACAGCCTCTAACGTTGCTCTTATTTCTGTAGGATGATGTGCATAATCATCTACAACATTTATTCCATTCTTACATCCTTTAAATTCAAATCTTCTATGAGTTCCCCTAAAGTTAAATAATCCTTCAACTATTGATTCTTTACTAATGTTTAATGCTAAAGAACTACAAATAACAGACATAGCATTTAATACATTGTGTTTTCCTGGAACATTTAATTCTATAGAAAATAATTTTTCTTCATTTTTATAAACATCAAAAATGCCACAACCTAAATCATTATATTTAATATTTTTAGCTCTGTATTCACCATTTTCTATGCCGAAACTCATTACATTACATTTAGCATCCTTTATAACATCTATAGCATTTTTATCATCTGCATTTACAACTACATATCCATCATCAGGTATTATAGCTACAAATTTTATGAAAGCTTCCTTTACGTGATTTAAATCTCTATAGTAATCTAAATGGTCAGCTTCAACATTTAATATAACCCCTACATATGGATAAAAATTCAAAAATGATTCTTTATATTCACAAGCTTCTGTTATAAAATATTCACTTTCTCCAACTCTTACATTTCCCTCTATAGCGTCTAATTTTCCACCAACTAAAACAGTAGGGTCTATATCTTCTTTTAATCCTACATGAGCCATCATAGATGTAGTTGTAGTTTTCCCATGAGTTCCTGATATAGCAACTCCATATTTATGACCTTTCATAAGTAAACCTAAAAATTCCGCTCTGTTTAACATTTTAATTCCATCATTTTTAGCTCTTATAAGTTCTGGATTATCTTCTGCTATAGCAGCTGTATAAACAACTAAATCTACTCCATCTAAATTTGAACTATTATGTCCAATAAATATTTTAGCACCTAGTTTTTCTAACTTTTCTGTAATATAACTTTGTGATCTATCTGAACCGGATACCTTGTATTCATTTTTTATAAGTATTTCTGCAAGCCCGCTCATGCTCACTCCACCTATACCTATAAAATGTATTGTCATATTTTTATTATCTAAAAAATCAAAAGACATTAAAAACAACTCCTAACTATAAATATAAAAAATTTCCTACTATTAATTTAGTCTTACTCTTCTATCTTCGACACTATAAATTTTAAAATTTAAAATCTACATTATAATTATATACAAAAACCGTAAAAAAACACATCAAATTTGTTTTATATTAACAATACATCAAATTAGTATAGGTAAACAAGCTTCTATATTAAGTTTATCCATCAAATTTTTATTATAACAAGATGAAATTGTAAATCTAACTAAAGCTAAATTCAAAGTTCACAGCCGTAACAAGAAGGACAGGCGTACCAAAGTGAATTTTCCATAAGTTATTTTCACAGTGAAATCATAATGTTATCAATAAAACCTAAAGCAATCAAAGCCGGTCCTTAATATAGTTAATAGTTAACAGTTAAGAGTTCAGGATGAAACTGGACTGACAGTTTCTTTTGAATTAGAAGGAGTAAAATTTGAGTTTAGGAGATTAAACTAACTGAAGATATATTCAAGGTTCGCAGCCGCAACAAATGGGACAGGCACGAAAGATGTATACCCATAAAACAGAGAGTAACTCTTTAAATTTAATTACCATAAATAAAAAAAGTTAGCCAGTCCCCCTTAAAAGAGTTAAGAGTTAAGAAGTAATAGTTAATAGTTTAGGAGGAAAGTGGAGGCCACTTTCTTTTTAATCTAATGATATAATTTGCCTTGCAAATTTATATAAAAGTACGTTTAGCATTAATAGGAACGAAATGACTAGTAATAACCATAACTGTTAACTATTCACTCTTAACTTTTAACTAGAAAAGTCTCTCTTGTTATGGTGCTATAACTTTAATAAATTGCTTACTTAGATTTTGTTTAAAAATACGTTTAGAATTACTAGGAACGAAGTGACTAGTAATAACCATAACTGTTAACTATTCACTTTTAACTTTTAACTAGAAAAGTCTCTCTTGTGATGGCGCTAGAACTTTTGGGAATTGCTTACTTAAATTTTGTTAGCAGAACTAGGTTTAAAAGTACGTTTAGAATTACTAGGAACGAAGTAAGTAGTAATAACCGCAACTATTAACTATTCACTCTTAACTTTTAACTATTAAAGTTCCATTTGTGATGGATGTAGAACTTGGAGGAAGTGATTGGTTAAGAGTTTTACTTTTGCAGATTTAAAAATACGTTGTAACATTTTAACTTTTCTAATTTTTAAAATTAAATTTAATTTTAAAAATTGTTCAAAGTTTTAAACTTCTCTTTCATTAATTTTTTCTATTTTTCATAATAAAGCTTATACTTTAGCCATTTATAATGATTAATTCAAAAATTTTAGGGAATGCTATATCTATATTGCCATAAATATTTTGTTGAAAAATGTATAATTTTATTTTATATTATAATAGGTTTTTAATATATCTCTGCAGAGATGTTCAATAAAAATTGAATACAAATAATGGAGAATAGTGAATATGGATAAATTTATAGGTATTTTAGGAATAATTTCATTTTTACTAATTGCCTACCTGTTTTCATCGAATAGAAAGAAAATCGATTGGAAACTTGTAGGAATTGGTTTATCACTACAAGGTATTTTTGCCTTATTAGTACTAAAAGTTCCACTAGGACAAAGTTTTTTTGCATTTCTTAGTAAGATAATCGATAAACTTTTAGCCTTTACTGTTGAGGGAAGTACTTTCCTATTTGGAAATCTACTAGATACTCAATCTTTTGGTTTTATATTTGCATTTCAAGTATTACCTACAATAATATTCTTTTCTGCCCTTATGGCTATTTTATATCATTTAGGTATAATGCAAATCATAATTTCAGTATTTGCTAAAGGACTTGCTAAGCTTTTAGGAACTAGTGGTGCAGAAACTATTTCTGCTGTTTCAAATATTTTCTTAAGTCAAAATGAAGCTCCACTTATAGTAAAACCTTACTTAAGCAAAATGACTAGATCTGAGTTATTTGCCGTAATGGTTGGTGGAATGGCTACTGTTGCTGGTAGTGTTATGGCTGGATATGTTGCAATGGGAGTTAGTGCTAGTCACTTACTTGCTGCAAGTGTTATGGCTGCTCCAGCAGGACTTGTAATGGCTAAGATTTTAATTCCAGAAACTGAGGAACCTGTAACTAAAGGTTCTGTTGAGTTAAAAGATGAAAAAACAGCTACAAACGTAATTGAAGCTGCATCTAACGGAGCAATGGAAGGTATTCAAATTGCTATAAACGTTGGTGGACTTTTAATTGCATTCGTTGCTTTAATTGCTCTTTTAAACTATATTTTAGGACTTGTAGGCGGCATTTTTGGTGCTGACTTCTTAAGCTTAAACTGGATTTTTGGTAAATTATTTGCGCCTATAGCATACTTAATGGGAGTTCCTGGCCAAGATATCAGCGTTGCTGGAAATCTTTTAGGACAAAAGGTTGTTTTAAACGAATTTGTTGCTTATAGTAACCTTTCACCATTAATAGCTAGTAATGCACTTTCACCAAAAACAGTTATAATCTTAACTTATGCTCTTTGCGGATTTGCAAACTTCAGCTCTATAGCTATACAAATAGGTTCTATAGGAAGTCTTGCTCCTGAAAAGAGAAAAGATGTTGCAAAACTTGGTTTAAGAGCTGTACTTGCTGGTTCTTTATCAGCATTTATGACTGCTACAATTGCAGGATTATTATCTTAATTAAATTAGTCAATCTTTTATAATATATAAAAAAAAAAGATAAACCTTAAATTATAGGTTTATCTTTTTTTTATTCTATAAATTTTTTTCCATAAAACTCCCTTTTTATTATAAAAAAATAGTCTAAATTTAATTATATAAATATTAAATTATCTTAAATTAATATCTATAACCTTATATAAGTTATTCTTCGACAGTATTTATTATTTCATAAAAAAACTGTAGAAATAAACTTATTTACATTTACTCATATTAATGAAAAAATATTAATATACTAATATTTGGAAGTTAGGAGTGGTACTTTGAAAAAGATTCAAACACTTAGGTTCCTTCAAATTTTTATTTTTTTCCCTCTCCTAATAGTTCTTGCAACATATAATATGAATCAAAGAGAGGAAATTTCTTTTATAATGTTATTTACATCTTACACAGTTTTTTATGAAATATTATTACTTAAAAAGCGTAAAAAATAAATAATAATCTTTCCATAAAAAACCCCTAGAAATTTCTTTCTAGGGGTGCTTATGAATAATTAAATAAATAATCATCCTTATTAACTATTTTTTAGGTACTGTTTCCCAATCTTTTAGGAATTTTTCTATTCCTGCATCTGTTAATGGGTGTTTTGTCATTTGTAATAATACGTTTAGTGGAACTGTAGCAATGTGAGCTCCTAATCTAGCTGCTTTTGTTGCATGGATAGGATTTCTTACACTTGCTGCTATTATTTCTGTTGCTATTCCGTGTACATCGAAAATATCAACTATTTCTTCTATTAAGTTCATTCCTTCCATTCCTATATCATCTAATCTTCCTAAGAATGGACTTACATAAGTTGCGCCAGCTCTAGCTGCAAGTAAAGCTTGTGCTGCTGAGAATATTAAAGTTACATTTGTTTTTATTCCTTTTGCACTTAAAACTTTAGTTGCTTTTAATCCTTCCTCTGTCATTGGAAGTTTTATAACTATGTTTTTGTGAATTTTAACAAGCTCTAATGCTTCGCTAACCATTCCTTCACATTCTAAGCTTATAACTTCTGCACTTATAGGACCATCAACTATTGATGTTATTTCTTTTATAACTTCTTTAAAATCTCTTCCTGACTTAGCTATTAAAGATGGGTTAGTTGTAACACCACATATTATACCCATATCATTAGCTCTTTTTATTTCTTCTGTTATAGCTGTATCTATAAATAATTTCATTTATTTAGTTCACACCTTTCATTCTTTAACAATATTATAATTTACATGGTAATTATATCATAATACCTTATAATTGAGAATTCTCACTTTCCAATTGGCTTTTTATGCTTTTATAATTCCATTTTTGTACTCTGGAACTATATCTGTTATATCTTTAGATAAACAATATTCTAAGTCATCTTCCAATCCTAGTTCTAGTATTCTTTTATAGTGTGTTGCTCCCTTTACAAAGGATGTTATATCTTTATTGTTATCATAAATATACAATGATGTTGTCGCTATATCTGTTAGTTTTACACTTATTTTTTCTTTTATTCTTGATATTATGTATCCACTTGTTATAAAGTCATCCATTGAAAACTGACCATATGTTCCTGCATTTATAAATACTACATCTTTATTCTCTTTTACAATTTCATCAGCTACAGCTTGTCCGTTAATCATTGAAGCTATTATTATTCTTTCTGCACACTCTGCATTTTTTATTGCTTGTGTTCCATTGGTAGTTGTCATAATAACAGTTTTTCCTTCAATTACATCTTTAGTGTATTCTAACGGTGAATTTGAATAATCAAATCCCTCTATTTTAAGTGCATTTCTCTCTCCACCTAAAATATATCTACTTCTATCATTTTTTGCAATTTCTATAGCCTCATCAACTTCTTTTACAGGGATTACTTTTTCACAACCATTTTTAAGAGCTGTTACCATAACAGATGTTGCTCTTAAAACGTCTATAACTACAACTGTTTTCCCCTCTATTTTTTCTTTTTTTATGTCACTTGCTGATATTATAATGTCTATGTTCATAAAAATAACTTCCTTTCATATGCTTTATTTACATATTTCTATATACCTTTTAAAATTACCTTTTTTTACACAACATTTATCTATAATTTTAAAACCTTGTGAGATTATATGATTATCCATATCTTCAAAGGTTATAATTATCATTTTCTTTGCAATTTTACGAGCGGTTTTTATAATATCCAACTGGTCTTTAAGTGTTGTTGGTGAAAATAATCCATAAGGAATATCTACAATTGCAACATCAAATTTTTCTTCTATATCATGCATGTTTCCAATTGTTATAACATCTTTATAACCAAAAAACTTAAGATTTTTCTTTGCATTTTGCCCTATAGGTCTGCTTATTTCATAACCTTTAATATTTAAATCAAGTGAGCTTGCTTCTATAACAACAGTTCCTATACCACAACAAGGGTCAACTAACTTACTTTCAAAATTGTTTTCAATTGCAATATTAACTATAGCTCTAGACATTCTTACACTTAATCCATTTGAGTACGAATATGGTTTTTCATCGTGTATATGCCACTCATAATCATTCTTTTCATATTCACCAAATATCCATCTATCACCTATCTTACTTACCCCTAAAAGCACTTTAGGAGACTGTAAATTAGGGTATCCCTTTATAACAAATCCAACCTCTTTTAATGCATTAAGCCTCTCCTGATAAGATAATGGATCATTTTGTATAGCTTTAACATAACAAACTTTAAACTGTTCATAGGCTAACTTATCTTCAATAATTTTTTCAACTATTTCTTCTAAAGTATTTGCTGAATATATTATAGATATTTTTTCTTTTATAAAAGGACTTCTAGAAGGATTTACGCAGTTATTAGAAAAAATAAATTTTTCCTTTGATATATCATTAAAAATGCACTTCATTTCTAAATTACATAGTTCTTCTTCATATGTAGGATAATTGATAACGTAAAAATATTCTTTACTTTTATTTTTGTCTATTTCATTTTCCATAATTAAATCCATCATTTAAACACGTCCTTTTCACACCTTGATTGTAGTATTTTAATTTTATAAAGTCAATTAATATACCTTTATTTTCCTAAGTGGTTATTACTACTTACTTCGTTCCTAGTAATTCTAAACGTACTTTTATATAAATTTGCAAGGCAAATTATATTAATAGATTAAAAAGAAAGTGGTTTCCATTTTCAACCACCATTGTCAAATGTCCATTGTCAATTTTTAAAACACTCTACCTCAACTAAATAAGCATCTATCCTAAGTCATACCTCCATAACAAGAGGGACAGACGCGTAATTGGCTACTTTGCTATTCTTTGTGCTAGATACTTTTGCTGATTTTAGTTTCTCTCCAATAGTACTCGAAGTCGGTCCCGAACAGCTACGCAGCAAAGCTGCTATTTTAGGACCGGCTTTGATTGATTTAGGTTTTATTGATAATCTTTCGATTTCACTGTGAAAATAACTTATGGAAAATATATTTTGATACGCCTGTCCTTCTTGTTACGGATATAAACTCTGAATATAGCTTTTGTTAGTTTAATCTCTCAAGCTTAGAATTTACTCCCTTTAATTCCAAAGAAACTGGCAGTCCAGTTTCCTCCATCATTGCCAAATGTCAATTGTCCATTGTCAATTTTCTAAAAATCTCTACCTCAACTAAATAAGCAATTATCCAAGATTTTTACGCCATCACAAGAGGGACAGGTTCATTTACGGCTATTTTCTTTGCTTAAACTGTAGATTCCACAATTGCTCTATTTCCACAATAAAATAAGCAAAGAACCAGTACCCCTATTTGGATTTTAGTGAAATTTCCAAACAAGCAATTACCCCTAGCGTTGGCTCCATCACAAATGGGACTTTATCAATTAAGAGTTAAGAGTTAATAATTAATAGTTATGGTTATTACTAATCACTTTGTTCCTAGTAATACTAAACGTAATTTTATATAAATTTGCAAAGCAAATTATATTTATAGATTTAAAAGAAAATGGTTACCACTTTCCTCCTAAACTCTTAACTGTTAACTTTTAACTATTAACTATCTAAGGGACTGGCTAACTTTTTTTATTTACGGTAATTAATTTTAAAGAGCTACTCTCTATTTTATAGAATTAAATTAGTCGTGCCTGTCCCATTTGTTACGGCTGTAAACTTTGAATTTAGCTTTTGTTAGTTTTATTTCTCAAAGTTAAAATTTACTCCCTATAATTCAAAGAAACTTGTAGTCCAGTTTCCTCCATCATTGTCAAATGTCAATTGTCAATTTTTAAAACACTCTACCTCAACTAAATAAGCAATTATCCAAGATTTTTACGCCATCACAAGAGGGACTTTTCTAGTTAAAAGTGAACAGTGAATAGTTAACAGTTGTGGTTATTACTACTCTCTTTGCTCCTAGTAATTCTAAACGTACTTTTATATAAATTTATAAATCAAATTATATCATTAGATTAAAAAGAAAGTGGTTACCACTTTCATCCTGAACTATTAACTTTTAACTATTAACTATTAACTATCTAATGCCCTACGTCTAAGCCTATGACTAATTTTTCTCAATATATTTGAAACGTTTCAGTATAAAAACAGAAAGGCAACCACATAGTAACAAGACTATACTACTTCCTATCCGACTTTGGGCAGTAACATCAGAGTAACCGGAAACCCCAAATACTGCTGAAATAGGATAAAATGTTTTTAGGGTTTTTGACCTACATGCAATTATTCCAGCAAAAGAATAGATTTCAGTTAGTACTAATGCAATCCAATGTCCTTTTTTCATATATGATACCAAAGCAATAATAGGCGAGATAACAAGGAATACTCCAACACCTTGAAGAAAATATATTTTAAGAAAATCTAAAATCATTCCTACCGATAAATCATAAAAATGTAATATTGCCTCAGTGAAAAATGCTATTGCAAAGAGCAGCAAATAAATGAAAATGCTGAATAAAAAAGTAATAATCATTTTTGTAGCAATTAATTTTGTTTCATTTATAGGAATAATTAACAAAGATTTTATAGTGTCCTCATCTTCTTCACGACAAATCATATAGCTTCCCAAAAGAGAAATGAGTGCAGGAATAATAAAAATTGTTGCCAAAGGCTGAGCCATAGTCATATACCATCCTGCACTGTCTATATCATGTGTAAACCATCCCTCTATAAAAACAACACCTGCTACCATAACTGTTGCAAAAATTGTAATCCAAACAATATTTAAACGGCGAATCTTTTGGAGTTCAGCCCAAAATAAATTTCCCATTATTTACACCTCATTTCTTTTCAATGCCATATTTGCAATAAATACTGCAATAATATCCCAAACGCAAATACAAAGAAACGCTAACGGAACGTTACTTCCTTGTGACGACCAACGGGGAATATCGTTATTTCGCCCGATTATAACTGTCATACTGGATAAGGGATGTATATACATATTTACAAGCATTGTGAAAATTGGGAAAAAAGCATAAACCAAGGTGATAGAAATTGGGAGAACATATCCCTTTTGCCATGAGGTTATTGCTAAAATCGGCAACATTGCAAAAGCAATAATAACACCAATTTCTAAACATTTTTTCAGCAAATATAATACGCTCCACCATTCAAATACCACATATCCTGAAAGCACACTAACCATAACGGAAGCTACGAATGTAATTAGCATAAAACAAATGGAGTAAACCAAAACCACAAAAAATTTACTAAAAAGGTATCCCATTTTGCTGATAGGAATAATCCAAAGTTGTTTGAGCGTATCATACTGATTTTCTTCGTGCATAAGCATGGTACTAAGTATTCCCAAAATAACAGGTAAGATAATGATAGGAGTAAAATTTAATGCTGACCATCTATAATACTCTCTCGGGTCAACACCTTTACCCACAAAAAATAGTGCGAAAAACGGCATAATGAGAGCAGCTAACAACATGAGCCAAATAGTCTTTTTGCGGCGCAGTTTAAGAAATTCTGTTTGAATAAGGTTAAGCAATGCCTTCACCTCCTGTAATTTTTTTGAAATATTCCTCTAAGGTATCATGACAAAGCACCGAACTAATAACAGTTACATTCTGCATTACAAGGGCTCTATTGATTTTTCCTATATCTAAAGTAGTGTCATAAAGTCGTAGAGTTTCATCATCTTGAACAGAATAATCTTTCAAATTGAATTCTCGTTCTAAAATTAGTGAAGCTTTCGGAATATCTGAAACTTGCAACATGATATAGCTGCGGTTTTTCTTTTCCAGTTCGTTCATGCTACTTTCTTCTAAAAGAACACCATGGTCAATAATTCCAATATCATCAGCCAATAATGAGATTTCCGAAAGAATATGACTGGAAATAAGGATTGTTTTTCCATGCTCAACGCTCAATTTTTTGATAAAATCTCTTACTTCTGCAATGCCAATAGGGTCAAGACCATTTGTAGGTTCGTCCAAAATCAGTAGTTCTGGGTCGTGCATAATAGCGTTAGCAATACCAAGACGCTGCTTCATTCCAAGAGAATACTTACTAAACAACTTTTTATCTTTATAAGGTAATCCTACTACTTTCAATGCATTTTCAACTGCGTTCGGGGCAACTGTACCACGTAGCTTCGCAAAAATTTCTAAGTTTTCTGTTCCTGTCAAATTTGGATAAAAACCTGGTGTTTCGATAATAGCACCGATACGGGGATACACTCGTTTTTCTCGACCTTTAATATTCTTTCCAAATACATCAACTTCGCCGGAGGTGATTGGAGTCAACCCTAAAATCATTTTCATGATAGTGGTTTTACCTGCTCCATTACGTCCTAATAATCCATAAATACGTCCTTTTTTTACATGGAGGTTCACTGAATTAACTGCTGTCTGCTCTCCATAAATTTTCGTCAATTGTTTTGTTTCAATTATAAAATCATTCATATTAAAATCTCCTTACTTTCAATACCCTTGTTTTCCCAATATAATAACCGGTATGACGGTAGAATCACTTACAATTAAAAGTATAAATCATCAACCTTGCCATAACCTTGCCGTAATCTTGTTCTTTCCTTGCTTTTAGGCACTTCAAAAGAAATAGAAAGTCAAAGCTTGTGCCTTATTATTCACCCAAAAAAAGCCCTGCCTAAGACAGAGCTATAGAGCTTTTGGTAAAATAATAGTGAATGTTGTAGATCCTTTTAAAGTACTTTCAACGTCAATGGTGCCCTTATGAACAGATACAAGTTCTTTCGTGATAGACAATCCAAGTCCTGCTCCTGCAGTCATTCGAGATTTATCCCCTCGATACATTCTTTCAAAGATATGTGACAATTCATCACTCGGTATACCTATTCCGTTATCTGAAACCTTTACCGTGACTTGGTTTTCATCTTCGTATAAATCAAATACAAGTTTTGTGCCTTTACTATGAGCAATAACATTTTGAAAAAGGTTGTTCAAAATTCGAGTATAAGAATTTATATCAATTCGAGCAAGACATTCCCTTTCGGGAATATTAATTTCATAGTCGAAATTATTATTTTCTATAACAATAATCCAATCGGCAGCAATGCTACGAGAAAGTTCGTTAACATCGCACACTTCAAAATGAAATAGTTGTTCTCTAGCATCAAGTTTTACCCATTCAAAAAGTCGTTCTGTAAACTCTTTTAGACTGTATGCTTTACCAATTGCAACTTCGATATATTCGTCCTTTTCTTTCCCCGTGACAATGTTTTTTTCTATCGCTTCCAAGTAACCTACAAGAGATGTCAACGGTGTTTTAACATCGTGAGAGAGACTTGTCATCAAGCGTTTATATGCCTGCTCAGATTGCCTTTGACTTATAAGCGTTGCTTGCATATTTGTGGTAATTGCATTTAAGTCATAGCAAATCTGCCTTGCCATGTCATTTTCTCTTGTAAGTATTTTGCGGTTTAAATTTCCATCTTTAATGTCCGTTACAGCTTCTTGTATTACGCTGATTTGCTGTTTTGTTCTGTATAGTTTTGAACCGAGATAAAAAACAATAATTAGTAACATACCTGATAAGATTATAAGAAATTCAGTAAGCCCCATCTTTAAGCCTCCCTATTAAAGCGATACCCAACGCCTCTGACAGTTTGAATATAAAAAGTATTATCGGAGCTTGGTTCAATTTTCTTTCTAAGCTTGCTTATAAACGACATGATATTGCTACCATCAAAAGCATAGTCATCCTCCCAAACTTGTGTATAAATCTGTTTTTTTGTATAGACACGTCCTTTATTATTAGCTAAAAATAATAATAAATCAAATTCTTTTCCTGTTAAGTCAATTTGTTCATCGTTTACACAAACAATGCGATTATCTATATCTATTGTCATACCTTTAAGGATTAAATGCCCTTTTTGTGTATTGGATGTGTTGTTAAGTGTTGTAAAACGACGTATAAGAGAGGTTACCCGTGCAGTCAATTCATTGATACTAAAGGGTTTCGTTAAATAATCATCCGCACCTGTTCTCAGACCTATTATTTTATCTTCTTCGCTGTTCTTTGCAGTGAGCATTAAAACAGGCACATTGCTTATTTCTCTCACCTTTTTTAAGATACTAAATCCGTCTAAATCGGGTAACATCACATCAAGAATAATAAGAGAAAGATTGTCTTTGTTTTCGTCCAAAACTTTAAGTCCCACGCTACCGCTGAATGCTACGAGAGTAGACATCTCTTCATTATCCAAACACTTCTTTATAAGTGAGCAGAGCTCTTTATCATCATCAATCATCAGTACGGTATTCATTATTTATCACTTTCCTTTTCTTTTTTCAATCTGCCATCATTCCACTTCTCAGTATCTTTCAGTATCATCTAACTTCTTACTTATAATCTAATACATTTTATTAATGAAACAATTCAAGTTTAAACAAATTTATATATTATATATGGAAACAAGCTCCAATTTAAATTTATTGATTAAATTTTTGTTATCAATTAAGAAAAAATAAGTACAAATATAATTAGTTAATAGTTAAGAATTAAGAGTTAAAAGTAATGGATGAAACTGAATAGTCAGTTTCTTTCAATAACTGTTAACTATTCACTATTAACTCTTAACTGTAAAAATCATGCATTTACTAACTCTTAACTAAAATAAACTGCTAACTATTAGTATGATGTTAATCTTAAGTTTTCTCATTTGATAAATATAGGGAAACAAGCTCAAACTTAAATTTATTCAATAACCTTAAAATATTTTCACACAAGATACAGTGTTGAATTCTAAGTGATTCGGAGCATGTCTCACTATTTTAGGTATCCAAGTTTTGGAATTGATAATTTTTAAAGTCAACTTGGAACCCTATACATAAATTTAAAGTTCATTTTAGAACTCCATATTTAGATTTTTTTGAAATTCTTTCCTTGGTATAAATCTTTTTCTTTTAAATTATTGTCTATAGCATTTAAAACTTCCCACTTTTTAAGACTCCACATCGGCCCTATTAAAAGATTACGAGGTGCATCTCCTGTTAATCTATGTACTACCATATCTTTCGGCAATAAGGTTATAGCTTCACAAATTAAATCTACATATTCTTCTTGTGTCATAAATTCAACCATACCATTTTCATATAGTTTTTCTAATGGTGTATTTTTCATTACATGTAATAGGTGTAATTTTACCCCTTGTATACTGGTGTTAGAAATATATTTTATTGTATTTATCATATCTTCTCTTGTCTCTTTTGGTAGACCAAATATAATATGTGCTACTACATCAATATTTCTCTTTCTTAATTCATTGACAGTGTTTTCAAATGTTTCTAATTGATATCCTCTATTTATTAATTTTGCTGTTTCATCCTTAGAACTTTGAAGACCAAGTTCTACCCAAGTATATATTTTCTTTGAATATTCCTCAATTAAATCAAAAATTTCTTTATTAAAACAATCTGGTCTTGTAGCAATTGCAAGGCCTACAACATTTTGCTGACTTATTGCTTCTTCATATTTAGCTCTTAAAGTTTCTACATCTGCATATGTATTAGTGTAGGCTTGAAAATAAGCTATGTATTTTCCATCTTTCCACTTTTTACTCATCATTTCTTTTATATCTTCAAATTGCTTAGTTATAGAAAAATTTCTATTACCAGCAAAATCTCCAGACCCTCTTTCTGAGCAAAAAACGCAACCTCCTTTGCTAACTTTACCATCCCTATTGGGACATGAAAATCCTGCATCTAAAGAGATTTTAAATATCTTCTCCCCAAATTTATTTCTTAAAAAGTAGTTTAAACTATGATATTTTTTACCATTCCAATCTTTACTCATATCTAATCCTTTCATGTACATCTTTTTTCAATAAAAATAAACTTAAATATTTTTTACTTGCTTATAACCTTTATGATAAAATTTCTAACACTTCTTTTACACCCTTTTGAGTTAAAATTGTTCCTCCACGGCCTTTTCTAACAATAATAAGCTCTTCAGCTAATAAATTATTAAGTGTTTTTCTTACCTCATTTTCCGTTATAAATACACCTTTTTCTTTAGCTTTATCTAATATATTTCTACGACCAATACCTTTTAATTCTTTTCTACCTTCATATAAACATTTTAATACAAAGGTTCTACAATCTATTGAATCATCAAATTCAATGTCTTTTGATGTTTCTTCATCTTCTCTTTCAAATATTCTTTTCAAATCTTTAACTTCGATTTTATCTTTTTCAAGATAAGCCAAATATTCAATGCAGTTTCCAAGTTCTCTTAAATTGCCTTCCCATTCATAGCTCAACAAAAATTCTTTTGCCCCATCAGATAATTCATACTCTGCATCTATTTTCTCTTTTATATAATCAAACAATATTAATATATCATTTCCACGATGACGTAATGGCGGTATTTTTAATGGCAAAACATTTAATCTATAATATAAGTCATCTCTAAACTCGCCTTTTTTAACTAAATATTTTAAATTTTTATTAGTTGCAGCTATAATTCTTATATTAACGTGAATAATGCTTTCTCCGCCGATTCTCATAACTTCTCGTTCTTGAATAACTCTTAACAAACGACTTTGTAGCTGTAATGGCATTTCACCAATCTCATCTAAAAACACAGTTCCATTATGGGCTATCTCAAACATACCCATTTTTCCGCCTTTTTTAGCACCTGTAAAGGCACCTTCTTCGTATCCAAAAAGCTCACTTTCAAGAAGATTATCAGGAATAGCTGCACAATTAATAGCTACAAACTGATATTTTTTTCTACCTGATGCATTATGAATAGCTTGAGCAAACAATTCCTTTCCAACACCTGATTCTCCTGTAATTAATATAGATGAATCTGATTTAGACATTTTTCTAGCCATCTCTTTTGTATCAATAATACTTTTACTTTCCCCAATTATATCTTCAAAGGTATATTTTGCTGTATGACCTTTTTTAAGTAATTGAGTTCTTAGCTTATGCTGACTCTTTTCCTTTTCTTCAAATATGTTAGCAATTATTAAAAAACCATTTATATCTCCTGAAGTTTTAACAGGTACAGCTTGAAAAGAAATATGCTTATTATTAATACTTGTTAACTGTTGATCAATTATAATCTTTTTTTCAATAGCTTTTCTAATAGCAAAGTGATCAATAATGTCTACTACATTCATCCCAACACTTTTTGAGTTTAAACTAAATATCTCAGATGCTTTTTTATTTAATGAAATTACTACTCCGTTCACGTCTGTAAGAATAATTCCCTCATCTATAATATTTAGTAATTCAAAAAATCTACTTTCTAATATGTTGGCTCTATCTAGTAGCACAGAAACTCCACAATATGGTGTTTTTAGATTTTTAAAATGCTTTGTGAATCTTTCTTCTCTTAATAAATGTTCACAACCTATCTTTATAGCTATATCACTTAATGTTGTTATATCTAAAGTTCTATGCCCTATATCAATAACTTCCTTAACAAATTTAGGCACCTTATCTTTCTCTCCAGGTGTTAATGCAATACCAACCTTAGGAATTTTATTTTTTCCTGGATAGACAGGTATAAAATCATATTCAATTAACCCAATTTGTCTAAATAGCGCCAAGGTTTCTAGAGCCATTTCCGGACTATAATTTACTAACAGCACCTGAGAAGTTGGTGGTATTTTTATAATTTTTTGATATTGCTCTTCTGTTATGGTTGTGCTTAAAATAATTACATTTGAATCCTTTGGGATATATTTTTTAATTTCTACATATATGGAATAAAGAGAAATTAAAAATACATCTGCCTCTATTACATGATTAATTCTATCATTGTCATAAGAATAAGTGTCCACAATAATATCATCTAAAAATAAACTTTCTAACGTTTTTTTATGTAATTTTGCTACAGATAAAAAATTTGTTACAACTGCTATTCTCTTCATAACTTATCCTCAACTTTACTAAAATCTATTTAATTATGCCTTAATATGTTCATTTTAATATGAAATTAAGTATATTGCAAAATCCAATAGTTATTATTAAGGTTTTAATAGGTTAAATGGGTATAATTAACCCCATTTAACCTATTTACCTTTTTATTTTTCCCCAAAAATTTATTTAAATCTCTTGAAAATATTTTATTGCTAGCTAACGCTTATTTTAGTTAAGAGTTAAGAGTTAATAGTGAACAGTTGTGGTTATTTTTATCAACTAATAACAAGAATTTGATGTATAAATTTAAATTAGAGCTCGTTTCTATATAATTTGGCACGATATTTGCTTTAATAAAATACTAAAAAATAGACTCATCAAGGAGGATTTAAAAATGAAATATAATTTTAACACAATTACAGACAGATCAAACAATTTTGCAGCAAAATATGATGAACTAGGAGTTAAATTTGGAAGAGAAGACATTATCCCTATGTGGATAGCTGATATGGATTTTAAAACTGCTGAGCCTATAATTGATGCAATGAGAGAAAGATTAGATCAAGGAATATTTGGATATGTGTCAAGACCGGATTCTTATTTTGAATCAGTTTCACAGTGGTATAAAAAAAGACATGATTGGGATGTAAGCAGTGATTGTATGAGCCATAGCCATGGTGTTATTCCTGGAATGGTAATGATGATGCAAGAATTCACAGAACCTGGAGATAAAATAATAATTCAATCACCGGTTTATAACGAATTCTTTGAAATAGTAGAAGATCATAAAAGAGAATTACTTGTTAGTTCTTTAAAAGTAGTAAATGGTAGATATGAAATGGATTATGAAGACTTTGAAAACAAAGTAAAATCTGGTGTGAAAATGTTCTTCCTTTGTAACCCACATAATCCAGTAGGAACAGTATGGACCAAAGAAGAATTAAAGAAAATCGGTGATATTTGTATTAAATACGGAGTTCAAGTTGTATCTGATGAAATTCATTGTGAACTAGTATATAAAAATAATAAATATACTCCATTTGCTTCTATTTCAAAAGAGTTCTTTGAAAATTCTATAACTTGTGTTGCTCCAAGCAAAACTTTCAACTTAGCTGGACTTCAAACATCTATAATAATTTTCGGAAATAAAAAGCAAAAAGATACATATGATCACTTATTACAAATAAATGATATAAAAAGAAACAATTGTTTTAGTTTAGTTGCTACTGAAGCTGCATATAGACATGGTGAAGAATGGTTAGAGCAATTATTAGAATATTTACATGAAAACTTACAATTTGTAAATAATTATATAGAATCAAATATTCCAAAACTAAAAACTTATGTGCCAGAAGGAACTTATTTTTCTTGGATAGATTGCAGAGAACTTGGAATGACTGCGGAAGAATTAAAAGAATTCACTATTAATGAAGTTAAAGTAGGATTTGGTTTATGGTATGGAAAAGAAAGTGAAGGTTTCATTAGAATGAATGTTGCCTGTCCAAGATCAGTAATTGAAGAAGCTTTAAATAGATTAAAAACTGCTATAGACAAACTATAAAAAATAATTACCTATAGGGGGATTTTATATGGCTACAGAAAACAAAAACCAACTGAAAAAAACTATGAATGCCTTTCAAGGTGTAATGTATGTAATTGGTCTTGTAATTGGTTCTGGTGTATTTTTAAAACCTTCAATAGTTTTAGAAAATGCAGGTTCCACAGGAGTTGCACTTTTAATGTGGATTTTTGGTGGTGTAATCACTATAGCAGCAGCTCTTACTGTTGCAGAAATAGCTGCTTACATACCTAAAATTGGTGGTCTATACACATATTTAAGAGAACTATACGGCGATTTAGTTGGTTTCTTATTTGGTTGGGTAGGTGCTTTAATAAATTGTCCAGGTTCCGGTGCTGCTTTAGCAATAGCCTGTTCTACATTTTCAACATTTTTTATACCTATGACTGGGACTCAACAAAAAATGTTTGCTGTATCTTTAGTTATAATATTGACTATTGCTCAAATAATTTCAACTAAATATGGAGTTTGGTTGCAAACATTAGCAACAATAGGTAAATTACTACCAATCGCAGCTATAGCTATATTGGGTTTAGTAAGTGGTACTGCACATGATATAAACTTTTCAACATTACAAAATGTACAAGGTGCTGGTACAGGAGTTGCACTTCTTGGTGTTTTATGGGCATATGACGGATGGCTTAGCTGTTGTACATTAGCTGCTGATATGAAAAATCCAGAAAAGAATATTCCTAAAGCTATAGTTATCGGAATAACATTTGTAATGCTTGTGTATATCGCATTTAACGCAGCTATATTTAATATTTTACCTGGTCCAATTACTGCTGTTTCAGATAAAATAGGTGTAGATGTTGCAAGTAAACTTTTAGGGCCTAGTGGCGCAACATTTATAACAATTGGTATGATGCTTTCTGTATTTGGGGGACTTAATGGTCAATTAACTTGTGGTTCAAGATATGCTTTTGCAATGGCTGAACGTAAGGACCTACCTGCATCAAAAGTATTAGGTTCTCTTCATCCAAAGCTAGGTACACCTATTAATGCATTAATATTTCAAGCTATAATAACAATATTATATATATTATCCGGTACTTTTAACTCAATAACAGATTTAATTGTGTTTGCTTTATGGATTTTCTACACTCTAGGTACAATTAGTATATTTGTTCTTAGAAAGAAATTTACTCGTAACCCTAAACTTTATCATGTTCCTTTATATCCTATAGTACCTTTAATAGGAATAGCTGGTGGTGTCTATTTATTATATTCTACACTTAAAGATTCACCTGCTAGTGCTTTATTTGGAATAGGATTAACATTGTTAGGATTACCAGTTTACTACTATTGCAATCGCAATAACAACAAGATAGAAGATAACAACAAAGTTGCCTAATTCATTTCATTAACATATACAAAAAAACAACCTACAAACTTAAACTAGCCTCCGTAGGTTGTTTTTCTATTTTTATTTTGTATTAGTTACTCTAAATTTATTATTATTGCTTGATCCTCAAGTAATTTATATTCATATTCTGGGTACATTAAAAGTTTACTATATTTTGAGTAATCAAACCCTTTATTATAAGATGTGACTATTGCTGTATAACTATTATCTTCTCTATCTACAGCTATTTGATACCACCTATCTTCATTATATAACGGTTCCATTTCATTTCCATCATCGTCCAAAAATATTGCATCTCCTACATTAGAATGTACTAGCCCTTTTTTACGATATTTTATCTTTAAAGTATTTTTATCGGATTTTATATCTTCAACTATAACGCTACCACTTGATGACATTTCAAATTCTACTGGTAAATCAGCTATATCTTTAATAATAGGTTCAGGGTATTGCCTTGTTGATCTTGTATCTACAGGAACAAGCTTTATATATTTTGTATCTTTATTTGCCTTTAAAAATTCAAATGAATTTACTGAACCTATTTCTCCTATACCACTTACCCCTGTTGGTAATACATCTAGTGATTCTCCTTTATCATCAAACAACACAAATTTATTAAAGATTTTTTCATTATTACTTTTTATAGTTATAATGTTTCCAAGTGGTGATATTGACACTTTTTCAATATTTATATCATATTCTATATCTTCACAATTTATAATCATATGCTCATTAGGTCTAACTGATTTTATAGCCGGTTGTATTTTACTTTTATCTAATACAGTTTCTATTTTCCAATCTCCTTCAACAAGTAAAACACGTACTAGTTCCAAAACTAATTTATCATTTTCTTTTATTTCTATATTATTTAGCCCTAGCCTTGCCATTGCTTTAACTTTATATTCAGATTCAAAATATACTTCACAATCTTTCATTACTGGATGATTTTCACCAATTGTAAAATCACCGCAAGGTGCAAGATATTTAGTATTCCAAATCATCTTAATTTCTTTTTCGCTTATCTTAATAGGTTTATCACTTTCTATTGTATAAAATAAATTCATAAAGTTTTCGTCTGCTGAAAGACTATCTAAGGTAACCTTTATTCCTTTATCATCTACAGTTATGCCTACTTCATCATTAAATTTCTCAAGACTATTTTTAGATGCACTATATCTAGACTCTGTATTACTACTAAAATAGTTTTTTACTGTATTTATTGCATTTTGTACTGTTTCCGAATTAGCTGCTAATGCCGTTGTAATTGTAAGCATCATAATTGATGCAACCAATATTCCTATTTTTAAAGAAAACCTTTTATGTGATTTGATTGTATTTAAACTTTCATAGGTACTTTCCAATCTTTCATCTAAGCTTTTAGGTGTATCCCATTTTTCTTTTGATATACTTTCTTTTATCATTTCATCAAACCTATCCAAATATCTCACCCCTTTTTCCATCTTCTAATATTAATTTCAACTTAGCTTTTGCTCTACTAAGCCTAGACTTTACTGTTCCAGATGGAATGTTTAAAATCTTACTAATATCTTTTATGCTCATATCTTCATAGTAAAACAATATAACAACAGCCTTAAAATCATCTTCTAATTTATTAACTGCCCAAATTAACGTTTTTTCGCTTTTGTCTTCGTATTGTAGGTTATAAACTTCCATATCATTTTGAAGCTCTACCTTATTTCTTTTATTTAAAAGGGCATAACATTCATTTACTAAAATTCTCATTATCCATGGTTTAAAGCATTTTACATCCTTTAAAGTTTTTATATTTTTAAATGCCTTTAGCACTGTTTCACTTATGGCATCTTCTACGTCAGCTTCTATCTTTAATATCCCCTTTGCTAATCTATATAAAGATATCTTATTTTCATCTACAAGATTTATAAATATTTCTTTATCCACATAATTTTTTGCAGATTTATGATTTTTAAAATCACTAATTTTTATTACATTGTCTTTACCAATCATTAAATTCACCTCTCTACACTTAAGATAATCGAGGGCTGTAAAAAGTTCCATATATTTATTAAATTTTAAAAAAATATATTTTTAATCTAAATTCTTCTAAAAATCTAAGTAAGGAACTATATTTCTATTTAAGAGTTATGGGACTTTGCTAGTTAAAAGTTAACAGTGAATAGTTAATAGTTGTGGTTATTACTATTCGCTTTGCTTATAGTAATTCTAAACTTAATTTTATATAAATTTGCAAAGCAAATTATATGATTAAGTTAAAAGAAGGTGTTTGCTCACTTTCATCCTGAACTCTTAACTATCTTAAGGCTGTATCCTTTTCATTTAACTTTTATTGGTTTTATACCCATAAATATGTATAATATAAATATATAAATTAAAAAACAATCGTAAGTGATTATTCTAAAATACAGGGGATGAGAATTATGGAAACTAACAAAACAGATAAAGGATTTGAGCTTCTTTATTACAAATTAAGTTATAGGCGAAAATTTTTAAGAACATTATGGATGACTCCATTTTTAATTGTATGTTTAGCAATTATATGGTTGGCTAATGATAATATTATTTTAGATACAATATTTACTATCTTTTGTGTATCAATTTATCTTCTACAATTAGTTTTTACATATTTTAAATGGAAAAAAGATGAACAATCTTAAAGTAATATAATTTTAAACATAAAAAAGATAACCGGTAAAATACCTGTTATCTTTTTTTATTTATTTTATAAATTATATACTTACTCTTCTATCTACTATTCTTCTTATTTTTCCTGTTCGTCCTACTCTTTCTATTCCAAAGGGTGGTAATATTTCAATTTTTAAATCGTTAATTAAATTCTTTTTATAATCTATTCCTAAGCTTCTAATATTACTTTTTAAAGAAGTTGCTATTTTCTCCTTTAATATATCCCCTTTTAAAGCCATATCCTTATCTTTTGTTTCTATTTTAAATGTTACATCTCTCATTTCATCTACATTATCAACTACCACTTGAAAGAAAGGTGAAACTTCATTAACATTTTTTAACGCCTCATGTACATCATTTATATATATATCTGACACATTAAATCTTATAACATCATCAGTTCTTGACAATAATTTAAACTTCTTTGAAGTTCTTCCACAGGCGCATGGTTCATCAATCCACTGAATGCTATCTCCAAGTCTATATCTTATTATAGGATTAAGAAACCTACTTAAGGTTGTTACAATTGCATCTCCATTTTCATCTCTTTCAACATAACACCAATCATTCATAACATGATGTTCAGTTCCCTTGCAACATTCACATTGAAATCCTATGGGTCCAACTTCTACTGCTGCATATCCAAAAGATGCTATTTTTCTTGCACCAAATACCTTCTTTACATATTCCTGTGCTTTTAATGGCATATGTTCTCCTGCATAAAATATTTTTTCTAATTTAATATTTTCGTTTAATTTTTCTACCTCTTGAGCTAAAAGTATAATGTTTCCTGGAAGACTTATAAGTACATTAGGTTTAAATTTTTTTAAATACTCTATACTTTCCTTTTCAGGTTGATTAGCCGTTAGTGATAATATTTTACAGCCAGTTTCTTCTAACCCTTCATTTACTGCTGGGAAAGCTGTCCAAAGGGCTCCTGCTTTCATATAATTAACTGCAAAATCATTTTTATCTATACCAACAGCTCTAAAACCTTCTCCAAATATTTTTTTAGACTTTTCAAATTCCTCATTAGAATAAGCTACATACTTCATTTTACCTGTAGTTCCTCCTGCTGAAAAAACATAAGAACTTTCCATATTTCCTGTAATCATATCATTACTTTTATCTATACTATTTTCATAAATATGCTTTTTTTCAAGTATAGGAACATTTTTAAAATCCTGTAAACTTTTTAATGGAAGAGATACATCTTTATAAAACTCTTTATAAAATGGTGATTTTACAGCCTCATTAATAAGAGAATTTAATCTCCAGAGCAATATATCATCTTTTTTATCTTTATTAACATACTCAATTCCTAAATCATCTATCTTGATATTTTCTTTATTTATAAATCTTACAAGTAAATTAGTTATATACATTCCATCATGCGGTAAAGAGTCATCTTCACTTTTATTCATAGCTCCTGGTTTGCAAAATCTCATTACTCCAAAATCAATGAAATCCTCAATTATATCTTGAACCCCATCATTACATGCTATAGCTAACGTAGACATATAATATTTTAAAAGTTTTATGTTTCCATCTAAAATATCTTTATAACTATCAACTACATTAACATATATAGTTCTATTTAAAGGGCAATCAGAAATATTATTTTTTTCTTCCACAATTATAGTATGATTTGCATTTTTACCTTCTAGCACTAACGCCCTATTATTAAATTCCTCCCATTTTGCAATTTCTCTTTTCTTTCTTATCTCAACAGCATAATCTATATCCAATTGATTTTGAGGAAATTCTTTACCCTTTTCTTCTAAAGCATCATATAAATAATTAACAAAATTTTTAACATCATTGCTATTTTCTATAAATATATTTTGACAGCTTGTACATGCCCTTTGTTCCCAAAAAACTATGTCATCAGCAAAGTTCATTGCAGTTTCTCTTAATTTAAAATCATTTAAACCTTTACACACAATGCCAAAGCTTATTTTAGGACCAAAAGAATAAAGCTGAGTATTAACGGATAATCCATTTTTGTAATTTTTCACTGCTTCTTCTCCACCAAATAAAAGTATAGCATCAAAACTATTTTTAGCAATTTTATCTAAAGCTTTATTACTGCTTTTCCAATAGGTAATTGCTATATATGGAGTAATTGCTTTGTCTACATCTACTTCATCTAATGCTTTATAAAATAATGTTGGAAATAAAAAATCTTGGCTAGAAACCTTTAATATATTTATATTTTTTGTTATTATCCCCATAATTAGTGAATCTATTGAACCTAAAAATATATTTCCTGCTGCTATATGAAGAACTGAACCAACTGGAACTGCTCTAGTCATTTTAGACTGTCTATCTTTTGTAAAATTATCTAAACAATGATAATCTCCAAGACTCTCCAATCTTAATTTTAGGGAACTTATACTTAACATTTCTTTAAGGGACTCTATTCCCATATCAACCATTGAAGGAGAATAACTAATTAATTTAGGCATCTTCTCCATTATTTCTTTATAATAATCCCCATTTTTATCACATAATTTATATGCAGTTTTTTCTAAAATATAAAGTATTTTATCTATAGGCGTATTGTTAAATTCTTTAGATTTTTTTCTTAAAAAAGCTGAATTAAAATATTCATTTGCTTTCTCTTCTGTTAATTCTCCTTTTATATCTAACTGCTTTCCAAAACATATATGTTTAAAATCTTCTAATCTCATACCTTTACCCCCATGTAATCTAATCATTTAGCTATTTAGTATTTCCTGTGCTGCAATGGCGCAACCTTTATGCTTAGTTACTCCACCTCGTCTTATTTTTTCAATATAATCTCCCTTTATTCCACAAGGGCAGTCCTTTTTAATTACAACTAAATCCGTTGATAATACTGATAGATTAGGTTGTGCCGTATTATATGGCGTTATAAGTTGTAAAAGTCCTTCTTCTCCATATGTCTTTTTCTTAAAAGTTATAGGATCCCTTGCAACTATTCTACTGTAAATAGGTGCATGTAAATGTCCTTCACTACATGAACAATAAGGAACTCCGTGTTCTGCCATACCATAAGTATCTCTTATATTTTCACGTTTAAGTCCAATATTTTTTTCTATATAATCCATAAAATCATTTAGTGACATACTTTTCCCTAAATGATTTTTCCAACCTCCCCCAGCTATTATGAACGAATCTTTGTGAACTTTAATTTTCCCATAACGCTCCTTGATTTCTTCTACCATTTTATACATAAATGCCGGAAATCCTAATAATCTTACAGGCGCTTCATTACTTAGTTCTTTAAAAATTTTAGCCCACTTTTTACTATCAAAAACAAACTCACCTTTATCTTCATCCCATTCAATCATCCAATTAACAGATAATGCAGGTGCAAGACCTAAAATTTGCTCATCGCTCCAGCTTGTCCCAACATTTTCTGCTTTTTTTATATCATATGAAAATAAGAAATAATGTACTGGAGTATCACTCTTAAAGCCTATAGCATTGAATGTATTTTCTGCTAAACTTTGTAGTCTAGAAAATGAGTTTTTATCAAGGAATAATTGAGTTTTTTGACCATTAGTTCCTGAACTTGTCAAGATAAGTTCTAAATCATCCTTTTTAAAATTGCAAAAACCATTTATTTTCATAGTTCCAACAAATAAATTAGGGATATTGTCTATATCCTCAATTGTACTTAAACTATTAATATTAAAATCTTCTCTTTCTGCTAAATATTTAATATATGGTTGATTGTCAAGTTGAAATTTATAATTTTCATCTATAGCTTTTACAAACAATTCCTCTGTTTCTTTTGTAAAATTAAAAGCATCTTCCCTATTACATAACATATCTATATTATTAAATCTCATATACTAATCCTCCTTTTTCTATTAAAATCAATATCCCATTCTTTTACATTATCAACTAAAGCATTTCCTATAACAGAATTTGCATATATTTTTTCATAATTAATTTCATCATTAATATATTGAAGTATCAATTCATCCTCATCACCATCTCCAGGCATAATGCCTGCAAAGCAAAATCCAAGTTGCTCCATCTTATCCCATATATATATGCTGCTTTTATTACAAAGTTTTAATCTTAAAAATATTGTTTTTTTCCCCTCAAAATATAACTTATTAAATTGATTTAATATCTTATTCATCTCATCTTTAGCAAATTCATTTACATATATTGTTCCTGTATCATATTCATCTACAATAGTTTTTATAGAAGTAACCTCTGAAAAACTTTTATTATCATCTTCTAGTTTTTTAAATACTACTTTCACGCCTAAATTATCATATATGTCATTAATAATTTCTTTATATTTTTCTAGTGCATAAATATATTTTTTACGTTGTTTTTTTAAATATTTATATTTTATGATAAGACTTTCTCTTTTTTCATTTTTATCATGTATATCTCTAAATTTCAAAGCTGTAATTTTTGATAGAAGTAAAGCACAATCCTTAAATCCATTACTTTCTGCTGACTTTTGAGAATATGTATGACTTGTTACTGCATGTACATATATTCCCACATCTCCTCTTTTTTTGCTTTCTTCTATTACGAACCTTGTTAAATCTGTAAGACACCCTCTCCCCCTAAATTTAGGGTCCACAAAAGCATGTGAAATTTCACATATATTAGGTTTTTGAAAGTATTCTAGAGCTATGTGTCCAATTACATTATTCCTTTCATCTAATGCTATATAAGATATTATTTTCTCTTCATGATTTAATTTCTCTATCATAGATTTATCATAGATATATTTGTGTATATATGAATTTCCATAAGCTCTATAAGCACAATTTACTATTCCTTCAGCTTCATTTTCTAACCTTTTTATTGTTATTTTTCTTTTTTCATCAAGCAATTCTTCTGAATTAATCCCTAAATCATAGTCAAGTTTATCTTTGACCTTTTTAGTTATTAATATCATGAATTCTTTTAGCAAAGTATCACCTCTCAAACGACATATTATTTTCTTTTAACCCAATAAACCTTTTTATACCATCTAAGCCAGATTATATTATAATTGTTTAATTTTTCTTTTGCAAGTTTTCTCTTCTTTTTTTCTGTTCTAAGAATTGTTTCTTTCAATTTTTTGTATGTTTTTTAATAAAAATAAATCTATAAAAGAATAATATCCTTTTATAGATTTATTTTTTATATAATGTAATTTATATTTTCTTTACTCCATAGTTCACTTATACTTTTAGTGAAAAATTCTTTATAGTTTTTCATTTCTTCATTTGTATAAATATACTTACCATATCCAAATTGTCCATATTTAAATTTCCTTAACTCCTCTTCCATAGGTAATGTTGTTTTAGGAAAAACTTTTAATATATTTTCCTTTGCTCGTTTTGTAAATCTATGAGAAATAACTTCAAACATTATGTTATTGTTATCCATTATAGATTTTGTATACTTTAACATATCATAATATTTTTCTTCATAGCCTTCATCAAGAAAAACTGGTGCAATTATAAAACCTATAGGATAACCTGCATCACTTACTTTTTTTGCTGCAGCTATTCTACCTTGAAAATCTTCTGATTTATGTTCATATTTTCTTATAGCTTCATTTATATTTATACTAAATCGAATTGTTGTTCTTCCATTATGTTTTGCATTTAGTAGACTATCAACTTCTGTAAATTTTGTAACAAATCTAAATAGAGATTTATCATTAGCTCCAAAATATTCAATGGCATCTTTTAATGCTCCTGTATAAGCTTCTACCGGTATTGGGTCTGAGGTAGCTGCACCTTCGAATATTGTTATGTCTGGTTTTCTTTCTTCTATATATTTTCCTGCTTTTTCTAAAATTTCATCTGTATTTACATGGATTTTTATGTACGGTTTCTTACCCATCTGAGTATTTAAATAACAATATTCACACATTCCCATACATCCACTTACTAATGGAAGTTGATAATGAGCAGATGGTTTACAACTTTGAAAATCTAGTTTTTTTCTTACACCAACTACTAAAGTACTCTTACCTTCTAAAAACATTTCTTTATCTGTTTTTCCTGGTATGCCTGTTATTCTACCATTTTTTGAATACTTTATTTCAACATCTTGATTTTTAAATAACTTAAGTAGCTCCTGACCTTTTTCATAATTTAATGCTGCTTCTTCAAAAATAACTCTTTTTGGATTAAACAAATTTTACACCTCTCTCTTGTGTTGAATAATTGTATAAAAATACACTATTTAATTTAAATCTATACAAAATATCTTTGTTATTAGCTTTAGATAGTTAAAAGTTAATTGGGAATTGTCCATTATCAACTTTCAATTTTTAATTATATTATCTATAGTATTACTCATTTTTCTAAATAAGATTACTTTATTTTTTATTATATTAAGAATAAATCTAAACTCTAACTTATATATTTTAATAGACAAGCTATATTTTTAATGGCAAAAGTCAAATAAATATATATATATATTAAATTATGGGGGAGATTTTTTTGAAAAAGAGACTAGCTTTAATTTTTCAGACAGCTACTGTTTTTGTTGGTACTATTGTAGGGGCTGGACTTGCATCAGGACAAGAAATAACTCAATTTTTTACAACCTATGGGTTTAAAAGTTTTTTTGGGTTATTAATTTGTGCAGCTTTTTATATTTTAGTTAGTTCTGCAATGGTATCAATTAGCTTAAAATTTAACTTAAATTCATACTCAGATTTTATAACTCTTGTTAGTCCTGGTTTCTTAGGAAAAATTACAGATCTATTAACTGGGTTATTTTTAGTTGCTGGCGCTTCTATAATTCTTGCTGGAGGAGGTGCGCTATTAAAACAATACTTTGGTATTCCTAGAGTTGTTGGTGTAATTATTATGGCTGCTATTTCACTTTTCACTTTACTTAGAGATACAAAAGGTCTTATAACTATAAACACTCTTATAGTTCCTTCTTTAACTACTATAATAATTGCTGTATTTTTATTTTACTTAATAAATCATGGTGATATTATGTCCATTGATTATATGCAAAGTGTGAGAACTTTTAAAAATGAAATTATCCCTGGACAATGGATTGTTTCATCTTTTTTATACGCTGGTTTTAATATGTTATTTAGTAGTGGTGTTTTAGTTCCGTTAAGTAAAGAAATGAAAAGCAAATCTATAATAATAACCGGTGCATCAATTGGCGCATTGCTTTTAACATTACTAGCCTTTTTAATTAATTCAATGTTACTTGTTAACATACCAGAAATTTTTCAATTTGAAATTCCATTATTGCATGTTGCTAGCAAGTTTGGAACTTTAATTCAATTATTACTGCTTGCTGTTATTTGGTGTGAAATGTTTTCTACAGAAGTTTCTGATATATATAGCGTTGGAAAAACTCTAGAACAAAAATATAAAATACCTTATAAAACAGGTGTAATTTTAGTTCTTCTTGTAGCTCTACCTATTTCTCAATTAGGTTTTAAAAATTTAATAACATATCTTTATCCTGGATTTGGGGTAATTAGTTTAGTATTTGTATATCAAATATTTAAATTTTATTTTAAACATTGCAAGTAATAAAGAGGAAGAAGATCCTATTTAAATTTATTCATAAAATCTTTGTTATTAGTTCTGAAAAAACACGTAAAACTATATTGAAAAATGGACAATGGACAATGGACAAAGGACAATTGACAATGTTAGTTGAAACTGGACTACCAGTTTCTTTTTTTATTTAAGGGAGTAAAATTTAGATTTGAGCGCTAAAATCAACTAAAGCTATATTCAAAGTTTGTAGCCGTAACAAGAAGGACAGGCGTAGCAAAATATATTTTCCATAAGTTATTTTGTGAGTAAAATCTAAAATGTTATCGATAAAATTTAAAGTAATCAAAGCCGGTCCTAAAATAGTTAAGAGTTAAAAGTTAAGAGTTAAGAGTTCAGGATGAAACTGGATTACCAGTTTCTTTTGAATTTAAGAGAGTAAATTCTGAGTTTATGATATTAAATTAAACAAAGTTATATTCAAAGTTTACAGCCGTAACAAATGGGACAGGCACGGATAGTGTAGTTCCATAAAATAGATAGTAGCTCTTACAATTTAATTGCCATAAATAAAAAAAGTTAGCCAGTCCCTTAAATAGTTAATAGTTATGGTTGATAAATAAAATTTAATAAACTAAAATCATAAATGTAGATTCTATGTGAATTCAATTAATAATATAACAAATTTAAATATAATGTTGAATTCTATATATTCTACAATACATTAAGTAAGGTGATTTTAATGAGTAATTTAGATATATTACGTTCTTGTAGTCTTTGTCCTAGAAATTGTGGTGTTGACAGAACTGGTGGTGAAATTGGTTTTTGTTCGGCCTCTGATAAAATTAAGGTATCAAAAGTATCTAAACATTTTTGGGAGGAACCATGTATATCTGGAGAAAATGGTTCAGGAACGGTTTTCTTTTCAAACTGTAATTTAAAATGTGTTTTTTGCCAAAATTATAAAATTAGTACTGAAGGATTTGGTAAAGAAATTTCTATAGAAAGATTAAGTTCTATTTTTTTGGAGCAACAATGTAGAAATGTAAATAATATAAACTTAGTAACTCCAACTCACTATATTCCTCAAATAATTGAGGCAATTAAACTAGCTAAATCTAAGGGGCTTACTCTTCCTATAGTTTATAACTCCAATGGATATGAGGATGTAAATGCTATTAAAATGTTAAATGGATACATAGATGTTTATCTTCCAGATTTAAAATACTTTAGTGATAAATACGCTGTAAAATATTCTAAAGCTCCAAATTATTTTACTGTAGCGACAAATGTTATAGATGAAATGTTCTCTCAGGTTGGAGAACCTGTCTTTAATGAGAATGGACTAATAAAAAAAGGTGTTATTATAAGACATTTAATGCTTCCAGGGTTACTTTTTGATTCTAAAAAAATAGTAGATTATGTATATAAAAAATATAATGATAAAGTATTTTTAAGCCTTATGAATCAATATACTCCTTTTTATAACTGTAGTGAATATGAAGAACTAACAAAACCACTTAACCCTAAGCATTATGAAGCATTGATAGATTATTGCGTAGACCTTGGTTATAAAAATGCCTTTATTCAAGAAGAAGGTACTTGCAAAGAAAGTTTTATCCCTGACTTTAATTTAGATGGAGTTTAATTAGTTAAAAGGTACGAGTGAATAGTTGCGGTTATTACTACTCACTTTATTCCCAGTAATACTAAACGTATTTTTAAACCTAGTTTCGCTAGCAAAATCTAAGTAAGCAATTCACCAAAATTTCAACTCCATTACAAATGGGACAGGCACGATAAGTTTATTTTCTTCGTTAACATCTGATGCTCTTCTAGTTTTATATTTTTCTACTAATAAATCAAAGCCGGTCCCCAACAATTCAAAAGAAAGTGGCGATCCACTTTCAACCAACATTGTCAATTGTCCATTGTCAAATGTCAATTTCCAAAGAACTACCTCAATTAAGCAAGCAATTTCTCCAAGTTCTACCTCCATCACAAGAGGGACAGACGCGTAGCTGGCTAGTTTGCTATATTTGTGGCTTTATGCTTTTGTTGATTTTAGTTTCTCTCCAATACTGCTCGAAGTCGGTCCCCATTATTCAGTTTTGGCAACACGTCTAAACAATCAATTTCTTACAGTATTAGCTCCATAACAAGAGGGACAGGTTCATTTGTGTCTATTTTCTTCGCTTTAATTTTAGATTCTACAATTACTGTATTCCCATAACAAAATAAGCAAAGAACCAGTACCTAACAGGTATGCTGCTTTGCAGCTCAAGTACTGGTTCTTTGCTCAGTAATTTATTTTATCTAGCCTTTTTATTGAGTACTAAAGTTTTTTATGGTGGTACAACTAAATGAACCTGTCCTTCTTGTCACGGCTGTACATTTTGAATATAACTTTGTTTAATTTAATATCTTCAATTCAGCATTTATTCTCTATAATTCAAAGAAACTGGAATCCAGTTTCAACCTAAATTGTCAAATGTCAATTGTCCATTGTCAATTTTTAAAACTTTTAACTCTTAACTAACTAAAATCCAGTTTCCTCATTAACTTTTAACTCTTAATTTTTTAAAGATTGTCCCTAACATCTACGCTACAAAGTAGCTACTCTTGGGACTGGCTAATTTTTTAGTTATAAAAAATATATTTTAACTATTTTTTCTTTTATGGAACTACAGGTTTCTTGCCTGTCCCATTTATTAATTTCATTTCTTAATTTTAAATTTATTCCCTTTAATTCAAAGAAACTGAGTAACAGTTTCAACCAACATTGTCAATTGTCCATTGTCAACTGTCAATTACTAAAGCCCTCAACTTTTCACTAATTACTGTCAATTACTAAACAACCATTTATTACACTTTATAATTGTCTAAGCTATCTTTAAAGTATGTTGCTATTTTGTCAAATTCATTTATGCTTTCTGTAAGCTTTTTAATCTCTTCAGAATATACATTAACATTAGCACTTACTTCTTGTGATGACGCAGAGTTTTCTTCTGCTATAGCAGCTAAGGATTCTATATTATCATACATACTAGCTATAGAACCTGCCTGTGAATCTAATTTTTCTATTGTTTTAATCATTGCTTTTGAAACAGTTTTAACAGATGTTGTAGACTCCTTGCTTACATCTCTTATTAATTGTAATCCTTCAGTCTCTTTTTGAAGCACTTCATACTGACTATCTATATTCATTACAAGTCCACCAATATCTTCTACAAATTGAACTAAGTTAGTATTTATTTCTTGTACTGCATCCTTAGTTTGCTCTGCTAACTTTCTTACTTCCTCTGCAACTACAGCAAATCCTTTTCCTTGTTCTCCTGCCCTTGCAGCTTCTATAGAAGCATTTAAAGCTAATAAATTTGTCATATCTGATATCTGTGCTACTATGGAAACAATATTTGTTATGTCTTTAGCTTTGTCCCCAAGTTGAGTTCCCTTTGTTTTTACTTCTTGGAACCCTTCTAATGTAGCTAGAATGTTTTTACTAGTATTTTCAATTTTTAAATAACTGCTATTTATTTTGCCTATAGTTAATTCTAGTTCTTCCTTATTTTCATTTTCATTATTAACTATTGCTTTTAAACCATTAATATTGTCATTTAAAACTTGTGCTGCAGTTTCTGTACTATTAGCTTGATCTACAGATGTATTTGCAACTTGATTAACTACTTCTACAATATCACCAGAAGTTCTATACATATTATCTGATATATTACCTAACTTTTGAGCAAAACTACCCATTTCATCAGTTATTCCCTTTAATCCAATAAAGTCGCTTTTTATTCCTTTAACATGTTTGTCTATTCTATCATATAAGTATTCAAATTCGTCATTTGTAACTATTTTACTATCCTCTACAAACTTCTTATTATTTAAGTTTTCCATAACTTCATTTATATGATTCATTGGTCTTAATAAACTCTTCACACCAACAAAACTCACAATACCACTTATAAAGGAAATTAATAAATTTTTTAGTATACTGCTAAATCCTAATATAGGTAAATTTATTAAAAACATAATTACAAATGTAAATAAAGCTACTTTTGATGCAACGCTTTTTAGGAATCCTAAAGATAAAATATTGTTTATAAAATATTTCTTTTTATACTTTATATCTTCCTGAAATGTTATTTTAACTTGCATTGTATTATCTTTAGTTTCTATAATATCAAAATCTGCTTTTTCCTTAAAGTACATAAAACTTCCTTCTAACATACCTAAGAAATAATCAAACATTTTTCTTTTAGATGAATACGTAATTATAGCTTCCTTATTTGATATTGCTTCTATATTAACTATTGGAGGATTAGCTCCTGGTATTTTCTTAGTCATAACCAAATGAATATCATAAAGCGATTTTAAAAATGAGTACGTATTATCACTTTTAAAAAATGTTGGAAGTTCTTCTGCAAAAGAATATACATTGTCATGACCAATTTTTGACCATAATTCCTTCTCACTTATATTTTTTTCTCTAGTAACATAATGTATAAATTTTTCTATTTTTTCATCATTTACGTCCTCTGCTGGTGAAAAAACTTTTGTAGCATCAAACCCTACATGAAGCATTGCATCATCTACAAAACTATCACCATAAAGTTTTCTGCAAGTTTTAAACCAAGCACTTACAGCTGTTCCCTTCACTGAAAATTCCCCCTTTACTTATACCATTTAATATATAAATTAATTTAATTCTTTATTTTACTAAGTTACAATAAAAATAAAACTCAACACCTCTTTCTGTGTTTTTAGCTCCATATTTAAAGTTGTGCATATTAAGTATATTCTTAACTATGGAAAGTCCTAACCCATTTCCGCCTAACTTTCTAGTTCTTGATTTATCAACTTTGTAAAATTTATGCCAAATATTTTCTAACTGTTCATCACTTAATGGATCGCAAGTATTTTCAAAAGATACCCTTATAAAATCTTTATCATTTTCAATAGCTATAAATATATTACCATGTTTTTTTGTATATCTTATAGCATTAGTTATAAAGTTTATAACTACCTGTTCCATCCTAAACTTATCAGCACATATTATTGGGTTTAAACAATATCGTTCTATTACCTTTATGTTTTTTTCATTTATTTCATTTGATAATGCCCTTAAATTACTAGATATCATTTCACCTAAATTAAATTCTTCGAAATTAAGATCAATAACTTTACTTTCTAGTGCTGACAATTCTAGCATATCTTTAACCAAGTTACTCATTCTATTAGTTTCATCTATAATTATATCTAAAGATTCTTTTTGATCCTCTTCGCTAAATATACCATCTTTTATACCCTCAGCATATCCTTGTATAATAGTTATCGGAGTTTTTAACTCATGTGATGCTGCAGCTACGAAATCTTTTCTTATTTTTTCTAATTGACGTTCTTTTTCTATTTCCTTTTGCAATCTAACATTTGTCTGTTGAAGTGATGTTAAAGCACTAGTTAAATTATAAGATAAAAAGTTTAATGTAGTTGCTAAATTACCTATTTCATCCTCTGATTCATACTCACATCTTTCTGTAAAATCTAATGTGCTCATTTTTTTAGCTTTATCATTTATATTTTTTAATGGATTAGTTATCATATTAGAATACACATATGAAAGTATCAATATTATAAATATAGCTACAATATAAAAATACTTATAAAACTCTTCTATAACACTTATACCCTCGCTTATCGGTAACATAGAAGTCGTAGCTACAATTAAATTGCTTTCATCTAATGTAACACATACAAGCTCTTTATTTTCGCTATAATCACTTTCAACACTAAACACAGCTATGTTATTTGATACAAGCTTTTGCATTAGAGATTTATTATTTCTAATTTCATTTACTATCTCCATTATATGTTTAGACCTACTATTTCTTTCATCAACAACTTCTATATTCATAGCTATGCTAAATCCAGGTTTATACTCCACAATGCCTATATAGGTGTTATACTCCTCTTCGCATTCCTTCATCAACGCCAAAATTTCATCATAACTTTCACTCTTATTGTATTTTTGAATAAATTTTGCAGTAACACTTTTTATCTCTTGACTTTTCTTATTAAAATACATATTCTCAAAAAATATTCTTTGAACTATAAGGGTAAAACTTAAAAATAGTATAAATATTACCATAGTTATAAAAAACAATTTCTTAGATATACTTTTGTTTATACTATCTAAATATCTATATATCTTGTTTCTCATCTTTTACCTCGAATTTATATCCAAATCCCCTTACTGTTTGAATGTATTTTGCTTTATCATTTATTTTTTCTCTTAATCTTTTAACACTAGTATCTACTACTCTAAAGTCACCCATAAAGTTATATCCCCAAACACCATTTAGTATTTGTTCTCTAGATAACACTATATCTTTATTTTTCACAAAATACATAAGTAGTGAAAATTCTGTTGGTGTTAAAGATATATCTTCGTTATCCACAATAACATTATGAGATTTCTCATTTATACACAAACCATTAAATTCATACACATCTTCATCTTTATTATCGTATCCATAAGTCCTTTTCATTAGTGCATTTATCTTTGCTACTAATATTTTAGGACTAAATGGCTTAGTTTCATAATTATCAACACCTATTCCAAATGCTAATAACTTATCTTCTTCTTCACCTTTTGCACTTAACATTATAACTGGCATATTGTACTCTTTTCTAAGTATCTTAAGAGTTTCAAAACCATCCATCACTGGCATCATTATATCTAATAAAATTAAATCTACTTCATTGCTTTTAACTTTGTTTATAGCATCAACACCATTACTTGCTTGTATTATATTATAATTTTCTTTAGATAAATACGCAGCTAATAACTTTCTTATATTTTCTTCATCATCTACAATTAATATAGTTTTATTTTTCATATTAATCACCTGATTTTAAAACTTTAATTCATAAAAGTAATCAGGTTATTCACCTACCTTTCTCTATGTTACAAAAATTCAATCCAACTTTTTAACTTACATATAAATATTTTACTATCAAATATAGAAAAACAAGCTTAAACTTAAATTTATTCATCAAGTTCTTTTAATCTAATAATATAATTTGCTCTGCAAATTTATAAAAAGATACGTTTAGTATTACTATGAACAAAGTGAGTAGTAATAACCACAACTGTTAACTATTCACTCTTAACTCTTAACTCTTAACTCTTAACTAAACTAGGCTGTCAACTATCAGTATAATATTAAACTTTAATATTTTTTGAACTCCTATATTTTTAACTTTCTATATTTAAAATTCTCCGTTACTTTATATTTTGCCACTTAATTATGTCTATTCTGTATTAATTTTATAATATATGTTTTCCTATATATTATAATAATATCAATTAGGCATATGAAAAGAAATAAGAAACTTAAATATTTTCCCAATATATGTATAAAAAAATAACTAGCCCATTTTCACTTGGCTAGTTATTTTATATTCATATTTTTTTATTTCCCTTAAGATTATTTAACAGGATAATCTATTGTAGGAACATCTAATGATCTTCCAATTATAAATGTTGGTGGAACAAATATTCCCATTTCTCTTGCAACAGATTCAACCTCATTATCATTTATTCCCATAGAACTTCTAAGTTCTGCAATTTTTGTTACTCCAACATATATATTAGATATTTGATACCATGTTGAATAATCTACTACACCTGTTTGTGGTAAATTAAAAATCTTTTGAAAGGTTTTTACTGCATCTGCAGTTGATTGACCATAAACTCCGTCTACGGCCACCTTTGGAATTAGTGGATAATTATCCCCTATTCTATTTAAAAAAGTTTGAATTGTTGTAACAGGATCTCCTGAACTACCTATTTGTAATGTAAAACCTGGATAGGATTTAGGTATTCCTGAAACCTTTGGTGCTTTTTCTATATCTATGTCAGGTCCATAAAAACTTGTTAATATTTCATAAGGGGTTTTCCCTTGGTCACCTAAATATTTACTTCCCCATTGTGTTAACCATCCAGGACATTTAACCCTTTCACCATCGCAATATTGAGTTAACAGTGGTTGTTTTGCTCCTCTTCTCTTTATATAGCTTGTAAATATTTCATCAACTATTCTACTTATATTATCAAAAATATTTCTACCATAAGTAAATGCATGGTCAAATGCAGTTGAATTGGTTATTGTAAAATTATATCCCTTACCGGTATACCACTCTGTAAAAATTCTATTTAATGTAAAAGATAATATACAATATATATTAGTTCTTATTGTGTTTTCTGACCAAGTTGAATATATTTCAGAACTTGCAACATTTTTTATATAATCTTTAAATGGAACTTTATAATTTGGTGCACCAGTATTAGTAGGTACGCCAGCATGAACAATAACAAACTCTGGAACCACTACTTCATCTAAAACAACAAATCCACCACCAGGACTTTTAGGTAATGGTTTTTCTGGTGCCTCTGGTATTTTTGGTGGAAATGTGCCAAAAAGCCTATTATCAGGAACATCTATAGTTCTAAGTTCCCCCATTTCCCTTGACTCAGAAGGATTTCCTAAAAGTTCAATATTTTGTATAGCTGTTGAATCTGGTAATATCTGTGCGTTTCTAATTTCTACCGGTTCAAATCCAGGTGCCTCCGCTCTAACATCCCATAAACTATATGGCATTTCTGTATATTCTGGTCGCTGACTTAACTCTATAGGCGGCGTATTAACATCTACTGTTTCCGTTTGACCAACACTATTCGTTGTTAATTCTACTCTTTTACTTTCATCTTCTGATGGATTCATGATTATTTTTACATCTTTTAATGGTACAAAAGTATCTTTTTTATATACATTAACTAAAATTCTACCTATATCAGCCATAAAATACTCCTTTTTAAAAACTAATTCATTATATCTTATGTGCTAAAATGTAAATTGTTTACTCTTTATACCATTAACTTTAAATTAATGGACATTTTTATTTTCAAGCTAGCTTTTCATTTATAAAATACAAAAGTGATTAACTCAATTTCATTATCAACTTTTTATTAACCACTTTATCAATTGCTTTTTTCACTTTAAACTAATATTACTTTATTAAAACTTTAATTAGTTTAAATTTATATAATTAAAGTTATACTTTAACCTATTAGTAATATGTTCTGTGACATATACTTCAACTTCCTTTGACATAAGAAGTGTTGCTTGATTTTCATGATTCTCTATACTACTTCTTTGGTCTACATCAAGTTCTCTAATTGAATCGAATATTCCTTCTAAATCTAAGATTCCAAATCCCCACTCCTTATTAGGATAAACATCTCCTTTTCTTTTTCGAGTTCCTCTTATAATATAAGCTTTCGCTTTCTGAGCATACATCTTAGGATCATTTCCTTGAACAATTGCCCATTGGTAAAAAAGTGCCATTGCACCAGTTAGCACAGCACCTGCAACACTGGATCCTGTTAAAGTTACAATGTTTCCTCCTGGAGATGTTGCCTGTATATCTACACCACCTGCAGTAACTTCAGGTTTTATTTCCTCTTCTCTAGTAAATCCTCTACCTGATTGAATTACTGAACTATTTGTTGTTTGATTGTAAAAAGATGTGCTTATAGCTGCACTACTGGTTGAAGGTATAGTAAGGGTTACATTGGGATCTGAACTTAAAAACTTAGTATTACTACCTAATAATTCTCTTTGATATATCCAAGCATCAAAAGTTCCAAAAACTACATAATCAGCATAAACTTTTATTTGCCAAATCCCAACTTTAATATCTCTTATTAATATATTTACATTCTGATTTCCGCTATAATCATTAGGATAATCATACTCAACAATTATAGTACTACCTTCAAATACCAATTTAATTTCTTTGGTCCTTTTAATTTTAGCTGGAATCCTCTCAATTACCTCTCCACTAGGGGATATAAGTCCAACAGAAATTTTATCCGGCTTACTGCACCATATAGTTACAGCCAAATCCTTTTGATTTCTGTCTACAGTAATTTCCATTGTTTTTGCTTCTCCTGATTTTTGAAAATTATTTCTGTAGTGAGTTTCGCTACTTCCTTCATTTCCACAACTTGTAATGAAAAGTATTCCACTTTGATTAGCAAAAAGATCTATATATCTTTCTAGTACAGATGACCCATCATGCCCCCCAAAATTACTAGCTAGTGGAATATATATTATTAATGGTTTATTATAGTTCTTTTGAATATCAGATAAATATCTTATTGCAAGTATAATATCTGTAGTTTGGTACATAGGATACTTTCCCCTTTGTAATCCATTTACTATCAAATTTTTATCTGATGCTTCATCTAACTTTACAATTGCAAATTCACAATTAGGCGCAGCACCTACAATTCCATTATATCCTTTGCCCCCAATTATGCCTGCCATTGAAGTTCCATGCCCATATTCATCCTTACTATTTACTATTTTGTAAGGGTCTTCATTGTTTTCATATGCTTTTATTGCTTCATTAATTTCATTTCTATCAAAAACTGTTCCATAATGAAATCCTGGAGGTGGTGTTAAATCCTCCACTGTTTGATCCCATATTTCAAGTATTCGAGTTTTTCCGTCTTCAGTCATAAATTCTTTATTTAAATAATCAATTCCAGTATCTATAATTCCTACTACAACGCCATCACCTTTTAAGTTTAAATATGGATTATTATGATATTTAGTTACATTTGCGGCCTCTAACGGTGATATATAACTTAAAGTAAATATTCTATTTATTTCATAATTTACTATATTAGGTACTTTTTCTAAAACCTCTTGTAAATAACCTACTTTTACTCCAAGTATCGCATATATGGGATTTATTATAATTGCACAAGCATAGTCTTTATCTGCAAGAGCCCCAGTTAAATCTCCATAATATTCTATTACATAAGATTCAAATTCATCTAGTAAATACTGTTCCCCACATTCTTCTGTTGTTTGAGTTAAAATAAAGTCATTTTTATCTCTATTTATTTTCATTACATACCTCCATAAGAATTGAATCTTTTTAATTTAACTTGAGCCTTAACCTTAATTTTTATTGTTGTTATTTATAGATTCAGATTCTAAAAACCCTTCAAATTCTGATGGTATAGAAAAAAATAAATTACTCTCCTGAATGCTTCTCATATTTTCAAATACTTTTCTAAAATCCAATACTCCATATCCTACTTCTTTATTAGGATATATAACCTGTGGAATTTGTTTAGTTCCTCTTATTAAATAAGTTCTAACCTTTGGTGTATACATATATATATCATTTTCTTTTACTATACCCCATTCTAAAATAAGAGCTACCGCACCTGCAAGAACTGCTGTAGCTGCACTTGACCCTGTAACAACCTTTGTACCTCCCCCTACAGTGGTGGTTAAAACTTCAAATCCTCCTATACATAAATCTGGTTTTATTCTATTATCTCTAGTGAATCCTCTCCCTGAAGATGCAATTAAAGTACCTTTTTCTTGATTATAATATGCTGTTGTTATTATATTATTTCCATTACCAGGAGATGTTATAGTTGTATATGGATCTGGGTTTAAAAATTTTGTTTCAGGATCTAAAAGCGCTCTTTGATATATCCATAAATTATAATTTCCATTCAATATAAAATCTCCTATTATTCTAAATTGCCAAATTCCTGGATTTAAATCAAACATTCTAACTTGAATAAATTCATTTCCTGATGAATTCTCTGATATAAAATATTCTATAGTTACTCTAGTTTTTTCATATACAAACTTTATCTCATCTATTGCTTGTAATTTAACAGGTATTTTTCCTATAGATTCTCCACTCGGTGATGTTATACCGATAGAAATTTTATCTGGAGAAGTTGCCCAAATAAATATACTTAACCCCTTTTGATTTGGACCTACTTGTAGTTCTACGTTACTAATATCACCAGTCTTATCCAATTTACCACTAGTATGAGTTTCAGTATCTCCTTGATTTCCTGTTCCTGTTACGGCTATAACACCTCTTTCATTAGCATATCTATCTATAAACCTTTCTAGTACAGTGGTTCCATCATGAGCACCAGCATTACTCTCCATTGGAATACATATAACTAATGGTTTATCTAGTTTTTCATGACAATCTAATAAATACTTTATGGATATAGCTATAGATGTACTACTATAAATATTATTACCTTTATCAAATACGGCATTTTCTCTTAAAGTATTTTCATCTGACCTTAAAGTCTTAATAATTATAAACTCACAATCCGGTGCTGCTCCTAGCACTCCATTTTTTCCTCTTGCACCAACTATTCCAGCAACTTCTGTTCCATGTCCAACATCATCTTTTTGTGGAACTATTAAATAAGGGTCTTCGCCACGTCTATATGCTTCTATTGCTCTATCAATATCCTCTCTAGTATATTCGCTTCCATAATAAAAATCGCTTGGTGGGTTACCACTTTCATCTTCTTGATCCCATATAGAAATTATTCTGGTTTTCCCATTTTCCAACATAAACTCTTCATTTAAATAATCTATGCCAGTATCTATTATTCCAACAATTACTCCAGTGCCTCTTAATTTAAGAAATTCATTATTATGAAATGAATTTATATTGGCAACTTCAATTGGTGATATTGTTGCTAAGGTATAAAGATTATTAGGTTCAATATTTGTAACAGTTTTACTATTATTAAAAACCTCGTCTACACTATCTTGTTTTACAATTAGTATTGCATAAGTAGGTGTTAAAATGAAAACACATCCTTTAGGATTATTTTTAAATTCAGATACTATATCTCCAGAATATTCAACTAGAAATATATCATAATCTAAATTTTGATATAATTTTTCACACTTAAGTAAATCTTCAGGAATATTTTCATTTGACTTATTAGATGAATTATTTGTCAAACTCTCATTAGGTTTAACATTTACTTCTCGATTATTTTTATCCATAACTCCCCCTCTTAATGGCTCTTCATTAATCCAAACTTCTAAAGCATTCCTTAGGCATAACGTACCATAACCCCATGTAGGATTAGGATATACTTCAGTTTTTCTTACCACTCTTGCTCCCTTTAATAAATAATATTTTAGCCTTTGCCCATATAGATATGGATCTCTTCCTTTTACAAATCCCCATTCCATAAGTAATGCTGCGGCACCTGAAACTGATGGCGCTGCAACTGATGTTCCTGTTAATGCATCAAATCCACCACCAGGTATTGGCCCTTCTACATCTATTCCTGGTGCTACTAAACTAGGTTTTATAATTTCAGCCCCTTCTCTTCCTCTTCCTGAAAATGGTGATATATCACCTATTGCACTGTTGTAACTTCCAACAGTTATAACGTCTTCAACAGTTCCCGGTATCCCTACAGTGTTAAAGACTGTTGGTCTTGTAAACCTTGTTTTATCATTTAATGCCTCACTTATAGGCAACCATATATCTATATCTGTGATTTCATCACTTTCTCTATAAATTATAAGTGACCAAACACCTTCTAATAATTCATCACCTTGAGCTACTAATGTTACCAAAATTTCTCCTGCAATATTAAAAGGAAGTGGTCCTGTGTAAAATACATAATAATATGTTCCTCTTAAGTTTCCTTCTACAAAGCCTCTTGTTAAATTTATTCTAGGTGTTACACTTCCATCTGGTGACCTAATACTAATACTTATATCAGTTAAAAACCTTTTATATAACCTTAATATTATTCCAACTTCTCCTTTATCCACATTAAAAGATATTTCTTTTTCTCCACCCTCTATAAGCTCCCTTGCATGATGCCCTTTATTTCCTTCATTACCGGCAGCAACACAAAATGTTATTCGCTCTAATGTACATACTGTTGATATATATTCTTCAAATAATGACCTTCCATCATGGGCACCATCATTTGTACTAAAGCTCAAATTTATTACTAGTGGTTTATTTAATTCCTTTCCTTTATCTATTAAAAACTTAATTCCTCTCATTACTTGACTACTTTTTGTAAATCCACCAGTAGCTTCACCTGTAAGTTTAACCATTGCAATAGAACTTTCAGGGGCTACACCATAGTATTTAGTTGGGATTTTACCTCCTGCACAAGCTACTCCTGCAACATGTGTTCCATGACCTACCCTGTCTTGATGCGGCACAATATTATATGGATTAGGAGATTTTATTGCTTCATCAATTTGCGCTTTATTATATATCTGTTTTAACTGCAAATCATATATATAATCAATTCTTGATAAACCTTCCTCATTTCTAAACGCTTGATGCATATAATCTATTCCACTATCTATGAATCCTACTAAAACTCCATTTCCAGTTAGCCCATAAGTACTTTTTACATCAGTTATACAAGATGCCCTATTTGTAGTTTCACTATTATAATAAAGGTTTTTAGGCAATTCTATATACTGTATTTCTTTTATTGTTCCAAGTTTCTCCAAATCACTAAACTTAATTGTTATTATGCCAAACCCATATCCTAAATCTTCAAAAGTAGCCCCTAATGCCTCTACCTGCCTTCTAACTGCATCTCTTTCCTCCCCATAAAGTGCTGCTATCTCTATATTTTCATCTATATCAAATTTATATTTTTGAGTTAGTTTTCCAATTAAAGCTCTTGGTATACTTAAAAACAAATTATAAAATCCTTCAGTCCTAGCCATATAAATTTCACTCCAAAATATTACTCTATTAATATTTTATGATTGAAAGTGCAAAAAAAGTATTCATAAAAAATTATGAATACTTTTTAACTAAAATCTGAATATTTTTTAGTTATATACCAATAAATAAGAAGTAAATTTTCAAACCAAATTTGTTATAAAACAATGGACTGAAATTTATTAATAGTGATGTTATATCTAAATTTCAAACTCAACCCTATTTAATCTAGCAATAACTTTTATATCTTTATGTGATACAGTCTCTGTTTTTAATGAGTTTTTGTTACTTATTAAAAGTAATTTATTATTATCTAATCTTTTTATTTGTCTTATAACTCTAGTATCATTATAATCTATAAGACAAATTGCATTATTCTCTATCTCATTTGTTAGATTTGCAAAAGCAACATCATCTTTACAAATTCTAAAACCCATCAAATCATCATTTTCTATTTTAATAAATAAAACTTTTTCTGGATTAAAACCCTCAACCTTTTTAGATATTACAGGTAATTGTTTAGTCCCTACAGTTTTATTTAAACCATAGCCATATATACCTATTGTTTTTATAACAGAACCAAAAGCGTCATTCCATACATCATTTACCTTTTCTGGAGTTTTAGCTTTAGGCATTGGTTGACTTTTTTCTTCTTCATAAGCTATGTTTTGGAACATATTACTCATACTTTGTACACTTCCACCTAATACCTTACCTATACGCTCCATAAATTTTTCATTTATTACTTTTTTTCCACTTTCAATTTCATTAATAAAACCTTCAGAAACACCCAGTTTTTTACCTAACTGTTTTTGGCTCATTCCTTTAGCATTTCTAGCGTCTCTGATGCTATCTCCTACTTTACTCATAACTATTCCCTTTCTTTTTACATGTTAATATATAATATTTATTTAGAAAATCTTTTTTTCTCTTCTATTAAATGCTCTAATAAAAATTTAAAACTCCAATTTATAGACACTGGCGTTATAGCTGCTAGTATTGGCTTATCTTCTAAATTATTTCTAACAGCATTTATAGCATTTTGTAATGAACTATTTGCTAAACCATTGAATATAATAACCTTTTCCTTTGGCAATTCTTCTACGCTTTCATTACCTTTATTACCTAAAATTATTTCTTTCATTTTAAACTTTGCCATACCATCATTAATAACTATACATTCTTTTGAAACCTTGTTTTTAAATACTTCATTTAATTTATCTACTTCCTCATTAGTTAAACCATATGTTATCAATAACTTATCATTTAAATCACTCATAAATTCTATTAGCTAAACCTACTAAATTATTTTAAGTAGTATTCTCACAAATTTTAATTTCTCTATTTTGTGAGGCAGCTAACTCTCCTTTCATACCATAATTTATTTTAGTTAAAATCTTATTTTAGTTAAAAGCTTATTTTAATTTTAGTTAAGAGTTATTGTAATTACTAGTCACTTTATTCCTAGTAATTCTCAACGTATTTTTTTTAATCTACAAAAGTAAAACTTCTAATTAAGCAATTCCTACAAGTTCTACTTCCATCACAAGAGGGACAGGTTCATTTGGGACTATTTTCTTCGCTTTAACTATAGATTCCACAATTACTGTATTCGTATAACAAAATAAGCAAAGAACCAGTACCCCTATTTGGGTTTTAGTGAAGTCTTTAAATAAGCAATTGCCCCTAGTGTTGGCTCCATCACAAATGGGACAGGCACGGTAAATTTATTTACTTCGCTTAAAATTAGATGCTCTCTTAGCTTTGCACTTCTTAGTTAATAAATCAAAGCCATTCCCCAACAATTCAAAGAAACTGGCAGCCCAGTTTCACCCAACATTGTCAATTGTCAAATGTCCATTGTCAATTGTTTTAACTCTTAACTAACTAAATAACCGTTTAAGTAATTGAAAATTGACAATAGCTATAAAATCTTTACTGGCTATTGTCAATCACTTAAACTCTATTAATTATTGTATTTTTTCTGGTTCGTCATATTCTACACCAAAAGTTTCAACAGTAACTTCTTTCATAACCTGATCTTCTTTTGGTTTATCCATATAGTTTGTTGGAACTGAAACTATTTCATTTGCAACTTCTAAACCTTCAGTAAGTTTTCCAAATGCAGCATATTGACCATCAAGATGTGGTGAATCAGCAACCATTATAAAGAATTGGCATCCTGCTGAATCTAAAACAACTGTTCTTGCCATTGATAATACACCAGGAGTATGTTTTAAATCATTTTTAAAGTTATTTGCTCTAAACTCTCCTTTTATACTATAACCAGGATTTCCTGCACCTGTTTTCTCTGGACATCCACCTTGAATCATGAATCCTGGGATTACTCTATGGAATATAAGACCATTATAAAATCCCTTTTTTATAAGACTTATAAAGTTTTTAACTGTATTTGGTGCTATTTCTGGATATAACTCTGCTTTCATTACTTTTCCATTTGCCATTTTTATTGTTACTATAGGATTTTGCATTTATTTATCGCTCCTTTAAACATTGTATTTTTTAGATATTATAACATATTTGAACTACTGTCCTAAAGAAAATACATGAAAAAAATCTATTTTATATTATTATTCACTACAACAAATATAATTATAGGTTTTTTAAAGATTTTTAGGCGCAAAATCTAATAAAAGATTTTACGCCTAAATTTTTATTTACTCTTTACTTTTTTTATCGTTATTTTTATCTTCATCTTCGCTTTTTTCCTTATTTCCTTCTTCTATTTTATTTTCTAATATCTTATCTGCATATTCAGTAAGTTTTTCATAATTCATTGTTCCATCAGAATTAGTTATATCTTTCAGATTAATATCTACACCTAAGAATCTTTTTAATAAAATTTGTACAATCACTAAAAAAATTCCTTGTAGTGTGGCTAAAACCGTTGCCTTTTTACTATTATTCTCATCAAGTTTTTCCATCATATTTTTATCTACTTCAACTACTAAAGTCCAATTAAGTTCTTCATCTATAGGAAAATACGTTCCATAAACTATTTGTCCCCTATAGTCTTTATATGGTGTGTACCTAGAATAATCAATATTTAATTTAACACGATCTATATCAATTTTTTCTTTTCCTATAGCTCCAGGTATATATTTAGATTCAGTTAAAAACATACCTTTTTCATTCACTATATAAGCCTCTGAATATTCATCTAATCTGCATCTTTTCATTATATCATTTAGTTCTTTTATATTTATTCTGATAAAAATTACCCCTGATATCTTTTTATTTTCATCTACTATAGGGTTGTACATATCCACTTTGTACTCCCCATCATTAAATATAGTTTCCACTTGAAATTGACCAGTATTTAAAGCGTTATTTATTGCTTCTGAATTTGAAAAAACATCTGGATTATCAACATACCCATAAACTATTTTTTTTTCTTTATTTAAAACTACTATATTATCATAGCGTTGTTTACTTGCTGTAATAAAGTTCATTTGTTTCATTATTTTTTTTTCATCCATATCACTAAGTCCATCTGCCAATGAATATAACTTGATTTCATAATATACCTGATCTATAACATCTTGTACCGTCTGCGATAAATCTTTGCCAGTGCCATATATATTATTTATTATCATTTCGTTATTTTTTTCTAAATTATCCTTATTTACTTTTAAAAATCCTGCCATGGAAAAGATTATAGAGAATAAAGTTATGATAATAACGCTTATTACAAATCTATTTTTAGGTTTTTTAGATTTTTTAATACAAATCATTATAATTCTTCTTCATAAGAGTTAACCGTTAATGCTAAGTTTTTATCATACTTTATAAATTCTATAATTAATGATGCACCTGGCAGCACAATAAAGTAATCTTTATCAAGTATATTAGTATTTTTATCTACCTTAGTTTTATAAAATAATAAATCATAATCAAAGTTTTTATCTTCACTATCTATAGAATCCTCTAAATTACAACCATAAATTTTTACTTCATTTTTTTCTTTAGCATTTTTAACAATAATATCATTTATAATATATATGCTGTTACTATTTTTAGGATTGATAATATTTATTTTATTGGAATCCTCTTTCATCTTAAGCTCAATAAAACTATTAAATTCATTCTCATCCTTTGCTTTTTCCATCTTAAATACTTTCATTTCATACTACCCACCTTATTTCTTTAAAGTAGTTCTACTTAAAGCTATTCATTTATCAAGTTAGAAACTTCAAGTTAATACTAAACATATTTTTAAATTTACTTTCGATAAAAAAATCTAAGCAAACAATTTCTCCAAGTTCTACCTCCATCACAAGAGGGTTAATAGTGAATAGTTAATAGTTGCGGTTATTACTAGTCACTTTGTTCATAGTAATACTAAACGTATCTTTTTTTAATCTACAAAAGTAAAACTTCTAAGCAAGCAATTCCCCTAGTGTTGGCTCCATCACAAATGGGACAGGCACGGTAAATTTATTTACTTCGCTTAAAATTAGATGCTCTCTTAGCTTTGCACTTCTTAGTTAATAAATCGAAGCCAGTCCCCAACAATTTTTCAGAAATTGGTTGCCACTTTCATCCTAAACTCTTAATTCATAATTCTTAATCCTTAATTTTTTTAATTGTCAAATGTCTATTGTCAATTTTTATAAAATTTTTCCATATTCAAAAAAAGTGAGTACATACTCAAAAAAATCAAAATTTGAGCTGATTTCACTTTTTACTATATAATTAACTTATGAAATAAAGGGGTATGTTGTTAAAGTATTTTACTAATAAATACGTTTTTATTATTTAAAATTTCTAATTTTTATATTAAAAAGCCTAAATTTTACTTATCTTATTGTATAAGTAAAATTTAGGCTTTTAATTAAGAATTAAGTAATCTGTAACTAAGCTCTATCATCTCTTTTTTATTTAATGAATTATATATTTCTACTATCCCTTTTTCACTTTGTGGGTTTTTCATATTTCTAATAGTTAATAAACGTTCTAACTGTTTAGCAGTACCTAAACTTCCATCTATTATGTCCACATCTTTTCCTACAAATTCTACAATCTTATCTTTTATAAATGGATAATGGGTACAACCAAGAACTATTGCTCCTAAATTTTCGTTGCTTAAATTCTCTAGTTTTTCTTTTAAATAATTATGTATTTCTATACCATCTATATTGCCAGTTTCTATTAACTCTGCTAATCCACCACAAGGAAGCGGCTTTATATCTGCTACCTTTTTATATTTTTCTTGTAACTTTGCAAACTTTTTCTCTACTAATGTTATCGGCGTAGCCATTATAACAATTTTACCTTGTTTTTTTAATTCTACTGCTGGCTTTAAAGCTGGCTCTATACCTATAATTGGAATAGATTTATATTCTTTTCTCAAATCTTCTACAGCTACACTTGTTGCTGTATTACAGGCTATAACTATTGCTTTAACATTTTTACTTAATAAAAACTTTATAGCATTAAAAGTCAGTCTTTTTATTTCACTATATTCTTTTGTTCCATATGGAGCATTTGCCGAGTCTCCATAATATATAAAGTTTTCATTAGGTAAAATCTTTAAAGTTTCTTTTAAAACACTAAGACCACCAACACCTGAATCAAAAAATCCTATACAATCTCCCTTACTTAAATTCACTACTTTCACCACCCAAATATATTTGTCTTATTATTTATTTAATTATACCTTAATTCTCATGAACCTAAACATAATAAAGTTTAATAAAATTTTAAACATAATTCTTAGTTACTATACATTTTTTCTCATTTTATATATAAAAAAATATATCACATTAATTATAAATAATAAAGAATCTTATTCTAAAACTAAAATAACTAGCTATTTATTTTTCACAGCTAGTTATTTTTCAATATAATTATTTACAAATTTCTTCTAATTTTTCTTTTATATATTCTGTTATTTCTTTCTCTCCAATACAAGTCCTATCATCCATTATAGGTGGCTTTACTCTAAAGAAATTTATTATTAATTTATTATCAGAAACTATATATTCATCTGAATGTAATGGTGCAAATATAACTTCAACTTCTTCAAATTTACTTCCTTTTATTTGTGATGTTAAAGAATCTAGATTTAACTGCTTAACAGGAGCTGCCATCGCATTAGTATATTCCAAATCTTCCATCATCCACATATTATTATTCCAGAATTTCTTTTCTTTTTTATTTCCTACAAATGGCTCTCTATTTTTTATAGAACTTAGTGCTCTTCTCACTGACTCTGCATTAAATTCATCATCATAAGCTACACTTAATGCTGTCATTTCTGATACATCATAGAAAAAGCTCTCTGGTATGTTATCCTTTTCACTAGCAGCCTGCCAAAAATATAGCATTGCTTCCACAGCTTCAAGGTTTAACTTAATCCTTTGTAACATATTCAAAACTCCCCTTATATTTATTTACATACTTAATATGCATTTTTTATACTAAAGTTTCCATCTATTATATTATACAATAATTGGCTTAAGATAAGTAAGAATATTTTAAATATTTTGTTTTAAATAAAAAAATATGCCCGAAGGCATATTTTTAATTTAAGTTATATTCAGTTTTCTTAGTTTCTACTAATTTAGCAGATGATTTTTTAACTAAATCACCTTTTTTATAATCTAATATGTTTTTACTTATTATAACATCCATAAAATTTGAAACTTCTTCATCAGTTATATCATCCTTTACATTTTTCAATGTAACATTATTTTTATTTCCTTCCTCTGTTATAAACGTCATAACTAAATCCTTCTCCATGAAAACCCCTCCTAAATATAAAACACTATAAATTGAAATTTATGGTGACTATTATTTTAAAATTCCTAAATAATATAGAAAAATCTAACCTTTTAGACTCTATATTAAGTGTAACTATTTTAGAAAATAAATTTTTCACCAGGGAAGATACTTTGTTTATACCATCTCCCCTCCCCATACTAACCTAAAAGATAACCTTTCTCCTCTTTAACAACCTCTTGCATTTCTCCAGCTAAAAGGTTGTCCACTTCTGTTGCTAATTCATATAACTCTTCATCTGTTGCAGATACTTTAATTTTTGAAAGTTTTTGTGATTTTAAAATGTCCTTTCCGTCATTATCTACACCTACCTTACAAATTAAGTTAATGGCTTTACTTGTTTTAACATTAGTTACTGCCATGTTTATCAACCCCTTTCACTTTATATATATACAAAAACGTCTACCAGTTCACAGCAAATTTAAATATTTTGTAAATATTTCGGAACTCCGTCCATTTAATGCATATATACAAGGTGAACATATTATTTTTTTATTTAAATTGGAGGTTTTTATTATGTTGTATATGTTAAATTTTAACGAAAAGGAAGCTTTAGAATTAAATGTGAACTTAGATGATATTTTAATTTTAAGTTATCTTAAGGAAAACTATAAAAACTTTATATGTAAAACTTTTAATAATACTAACTTTTATTGGGTTAATTATGAAAATATTATTTTCACTTTGCCTATTCTTAATATAAAAAAAGATACTCTTTATAGAAAACTGAAAAAGCTTTGTAGTAATAATATTTTGATTCATAAAATTGTTAGAGGTGGTGGCACTTATTCTTTTTATGCTTTTGGAGATAATTTTTATAAAATTTTCCATACTAATTCTAATAAAGATATTAATAATCACATAGAAGATACTGTAGATGATGATATTTTAAAATCTAACATTAATCCTATATCTTCGGATTTAAATTCAACAGCTACCCAAAATTTATCCAATAATACGGATTTTGATTCTAACTCTAACGGATTATCTTTAAACCTAGCCAAAGATAAATCCGAACTAGTTGGAATTTTTAAAGAGCTCTTCGAAAATAACTCCTTAACAAAAGATATATATAATATATTAAATAACATAGCTATGTTATTTAATAATATAAAATCTATAAATAGATTTTATAATTATAGTAGTAGTAATAATAACAATAATATTAATTATAGTTTAGATATGGATTTTAATTCTAATAACAGTGAAATTTATTCCTACTATAGCGAATCTGGATTTGGTATTTTAAACAAAACTGTTATAAGCCTCTTAGATAAACTTGTAGATGAAAATAATATTACTGATGTAAAAGATGCTATGACAGAAGCAGTAAAGAAAGGTAATACTAATATTTGCTATGTAGAGGGTATACTTAGAAATTGGAAAAATAAAACTAAAAAAACTGCATGTAATATATCATCTAAGGCTAATTTTTCTTCATCCAAATCTAAAGATAGCTTTAATAATTTTGAGCAAAGAAACTATGATTTTGATGAGCTTGAAAAGGAGCTTTTAGCACATAGTGATGATGTTTTTGAAACTATGGCTGCTAATTGTAACACTTCTTTTAATTTTTAATTATAATATATTAACATTAATTTTAAAGGATGTGTATTCCTTGAACTTATTCAATGTTTTTTTAATTTTTTTATCACTTCTAAACTTAATTTTGTTATTTAAAATTGATTCTATTAAAAGCACCGCTATTTCAGTATTTTTATTTTCAGTATTTTCTATAATAGGTGCTGTTATGTTTTCTTTTGGATTTAATATATTCTTTTTTGATAATATAGATAATGATAATTTTATAGGTTTATTTTTTATGTATCTACTTCCAGTAATCTATGTCTATACAAAATCTAAGCTTATTAAACTCACTAAATTTACTAAGACAAAATAACCTAAATATATATTTCATATCATATAACAATAACAAAATGGACAGGCACATGTAAATTAACTCCTGTCCTTCTTGTTACGGCTGTACACTATGAAAATATTACATATTTTTAGTTAAAAGTGAATAGTTGTAACATTTTGCTAGTTAAGAGTTAACAGTTGCGGTTATTACTACTCACTTTGTTCCTAGTAATTCTAAACGTAATTTTATATAAATTTGCAAGGCAAATTATATTAATAGATTAAAAAGAAAGTGGTAACCACTTTCCTCCTAAACTTTTAACTCTTAATTTTTAACTCTTAACTATCTTAAGGACCGGCTTTGATTGCTTTAGGTTTTATTGATAATCTTTCGATTTCACTGTAAAAATAACTTATGGAAAATATACTTTGGTACGCCTGTCCTTCTTGTTACGGCTGTACATTTTGAACTTAGCTTTAGTTAGATTTATATCTTCAATTCAGCATTTATTCTCTCTAATTCAAAGAAACTGGACTAGTCCAGTTTCAACCATCATTGTCAAATGTCAATTGTCCATTGTCAATTTTTAAAACTTTTAACTCTTAACTATCTAAGGACTGGCTAACTATAGTTGTGCTTATCTTTTATTATTCCTATGGCTTTACCTATTATCATAGCATTTTCATCTACCACTTCAATAGGTTCATATTTCTCGTTTTCTGGCATTAAAAATACCTTGTTATCCTTTATATTTAACCTTTTTAATGTTGCATTCCCATTTAAATCTACTGCAACAATATCATTGTTGTTAGCATTATACTGTTTTCTTATAAGTACATAGTCCCCATCATCTATATTTGCATTGATCATACTATTTCCTTTTACCTTTAATATAAAAGAACTTTCAGCACCTTTTAACCAATACTTTGGCATTTTAAATGCTCCTTCAAAAGTGTCATTTATCATAATTGGTTCTCCTGCTGCTATATCATTGTATATAGGTATATCTAATAGCTCGTCCTCTAATAAAACTTCACCTTTGCCATTAGGATCTAATATAAAATTCTCCTCACTACTTGTATCTTTGGCAAAATCAAATTCTATATTATGCCTAATATCTAAAAATTTATAACTCTCCATAAATAAATTATTTTCTTCCTCCCCTTTAATCTCACATAATTGCTCTTGCTTTTTCTGTATGAATTTTTCTTTTAATATAAAAGTTTTTACATTCTTATATTCTTTAAATAGATTTTTTATATTTATGCCTTCATATCCTAAGGAGTTTTCTATGGATTTATCTTTGTTATTAAAGGTAAGTATTATATTTGAGTAATCTTTTATATCCATAGATTCTAATAATGTGTCTAATTGCAATTTGCTAAATTTATTAATTTCATCTAATACTAAATGTGTATAATTTGTTCCTTTTACCTTATTAGTTAAAATAGAAATTTCATCAGAGATTTTATTTTCTTTTAAAGCTAAATAATACATTTCCATTAACTCATATATAATTTTTCTAGTAACAGAATTTCTAGGTAATGATTTTGGAGCTAAACATTCTATTTTACGGCCACGTCTTATTAATTTTTGATAATCTTCTAATTGATTTATATTTCTATTTTTTATGTATTTAAACTCACTTAAAAAGAACTCATCATACTGCTTTTTTAATATTTTTGACCTTTTATTACTATTTTTTAATATTCCCATGCAATCATATAACAGCTTGTAATGTACACTTTTACTTATTTTATTATTATCAAATTCCCCATAGTTTTTCTTTATAAATTCATCAAAGGTCATAATGTCAACTTTACTTTGTATATATGAAAATAAACTTATCATATTCTTATTTTCAAGATACTTATAATATTTTAAAATAGCATCATTTTTTTCTTCCTCGTTACTTACTATCATTAATATATCGTCATTTTCATATAAACAGTAATTATCTTTTAAATATAATATCCTATTTATTGCTGTAGTTGTTTTTCCTGTTAAGTTTTCCCCTTTTATAATAAGTACCCCACTAAATTTTGAACTTATTATATTTCTTTGTTTTTTAGAAATCAAAATAACACCCCCTTTGTTATATTTTTCTATTATCTTTTACTTAATATTATAATGTTTTTAATTAATTTATCTAGTCATCTTTCTTACCAGTGTTGATGTCCATATAGCTATCATGAGAACACCAAACATTATTTCTGTATTAGCTATTATTATACTTATAATTCCTTCTGGAGTTATGTTTCCATAACCTACAGTAGCAAAAGTTACTAGACTAAAATGAAAACAATATAAAAAATCAGTTAAAAAACTTTTACTAAAAACATTATTTAAGTTATATTGAATAACTTTATCTTCTATTCTTACCCCACCAAATAAATATAATATTGAACATATTAAAACTATAATAAGGGAAAAACTAAAGGCTCTAAATGGCTTTTCTCCATACCCACAAACCCAATATGATGCGAAAGATTTTAGTTTTCTCCACCCTTTTAATGTTTTATGGTCTGCTTTTTTACTTTCATAAAAACAGTAGCCATACTTATCACCTAAGTCATTTTTTAGATATTGGTTAGCAAAGGCTAAATAACTATTAGATATTTCATTATAAAATTCAGGTCTTCCTTTGTTAAAAAAATCAATAATATTATAATTAAAACCACCTACATATGAAGCTAAATTTAACCTACTATTTTTTCTATTATTTATAAACTGTATATCAAATCTTTTTCTAGTTCCTTTTATTAAACAATTAGTTAAGATACATTCATCTATAAATTTAACTTTTTCATAGGAGTTTTTAACTAGGTTACATTGCCCTAAAAAAGTATCTTTAAATGCAATAGTTTTTAAATAAGATTTTCTTATAATTATATTTTTCAAGTTACAATTACTAAAATTCAAATTTATTAACTCAGTATTATAAATACCTAAAATAGAATTGCTAGCTATACTACAATTAGTAAAGGTACAAAATTGAAAAGTGCATTTTTCAAAAATAACATTTTCAAATCTCACATTCTTAAAATCTATATTTAAAAACGTACAACGTCTATATTTAATTCCTGTAAAATCTAACTTCTCTTTTCTTTCTTTTTTAAACTCCTTTAATTCTATTACACCATTTTCTGCAATAAGAACTCTTTTCTTACCAATTTTCATATATCTAAACCCTTTCAATTCCTTTAAGTATGTTTAAATAAACACTTCATTGATATACTCCTAGTGCCACTATGACTAGATTTCATATCCTTTTCTTATGACAAATATACTTTGAATCCTTCACTTTTCATTTTTTATATTATTTACTATAGTTTTAAAATAAATGTTAATAAACTAAAAAAGAGTATTTATCATTACGGTAAATACTCTTTTTAGATTACCTCTACTTTTTTATAAAGTAAGAAGTTTTCCAAGTCCAATCACTCTACATCCTTTTTTGATTAAAAGATGGCTAAAACTTTAATCTATTGATATAGCGCTTGTTGGACATCCTTCTGCTGCTTCTTTTGCAGAATCTTCTGCTCCATTTGGAACTTCGTCTACGGTAGCATGTGCTTTTCCATCATCGCCCATTTCAAAAACTTCTGGACATGTAGCTGGACATAATCCACATCCTATACATTCATCTTGATTTACTACTGGTTTCATAAAAAATCCTCCTATTAAAGCCCATAAAATAATAAGTCTTTATTCATTCTCAGTTATAATAACCATTTTTAAATTTTTTTATTCGTTTAATGATATTGCACTTACTGGACAACCATCTCTAGCTTCCACTGCTGCATCTATAGAATCTTCTGGTACAGAATCTACTATAGATTCTGACTTACCATCGCTTCCAAAATCAAAAACTGATGGACATGTTGCAATACATAATCCACAACTAATACATGTGTCTTTATCAACTACTGCTTTCATCCAAATCGCCTCCTAAAATGTTCTTCTATAAATTTAGTTTGCACTTTTTATTGATAATTTATCCATATAACTTAATTACTATAAAGTTTATTTTTTTAAACTCTAAAAAATAATATTTCTATAACAAATGAAATTTTCACACCATAACAAGAGGGACTTTTGTAGTTAAGAAGAGTTAATAGTTATGGTTATTACTACTCACTTTGTTCTTAGTAATACTAAACGTATCTTTAAACCTAGTTCTGCTAACAAAATCTAAGTAAGCAATAAATTATGGTCTTAGCTCCATCACAAATGGGACAGGCACGATAAATTTATTTACTTCGCTTAAAATTAGATGCTCTCTTAGCTTTGTACTTCTTAGCTAATAAATTAAAGCCAGTCCCTAACAATTTCAAAGAAAGTGGTTACCACTTTCCTCCTAAACTTTTAACTGTTAACTTTTAACTCTTAACTATCTTAAGGACCGGCTTTAATTGTTTTAGTTTTTATTGATAACATTATGATTTCAATGTGAAAATAAATTATGGAAATTTCACTTTGGTACGCCTGTCCTTCTTGTTATGGCTGTAGATTTTGAATTTAGCTTTTGTTAGTTTAATCTCTCAAACCCAGAATTTACTACCTTTAATTCAAAGAAACTGGTAATCCAGTTTCAACCAACATTGTCAATTGTCCTTTGTCCATTGTCAATTTTTTAAAAATCTATACCTCAACTAAGTATGCAATCGTTCAAAGTTTTACCTCCATCACAAGAGGGACAGACGCGTAATTGGCTACTTTACTATACTTTAGACTTGATACTTTTGTTAATTTTAATTTTTCTCCAATAGTGCTCGAAGTCGGTCCCCATCAACAATTTTAGCAATACACCTAAACAATCAATTCCTTACAGTATTATCTCCATCACAAGAGGGACAGGTTCATTTGTGGCTATTTTCTTCGCTTAATTGTAGATTCCACAATTACTGTATTCCCATAACAAAATAAGCAAAGAACCAGTACCCTTATTTGGGTTTTAGTGAAGCCTTTAAATAAGCAATTACTTCTAGTGTTGCCTCCATCACAAATGGGACTTTTCTAGTTAAGAGTTAAGAATGAATAGTTAATAGTTATGGTTATTACTACTTACTTCGCTCCTAGTAATTCTAAACGTAATTTTATATAAATTTGCAAGGCAAATTATATTAATAGATTAAAAAGAAAGTGGTTACCACTTTCCTCCTAAACTTTTAACTATTAACTTTTAACTATTAACTATCTTAAGGACTGGCTTTAATTACTTTAAATTTTATTGATAACATTTTAGATTTCACTCACGAAATAACTTATGGAAAATATACTTTGGTACGCCTGTCCTTCTTGTTACGGCTGTAAACCATGAATTTAGCTTTTGTTAGTTTAATATCATAAACTCAGAATTTACTCCCTTAAATTAAAAAGAAACTGGTAATCCAGTTTCAACCAACATTGTCAATTGTCCTTTGTCCATTGTCAATTTTTTAAAACTCTTAACTATTTAAAATTATATTTTGTCCTTTGTCCATTTTTCCAAACATTTATTACGCTTTTATACAACTTTTTTAAACAACTCTTTTTTATAATTTTTAATTTTAGACATATCATGTTTTTCAGAATATATTCCTAAAAATATTAATGCAGACCCTATACCTACACATAGTCCTTTTATAAATTCAGGAATTATATTAATACAATTAAATATTAGAAACACACCATAAAACAATATTCCAAACCTTATGTAATTATTTAACTCTTTCATAACATCTACCCCTTACATGATTAATTATTTAATATTTTTTATTGTAATAAATCTTTAAACCAATCCTTACTACCCCTACAATGAATAAGGTCATTATTAAAGTAAAAAATACAATTTCATTATAAAAACCAGATACAATAATTCCTAAAGCTAATATAACTGTTATTATATTTATTGCCATTAAACTGCTCTTTAATAAAATTAACTTTTCACGTTCATCATTTTCTTTTATATATAATAATTTAAGTTTTTCCTTATTATTAAGAGCATTTCTAAATTTTATAATATTCATTAAAAGTAATGTTTCTAATCCAAAAAACATACCAAATTGAACACCTTTAATAAAATCTGTTGAATGATTACTTGGTATTTTAGCATTTATCATTGTTAAAGCTATTATAGCTGGTATAGTTATAGCTATTAATAATACGCACATTAATATTTTCTTTTTTAATACTTCATTATATCTTTCCATTTTACTAATCCCCCACCTCTGAAAAATCAAAAACCTCTTCAATTGCTAAATCAAAATATTTAGCTATTTTATACGCTAAAACTAAAGATGCAGTATACTTTTCACGTTCAATAGACGTAATAGTCTGCCTTGTAACACCTACAGCTAACGCAAGCTCCTCTTGCGTTACTTTCCTCTCCTTTCTTAACTGTGAAATTCTAGTTTTCATACTTTCACACCGCCTTATGTATTTTAATACTTGTATAGTTAACTTTACATTTTTAGTATAGTTCGCTTTGCATTTAATGTCAAGCCTACTTTACATTTTTATATAATAAATTTTAAACATAAAAGAAGCTATTACTCCTCTAACCTTTAGTTAGTTTAGTAATAGCTCCATAATTAAACTATATATTTTTTATTATCATAACTTGTTCATTAGAATCTATTTCACCATTTATTTTAAAACCTATTTTTTCATAAAACTTTTGTGCAAATTTATTATTTAAATGAGTACTTAGTCTGATTTCATTGCAATTATATATATTTTTTACATGGTTTATAAGAGCCTTTATACATTGACTTCCATAACCCTTTCCCTGAAAGTCTTTATCTATCATAAATCTATCTATCCATACATTACCTTTAGTTTTTTCCATACCATACATGGCATATCCAACTAATAAGTTATCACAATATAAGGCTACTGACTTCCATTCTGGTTCAAAACAACTTTGTGCTAAAGAGTAACTATTAGGCTCTATAAATGCCCTTTGATTCTCACCTACCCTAAGTTTTTCAACTTCTCTCCAGTTTTTTTGTGTTACATCTTTAATTTTTACACTCACAATTCCATCTCGCTTTCAAATCACAATATTATTATAGGCTTTAATGCCTATATACTTTAAGTATACTCTTCTAAAGTTAAAAAAAGCATAAAACTTTAAAGTTTTATGCTTCTAAATTTAATTTAAATATTATTTTTCCACTTCTAAATCTGGTGTTCCTGCCCATGCTACATATGAAGCATCATAATTTTTAGCATTATTGTATCCTGCTAATCTTAATACCATAGCCATATGTCCTGAACGTATTCCAGATGTACAGTAAGTTACTATTTCATCCTCTTTACTTATTCCGTTATCTGTCATTATTTTTTCTATTTCATCTTGTGATTTTAATGTTCCATCTTCATTGTATAAAGTACTAAAATTAATGTTTATAGCTCCAGGTAAATGTCCTCCTCTAGCCTCACCATACTTTGTAGCACCTTCATACTCATCTTTTTCTCTTGTATCTATAATCTTAACTTTTCCTAAATTTTCTTTTAAGTGTTCTGTAGTTATATTTAAATCTTCTTTAAAACTATCAACTTTAACCTCTGCGGCAGTAGGTTTTACTTCTTCTTTAGAAGTTTCGTATTCTTTAGACTGCCAAAGATCAAATCCACCGTTTAACATTTTAGCATTTTCTAGACCTGCATATCTTAAAGTCCATTGAACTCTTCCGTCTTCACCCCAGCTACCTTTAACACCATAAAGAACTATTGTTTTATCTTTTGCTAAACCAAATTCTGATAGTTTTTTAGAAAGTGCTTCTGCATCTAAAACATTGTTTTCGTCATTAGATAAGTCTTTCCAAACTATATTAATTGCATTTTTTATATGACCTTTTTTATAATCTTTAGATTCTCTACAATCAACAATAACTACATCTTTATTATCAATATTTTCTTTTAACCAATCTGCATCTACTATATAGTCTTTATTTATGTATTCTTTTGCAGTTTCTTTTTTATCTTCTTCTTTCTTATTTTCTTGTTTTTGCTCTTGAGCTGCATTATTTCCATCTTTTTTAGCTTCATTATTAGATGAACATCCTATAAATATAGATGATGTCATTACCACTGCACATAATAAAGCCACTATTTTTTTATTATTTCTTAACATTTTTATATTCCCCCTTAATAACTATAGGATTACAAGTTGACTTTTCAAATTATCCATTCCAAAACTTGGATACCTAAAATAGTGATACATGCTCCGAATCACTTAAAATTCAACACTACCTTTTGCACAAAATTATTTTAAATTTATACAGCAAATTTTGGTTATCAGTTAAGAGAAAATATAAATAAATCCTAAAACAATCAAAGCTGGTACTAAAAAAGTACGTTTAGCATTATTAGGAATATAGTGAGTAATAATAACCACAACTATTAACTGTTCACTATTAACTCTTAACTAAAATAATCTGTTAGTTATTGATAAGATATTAATTTAAGTTTTGTCATTTGATAAATGAATAAGTTTAAAATTTAATTTGAAACCCTATATCTCTAATAGTTCCATAGGATTTTAGCATATATATTTAGCTTCTTTATGCTAACTAATTTAATATCCATCTTAAAACCCTACGTATTTTTATTTACCTTTATTCACCTCAATTCTACAAACAATAATTTTAAAAAACAATTATTTCTCTATATTATTTAATTAAACTATAGAAGTTTCATCTTCTATTTATATTTTAAATAGAAGAGTACCACATACCCTATGCTATAATACAGGTAGAATAGGTATGGAGGATTTTTTATGATTTCAGTTATAATTCCAACATTGAATGAAGAAAAAAATATTGAAAAATTACTTATAAAATTAAATAACATAAATTATCCTAAAGAAATTCTTATAGTAGATGGTGGTAGTAATGATAAAACTGTACTTATAGCATCTAAATATGGAAAAGTTTTAACCTCCCCTAGAGGTCGATGTAATCAACTAAATTTTGGAGCAAAAAATGCAAAAGGTGATATTTTATGGTTTTTACACTGTGATTCTATAATTGATGATTATAGTTTTAATCATATAGAAAAAACAATTAAAGAAAACTTTATAGGTGGGTGTTTCTCACTTTATTTTTATGACTTTAAAACCATATTTTTAAAATATATTTCCTACACTTCAAACCTAAGAGCAAAATATCTAAAATTAATTTTTGGAGATCAAGGACTTTTTATAAGAAAAGATGTATTTTTCAAATTAGGAGGTTTTAAAAAAATGCCTATTATGGAGGATTGGGAGTTCTCTACAAGGCTAAAAAAAGAAGGAAAAACTAAAGTTTTAAAAACACCAATAGGTACCTCAGCTCGAAGATTTATAAACGGAGGACAATTTAAAACCCATATTTTAATGCATAAAATAAAAATATTATATTTATTAGGAACTCCACCAGATAAACTATCTAAAATATACAAAGATATAAGGTGATTTTAATGACTACGGATTTTTCATTAGATATAAAAAACTATTTAAATATTAATAATCTATACAGTAACTTTGGATTAGATAAAAATTTTAAAGTTAAATTTCTAGCCCAAGGAGAATACAACATTAACTATATTTTATATGATAAAACTTTAAAATTAGTGTTTAGAATTAATACTGATAGCCAATTAAGATTAAATAACCAAATAGAATATGAATTTAATGCATTAAAACTTCTTGAAGGTTCTAATGTCACACCTAAACCAATATATGTAGATGGCTCTAGAAAAAACTTTCCTTTTGGAATACTTATAATGGAGTTTTTAAAAGGTAAACCTCTAAACTACTCTACTGACTTAATTAAAGCTTCAAATATTTTCAGTAAAATACATACTCTTAAAGTTCCTAAGAATCATGGACTTATAATAGAAAATAATATTCTACAAGACAGAATAAAAGAAGGAAATTGGCTTTTAGAAAGCTTTTTTAAAAGTGATATCCCTGACATGAAAATTAAAAATTTCTTTGAGAAATATATTAACTGGTGTGAAGATAATTTGCATCTGGAAAAATATTTCATAGAAAATCCTATTTTATCTATAAATAATACAGAAGTTAATTCACATAATTTTATAATTGGAGACGAAAACTATTTAATAGATTGGGAAAAACCTGTTTTGTCACATCCATGCCAAGACTTAACTCAATTTTTAGCTGATACAACTACTCTTTGGCGTAGCAATTACATTATAAGTGATATTAATAAGGATGACTTTTTAAAAGAATATTGTAATAAAAGTGGATTTAAATATAAAAATATAAAAGAATCTATAAATATTTATAATCCTTATTTATATTTAAGAGCATTAAGTTGGTGTGCTATGGCTTTTGTAAAATATCAAAGTGAAGATAAACTTATAAAAAATGAAGAGATTTTCTTGAAAATTAAAAGCTATTTAGATATAGATTTTATTTCGAAACTATTAAAACCATATTTTTCAGTAGATTAACAAATTAAGGGGGAATTGTAATGAAAAATGCTTATGTAATAATGTCTCGAATCCCTCTTAGTGGGAAAACTAAAACACGTTTAATGCCTTTTTTAAGTGGTGATGAGTGTGCTAGCCTACATACTGCCTTTTTAAAAGATTTATTTAATATGAGTTATGAATTAAAAGATTGCTCAGATATATATTTAACTTATTTAAAGGATGGTAATGTTGAAGATTTAATCCACATCGCTCCAAGTTTTATTGATTTTTATCCACAGAAAGGTAAATCTCTTGGGGAAAAGATGAATAACTCTATAAACTTTTTACTTAATAAAGGTTATGAAAAGGTAGTTTTAACTGGCTGTGATATACCTACTTTAAATAGCAGAATAATAAAAAATGCTTTTAAAGTATTAGATAGTAAAGATATTGTTATTGGGCCAACCTTCGATGGTGGCTACTATTTAATTGGATGTAAAAATTTTATTGATGATGTTCTTCTTTGTCCAATTCGTTGGAGCAATTTTGATGTATTTGAAAATACACTACAGATAATAAAAAATAATAATAAAAACTATGGTATTGTTGAAAAAATTAGTGATATAGATACCTTCGAAGATTTATTGTATTTCAAATCAACAGCGACAAAAGATAGCAATACATTATCCTTTGTTGAAAAATTAAAAGTTGAGGAAAGGATTATTTATGAAAACAGAGTTTAAATCTAAAAAAACTATAAACACTTCTATATTTAAAACCTATAAAAGTGATTGCATTAATTGTAAAAAGTGCGTAAATATTTGTCCTTTTCTACAAGAATATATAAAATCACCTAAATCTTTTATAAATGATTTAGAAAATTCATCTATTGATATAAATCTTCCTTACTATTGTAGCTTATGTAGTTGTTGCAAACGAGTTTGCCCTAAAGACATAGATTTAGGACAGCTTTTCTTTTTATTAAGAGAAGAAATAACAACTACTAATAACGGTAAAACACCTATTAAAGGTCATAAAGCTATGGATTTTCACCAAAACTTTAGTAATAATACTATTTTTAAAGGAGTCTATGGAAAGAAAAATACTAAAAAGTTTTTTATGCCTGGTTGTTCTTTAAATGGATATAGCCCTGATCTTTCACTTAAAACCTATAACTATTTAAAAGAAAAATTAGGAGATGTAGGACTTATACTAAATTGTTGTAACAAACCTACTAAAGACCTTGGCAAACGTGATTTGTTTGACAAACGTTTTTCTCAATTTATAAGCTCTTTAAAAAAGTTTAACAATGATGATATTGAAATAATAACAGCTTGTCAATCTTGTTTTAGAGTTTTAAAAGATGAGACTAAAGACATAAAAATTACTTCTCTTTGGTCATTATTTAGTGAAATAGGTATTCCTAAAAACTCTATAGGAAAAGGCTTAAACTCCAATTTAACTTTCTCTATTAAAGATTCTTGCCAAGGACTAGATTATAAAGAAATTGGTGATGGAATTAGGTATGTAGTTGAAAGTCTAGGATATAATCTAAATTCTAAAGATGTCACTAATAATTGTTGTGGTTTAGGTGGTATTGTTCATTTAAGTAATCCAGTATTATCTAAAAAAACTAAAGACAATTGCATAAGCTCACTTAATAGTGATAATGTAATAACTTATTGTGGTGGATGTCTTTCTGCTATAAATAACTCTGACAAAAATAGTTATCATATTTTAGAGTTAATTTTTGAAGATGAAGATACTCTTTTTGTTGATAGAAAAGTAAATATATCCGCTTTAAGCAGTTGGAAAAATAGATATAAAATAAAAAAGGACTTGGTTAAGGAGGATTTACATCTTGAAAAAAAATAAATATGTTAAAATTATTTCCTTTATTGGGCTATTAATAATTTGCTACTTTCTTTTCACTAATACGGAATTTTTAAGAAAAGCTTCTCCGCAGCAGTTAAAAGACTTTATAGAATCCTTTGGGAAATTAGGACCAATAATTTATATTATTTTATTTACCTTTGTTCCACTTACATTTTTTCCTGATGCAATACTAGCTGTTGCAGGTGGCATGGCTTTTGGAGTGGTTAAAGGTAGCATATACACAATTATTGGTGCTGTTTTTGGAGGTAGCCTTGCATTTTTTATAGCCTCTTATTTTGGAAAAGATTTAATTTTAAAATTAACTAAAAATAAACATAGCTTTAATTTTTTATCAAAAGGACATAGAGAATTTTTCACTGTATTAATTTTAAGACTTATACCTTTAATACCTTTCGATATAATAAGTTATGGTGCCGGACTTACAGGTATTAAATTTAAAAATTTTTTACTAGCAACAATTATAGGTATAATCCCAGGAGTAGTCGTATTTTCAAATCTTGGTGATAAAGCCTTAGATTTTAAATCACCAGAATTTATCTTTGCAATATTTATGCTTATATTACTTTTTGGTGTATCTTTTATACTAAAAAATAAACTTCAAAAATCAAAAGAAATTAAGAACTCATAATTTTAATTTTTGTAAAGGAGGTTCAATTTATGAAAAAATCTACAATTTACAAACTATCGGTACTAGTAATTTTAGTACTTATATATTTTTTAGTACCAACAGTTAGGGAAAACTTAAACTATGTTGTAACTTTATTAGCTACTCTTAACATAGTAGAATTGAAAGAATATATTATTTCCTTTGGTGCATGGGGACCAATAGTGTCTATACTACTTATGATGTTTCAATCAATAGCAGCCCCTCTCCCTGCCTTTGTTATTACTTTTGCTAATGCATATGTTTTTGGTTGGGCATTTGGTGCTTTTATTTCTTGGACTGGAGCTATGCTTGGAGCGGTAATGTGTTTTTACATAACTAGAATTTATGGTAGACCTGCTGCTGAAAAATTTGCTTCATCAAAACTTCTTGATAAAACAGATAACTTTTTTGACGAATATGGTAACTACGCAATATTAATAGCTCGACTTTTACCATTTATATCTTTTGATGTAGTTAGTTATGCTGCCGGTCTTACTAGCATGGGCCTTTGGTCTTTTTTCTGGGCTACTGGACTTGGACAACTTCCTGCTACAATAGTCTACTCAATGCTTGGCGAAAATATAGATCAAGGTTCAAAGTTTTTCCTTGGAATAATAACTGGTGTAATAGCATTAGTTGCTTTAGGACTAGCTATAAAGAAATTTGCTTCTAATAAAAATGCTAAGAAAAAATTGACTTAAATAGATTGAAAGGACTACTTATGAAAAGAATAATTTTTGATTGTGATAACACTATGGGCGTACCTAATTGTGATGTAGATGATGGGCTAACTCTTTTATATCTTTTAGGTAAAGATGATATATCCCTTGAAGGGGTTACCTTAACTTATGGAAATAGCTCTTTAGATGTAGTTTATGATACTACTTTAAACCTAATTAAAGATTTAAATTTAAATATATCAATTTATAAAGGTAGTGAAGACAAAAATAATAGAATTAGTGATGCTAGTAAGTTTTTAGCCCATACTGTAAAGAATAATCCTAAAGAAATTATAGTACTGGCTACTGGGGCATTAACTAATATATATGGTGCATACCTTTATGACAATAATTTTTTTGATAATGTAAAGGAAATTGTTCTTATGGGTGGAATTACAAAACCTTTAATTATATCAGGTCACAAAGTTAATGAACTTAATTTTTCTTGTGACCCTGAAGCATCTAGTAAGGTTATAAACTCTTCATCTAAGATATCTATACTTAATGGCCACACTACTATGGAAGCATTATTTGGACCTTGTGAATTAGAAAAAATTAAGACTAGTCCTAATAAGGTTCTTAATTACATTTATGATAAAATACTTCCTTGGTGTAACCTTAATGAATCTTTAACTGGATTTAATGGTTTTTGTAACTGGGATGTAGCTGCAGCTATTTATATAACTAATCCAGAGTTTTTTAAAGATGAACTTGCTACTATAAATAGTAATTCATCAGATCTTGCTACAGGATGTTTAAAACTTGATAGCTATGGTAAAAAAGTAAATATGCCATCTTCCATACTAGATCTTAAAACTTTTAATGAAACATTCATAGAGTCACTACTTAAACTTGATGCAAATTTAAATAATTAAAAATTAGCTAAAAACCACATCTTTTACTTTAAAGATGTGGTTTTTAATTTAATTACTAAATTTTATATTTCTCTATAGTTCTTTGAAAGTTTAATGAGTTTATTAAAAATAATAATCCTGAAATAAATAGTGCAAAGCCTAATCCTATATAAAAATCTCCTACATATACAGGGTTAAATACACCTATACTTCTTACACCTATACCTAATGAAATCATGAATCCCATTATTATATAGCTTTTAAAATCAAAGAATGAAAATGCACAATGCTTTTCTAAACTACTATTTATAATTCTTTTAGTGTGTTTTTTTAACATTTTACTAAATATAAATTTAAAAAACATAAAGAATATTACAGTTGCTATAATTAAACTTAATATGCCATAACCATTATTTATCTTTACATCATTTAATCCTATAGTTAATACTCTAAATCCTGCAAAACCCCAAACTATTCCACCAATTAATAATAATATTTTTTTACTTACTCTTGGTGTTAATTTATCTAAATTTTTCATAAATGTCATCTCCTAATTAGAACATTAAAATTAAATTAGTTTCTATGCGAACTATTTTATATCTTTTTGTTCATACTGTCAACATGCAAAATTTTACTTAAAATTTTAAAAAATTATATAAAAATAAAGCCATTTCAATACCATATTTTTTTGAAATGACTTTGCTTTTTAACCTATTATATATAAATATGTGTCTATACTTTTTTCTACTTGTGATGCTACTAAATTTATGAAATCATGCAAGTTTCCTTCTGTAGAAGCCTTTTCTAAAGCTCGCATATATTCTTCTCTATGCTCTGTTTCTATAACAGTTATAGGATAACCATTTCTCATTAAGATTAAATTCATAAGTAATCTTGCACTTCTTCCATTTCCATCTATAAAAGGATGTATATATACGTATCTGAAATGAAACTCTGCTGCTAATTGTATTGGATGTAAAATATTTTTATTTTCAAAATACCAACTCAATAACTCTCTCATTTTTTCTTCTACTAAAAAGCTTTCTGGTGGTCTATGTTTACTACCACTTATTAATACATTAGTTTTTCTATATTGACCAGCATTCTTATTATCTATGCTTTTTAATATTATATAATGCAAATTTTTTATTACACTCTCTGATATATCTAAGTTTTTACTTACTATATCATCAACATAATCGATAGCTTCTTTATGATTTATAACTTCTAAATGTTCTTTTAGACTTTTTCCTTTTCCTATAGTGATTCCATCTTCTAATATAACCTTGGTTTCCGTTATTGTTAATGTATTACCTTCAATCGCATTTGAATTATATGTTAACTCTATATCAAAGTATTTCTTAAGATTTTTTAATTGATGATTATTTAACGGTCTTTTAGAATCTAGTGTTTTCTTTTTATCATCTATTTTTTCAAACACTCTAATCTCCTCCATATCAAAACTTATTTATATATTATTATAGTCTATTCTTACATTAACTATAATACAATATTTTATATTTTTAAATTAAAAACTGTAATTTGTGGCACATTAAAAAATCTAAAAGGAAACTTTGTATTTCCAAGTCCACTGTTAACATATAATTTTGTATTTTTTTCATTATCAAACTTATATATACCTTTAGTATAAGTTTCTGCTAAATAAGTCTTTTTTAACGGTCCATAAAAAGGTATATATACTTGTCCACCATGGCTATGTCCACTTAATGTTAAATCAATTGGATAATCTAAAAAGTCTTTTATAAGGTCAGGCTCATGTAATAGCAATATATTAACATCTTTACTATTAATATTCATAACTGTATCTTCTGGGCTATAATTTCCTATTAAAGCATCATCTGCACCTAAAATATTTAAGTTAAAATTATCAAATTCAACTCTATCATTTTCATTTTTCAGTACTTTAAAACCTGCTTCATTCATAATGTCTTCATAATAATTTACTGCTCCTCCACCATAATCATGATTTCCATATACCGCATATTTTCCATAGTTTGCTTCTATATTGCTTAGTACAGTTGATATTTTATCTAAACTATCATATTGAGATGCATTATCTATTAAATCACCAGTAAAGACCACTATATCTGGATTTTCACCATTAATTTTTTCTACCGCTCGTCCAAGTTCATCTAAATCATAAAATTCTCCAAGTTGAGTATCTGTAAACTGAACAACTTTAAGCTCTGTTTTCCAATTATCATTTAAAACTATATCCTCTTTTTTCACAGTTAATAAAGTTCTTTCTATGTACGTAGCATATATTATCAACATAAAACTTAATATAGTAAAACCACCTATTATCTTACCTATTATTTTCAAAATATTTTCCTCCTAATAGTTTTAAAATAAATATTTATTATTACTATAAGTTTTTACTGTTACACTAATGTTACGAAAGGATATAACAATGGGTTGAAAATAATACTAAAAACTAAAATAAGAGCATCTAAATATTAGATACTCCTAACCCCTATTATTGAACAGGATTTTCATTATAAATCCCTTTTACTTTTCCCTCTTTAGTTTCCTCATTCATTATTAGTTTAAAATAATAGTACTCTCCTTTATTTAATTTATCATAGTTTTCTTTGCTTATTTCAAATGTCCCTTCACTTATATATTCATCAGAGTCCATCTTAGGATTAAACATTTCAATATAAAATAATCCATCTTTGTCTAATTTATAACCATAAGAATTTCTTGATTTTTTTGCATCTTCTATAGCTGCTGTATCTTCCTTTTCTACAATTTTCACATTGCTTGTAATACTCTCAGACATTTTTCCCTTTCCAAAGACCATAAATAAAATCAAACCGAAAATTGCAATTAACACTAATACTATTATCCAGGTTCGTGCTATTTTTTTGTCTTTTAAATCAGAAACCAAATTAATACCCCCTTAATAAAATATATAATTTCATCTTTACTTCTGCGATTATACCTTTGAGTATATTTTATAATATTATACTATAGAATTTAATTTTTGTTAATTATTGTAAAAAAGCTTTAATTACTTTATCTAGTCCTTAGTAATTAAAGCTCTTCTTTAAAAGATTATATAAAATTCTATACTACCATCACTTGTTTCAAACCCAAATTTTAAATTATGATTCTCTAATATGTCTTTTACAATTGATAAGCCTAATCCTGTACCGGACAAATCTTTGTTTCTAGACTTTTCAAGAACGTAAAAAGGTTTCCAAATGCTTTCTATGTCATTGTTACTATGATTTCTTATTCCATTTTTAATGGTTATTTTTATATCATCTTTATTTTTTATTAAACTAATTTCTATCTTCTTATTATTAGTGTATTTTATGGCATTAGTTACTAAATTATTTAGTACTATATCTATCTGTTCTTCATCTGCATATATATAATATTTCTCTTTTTCTTTAGCATTTAATATTAACTCAATGTTGCTTTCTTCTATTATCAATTTATACTTTTTAATAATATCAACAACATTATCTTTCAATGAAAATTTAGATTTATTAATAGGTTTTTTTTGAAGTTTTGCCCAATATAAAAGTCTATCTATTAACATACTCATGTTTTCTGTTTGTCTTTTAATTGTTTCTAAATAAGTTCCATCATCAAGTCCGTCTTCTATCCCTTGTGCATAGACATTAATTAAAGATAATGGCGTTTTTAACTCATGGGATATATCAGAAACTAATGCTTTAAGCCTTTCATTTTGAGAATTTATATCTTTATGTGCTTTTTCTAAACTTACACTCATAGAATTTATACTTGTTGCAAGTTCTCCTATTTCATCATTAGTTTTTATTTTTTCTGTTCTAAAATTTAAATTAGATATATCTTTTGATAAGAGTTTTAATTTTTCTAATGGCCTTGTTATATGCTTTGAAAAAATAATAGCTAATATTATAGTTATAATTAATAAAAACATCATCAAATATGTATTAAATTTATTTACCATATTTACCGTTTCATCTAAATAAGGTAGTGAAATTCCTATTGCAAATACATAATCATTATGCAATATAAATTTTGATAAAAATTTATATTTTGCTTTACCTTGATAATATATTTTGTTTATACTTCCTTCGCTTAACTGGTCCAGTGTATCTTTTGTAACCCAAAACTTATTTAACTTTATGCCTTTACTTTCGAACTGTGATAATATACTTCCGTTAATGTCTTCAATATCTCTATCTAATGAGGAATATGCAATAGTAACATTGTTGTCTTCTTCAATAGACTGAATCTCATCTGCTTTTATAACATAACTACTACTTATTTCATGTTCTACTTTATCTAATATTTTTCTTTTTTCATGAATATAGTATTTACCAATAAAAAAGTTATTAATTAATATTGAAGCTATAGTTACCAAAAATAATATTAGAGATATTCCAATTGAAAGTTTTTTGTTTATCTTAATTTTAATCCTCCTCCAAACTGTAGCCTAATCCTCTATAAGTTTTTACTATCTCATCACCTACTTTTGACCTCAATCTACGTATATGAGTATCTACAGTTCTATAGTCCCCTTCATAGTCAATTCCCCAAACCAAATCTAGAAGTTTCTCTCTTGATAGAATGATTCCTTTATTTCTCATTAAACATACTAAAAGTTCAAATTCAATTTTTGTTAGATTTAAATGCTCATTATTCTTATAAACTTTTTTTGATCTTAAATTTATTTCTAAATCTTTAAATCTAACCCCTTCACTAAAATCTAATAATTTTTTAGCTCTTATAATTAATATCCTTGGATCAAAAGGTTTTTTTATGTATTCATCTGCTCCACAACTTAAAGCTTCTATTTCATCTTCATTTTGAACCTTTGCTGTTAGCATTAAAACTTTAGTATCACTATTTTCCTTTATATATTTACATACTTCTATTCCATTAATTTGTGGCATCATCCAATCTAGTATAGCTAAATCCACTTTATTAGATGAAAGTAATTCTAAAGCACATTCCCCATCATAGGCCAAGATTGTTTCAAAACCTTCTTTCTTAAAATATGCATCTAAAATTTTTACCATATCTTTCTCATCATCAGCTATTAATACTCTCAAAATTTTCTCCTCCCTTCACTTTTACATACGTTTCTTAAATAATTTAAAATGAAAACCTAATTCACTACATAGAAATACAATATCATATTTAGTTAATAATTAAGAGTTAACAGTTAAGAATTTAAGATGAAACTGGATTACCAGTTTCTTTTTATCTAATTATATAATTTGCTTTGCAAATTTATATAAAATAAAAACTACATTTAGTATTACTAGGAACAACGTGACTAGTAATAACCATAACTTTTCACTTTTAACTAACAATAAGCTAACAATAAACTATTAATTAAAATACTAAAAGTATAGCTACTTATTAAATTTAAAGCAACTATACTTTTATTTATGTACTATGCAATTTATTTTACTATTGTTGTTCCTGTTAATCCATTAATAGCTTCTTTTGCTTTTTCAAGGGAAGTTATAATTGCCGTTCTACCTTCCTTTGATTCTACAAATCCCATAGCAGCTTTTACTTTAGGAAGCATTGAACCTGGTGCAAAATGTCCTTCTTGTATGTATTTTTCTGCCTCATTTAATGTTAATTTTGAAAGGTTCTTTTGCTCTGGCTTTCCAAAGTTAATAGCTACCTGTTCAACAGCTGTTAATACGATAAATGTATCTGCATTTAATAACTGTGCTATTTTACAAGATGCAAAATCCTTATCAATTACTGCTGGCACACCTTCAAGTTGTCCGTTTCCCTTATCTATCACTGGTATACCACCACCACCAACAGTTATAACAACATGACCTGCATCTACTAAGGTTTTGATAATAGGTTCCTCTACTACAGATACTGGCATAGGTGATGGAACTACTCTTCTCCATCCTCTATTAGAGTCTTCCTTCATTGTATATCCTTTGTCTTCCATTAGTTTCTTTGCTTGTTCTTCTGTAAAAAATGAACCTACTGGTTTTGTTGGATTTTTAAATCCTTCATCATTTTTATCTACTATGACTTGAGTTATAACTGTTGCAACTTCTTTATTTGAACCTCTATTTTTAAGTTCCTCTCTTATAGCTTGTTGAAGATGATATCCAATATATCCTTGACTCATTGCTCCACATTCTGGAAAAGGCATTATTGGATTATTTTCATTTACAGATGCTGCAAGTTCATAAGTAGCTACAATTTGACCTACTTGAGGACCATTACCGTGTGCTACGATTACCTCATGTCCTTCTTGGATTAAATCTACAATGGCCTGTGAAGTTTCTTTTGCTGTTACTAATTGAGCCTCTGCTGTAGTATCTTTAGGATTAGCTTGAAGTGCATTTCCTCCAAGTGCTATTACTATTCTTGCCATTTATAATTCTCCTTTCTTTGTAAATGCTCTTTTACAATTTTATTTTTCCTGTTCCGATCATTACTACCATAATTATTGCTAACACTATTATCACTGTCATTGCCACTTTTTCTTTTGAAGTAATTTCTTCATTTTTTTCTTTCTTAGCTTTTGTATAAATTCCTACACCTAAGGCATACATTATTAATGCTGCACCTAAATACTGTAGTCCTACTGCAAAAATTACATATACAGAATAAATCGATGCCATTATTGATATAAACATATCTTTAAATCCTAATTTATCTTCTCTTGATACCTTAATAGCATATAAACTTGAAAATAAATATGGAACTAATATACAAGTAGTAGCAATTAAAAATATATTGTTATATGCTGCTTGAAGTGCTGGTAAAAGCAAAGATAATAAAAAGATTTGAGTTAATATATCTGTTACTAATAGTGAATTTGATGGTACTCCATTTTCATTTTGTTTCATGAACCATTTTGGCATTGTTCCACCTTTTGCAGCAACATAAGGAATTTCTGCTGCAAGCATTACCCAACTAATTAGGCAACCTAATAATGAAATAATTAGTCCTAATTTAACTATTAATGGTCCTGACCTACCTATTACAGTTCTTCCTAGTACATCGGCAAGTGGTGTTTGTGAATTTAAAAGTATTTTTCCTGGAACTGCACCCATTGATACCACTGAAACAAGCATATATAAGGCTAATGTTATAATTAAGCTTAAAACTGTTGCAGCTCCAACAATTTTTGGAGATTCAGCTTTTTCTGATAATACTGTAGCTGCTTCTACTCCAATAAAACACCATAAAATAATGCCCATTGCACTGTTAACTTGCTTAAACAAATTTGTAGTTTCTCCTGTTGCAACAAGTATACTTCTCCAATTTGCTACGTTGAATATATTTAAATCAAATACTGTAAATCCTAATATAATTACTAATAATAATGGAATTATTTTTGCAACTGTTGCTATTGCATTTATTATACCTGCACTTTTAGTTCCTTTTAATTGAATCCAATGAACTATCCAAAGTATCAAAGATGCTATTAAAAATGATATTATAGGACTTATTCCACCAATCAAACTATTTAAAGTTTTAATCATAAGGATAAAAAAAGCAACATTTCCAAGCCATGCACTTAACCAATATCCCCAAGCTGAATTAAATCCTGTAAAGTCACCAAAACCTTCTCTGGCATAAGTAAAGATTCCTCCTATAAGCTTCGGCCTTTTATTTGCAAGTAATTGAAATACTAAAGCTAAAAATATAACTCCAATACCACCAATAATCCAAGATAATAATACCGCTTGTGGATTTGTATTATTAATAAGATCAGTAGGGCTGTTAAATATTCCCCCACCAATCATTGAGCCTACTCCAAGAGCAACTAATAACGATAATCCTAACTTTTTATCACCATCCATTTGTTTTGCTCCTTTTCTTTAGTTTTATTATTTTTTAATTATAGGGACACAATTTTAAGGTTTAACTTATGAATATATCAAATGATAAAACTCAAATTAATATTTTATCAATAACTAACAGATTATTTTAGTTAAGAGTTAAGAGTTAATAGTGAACAGTTGTGGTTATTACTACTCACTTCGTTCCTAGTAATTCTCAACGTATCTTTTTATAAACTTGTAAAGCAAATTATATTGATAGATTTTTTAAAATCATTTTCAGAAAGTGGTTGCCACTTTCATCCTAAATTCTTAATTCTTAACTAACTATATTTATACTTATTTTTCTCAACTGATAACAAAAATTTGATGTATAAATTTAAGTTAGTTATGATTTTTAGTTTTGGCTTAGAAACTCTTATGATGTTTTTTAACATTTTTAGGACCGAAACCCAAGGACGGGTTTCGCGACTGCCTAGACAGGACGTCGATTCAGCCGTTTAGTCCTAAAAATTTTGAAAAAGATTATTAGAGTTTCTTAAAATAACTAACTGAATAACGGTTTAAAGTTATATTTATTCTCTTTTTTATCATTAAATTTCTTTCATAATTTTAAAGTTCAAATTGTATCCCTATCTTAATTTATTGTCCTAATGTAGCAACCATCACAGCTTTGATAGTATGCATTCTATTTTCAGCTTCATCAAATACTATTGAATGTTTGCTTTCAAAAACTTCGTCTGTAACTTCCATAGATTCTAATCCAAATTTTTCATTGATATCTTTTCCTACAGTAGTTCTTAAATCATGGAATGCTGGTAAACAGTGCATAAACTTAACGTTTTCATTACCTGTTTTATTTAACATTTCCATATTTACTTGATATGGTTTTAATAATTTTATTCTCTCACCCCAAACTTCAGGTGCTTCACCCATAGATACCCAAACGTCAGTATATATAACATCTGCATCTTTAACGCCTTCATCAACATTATCTGTTATAGTAATTTTTCCGCCAGTTTCTTTTGCAATTTCTTCACATTTAGATACTAAATCTTCTTCTGGGAATAAGCTTTTTGGAGATAGAATTCTAAAATCCATACCCATCTTAGCTGCACCAATCATTAAAGCATTTGCCATATTATTTCTTCCGTCTCCACTATAAACAAATATAACTTTATTTAATGGTTTATCAAAATGCTCAGTTATTGTTAAAAAGTCTGCTAAAATTTGAGTTGGGTGATCTTCATTAGTTAATCCATTCCAAACTGGTACTCCTGAATATTTAGCTAAATCTTCAACTATTTCTTGACCAAACCCTCTATATTCAATACCGTCATACATTCTTCCTAATACTCTTGCTGTATCAGCTATTGATTCCTTTTTACCCATTTGGCTTCCAGTTGGTCCTAAATAAGTAACATGTGCACCTTGATCATGTGCTGCAACTTCAAATGCACATCTTGTTCTTGTTGAATCTTTTTCAAATAATAATACTATATTTTTTCCTTTTAATTTTTGCTCTTCTGTTCCTGTATATTTTGCTTTTTTAAGGTCTCTTGATAATTCAAGAAAATATTTTATTTCTTTAGGTGTAAAATCCATTAAAGTTAAAAAGTGTCTATTTCTTAAGTTAAACATATTTTTTCCTCCTAATTTCTTTCATATATTAAGTATGATTTACACTAAGTTATCTCTATTTAAAGGCATACTCATACATCTTGGGCCGCCTCTACCTCTTGAAAGCTCTGCACTTGGCATTGTTATAACATCAACTCCACGTTTTGTTAAAAGTTCATTTGTTACATAGTTTCTTTCATAAGTTATAACTTTACCTGGAGATATTGCTAAAGTGTTAGAACCATCATTCCATTGTTCTCTTGCAGATATTATTTCATCACCATTTCCACATCTTATTAAATCCACTGCTGGTAAATTTAGTGCAGTTTTTAATATGTTATCTAATGTGTTTTTATTATGAGTTATGTCTAATCTTCCATTTTTTCCTTTTGTAATTTCAAAAACATTTAGTGGTCCTTCAATACCTGGGTGTATTGTGAATTTATCGTAATCCACCATAGTAAACACTGTATCAAGATGCATAAATGCTCTACGTGATGGTATTTCAAAAACAAGTACTTTTTCGAATGAAGTATTATTATCGAATAAATTTTTTGCTATGACTTCAATTGCTTCTGGTGAAGTTCTCTCACTGCAACCTATAGCAATGATTTTATCTGATAATACTAATTCATCTCCACCTTCTGCACTACAATTAAAGCCCCTATCATACCATAATGGAATCTCAGACACCTTAAAGTTTTTATGATATTTATGAATATATTTCATAAATAAAGTTTCTCTTCTTCTTGCTGAAGTTTTCATGGTATTAATTATAATACCGTGTCCTACTGATGCAGCTGGATCCCTTGTAAAATATAAATTTGGCATAGGATCTAAGTAAAATGGATATTTATCTTCCATTAACTCTCTTAAAGAGCGTCTTGTTTTTATTTTTATATCTTCTTTTCTTACTCCAGCCATAAGAGTATCAACCATATCTTTAGTTGTTTTAGACATTAAATCTTCATACAACGCTTGATATATGTCGATGTTATTAATATGGCTTTCTTTTAAAAACTGATTTAAAAACTCATCCTTTACGTTTTTATCTTCTAAGGCTTCTGCTGCTAAATTTTCTAAATATAATACTTCCACACCATTTTCAGTTAATATTTCAGCAAACCTATCATGTTCATTCTGAGCTACTTCTAAATATGGAATATCATCAAAAAGCAATCTTTCTAAATACTCAGGAACTAAATTTTCTATTTCTTTTCCTGGTCTATGTAGCATTACTTTGTTAAGTTTTCCAATTTCAGATGTAACATTTATAAAGTTATCCATACTTTTCCCTCCTTGTTTTATTATTTAACCTAATTTTGTAGTTAATGATATTTATAATTTTTATTGCAATCATTAACTTTAATTCATTATTTAATCTATACATAATGTAGTATTATTTAATATTCACTAAAATATACTCATTTATCATTTGATTTAATATGTACATATCTTTAAATAAAAAAAGTGCATTAAAGCAGATATTATAATCAACTTTAATGCACTTTAATGAAATTTTTTACATTGCTCTTTCTGCTATATTAGTAGAATGATCACCTATTCTTTCTAAATTACTTATTAAATCTAAAAATACAGCACTTCCATTAGCTTTACATATCCTTTTATTTAATCTTTGTATATTATTTTCTCTAATATCCTTTTTATACTTATCTATACTATCTTCAATCTCTTTTATATTTTTTGCTTTTTCACTATTTTTTGTGCTATAACATTCTAATGCTAACATAAGTGATTCAAGGGTTTTACTATACATACCCTCTACTTCATTTCTAGCTTCACCTTTTATTTCTATATTCATTCTACTTTTTTCTAGTGCAAGTTCTGCTATATTCTCTGCATGATCTCCAATTCTTTCAATATCATTGATTACATGAAATGTTGAACTTAATATTTTACTATCTTCGCTTGCTAAATCATGTCCAGATATTAAAACTAAATAATCTGTTATTTCCTTATCTAATTCATTAATTATAGCTTCATTTGCATAAACTTTTTCTATACATTCTTCATCATTATCTAAAAAAGCCCTCATAGCTAAAGTAACATTTTCTTTTGCTATATCTCCCATTCTTATTGTTTCTTTAAGCGCTTGACCTACAGCCACAATAGGAGTATCTAACAATTTTTTATCTAAATATATAGGCCCTATTTTACTAATTTCATCATCGCCTGGCACTATCTTATTAACTAAATCAACTAAAAATTTTGCTAAAGGTAACAGTATTATTGTTACTGCGATATTAAATATAGTATGAGCATTTGCTACTTGTCTTGCTACACTTGAAGGGCTTATATCTTCTACTAAATTTACCAATATCCCCATAAACGGTAAAAATATAATTACTCCAATAACATTAAACAAAACATGTAATAAGGCAGCCTTTTTTGCTGTTTTACTAGAACCAATAGACGCTAAAAGAGCAGTAACACAAGTTCCAATATTACATCCAAAAATTATTGGCAGCGCCACATTCATATCTATGCTTCCTGTTGTTGCCAATGCTACTAAAATTCCTGTTGTGGCAGAAGAACTTTGAACTATCGCTGTCATTAATAATCCTGCAAAAACCCCTAAAATTCTGTTATTTCCTATAACATGTATAATATTTTTAAAAGCATCTGATTGTGCTAATGGTTCCATGGATTCTGACATCATACCCATTCCTAAAAATAATATACCAAATCCTAATGTTATATATGCTATGTCTTTTGTTCTTTTTTTCTTAGCTGTCAATATAATAACTGCACCTATACCAATAAATAATGGTGCTATTGCATCTAATTTAAAAGAAACCATCTGTGCTGTAATTGTAGTTCCTATATTGGCACCCATTATAACGCCTATAGCTTGCATTAATGTCATAAGTCCTGCATTTACAAAGCTCACTACCATTACTGTTGTGGCAGAAGAACTTTGAATAACCGCCGTTGTAATTGCACCAACAAGAACACCTATGTACTTGTTACTAGTGACCTTTTCTAGTATGCCTTTTAGCTTCTCTCCAGCTGCATTTTCCAGCCCATCGCCCATAAGTTTCATACCAAATAAGAATAAACCTAAACCACCAATTAATTGAATAACCATAGTAAAAATATCCAATTTTATCTCTCCTTTTAAACCATAAAGTGCTACACACAATCATTCTATTATATATAATAACCAAATTTTGAATCTTAACCAAAATTTAACTTATTTTTAACTTATCCATTACAAATGGAACTTTTATAGTTAAAAGTTAATAGTGAATAGTTAACAATTATTGTTATTACTACTCACTTTGTTCCTAGTAATTATCAACGTATTTTTTTATATAAATTTGCAAAGTAAATTATATGATTAGATTTTTTTAAATCATATTTCAGAAAGTGGTTGCCACTTTTCTCCTAAACTTTTAACTATTAACTATCTTAAGGACCGGCTTTGATTGCTTTAGGTTTTATTGATAATCTTTCGATTTCACTGTAAAAATAACTTATGGAAAATATACTTTGGTACGCCTGTCCTTCTTGTTACGGTGGTACACTTAGCTGCTAAACTTTCTTCAAATTTTCTTTCAACCTCAAGTTTTACTCCATTCAATTCAAAAGAAACTGGAGTCCAGTTTCAACCAACATTTCCAATTATCAAATGTCCATTGTCAATTTTTCAAAACTTTCTACCTTAACTGAACAAGCAACTATCCAGCGTTATGCCTCCATCACAAGAGGGACAGACGCGTAATTGGCTACTTTGCTATTCTTTGGGCCAGATACTTTTGCTGATTTTAATTTTTCTCCAATACTGCTCGAAGTCGGTCCCCATCCCCTGTTTTAGCAACACACCTAAACAATTAAGTCCTTACAGTATTAGCTCCATTACAAGAGGGACAGGTTCACTTACGGCTATTTTCTTCGCTTTAACTTTACATTCCACAATTGCTATATTTCCATAATAAAACAAGTAAAGAACCAGTACCTGATAGATACGCTACTTTGCAGCTCAAGTACTGGTTCTTTGCTCGGTAATTTATTTTTATCTACCTTTTTTATTGATTACTAGAGTTTTTTATGGTGGTACAATTAAATGAACCTGTCCTTCTTGTTACAGCTGTAAACCATGAATTTAACTTTGTTTAGTTTAATATCATAAACTCAGAATTTACTCCCTTAAATTAAAAAGAAACTGGTAATCCAGTTTCATCCTGAACTCTTAACTCTTAACTAACTAAACTCTAGTTTTCTCCAACATTTCCAATTATCAAATGTCCATTGTCAATTTTTTAAATCATATTTCAGAAAGTGGTTGCCACTTTCCTCCTAAACTTTTAACTGTTAACTCTTAACTTTTAGTTACCTATTGCTGCATTAGTTTTTTATTGCATAAAAAACCGTACTTAATTTAAGTACGGTTTAACATATTTATTTAGATTTTCTAAGTCTCTTTCCACTATACAAAGCTTCATAAAGCTCTGCTGTCTTGTTCCAAGTTCTTTCATCAACTATTCCAGTAGCCTTCAATCCAAATTCTCTTTGAAGTTGTTTCACAGCATTATAAGTTTCATCATTAAACTCACCTGTAACTTCAACTTCATTCACTTTGTAATTATTTTTGGCAATGACATTTATATATTGTTGCAAAACATTAACATACCCGTTTGTATCGCCAAGTTCTAAATCAACGCCTGGATAAGGGTATAATATGTCTGATACATTTATATTTCTATCGCCACTTAAACTGTTATATACTTCTAATAGTTTTTCCCAAGTATTTAATCCAACTTTACCATCTTCACTTAATCCAAAAATTCTTTGAAAAGCCATTACAGCATTTTTAGTTCTTTTACCAAAGACTCCATCTACTTCAATACTAGGTATTTCTTTATAGAATTTTGATATTGATTGTAAATAGGTCTGTAGCCATCTCACATCTTCACCTGTTAAATACTCTTTTAAAACATAACCAGGGTAATCTGGTGAGTAAATAGGAGGTTCTGTTAAAGTAGCCTTTTTTAAACCAGTATAAACATCATATATTTTTCTCCAAGTTATTTCTCCTACTATTCCATCCTGTGCTAACCCAAATAATCTTTGGAATTGTATAACTGCATTTCGAGTTGCTTCTCCAAAAATTCCATCTGGTCTAATAGTTGGTATATTATACTGTTGTGAAATAGCTGCTAAATAAGTTTGCATTTCTCGAACCTTTTCTCCAGTTGAGCCATATCTTAATAAATATCCTGGATACTTACCATCAAATTCTGGATTTGGATATTCAGGATTTTCCTCTTCTAACCCTTTATAAACTTCATAAATTTTATTCCAAGTTTCCACTCCTACTAAGCCATCAGGAACTAGGTTGAACAACCTTTGAAAAGCTATAACAGCTTCCTTTGTCATATTTCCAAATATTCCATCTGGTCTAATGGTTGGTATATTATATTCTTTAGAAATTGCAGCTAAATAACCTTGCATTTCTCGAACTTTTTCTCCTGTTGAACCATATTTCAGTATCTGTCCTGGATATTGACCTTCTCCATCAGGTCCCTCTGGTTCCTGCTCAAGTTCTGCCAGTCTTTTAACAGCAACATAAATATTAGATATACTATACCAAGTAGCTCTACCTACAATACCATCTTGAGTTAGATTGAAAATCTTTTGAAATGTTTTAACTGCATCCTCAGTTGTCTTATCAAATTTACCATTTGTAACAGGTATTTTAGGAATAGCAGGGAAGTTTTCTGATATTCTATTTAATTGCTTTTGAATCACTGCAACATTCTCATTTTCATCATTAAGCCTTAAAGGACTTCCTGGATATGATTCTGGAATTCCTTCAATTGCTGTAGCTCTAACTAAATCTTTATCATATCCAAAGTAATATCTTATAATCTCTAAAGCTTTCATTCCATTATTAGCTAATGTTACGGTTCCCCACTGTGATAATCCAGCACATGTAACAGTTGTTCCATTACAATATTGTGCGAAAAACGGTGTTTTATTACCTATAGTTACAATATATTCACTAAAAATTTCGTCCACTATTTTACTTATATTATCAAATATATTTCTACCCTTAACAAAATATTGATCATAAGCTGTAGAATTTGTTATTTGAAATGGGTATCCTTTATTTCTATACCACTCTGTATAAATTCTATTTAATGCAAAAGATATTTGACAATATATATTTGCTTTTAATGATTCTTCTGGCCATGTTGGATATATTTCACTTGACGCAACATTTTTAATATAATCAATAAATCCTACCGTTACATTTTCAGCTGGAACACTTGGTGGCCCTAAATGAACTATAATAAATTCAGGTATATATGGCCTTTCTAAAACAAAAGGTGTTACCATAGTACCTACTTGTTTATCTCTTGGGGCATTAAATACTAATTGCTGTGGTGGTAATACAATTTTTTCTGTAGACTTACCAAGTTTACTAAGCCCATTTTCCTCTTCTACTTCAATATTTTGTATTGAAGTAGTTTCATCAAAAACACTTACATTATCTACCTCAACATCCCTATAACCATTAGTTGAAATGTATATGTTATATCGTCCGTAGGGTGTTACCCCCTCTTCATATGGCTTTTGAGATAGACTTTTATCTGGAGTTGGCACCTCTATTAATGTACTTCTTCCACTAATATCAAAAGCATCATCACTTTCATAAATTACATTGCCACTATCTGAATCTGTAATTTTAAGTTTACCTGTTGTTTTTGGCAAAGCATTTTTAAATTTAAATAATCTTACTAATATATATCCTTTTCCCAATACTTTCACCTTTTAAAATTATTCTCATATCATTTTATACAGTTTCATATCTTATTGTGAATAAATGTAAAATTATTATATACCTAAAGCTTACCTTCTTAATTTTACTAATATTTAAATCCAATTAAATTCCAATTGTATAAGAACAATAGAAAAGAATATATAACTACTAAACTAGTGAACCCAAAAATTTTATAATAAGTATTAGTTTTTTCTTTTTTAATACTTACTAAGAATAAAATGCTACCAATAAGACTTAAAATTATTGAAAGTATTAAAAGAATCAATGCTATTTTTATATACCATGTAGCACTATAGTACATATCAAAAGATATTATCCAATATGTAATTGTAAATAAAGAAATTACATTTAATAAACTTATAGAAAAAATTGTTAACCTAAATTTTTTACTTATAATACCTGTTGAATCGGTACTTTTTACTTCATTACACGAAATTTTCTTTTTATAAAAGCTTTTTAAAAATAAAATTATAGTTTTCATTATTTGAATAATAAAAAAAGCTACTCCAATGATACATATTGTTAAATTTAATTTATAGTTATCCTTTAAAGTCACTCTTTCAAAGTTATCATAAGGCATATTATTGAAAAATACATATTGAATTTTGCCATCATCTTCTTTAAAAGCAACTAGTTCATTATTATCCTCTCTTTTAAAAAGATTATCTGAAACTTTTATTAAAGCAGTTTCTTCACTTTCTTTTAAATGACTTGTTCCAATATAAATTAAAGAATTTTTCTTCTCATCGTATCTAATTTTCACATCTTCATTTTCCTCAATAGAACCTAAAAAACTCAAAAATTTTGAAAAGTTGCCTTTAGCACTATCATGATAGGACCTATAAGTTCCTATGTATCTTTTTTCATCATTTAAATCCAGTTTTTTGTTACTATAGTCTTTATCTTCGGTTTTAGGATAATATCTATTAAAAAAATCATTCTCTATATTGGTTATAGCTGGTGCGGCTTTAGTTAAATTATTTGATACAATATAAACCCCAACATTTTCTTCAGGGCAAAGCAACATATCACCAAAAAAACCTATAGCAAGTGCTCCCTCATGGCCTATAACTCTTTTCCCATTAAAATCTTTTTCCCAGAATCCATAGGTAACACCTAATAAATTTTTATCATTTGAAAATTGCTCTTTATGCATTAATTCTAATGTCGACTCATTTAAAATATTATTTTCTTTTTTATCACTTTTTTGAAGATGGGCTATCATAAATTTTGCCATATCCGATGCCGTTGAGTTTATTCCACCAGCAGGGTTATCATTATAGTAATAATATTCACTTTGAGCCAGAACATCATAGTTTTTTGCCATATTGTTTAAAGGCAATGCAACTTTACTATTTTTCATTTCTAAAGGTTTAAAGATATTTTTTTCTATATAATCTTCATATTTCAAACCAGATACATCTTCTATAATTTTTCCTAACAAATCTATTCCTATATTGCTATATAAACATACTTTTCCTGGTTCAGTTACAACTATTGGTGTATGTTTTTTGAAAAACTGTGATAAAGACATCATATCCTTTTCCGTTTTTGCGCCAATATATGTAGTTGTAGCTTCATCTATTCCAGAAGTATGTGTAAGTAAATTTTCTACAGTTACTTTTTCTGTAAATTTATTTTCAATCTGAACATCTTTTAAATACTTATTAGCATCTTCTTTTAAGTCAATTTTTCCTTGCTCATAAAGTTGCATTATTGCAGTTTCTGTAAAAAGTTTTGATGTAGATCCTATTCTATACGCAGTAGTGTTTATATTAGCTTTAATTTTATTTTCAACATCCTCATACCCTAAAGAATTTTCATAAATTACTTTTCCATCCTTAACAACTATCATAGATAAACTTGGTAATTTATATTTTTCAAAGTTTTCTTTTGTTATATTATCTAAAAATATTTTTAAATCTTCATTGCTAAGCTCTTTAGCAAATACATTGCACGGACTTAATAAACTTAAAAAAGTAAAAACAGTGACTAAAAAAAATAAGAACTTATTAACATATTTCATAAATTTTCCTCCTAAACTTTAACTCAAAATAAGTTTAGAAAAAACATCTTACAAACCGTTTAATAAATTCTTAAGAAAATCTTACAATTTTTTATGTGAAATTATCAATAAAACTTCAAAAGCCGTTTTATTATCATCACTATCCACATTAATCTTTCCTTTATGTAAATCAACAATGCTTTTAGCAATGGCAAGTCCCATCCCTTTTCCTCCAGTGTTTACATTTCTAGATTTTTCACCTCTATAAAATCTTTCAAAAATATAGGCTTGATCTTCTGGTGATATTTTCTTTCCATAATTTATTATTTTTATGGAAACCATATTATTTATTTCACCAATTTCAACATCTATTTTTTTACCGTTTTGTCCATAAAAAATACTATTATTTATTATATTTTCAAAAAGTCTTATTATTAAATTCATGTCCCCATCTATAAATATTTTTTCATCTGGTGCTTTAATGCTAAATGACATATTTACTTTTTCAAGGTTTGGTATAAAACCAATCATTATCTGCTCTACTACATCTTTTATGCTTATAGACTCTTTTTTTATGTTAATTCCTTTAAAATTTATGCTTGTATATTCAAGTAAATCCTCAACTAAATTTTTTAGCTCATCGCATTTTTTCAATATAATATCTATACAATTATCACAAGCTGCTTTATCTTTATACTGCAAATTTTTCATAATTTCCACATAACCTATCACTGATGTTAATGGTGTCCTTAAATCATGAGAAATATTGCTTATCATATCATTTTTAAGTTTTTCATTTTTAGCATCTTTTTTAATTAGAGCCTCAAGTTTTTTAGACATTATATTAATATTATTAGCTAACTTTCCAATCTCATCATCTGTAGTTACTGGAATTATTGTACTAAAATTACCCTCTGAAATTATAGAAATCTTTTTATTTATATCATCTATCTGCTTTATAAACTTCTTTGTGAATACATAAAAAAACATTGTAGTAACTAAAATAAACATTAGAAAAAATATAATTAATATATATGTATTTAACATAAGATTTTCATTGGCCCAATTTCCCCAATTAGCATAAGTAACATTGTATTTTATCTTTAAAAATTCTAATACTAAAAAAAGAACTAAAAAAAATGATAATAAAATACTTAATAAAAATGACTTTAATATTTTAAACTGAATTCCTTTAAATAAATTAATCTTCAATTTTATATCCTACCCCCCAAACAGTTTTTACAATTTTAGGCTCCCTAGGATTTTCTTCAATTTTTTCTCTAATTCTAGCAATATGTACCATGACTGTATTATTACCATGAAAATATTTTTCTTTCCATACTCTTTCAAAAATTTCTTCTAAAGGGAAAACTCTGTTCGGATTTTCAGCCATAAGCAATACAATTTCATATTCTGTTTTAGTTAAACTAACTTCTCTTCCATAAACTTTAACAGTAAAATTTTCTTTACTTATTTGTAATCCATTAATTTTTATCAAATCTTTTTTTACATTTTCTGTTTCATTACTATTTAGATAAATATATCTTCTAAGTTGTGCTTTAACCCTTGCCACTAGCTCTATCATACTAAAAGGTTTTATCATATAATCATCTGCACCGGAACTTAGTCCTATAACTTTATCTATCTCTGAAGATTTTGCACTTACTATTATAATTGGAATGTTTTTTTTCATTCTAACTCTTCTACAAACTTCAATACCATCAATTCCAGGCATCATTATATCAAGGATTATTAATTGTATAGGATTATTTTCAATAAATTTAGTTGCTTCAATTCCATTACTAGCTTTTAAAATATCATATCCCTCATTATTTAAATAAAAGCCAATTAAATCTAATATTTCTTTATCATCATCTACTATAAGAATTTTTTCACTACTCATAAATTACCCCTATTCTCTTTATAAATTTTTCATATTTATCAAATAAGAAAACTTAAATTAATATTTTATAGATAACTAACAGATTATTTTAGTTAAAAGTTAAGAGTGAATAGTTAACAGTTGTTGTTATTTTTTCTTAACTGATAACAAAAATTTGATGTATAAATTTAAATTCTCGCTTGTTTCCCTATATAATTATAACATTTACACAAATTAATATAATCTTTTAATTTAGCCATTTTTATATAGAAGGTAGACTATAGTAACTTAGCAATATCGGAACAGTTTTCTCACTTTAAAATTGTTATACTTAAAAAAAGTTTAGGAGGAAAATTTATGATAAATTATTATGGTAACTTATGTACAGAAATGTATGAAATTTTACACGAAAAAGCTCCAGAAGATGAACTGGCTTTTTATCTTTCATATGCAACATCAAAAATGAAAATTTTTGAACCTTTATGTGGTAGTGGAAGATTTTTAATACCCTTTTATGAAAGTGGATTTAATATTAAAGGACTTGACCTATCTAAAGAAATGTTAAGTAAACTCACTGAAAAATTACCAGAAGCTCAAGTGACTAATGTATCCCTTGAAAGTTATAATCCGAAAGAACAGTTTGATTATATTTTTATATCATCTGGTTCCGTATCTTTATTCACTGATATGAATATATGCAAATCTATTCTACAAAAGATATATACATTATTGAAAAAAGGTGGCAAATTTGTATTTGCTGTTGATACAGTAGCCAATAAAGGTCAAAATGAAGATGAATATAAAACTATTGAAAAAGTCAAAACAAAAAATGGACTTGATTTGGTGTTAAAAACTAAAAATATTTATAACCCAACAAATAAAATTCTCTATTCTCCTAGTATTTATGAATTAAGAGATAAGGAAAAAATTATTAAAGCTGAATCAATGGATTTTCAAATAAGATTATATGAATTAGGAGAATTGGAAGAGATTTTATATAAAATAGGCTTTAGTGAAATAAAGGTGTATTCTTCTTTTTCTAAAAAAATAGCAAAAGATAATAACGCTGAAATGTTTTTATATGAATGCCAAGTATAATAATAAAATGGAAGCATTAAATACGTGCTTCCTTTTTATTGTCAGTTTAAAATACTAAATACAACTATAGTTAGTTAAAAGTTATGAATAAAATTTAAAATCAATTTTTTAAAATATTTTTTAATTTATTTTTTAAATTTTCTTGAACAAATTTCGACTTTATTCGAGCTTATTCTTTGTGTGTTTCACTATAATTAAAACATTTACATAGTCCAATATAATTTATTCATATAATCATTTTTATTAATTTGTTTAAAAAAAATTCAATTGACATATTCAACAAACATAGCTATACTTTTCATGTAAATGAATATCGCCTCGGTAGGGGAGGTTACTACAAGGATACGGGTTGCTGCCGTAAAAGGATGGAAACATTCTGAACTGGTTAGCAGGTTTTGCCGAACAAAGAAGGCTTAACTTAACGCAACTTCATCGCCTTGCAGAGCCAAAACTTGAACGAGAATGTATTGTTATATGCCTTCGTCACGTTCAAGTTGACGAAGTTTTTTTACGTTATTTTAAAAATATTGGAGGTGAAAAAGAATGGAAGTAGACGGTAGTAGTTTAGACGGTGAAGATACGCATATTTATGACAAAAATTTAATATATTATTTAGTCACATCCAGTCTTTTAAACTGATTGTAATGTGACTCCATCTTATAAAAATTCACGTTTAAAATAAATGCAATTAATAGAATCATATCTATACCATCTTCACTGTTTCTTTACTAATATCAATTCACAAGTATTATAAACAAAAAAATACTAAAACTATATATAGAAATAATAAATTAGGGTTTTTAAAAAATGCACTTATTAACCTTTAGTTATTTATTGTCTTTTTTAAGAATTCGGAGGTGTGAATTATGATAAAAAAAAGAAAAGTGAACACTCAAAACAAAGCAAATTATTCTACAAATAAACTTTTTAATTTTAGTAAAATGGATTTAGATAAAGTTTATAAAGAGTTGAATACAGAAGTTAATGGACTATCCAAAGAAGAGGTAGAAAAAAGAGCTGAAATGTACGGACTAAATGAACTTGCCCATGAAAAGCCATCACCATGGTATATTCAATTACTTAAAGCCTTTATCAATCCTTTTATTTTAGTTTTAATAGCACTTGCTATAGTGTCCTTAATCACAGATGTTATATTAGTCTCTCCAGCAGAGAAAAATTTTACAACTGTAGCTGTTATAACAATAATGGTAACACTAAGTGGTCTTTTACAATTTTTTCAAGAATTTAAATCAGGAAAAGCTGCACAGCAGTTAAAAGCATTAGTTAAAACAACTGCTGCTATATGTAGAAAAGAATCTGGGGTTAAAGAAATAAACATGGCAGACATTGTACCGGGAGATATAGTATATCTTGCCGCTGGAGATATGATACCTGCTGATGTAAGAATAATAAGTAGTAAGGATTTATTTATTAGCCAATCTTCCTTAACTGGTGAATCAGAGCCAGTAGAAAAATACTCAACATTAAAAAATGACACTAAAGATTTAACTGTAACAGATCTTGATAATATATGTTTATTAGGTACTAATATAATAAGTGGAAGTGCTACAGCTGTGGTTATAGCTACTGGAAACAACACTTATTTAGGCTCAATGGCATTAACTTTAGTTGGCACTAAAACTCAAACTAGTTTTGAAAAAGGAGTAAACAGTGTAAGCGCACTACTTATAAAGTTTATGCTTATAATGGTTCCTGTAGTGTTTTTAATAAATGGAATTACAAAAGGCGACTGGTTAGAAGCGCTAATTTTTGCAATATCAATTGCTGTAGGTCTTACTCCTGAGATGTTACCAATGATTGTAACAACAAACCTTGCAAAAGGTGCCGTTGTAATGGCAAAGCATAAAACTGTAGTTAAAAAACTTGATGCAATACAAAACTTCGGTGCAATGGACGTATTATGTACTGATAAAACAGGTACTTTAACTTGCGATAAAATAGTTGTTGAAAGACACTTAAATATTCACGGTGAAGAAGATTTAAGAGTTTTAAGACATGGCTATCTAAACAGTTTTTATCAAACCGGTTTACGTAACTTAATGGATGTTGCAATTTTAGAACATGGAGTAACCAATGGTTTTGATAAGCTTGAAAAAGATTATATAAAAGTAGATGAAATTCCCTTTGATTTTTCTAGAAGAAGAATGTCTGTAGTATTAAAAAATCATGAAGGAAAAAGACAACTTATAACAAAGGGTGCTGTTGAGGAAATGCTTGAAAGTTGCTCTTATGCAGAATACAAAGGAAATGTTGTAGAACTTACTGATAAAATTAAAACCAAAGTTCTTAACATGGTAGAAAAACTAAATAATGATGGTATGAGAGTTATTGCAGTTGCACAAAAAAATAATATTCCAGATGAAAATAATTTCAGTGTAAAAGACGAAAATGATATGGTTCTAATGGGATATATAGGATTTTTAGATCCACCAAAAGACTCTGCAGCCGCTGCAATAAAAGCACTACACAATAACGGTGTAGCAGTAAAAATATTAACAGGTGATAATGATTCAGTAACTAAAAAAATATGTTCAGAAGTTGGTTTAGAGGTTAGTAACGTTGTTCTTGGAACAGAACTGGATGATATGAGCGATGAAAAATTATCTTCTCTAGTAGATACTACTAACGTTTTTGCTAAGCTTTCTCCACTTCAAAAATCAAGAATAATTAAGATACTTCAAGATAAAGGTCATACTGTAGGTTATATGGGTGATGGTATTAATGATGCTGCTGCTCTTCGTCAATCAGATGTTGGTATTTCTGTTGATACTGCTGTAGATATTGCAAAAGAATCTGCGGATATAATCTTACTTGAAAAAAGCTTGATGGTTCTAGAAGAAGGTGTTATTGAGGGTAGAAAAATATTTGGTAACATCATAAAATATATAAAAATGACTGCAAGCTCAAACTTAGGTAATGTATTTAGTGTATTGGTTGCAAGTGCGTTCTTACCATTTTTACCTATGCTTCCTATACATCTTTTACTACAAAATCTATTTTATGATATCTCTCAAATATCCATTCCATGGGATACTATGGATAAAGAATATTTAAGAAAGCCTAAAAAGTGGAATGCAGATGATATTGGAAGATTTATGATATTTATAGGACCAATAAGTTCTATATTTGATATAACTACATTCCTTGTTATGTGGTTTGTATTTAAAGCTAATGCTCCAGAAATGCAATCTTTATTCCAATCAGGATGGTTCATTGAAGGATTATTATCTCAAACCCTTGTAGTTCATATGATTAGAACTAAAAAAATACCATTTGTTCAAAGTAGAGCTACAACTCCTGTTCTTTTATTAACAAGCCTTATAATGATAGCAGGTATTTGTATACCATTCACAGCCTTCGGAGCTTCAGTAGGTTTACAAGCATTACCACTATCTTACTTTCCATGGCTTGTAGGTATTTTACTATCATATTGCATAGTAACACAATTTGTAAAAACATGGTATATTAAAAAGTTTAATAGTTGGTTATAATAAAATAAGCTATCAATTATAAATATTATATTAATCTTGAAACTATATAAAAGAGGTTTGAAAAAATATATTTTTTCAAACCTTTTTGTTTACTCCCTCATTAATCTTCTTTTCTACCTTCCCATCTTTCAAACCATAAACTACCTATTATTAATACTAAAATAAATAATACTACAGCTGGAACTACTCCTTTAAGTAATTCACTATTAAAATAATTCGCTATTACAGATGAATAAGAGTATTCAGGAAAAGTTGCACCTATCATTCCACCTAATCTAATAGGCCATGCCCAAGGTATATACTGCCATATTCCATCGCCTAAACCTGTTGCCATTAATCCTGCTGCTATAAGTCCTATAGAGCCAATTACTATATTAGGTCCTACGCCAAACATAAAAGCAACTATAAGATGAAAACCATATAAGAATAAGGTACCAAGTGCTAATAACAATGCTGATTCAAAGAATTTAATATAATAAATATTTTCTACATGTAATACAAATTTCATTCCTACTAAAAATATTGCTGTAGCTAAAAGCAAATCAATTATAGTTATAAAAATAACCATAAGTAACTTACTAACATATATACTTTTTCTAGAAACCGGTTCTGCTAATAATCCAATAAAAGATGCTGCCTGTTCTTCTTGCTGAACTACAAGTGTTGTTAATAGTGCTACAACCATTGGTAACAAGAGTCCTAGACCTTGACTAAAAATACTATGAATATTTAATTGCCATAACTCACTGCCTCTACTAAAAGATGAGTACCAAAGCATTAAAATAGGATATATTATGGGAGAAAAGTATACCATTATTCTTATAGGTGTATGCTTTGTTCGCATCCAATCTGAAGATATTTTATTTAAAATACTCATATTATAGGACCTCCCTTTTAGCAAACCATTTTGCTGTTAAAAATGATAATACTAAAAAAGTTATTATTGATATGGCTATTCCTAATGTTATTACAGATGGATCTAAAAGTGGATTTGCACCTTCTAGTAAAGTTCCATTAGGATGAACTTTTACTATAGGACACATTAATCTAGCACTCCAGCTCCAAGGCCATATAAACCACATTGGTCTAATTGAAATAAATACATTTACTCCAAGTCCAACAATACTTGATAATATAGCAGCAAAGGTTCCAAATAGTTCTGCAAGAAATAAATATATAGGAATTAATGATAATGTAGTTACCCAAACAACTAGATATGCTATTAGCATTTGTGATAAATTCCCTATAAATTTATTTTCATATAAATATAATGCTATTATTACGGTCATAACTAATATTGTTGTAATTAAAGTATAAAATGATATAACTATTATTTTACTAATCCACATTTTACTTATGTTAACATTTTTAGATTTTAAAGCTCTGTATTGTCCTGACTTTTTTTCTTTCATAGCAGAAAGAGAGGCTAACAGTGCCATACCTATTGGCATTATAGTTATACACCAATAATTAATAGAACTTTGAGAAAAATAACTGGAAAACACCGCTGCATTAGGGTCAAAATACCTAAGTAAAAATATTCCTAAAAGAGCTATTAATAGTGGCATTAAAACTAGCATTTTTCTTGAAAAAGTTCTTTTATATTTTAAGTTTTCTGATTGTATCATATTAAACATTTTTCATCACCCTACCCAATTTTTCTAGTTATTACATTCATAAATAATGATTCTAAGTCTTCATCTTTTTTTATCTCATTCTCATACATAAGGTTTCCGTCATTAATAATTCCTATATAGTCAGCAACCTGTTGAACTTCTGATAATATATGACTTGATAAAATTACTGTTATTCCTTCTTTTGCAAAGAATCTAATCATATCTCTAAGTTCTTGTATTGCTACTGGGTCTAATCCGTTAGTTGGTTCATCTAAAATTAATAATTTTGGATTATTTAAAAGGGCTATTGCTATACCTAACCTTTGTTTCATCCCTAAAGAAAATTGAGATGCTCTTTTTTTACCTGTATTTTTTAAACCTACAATTTCAAGAACTTCTTCAATTCTTCTATCTGATACATTTAATAATTTTGCATGAACTTTAAGATTTTCTACTGCTGTAAGGTTTCCATAAAGGGCTGGTGACTCTATTAAAACACCAATATCTTTTAAATCATTTCTAGTCCAAGGATATCCATCAAAATGCATCTCCCCTGATGTTGGATGCAACAACCCAGTTAACATCTTTAAAGTTGTAGATTTCCCAGCACCATTAGGTCCTAATAATCCATAAATTTTTCCTGATTTAATATTTAAATTAACATCTTTAACTGCTAATTGATTTTTAAATTTCTTAGTTAATTTTTTAGTTTGTACTATATATTCACTCATTCTTTACACCTCTTATATTTCTATCTGATATGTGTATATTAACAACTAATTTTAAAGACTTTATAAAGTTTTTAATTTTTTTAAAAAATATTTTAGTGTAAAGTAAAAACAGCCTATTCTCTTACGAATAGACTGTCATTTTTATAATTTTATTTAATAGTTATCTTCACGAACTAAATAGTTATTTCCATCTTGATGTTTAAAAGAAAACATACTTCCATATGGCATTTTCATTATCTCTTCTACTTGAACATTATTTTCTTTCATTTCATTATGAGTTTTTTCTATATCATTAGTACTTAAAATTATAGATGGATGAGAAATACTAGCTTCTTTATTTTGAGATTGCATTAAGTTTTTATCGTATAAAACAAAAGTTGTAAATTCATTTTCACTTGGTCCGACTTCTACCCACTTCATATTAGGTCCCATTTGCTTTTCAAACTTAACTACAAAGTTTAATTTTTTAGTCCAAAACTCTACTGCCTCTTGCTGATTATTAACATATAATGTTATTTTTCCAATTTTGTTAATCATAGTATTCCTCCTCATGCGTTATAAATATATTTTCTTCTTTTGTATTATAAAAATTTTATATTACTTATTTTAATTTATTTTTCGTATAAATGTCTACATATTGTTTTAAAGTAATTCCATAAAACATCTATTTTATATAATTTATCTTATTTTCTTTTCTTCTTGGAGCCTTTTGACCTTCTATTTTTTTATATCCTACTGAAACAGCATGATACACTTTATAACCTTCTGGTATATTACATTTCTTTTTATATATTTCACCTAATTGTGGATGAGAAAATAAACCTTGTATTGTTCCAACCCAACAAGTTCCTATAGACATACTTTCTGCCACTAAAAGCATATTCTGAACTGCTGCTGAAGTATCTTCCATAGGAGTTGCAGCTTTTTCATCCCCTGAAACTAATATTACTGTAGGTGCATTATAAAATATTTTAAGGTTTTCATTTTCACCTAACTTTCTTAAATAATCATTTTCACCCTTTTGTAAAATCTTTTTAGTTTCATTACTTATATCATTTAACAGTTCTTTATTTTGAACCACAGTAAAATGCCATGACTGCTGATTAATTCCACTTGGAGCCCACATTCCACCTTCTAATATAAGTTTAAGTTGCTCGTCTTTTACTTGTTCATCTTTATATGCCCTTACACTTCTTCTACTTTTTATTACATCTAAAAAAATCTTTTCCATTTTTAATCTCCTTTTATAATACTCTTTTGTTTAGGTTCAATTTATCTATTATTTAGTGTTTGTATTTTTCTTTTTATTATAAGGATTTAAGATGACATTTCTATTAATTTATTATAAAAAAAGAATATACTCATAGGAGTATACTCTTATATATAAATTTAGTTAATTTTTTATTTTTCATTTAAATAGTTTATAGCACTTTCTGCTAAAACAGCAGTTCCTTTATATAACACTTCTTCATCAAGTTTCATTTTAGGATTGTGAAGTGGATAATAACCTTCTTTATCTAAATCACCAACTACTAATGCAAAGTATACTCCTTGAACCTGTTGTAGGTAATAAGCTGCGTCTTCAGAACCCATAGCAGGTTTAGGTAATTTTACAACAGAACCTTTTTCTAATAACTCATTGCATGTATTGTCCACTAGTTTCACCATATTATTGTTATTAATAAGTGCTGGATAACCATATACATACTTATATTCATAACTTGTTCTCATGGACAAACTATTAGATTCTACTATTTGACCTATTCTTTCATTTATATAATCTCTTAAATTATTATCTAAAGATCTAACTGACGCCATCATTTCTACATAATTAGGTATTATATTAGTAACAGCATGTTCTGGTTGCTCACTTTTTACATTTACTATGCTTAAAGCTACTGAATCAGTGGCACTTAATTCCCTGCTAACTATACTATAAATATTATTTATAAGTTGAGCAGATGCCATTATAGGGTCAATACAAAGCTCTGGTGTTGAAGCATGACCTCCATTACCTTTAATTTTTATAAAAACTTTATCTGATGATGCTAAAACTTGATTTTCTTTCAATGCTATTTTACCTGATTCAAAACCTTTAGCTATTGCAACGTGCTGAGCTATTAGTGCGTCCACTTTAGGATTTTCTAACACACCTTCTTCAATCATAACTTTTGCTCCGCCATCAATTTCTTCACCAGGCTGGAATATAAGTTTTACTTTTCCATTTAACATATCTTCGTTTTCTTTTAAAATTTTAGCTGCTCCTAAAAGCATAGCTGTATGAGCATCATGGCCACATGCATGCATATTTCCATTAGTAGATTTAAATTCTAAATCTGTTTCTTCTTTAATAGGAAGTGCATCTATATCTGCTCTTAATGCTATAACTTTTCCTTCTTTCTTTCCTATTACAGCACTTATACCTGAGCAGTTTTTATAAGTTTTGCATTCTATTCCCATTTTCTCTAATTCTTTTTTTACATATTCTTGAGTTACTGGTGTATTTAATCCCACTTCAGGATTTTTATGAATATCTCTTCTCCAATTTATAATATCTTTTTCAATATTTTTAGCTCTATCTATCATCTTCATATTTATCTTCTCCTTTAAACAACTAGTAATTTAACAATTTCAAGTAAAAATTCTAGCTTGGATAAAGCTTTTATAGGGAAACAAGCTCCCATTTAAATTTATTCATCAAATTTTTGTTATCAGTTGAGAAAAATAAGTACAACTGTTCACTATTCACTCTTAACTTTTAACTAAAATAATCTGTTAGTTATTGATAAAATATTAATTTCAGTTTTCTCATTTGATAAATGAATAACTTTAAAAGTTAACTTAGAACCTTTTAAATAACTTATATATAAATTATATTTCTACTTCTGTTATATAACTAATCTTTATTTTTTATATATAGTTATAAAGTTTCCTTATATGCATTTTTTTATTACTTGTTTTATTAATATATTATTTGGTATAAACTATTGATATAAAATTTTAAAAGGGAGATGGATTTTATGAAGCTTGAACAGATAAATTATATAATAGAAGTTGCAAAGCTTGGCTCTATTAATAAAGCTGCAAAGTCGTTACTTATGAGCCAACCTAATTTAAGTTTATCAATAAAATCTTTAGAAGATGAACTTGGCTTTACTATTTTTAAAAGATTACCTAGAGGTATAGAATTGACTAAAGAAGGTGCTATATTTTTACAACATGCTAAATCCATCAACACCTCTATGGATTCTATAAATAAATTAGCTAAAAAAAATAACACTATTTCACCAATAAACTTTTTTATTTCTGTTCAATATAGTTCCACAGTATTTTATACCCTTGTTGATTTAATTAAAAAATATAGGGACGCTGAATTAGATTTTAAAATACAACAAACAGATTTTTTTAGTATCATAGATAATATTAATCATGGTCATTGTGATATAGGATTTATTAGTATTCCTAATACTCAAAAATTTTTAATAGATAATATATTAAAAATGAATGGCTTAGAGTTTATACATTTATCTAATACAAGGTTATGTGCATACATGGATTCTAGCCACCCATTATCTATAAAATCATCTGTATCATTAAGTGACTTACTTAAATACCCTTTGGCTCACTTAAATATATCAGATAAGTATTTTTTATATTCATCTTTTCTAAACCAAATTAAATTTGACGATTTTAAACAAAAAATATCAGTAGATGATTATTGTTCACTATTATTTTTACTTAAAGATTTAAATGCTATCACCTTTACGTTTAAATTCGATAATCTGACACCTATGCCTAATATAGAATCCTTTCAGGGAACTTTTAAAAGTATAGAGTTAAATGAAGATATCACTTGCTCCTTTGGATATATAAAGCCTATATCTTCTGAACTTTCTCCAATTGCCGAAGAATTTTTGGAGAACTTTAAAAGTATTTTATAGTGAACCACTTCTCAGAGTTAAAGTTATATATTTATTAAATGATAATACTTATTAATTCTTAACTGCTTTTGGGACTGGCTAACTTTTTTATTTATGGTAAGCAAATTTTAAGAGCTGGTCCTTGTTTAATAAAACTACATTGGTGGTGCCTGTCCCATTTATTACAGTGCTACACTTTGTTATTAACCTTTACTTGTGATTTTCTCTGGAATTTTAAATTTACCCCATTCAAATTTAAACTTAAAGGTACATATAACATAAAAGGTAGATTGAGTACTTGACCCTATCTACCTTTAAACTTTTCTTTTAAATTATGATAAACACTCTTCTCCGTTACTAACCATAACTAGAGTATCACCACTTTTTATTGTAGTGGAACCTTTAGGAACTACTATTTCTCCATTACGTTTTATCATAACTATTAGAATTTCTTCTGGAATATTTGCATCCATAATAGTTTTATCTACCCACTCATTGTTCTCTGAAACACTTATCTCCTTAATTTCTGTACATTTTTCTTCCTTATAGTCATTAAATGTTTTTAATACTGTACTTTCATTATCTACTAAATCTAGTTTCTGTGCTACCTTTGGTATTAATGTACCTTGAATTGCTACAGAGAATAATGCTATAAAGAATATTATGTGATATATATCATTTTCTATAGGCACTCCATAAGTTACAGCATAAATTGCAAAAACTATTGATGCAGCACCTCTTAAACCTACCCAGGAAATAAAAACTTTTTCTTTATTTGAAAATTTAAATGGTTTTAATATGATAAATGTGGCTAATGGTCTTGCAATAAATATCATAAATATTGATATTGCTGTTGCTATTCCAATAACGTATGGTAATTGAGATGGAAATGATAGAAGACCTAGCATAAAGAATAATCCTATTTGCATTATCCATGAAACACTATCAAAAAAGTGAAATAAACTTTTTTTATGTGGTATCTTGCTATTACCTATAATTATTCCAGCCATATATACACTTAAGTATCCATTTCCTCCAATAAATTCACTTAATGAATATGAAAGTAATGCAATAGCTGTTATAAATATAGTGTAAAAACCTTCTACTTCAAAATTTGCTTTTTTTACTATATAAACCGATGCTTTTGCAAGTATAGTTCCTACTAATAATCCAAATATTATTTGTGCTAATACCATTGGAACTATGTTGCCTACACCTGAATTAGACATCAATGTTAATATAACTAAAGTTAACATATATGCAATAGGGTCATTGCTGCCGCTTTCTACCTCTAATAAAGATGCCAATGAACCCTTTAAATTTAGCTCTTGTGCACGGAGTATCGCAAATACCGATGCAGCATCAGTTGATGCTACTATTGCACCTATAAGCAGACCTTCTAAAAGATTCATTCCAAGTACAAAACTACAAAATAATCCTGTAAGACCTGCTGTTACTATAACGCCTAATGTTGACATTAATATTGATGGAATAGCTGTGGGTTTTGCCATCTTCCAGTTTGTTCCGAATCCACCATAAAACATTATGAAAACTAATGCAAAAGAACACACTAGTCTAGTTAGCTCATAATTATCAAAATATATTCCTACAACACCATCTGATCCAAATAGCATTCCTAGGACAATAAAAACTAAAAGCATTGGGACTCCAAACTTATAAAAAACCTTGCTGGATGTTATGCAGATTAATAAAACTAATCCACAAGCAATCATTAATTCAATCATATGCCCTCCTTAAAAAATATTTAGTGTATATACAATAAATTATACCAAAGTATCCACTAATATTTAGCCATTTAATTAAATAGTAACAATTTATTAAGATTTATCATATAAATAATGTAAAACTTGTAAATATAAATGCCTTACAATAATCTTTTTTAATTGTTTTATAACCTTATGATGATTTATTTTATAAATTTTATGCAGTTAAATTCATAAAACTTTTAAATAATAATCTTTATAAAAGACCTCCATTGAAATATATTTAATTATTGTATATAATACCCATTTATATAGTATATTTTATAATCTATAAATATATTTATTAAAACGAGGTGTGATAAATGGAAATTAATTATTGGGTATCATTACTTATGCTTTTAACTGGTCTTATTCTTAGGTTTTACCCTTTCAATTGGAGTAACGGTAACATAGGGATTAAAACTCCTACGACTTTAAATAGCAATAGTAAACTAAAAGAAGGTAATCGCCTTTTAGGCAAAATGTTCATTATTTGGGGTCCTTTATCTGCATTAATATGTTTTTGTATTAGTATTAGTTCTTTAAACCAATATATAACTATTAAAAATTTTTATTATAAATTTACAGTATTAATTATTTTGATTTTATTTATTTTTGTAGAAATTCATCTTAAGAAAAAAGATTGATTGGTAAAATATATTGGGTTATAAATAAGGACAGTTTTAAATTAAAATTTTAAAACTGTCCTTGCTTAAAATCAGAAACACTAAACTTGTCTTTAATTTAATATTTTTTTCTTTTATATCTTGTTACAAATAACATTGCAAGTAGTACTAATACTAATCCTGCTCCGTAAATTATAGCATCACTACCAAGAGAAGTAGCCGCAGTTTGTCCTGGCATTTCTTTATGTCCGCCCATATTATTGCCTTGCATGTTTTGAAATTTGCTAATCATGCTTTCATCTACGTCCAATTCCTCTAACTGTGCTTTTTCTTCATCCGTCAGCTCATCTGCACTTTTTCCTTTTATAATTGACATAACTTGTTGCATATTTTCCATGTTAGGCATACCATTGTTATCACCTTGATTTTGATTGTTGCCATTCATATTCGGCATTCCGTTTCCATCATCTTTATTTTGATTATCGTCATTCATATTAGGCATGCCATTTCCGTTCACTTCTCCATTTTTAGCATCTTGGTTTTGATTATCACCTTTCATGCCACCGCCCATTGATTGTTCACCTAATGCTTTTAAATTTAATGTTGTATTTACATTTCCATATTCTGTAGATGATTGCTCTCCACTTAGTTGAGATAATACGCTTTTAGTTCTATCTTCACCAAAAGTAAGTAACTCAGGAATAGAATTTTTATATTCTTCATAAGTAAAGAAAGCAGTAGCATCAGTTTTTACATAATCACCAATTAATTTATCTAGATTTGTAACTGAATTTGCAAATGTACCATTATTAAAATACTCGTTAGCAATCTTTTCTAAATATTCATGATAAAGTTCCTTATATTCATCAACTTCTAAAAGTTTTCCTATTAATGGCGCATCTTCTAAATTACCTGTAACTGGCGAATCAATGGGGAAATTCACTGCTTTCGTACCATCACTTACAGAAAATCCTGCAAAAGACATATTTAGATCCCATGGAAGTATTTCACATACTCCATCTTTTTCGTAAAGATAATAATTGTGATACATTCCACCTGAATAACTATCTAAATTAACTAAAAATGTATTTACAGCAAAGTATTTTAATACTTCTTCAACATTTAAATAATCTTCAATGTTAGTTCCATCATTAAGATTCTTCATCATATCAATTACTTTTTCAAACTCTGCATCTGTAGTGCTTTTAAATATAGCACTATCTCTAAGTGTAGAATAACTATCTACATTATCGTCTGTATACTTTAAATCTGCACCGTTACTATTTCCGCCCATTCCACCAGGCATTCCTCCTGGCATTCCTTGTTTATTATTATCCTTGTCCCCATTTTCATTTGTATTATTTTGCTCATTATTTTCAGGTGTTTGTCCATTTGGCATATTACCATCTACTTGTCCACCATTAGGCATTTCACCACTAGAATTATCTGGCATATTACCGCCAGCAGGCATTTGTGGCATACCTTCTGGATTTTCTCCACCAACCATATTTCCGTCATTTTGAACTTGTCCTTTATCAGGAACATTGCCACCTTTTTCATCACCATTCATCTGTGGCATATCTTGTTTTTCTCCACCTTTATTGGCTCCTACGCCCATAGTTTCTGGCTTATAAAGATTTCCTGCTAATTCTCCATAATTTTTTTCAATATATCTTTCATCTATAACTTCAACACCTAAATATAATCCCCAATCTTCACCATTAATTTTTATGTTGCTATAAGAATATTCTGGTGTTGGAATTCCTAAAAATTTATATATATCATAAGATAGATATTCTTTCATATAAGTTGCATCTGATATATTATTGTTTAATGCAAGTTTTTCTATACCATGATAAGTTTGTCCATCAACATACTGATCAAAATCAATTTTCAAACTATACCTATCTGTAGTACTATCGTTCGCTACAGAGCTTAAACTTGAATTACCCTTAGGTCTAACCCCTACATTTGTGAAAGTTTCTCCATTTATAGTTATATCTGCACTACGATATTCTTCATCTGTGGCATTTTCTAAAAGCCATTGCCAATCACTTTCATCTATTTTAATATCTATTTCTGTTATACTGTTTTGATCTAAAACATCAGTAATAGTGGAATTTGAAGTTACCTTACTACTATTTGGATTTACAAATACTATTGAAACTACAATGAACATTACTGCTAGTATCATAGTTATTATAGATACATATCCACTATTTTTTTCATTTATCACCCTATATCACCACCTTGTTATAAATATAGTCAAACAAGCTCAAATTTAAATTTATATTAATAGTTAACAGCTTCCTCAGTTAAAAGTGAATAGTTGCAACGTTTTGCAGCTCAAGTACTGGTTATTTGCTTGATAATTTATTTTTATCTAGCCTTTTTATTGAGTACTAGAGTTTTTTATGGTGGTACAACTAAATGAACCTGTCCTCCTTGTCACGACTGCATGTTTAAAAAATATTACATATTTTTAATTAAGAGTTAAAAGTTAATAATTAATAGTTGCGGTTATTACTACTCAGTTCGTTCCTAGTAATACTGAACGTATTTTTTGAATCTACAAAAATAAAACTCCTAAGCAAGCAATCACCAAAAGTTTTGCCTCCGTCACAAGAGGGACAGACGCGTAATTGGCTACTTTACTATTCTTTGGGCTAGATACTTTTGCTGATTTTAGTTTCTCTCCAATAGTACTGGAAGTCGGTCCCCATTATTCAGTTTTGGCAACACGTCTAAACAATTAATTCCTTACAGTAATAGCTCCACAACAAGTGGGACAGGTTCATTTGTGTCTGTTTTCTTCGCTTTAACTGTAAATTCCACAATTACTGTATTCCCATAATAAGATGAGTAAAGAACCAGTACCCTTATTTTGGTTTTAGTGAAACCTTTAAACAAGCAATTGCCCCTAGTATTGTCTCCATCATAAATGGGACAGGCACGGTAAGTTTATTTTCTTCGCTAACACTTGATGCTCTCCTAATTTTATATTTTTCAACTAATAAATCAAAGCCAGTCCCTAGCAATTCCAAAGAAACTGGATTCCAGTTTCATCCTGAACTCTTAATTATTAATTTTTAACTCTTAACTAACTAAAGGACTGGCTAACTTTTTTATTTACGGTAATTAAATTATAAGAGCTACTCTCTATTTTATGGAACTACACTATTCGTGCCTGTCCCATTTGTTACGGCTGTGCATTTTGAATATATCTTTAGTTCGTTTTATATCCTAAACTCAGGTTTTACTTCCTTAAATTCAAGCTTTTCCCCCTACATACTTAGCCCTCTAGGCCATATAATCTCCGTTATAACTTACTAAAACAACATTTGAAACTCCATGAATATTGGATACTTCATTAACAAAAGCTGTCGTAGCATTTTTAAGCTTAATTTCAACAGTCATTTCAATTCCATTTGATGGTGAAATTGTTTTAGATTTAACTGCATATTTACTAACACTCTTTGATACTAATTGAAGTACACTTTTTTCACTATTATCATTTTCACAGTTAACTACTAATATATATGGATTATTAACTGTATTTTTGTTAGAAAATAAAACCATAACGATTCCTATGAAAATTGCTCCTATTACTGCTAATGAAATAAGTCCTGCTCCTAATACTATACCTTCACTTATTGACCAAAATAAAAAAGCAATATCCATTGGCTCTTTAACTGCACTTCTAAAACGAACAATAGAAAGAGCACCAACCATACCAAGAGAAAGAACTACATTAGATGTAACTGCTAATATAATTAATGTTGTTACTAAATTAAGTGCTACTAGTGACATTCCAAAGTTTGCTGAATACATAACCCCTTTGAATGTTTTTTTATAAACTTGCATTATGAAAAGTCCTATTACAAATGCAAGAACCATTGCAATTAGCATGTCTAAAATTGATACTGCGCTCATTTTTTCAATGAAGCTTGATTTAAAAATGTCTCCAAAATTGATAGTTTGTTCTCCCATCATATTTCCTCCTTATATCTTATAAAAATTTTTAATAAATAATTTAACCATATATTCTAGATGCAGCATACTTTGAAATAGCAGTTGCTCTACGGTCATTAGTTTGTATGATATGTTGTATTATTTCTGGTAAAAATTCATCATACTTAACTTCAAGCACTACAAAAGTATTATCTATAGAACTTATAGTAGGTACATTTGCATCAAAGATACTTTTACTATGAATTCCAGTTCTTATATCTTTATCAAAGGTTATTCTTACATTACCTGTTGGGTATATATAAGCTTCTCTTGTGTAATCCACTATAGTTTTAGGTTTTAACAAATCACCTTTCATCTTTGCATATAATTCCACAAATAATGGTATATTACTATGCTTTAAAAACTCAATATCGCCTTCGATTATTTTCTCACACTGCTCTTTTGTTATTTTTGCACTATCTTTTCCACATAACCCATTTATTTTAGACTTTTTTTCTAGCTTAATAAATGAATAGTCATCGTTGTAAAATCTTATACGAAATTTTTCTCTACGATTTATTCCATTAATCTTTTCCATTAAAGCCTTGTCATTTAAGTTATCAAAATAAAGACTTCTAATTTTATATTCATTGTTTTGGTTAGCATTTTTGTCTAACCTCATAATCTGAGTTAACCTATTCTTGATAGCCATATAATCTGACATGTTTATATAATGCTTAAGCTCATGTCTAAACTTCTTTTCAGCCATAAATTCAACACCTCCAATCTCTTAACAATACCTATTCTATATAGTGAACCTTAATATTTCCTTAACAATTACAATAAAAAATAAAGCACTCTACTGGTAATTTTTCTATTAGAATGCTTTATCTTTAAATTCTTTATTTTATTATCTTAGACACAATTAATACGAATTCAGTTCCCTTTTTATATGTAGATGTTAACTTAATTTTTATTCCTAAAGTGTTTGATATAGACTTTAATAAACTAAGCCCAATTCCACTTCCATTTATATTTTTCCCTCTTACATCTGCACTTCTAAAAAATCTATCATATATACGTTCTTGTTCCTCTTCCTTAATTCCTATACCGTTATCTTTAACCGTTATTTTTATCGCCTTATTTATCTCTTCAAATGTTAAGACTATACTTCCACCTTTTTCAGTATACTTGAAGGCATTTTCAAGAAGTATTATAATCATTCTTTTTACCTTGCTATAATCCCATCGTACTTTTATATGCTCAATAGGTTTATTTATATAAAACTTCTTACCTTGAAATTCAGCTAAATCCATATAAAACTCACTTATATCACTAATTAAACTATTAAGCTTAAACTCTGTAACATTAATATTTCCATCAATATCTTCTTTAGATAGTAATAATAAATCGCTAGTTAACTTCTCAAGACTTTTAATTTCACTCATAATTTTAGAAATATGCTCAAAATCTTTATCCATACTTTGAACCCATGAATTTGCTATAATTTCTAACCTTCCCTTAATTACAGCTAAAGGAGTACGCATTTCATGTGAAGCATCTTGTACAAAGAACACTTGTTTATCATAAGCTTCCTTTACAGGCTTTATTATTTTTGATGAAAGTATATATGATAAAACTAATGCTACTATAATTAAAAACATTAAACTAAGTATAATGGAAGTTTTCAATTGTGACATTGATTGTATTTCTGAATCTACATTAACGAGTAATTGTGTTGTAAATTCACGATTTTTAAAAGTAATTCCTCGAAATTCATATCCATTATGATTTATCTTTTGCACATCATTATCTACATTGTCTTTAAAATTTGGTAATACACTTGCATCAAAATAAGGATTAGGGTTGATATAGTATACTTCTTCCCCTACATATACAATGGTTATTACTTTAGGTAACATTGGTGGTGGAAATTTATTTTCTTTTTGGTTAAATAAGAAGTTTCCTTCATGAATTTTGATATTTAAATATTTATCTACAGCATTTTTTTGTTCATACAACTGATCATCTATATTAGTAAAGACTCTTGATTTATATAAAGTTGTAGTTATTATTGCAAAAATGAATAAACAACCAAATACTATAACTGTACTTATAAGTGTTACTTTTCTTTTAGTACTACGAAAAATATCTTTTCTTTTCATTCTACTCTCCAATACTTTCGTCAATTAAATATCCCATTCCCCTTTTAGTTATAATATATTTATCATATCCAAAACCACTTAGTTTTTTACGTAATCTACTCATATAAACTTCAATAATTTCTGTTGATGCATCACTATCATATCCACATATATTATCAAAAATTTGTTCTTTAAAAAGCACCACTCCCTTATTGATAACTAAATACTCTAAAAGGTTATATAGCTTTTCATTAAGTTCTATTTCTTTATCTTCTATATATACTTTTTTAGTTTTCATATTGATTTCCATATCTTTTAGTTCAAGTATGTTAGAATTTTTTATCTTTCCCATACTTTTTAAAATAGCATTAATTCTAGCCTTTAATTCTTCCATATAAAAAGGTTTTGTAAGATAATCGTTTGCACCTAAATCAAAAGCTTTAAGTTTATCTCCTAACTCTTCTTTTGCTGTTAATACAATAACTCCTACATTTAAACTCTTTTTAGAAATGTAATTTAATACACTCATACCATCTACTTCTGGTAGCATTAAGTCTAATATGACCACATCATAACAATAGGCATTTAAATACTCTATAGCATCAGAGCCATTATATACAGACTCTATCTCCACATCATTTTTAAAATATTCTAATATGTTTTCAACTATCTTTATATTATCCTCAACAAGTAATACTTTTATCATATTCTCCCCTCAACTCCTAAAAAATTTTATAATATAATAATTATAGTACTGCTTCCTTTAAACTACCTTAACAAATATTTTTTTATCTTTAAAAACTTTATTTTTAGTTTATCCAAAACAAATAAAAAAAGCATTCCTTTAAAGTTATTTTTAAAGGAGTGCTTTTTGAACACAATATTATTTTAATATTTTTTATATCTAATTACTCTCATAGCATTTAATATAGCTAGTACAGCCACGCCTACATCTGCAAATACAGCATCCCACATTGTTGCCATTCTTAAACTTCCTAGTATTAAAACTATTATTTTAACACCTAATGCAAATACTATATTTTCTACAACTATTTTTCTTGTTTTTTTAGATATATTTATCGCTGTAGCTATTTTAGATGGTTCATCTGTCATTATAACAACATCTGCTGCCTCTATTGCTGCATCAGAACCAAGTCCACCCATTGCTATTCCAATGTCTGCTCTTGCTAAAACTGGAGCATCATTTATTCCATCACCAACAAATGCAACTTTTTTATTTTTAGATTTAGCTTTATCTACTTCCTCTAACTTTTCAACTTTATCTTGAGGTAATAGTTCATAATAAACTTTATCTAAACCTAAAGTTTTTCCAACTTTTAATGCAACTTTTTCATTATCTCCAGTAAGCATTACTGTATTTTTTACTCCATTTGATTTCAGCTTTGCTATTGCCTGTTTTGCATCATCTTTTACTGTATCTTCTATAATTATGCTACCTATAAATTCTTTATCTATTGCAACATAAATTACTGTTCCTACTGTATCAACCTTACTAAATTCTATATTATTGCTTTCCATTATTTTAATATTTCCAGCAACTATTTTCTTGCCTTCAACATAAGCAATAATACCCTGTCCAGCAATCTCCTCATGTTTTTCTATCTTAGAATTATCTATATCCTTTTTATAAGCATTAACCACTGATTTTGCTATTGGATGATTAGAAAAACTTTCAGCATAAGCTGCATATTCTAATACTTTTTCTTTATCGTAATTATTACTACTGTTAACAGTAGTTACATTAAATACTCCTTTAGTAAGAGTTCCTGTTTTATCAAAAACTACTGTTTCTATATCTTTTAATATTTCTAAATAGTTACTTCCTTTAATTAAAACTCCATTTTTAGATGCTGCACCAATTCCTCCAAAGAATCCTAATGGAATTGAAATAACAAGTGCACACGGACAAGAAATAACTAAGAATATTAATGCTCTATATCCCCAATCACTAAATGTTGCACCTTCAACAAATAATGGTGGAATAATAGCAAGTACGGCTGCTGATATAACAACTATTGGTGTATAATATTTGGCAAACTTAGTTATAAAGTTTTCTGCCTTTGCCTTACGGTTACCTGCATTTTGAACCAAATCAAGTATTTTAGCTACAGTAGATTCTCCAAAATGTTTATTTACTTTAACAGTTATAACACCACTTTGATTTATAAAACCACTTAAGACCTCATCCTCTTTTTCAATAGTTCTTGGCATTGACTCTCCAGTTAATGCTGAAGTATCTACCATTGTAATTCCATCAACTACAACTCCATCTAGTGGTACTTTTTCTCCAGGTTTTACAACTATATATTCTCCTATATTAACTTCCTCTGGCGATACAACAACTATATCATTACCTTTTTTTAAGTTAGCAAAATCCGGCCTAATATCCATAAGACTTGATATTGACTTACGTGAATTATTTACTGCTATATGTTGGAACAATTCACCTACTTGATAGAATAACATAACTCCTACACCTTCAGGATATTGTCCAACTATGAAAGCTCCTATTGTTGCTATTGTCATTAAAAAGTTTTCATCAAATATTTGACCTCTAGCTATATTTTTAACCGCTCTTAAAACAATTTCTCCACCAACAATAACATAAGCTATTAAAAATATAATTAACTCTATATTATTTTCTAAATTTAATATATTACCTATAAGAAAAATAACTCCACCTAATATTAATTTATTAATTTCCTTTTTATGCTCTTTATATATAGAGCTTTTTTCTTTTTTTAAAGCATTATTGTTTTTTTCTATAGTTTCCTTATCTAAAACTTTAACCTGTGGTTCTAGTTTTTTAACTATTGATTTTATTTGCTCTGAAATTATTGGAATGTTTTCTTCCTCATCATATTGAAAAACTAAAGTCTTATTCATAAAATTTAAATTTGCTGCCTTAACACCTTTAATTTCTCTTGTTTTATTTTCTATCTTCGAAGCACAATTAGCACAATCTAAACCTTCTAAAATCAACTCTTTTTTATTATTTTTTATTTCTTTCGGTTGTATTTTATTAATAATGTCATGATTATGATCATGTCCACCACAGCAATTACTACCATGGTCATGTCCACTGCAACAATCTTCTTTATGATTATGCTCATGGTTATCTCTACTACAACAACTATTATTTTCAGCCTTTATAATTTCTATTTTCTTTGCATTTAATGCTGGCTTTAAAGGAATAGTTTTTTTATCTTCTTTAATAATTACGTCCGGTTCTATTTTATTTACTATTTTTTTTATTTTTAATAAGGTGTCTTCATTTGAATCTTCATCTTTTGTTTCAAAAAGGAGACTTCTAGTCATAAAATTAACTGTAACATCTTTTATATCATCTAATTCTTTTATTTTATTTTCTATTTTTGAAGCACAATTAGCACAATGTAAATTCTCTAAAACTAATTGTTTTTTACTCAAAACATTCACCTCCAAACTATGAACATATGAATAATTGTTCATATGTTAATATTATAATACTCCTTTACCCTCAAAAGTGTCAACGTTTTTTTGAAAATTTATTTTAAATTTAAAACTACATCTTATATAAAAATACTTTAAAGTTATTGAATAAATTTAAATTGGAACTTGTTTCACTATATTTATAGGATTCCAAATTAGTGACTAAAATTATTCTTGGTAATTTTTTATAAAAAAATAACCAACATCTAATAGTTACTTTATAATATAACTGTAGAATATTGGCTTTTAAATCTAACACTTTTAAAATTATATTTTATGTTTTCATAATTAAATTTTTATAAAAATCTTTTTCATACCCAACCTTTTTTAGTTTTTTATCTTTAATAAGCTTTTGTACTCGTGAAATAATACTTTTATCATTTATTCTAACTTCTTTTTCCTCTTCAATGATTGTTGTACTTTTGGAAAAATCAATGACAAAGTTGTGCCTTTGTCACATCCTAAATTATGTGATTGAACATTTACTCTAATATTCAAATCATTAGCCATTTTCTGAACCAAATACAATCCCATTCCCGTAGATCGACTAAAATAGCTTCCCGTAACCCCTGTAAACCCTTTATCAAATATAAATGGCAAATCAGACGGTGGTATTCCTAAACCATTATCATTGATATACAAAACAATTTGCCCTGTATCTATATCTTCTTTCACTTCAAAACGAAGCAAAGGAGAAGTTTCTTTATCTGAATATTTCACACTATTGCTGATTATCTGCCCCAAAATAAACATAAGCCCTTTTTGATCAGATACAACCTCATAATCTTCATCTGAACATTCAATATGAAAGCCTGCTTCTTCTAAAAGCGTAGAATTATCCTCAACAGCTTCCATGCATACATTTAGAATTGACAACGGTTCCCAATAATAATCCTTGTGCACAGCACCCAGACGGGAAAAATAAAGAATTTGTTCTACGTCTTGCCTGATATAGTCACGAGCATATAACATTCTTGTGTGAACAAGAGGAGATATTTCATCTTTTCGATTATCCAATAACAATGTCATTAGTGATAAGGGCCTTTTGATTTCATGTACCCAGTTTTCGATATAATTTTCATAATCTATAACCTGTGTATTTCGCTTGTCCACTTCCACTTGCTTTTCTCTTAAATACTGCCCAATCTCATGGATGTATGGACGTAGTGATGCAGAAGCGATTTCACTTAACAAATATTCATTTGTTTCATCCGGTTCTAGCAAAAAATTTTGGAATGCAACGTTCTCTTTTTTACGCTTTCTAATGATAAGCGTAAGTGGTATGATAATTGCAGATAAAATAACAAAAAACATAAGACCGGCAAGTTTAAGAAAATCTCCTGGATACGCCACCCATGCAAAAAAGAGAAATAAAATATCAACATAAATCAATGAAATCAACCAAATCTTGCAAGAAGAAATATGGGATAAAATAGTATGTATTTTTTTCATAAGTTCACCCACTCTCTTAATCGATACCCCTGTCCTCGCACTGTTTCAATGCGATTATCAATACCAAAATTTCGCAATGTTTTTCTTAAACGAGTGAAATTCACTTGTAGTGCATTTTCATCTATAAATTTATTCGTATTCCAGATAGCATGACACAATTCAGACCTTGTGACAATATTAGGACTATTAATCAATAAGGTAAGCAATAGCTTTCCCTCATTTGGTGGTAAAATGTAAGAATTTTTGCCAATATAAATTGTAAAAGTGTTAGGGTCAATCCTAAAATTTCCACCATTTAACAAACCTTGCTGTTCATTTTTTGAGGTTCTACGCAACAAATTTTTTATACGAGCTAACAAGCGTTCCATGTTGCATGGCTTTGTTAAATAATCATCTGCACCTAATCCCAACGCGTGTAATTCATCCTGCAACTTATCTCTTGCAGTCAATATCAATATGTTTCCCATACCTTTGGACTTTAGGGATTTGCAAATTTCAAAGCCTGATTGATAAGGTAAATTTATATCAAGTAATATTAAATCGGGATCAAGTTCAAGTATTTGAGAAACTGCATTTTCAAAATTTGATACTGGCAACGCTTCATATCCCGATTTATTCAAAAGATAAATCAGCTCCTCCCTCATGTATATATCATCTTCAACCACAATAATCCTAGTCAATAGAACCTCCTCCTCTCTTTATTACACTAGCGGTATACACAGCTATTTACGAATTTGTCTTCCATTTTAACTTTCCTATTTCATGATTTGCTGTTCGTGCAACGGCTACTGCATAAATTACCAATACAAGAATAACACTAACTGCCATTATAAACATAAGTGGATAGGACTGTCCAATCGTAGTTTGGGAAGAATGAAGATGTTTTTGCATAGCATACAATCCAACAGAACCGCTTATGCACGCTAATAAAAGCGGAATCAAGAAATACCACAGAACCTGTTTGTTTATTGATTTTTTCATTTGCTCATGATTTGCTCCTAACATTGACAACGTTAAATATCTTTTTTTAGTTGCATTCATTTGTGTTAAAAATTGTAAAGAAAGAAGCGCACAAGCGATAATTAAAAACATAAATCCCATATATAAAGTCGTATAACTTTCTGAAATCACAAAAAACAACTGACGCCCAAAATTGTTCAAGTAGCTTTCGTAAACGAGGCCAGATGGTTTCAATAAATGATTGGCATCCATAATTGATTTCATTAAGCCATCTGTATTCGCCATTTCTTTTGGGATACAGAAGTTCCAATAAACCATGCAAGTATCAGGATCTACATACTTTTTAAATACTTCATCTGAAACAATCAATGCCTTAGTAATGAGGATATTTTCGTCAGCAGTTATACCTTTCATAGGCACAGATGGAACAAAAAAGAATGGCTGACCATCAATAGAAAGAAGCGACGTATTCGTGGATTTTGCAGTTGATGAAATTTCATTCAGCATTGAAAATTCGTCTTCCTGAGCAGAACCACGGAAGTCAGGGTTTATATAAAATACGGCTTCATTATCACCAAGTGTCAAAGGAACTTCACCTGATGCTTCCAGTAGTCTGTTGTATGTAGATACTGGAATTAAATATGGTGTAGAGCTATCAGTACTAATAATTCCTAAGATATTTAATGCCGGAGGATTATCAGGACCAATCGCATAGCTTAATGCACCTTGTGTAGCAGGATCTACTACATCTGGTGGTAAATGCTGTACAACTTCTTCTCTAAATTTAGTCCAATCCACAAAAGAATTTACGCCATTGGTCCCAGGTTTTTGCATATTTCCTATTTCAATGCGGTTCAAATGTGCCACATAAGGTTTCATCTTTTCAGAAGAAAGATATTGTTCTACCATATTATCGTCGCCCATCACAGTAAAATCATAAATAGAAGAACTCTTGCTCAACTTATCAATATTCGAAATAATACTTACTGAACCATTAGTAATCAACATAATTGTAAGCATCATCAAAATAGATGCTACGCTGACTGAAATATATTTGCTTACAATATTTTCTTGTAACTGTCTTAAAGTGAACGTATAAAGTCCCTTTGTCCCTTTGTTTTTAACAGAACTGGCAAATAGACTTAATAGTCTCGCCAACCCTCGAATAAAAAAAAGTGTTCCTACAATACCAAAAATCACAGCAACAAGATGTCCGATAAAAAAATGCTTCAAAATAATCCAATATGCTACAACTAAAAATACAACACCAGCAAGTAATGTAAAAAAACTACCACTTACTTTTCCAGTATCTTGTTTTTTTTCTATTTCTCCATAAAGCAACTGGTAAACTTCTTGTTTTAAAATTCCTCCACCTAAGATAAACAAAGTTAATGCCTGAATTAACAAAAGTCCAATCACTGTCCAGACAACCGCGACCATAGAAAAACTGGATTGGTGTGCAATTACTCCTTGTCCAACCAAACGTGCGGTGGCAAGACTGATGATTTCTGATAAAAAGCCACCACAAATAATTCCTCCGCAAAGAGCTAAAAGAGATGTAATAAAACCCTCCATCATAAGTTGAAAGAACAGGTGTTGCTTTTTCATACCAAACATTAAATAAAGTCCTAATTCCCGGCTGCGACATTCAAGTTTATATTTATTTGCAAACACAACAAGGAAAAATACAAACAATAACCCACACAGATAAACCATCGGCAGCATTGTTGTCAGCAATTTATCTACAGCATCACTTTCAAATTCTCCTAAAAATCTTATGACATCTTGTTGCCCTAAAGAAAGAACGATATAAAACGCCGCCACAGCTGTTACCATTGTGAGAAAATAAATCAAATTTTCATCTCGACTTCTTTTTGCATTGCGCCACGCCAGATTAAAGAACATTCGCACTTCCTCCTCCCATTTGAGTCATTCCCTGTAAAATACGGTCGTAAAATTCATCTCTTGTTTCCGTTGGAATTTGTCTACGCAACTCATGAAAAATCTTACCATCCTGTATGAATAATATTCTAGAACAAAAACTTGCTGCATTAGGGTCATGGGTTACCATTAAAATTGTTCTATTCTTTGTTTGATTAATTTCTTGAAGTTTTTCCATTAGAAGCCTTGCTGCTTTCGTGTCTAATGCTCCGGTAGGCTCATCTGCCAAAATAATATCCGTGTCAGAGATTAAACAGCGAGCTGCTGCTACACGTTGCTTTTGCCCACCAGACATTTGCGATGGAAATTTAGAAAGTACATCTGTGATTTTTAGGAAACTTGCAATATCATTTAATTTTTTCTCTGATAAGCATACATCTGCGTTGTGTATGGATAAGGGAAGCAATATATTTTCTCTCCCAGTTAAATTATCCAACAAAGCAAAGTCCTGAAATAAATAGCCAATTTTATTACCACGATACATAGCTAGTTCATTACCACTAAAAGCACTGATATTTGTTCCAGAAAGTAAAATCTGACCGGATGTTGGCTTAATAATCGTAGCAATACAATTAAGTAATGTTGTCTTTCCCGAACCACTGGCTCCCATAATTCCTAAATATTCTCCGGGAAGAACATCAAAAGTAATACCATTTAATGCTTTTGTGGGGATACCAACTTTTTTATAAGATTTATGTAAGTCTCTGACTTCTAATATTTTTTCTGTATAATTCATAAATGGGCACCTCTCATTCATTCTCTTTATCCTAATTTACAAGTTAATTTTATATTATAGTGACCTGATATTATACTTACATTCATTGTAAGGTTTATTATTTAAAGATTTTATTGAGCTACTTTCGCCATATAAATCTATTATATATTCTCCACATGTCCAATCTCTCATAAAGTCTTTAGCTATAATTTTACTTTTGTCTATTTCATTATTACTTTTTAACACTATAACTTTGGAACTTTTAGGTTTATATTTACGTCTATGGGGAAACAAGCTCCAAACTAAATTTATTCAATAACTTTAAAATATTTCTATATTTTATCCAAATAAAAACATACCTCTATTGCAAAAATTGTATATTTTTAAGATAATTTTACCATAATAAAAAGCCTCAAAATAAAAATTTTATTTTGAGGCTTTGTTTAGGCATAATCAAATAAATAAAAGACCAAATATACTTTGAATCTTTGATCTTTTATTTCTTTTCATATGCCTTGTATTAATAAAAAAATATATAATTAAAAATTATTCCTATAGCCATTGTAGCTCTTTTATAGTTTTTTCAACTAACTCCATACTCATGTTAGGATTTATAGTTTCTTCATGTCTTATAGTTATTACTGACATAGCTATTGCCACTTTAACTATTTCATCCATAGATAAATTATTCATATAACCATATGCTATACCTGATACAAAGGAATCTCCTGCCCCTGTAACATTTTTAACTTCAACTTGTTCACTCTTTACAAGTCCACAACAATTATTATTGCAATAATAAACTCCATCAACATCTAAGCTAATAAATACATTTTCTACACCTTGGTTTAATAAGAATTTACCAGCTCTTTTAGCATCTTCCATATTCTTAATTTTAAATCCACATAACGCTTCTGCTTCTAATCTGTTTGGTTTTATAGTGTGAAAGTATGGTATTAAATGCTTTATATTTGCCGCTTTTGCTGATGATATAGGGTCTAATATAAATTTAGTTTCCCCTTTAAAAGTTTCTAATATGTATTTAAGTAATTCTGGATTGTCTGAATCTAATACTGTGTATTCCGAATTTCTAATTACATCCGCCTTTGAATCAATAAATTTGCTATCTAGTTTGTTTGCACTCTCCATATCAACTACAGCAGATACCATTTCACCATGCTCATTTAAAACAGCCATATATGTAGGTGTACTACTATTCTCTAACATTAAAGAATTTTCCATGCAATATCCAATTTGTTTAGAATGCTCTATTATATCTTTTCCGTTTTTATCATCACCTATAACAGATATAAATTGAGTATCTACACCAACTCTAGCTAAGTTTTCTGCTATGTTTCTGCAAACTCCTCCAAATGATATTTTAATATTTCCTGGTATGGAATCACATGCTTTATATTTATTTCCGCAAAATCCCAAAATATCTATGATTGACATACCAAGTACCAATACATATGAATTATTATCCTTACCCATCATTTTCCTCCTGAACACTTAAAATACTATTTTCTGAGTAACTTATTTTAATATAATTTATATTATAGATTTATAGGGTTCCAAATTAAATTTTAAACTTATTTATTTATCAAATGAGAAAACTCAAATTAATATTTTATCAATAACTAATAAATTATTTTAGTTAAAAGTTAAAAGTTGCAACGCTTCGCTAGTTAAGAGTTAATAGTCAACAGTGAATAGTTGCGGTTATTGCTACTCGCTTTTCTCCTAGTAATTCTAAACGTAATTTTATATAAATTTGCAAGGCAAATTATATTAATAGATTAAAAAGAAAGTGGCAACCCAGTTTCAACCTAAATTCTTAATTCATAATTCTTAACTAACTATATTTGTACTTATTTTTCTCAACTGATAACAAAAATTTCATGTATAAATTTAAATTTGAGCTTGTTTCCCTATATATAACTAAATCTATATTTTCTAAAGCTAATATGTAAGATTATTTCATTTGAATTTTTGATAAATTTAAACAACTACATTTAAATTACCGCTCTTTTTAGGATTACACTTTTATATTTAAATTAACCACTGTATCCCTATATTTTTAAAACCTAATTTATACTTGAAAAAATTTAATATTTGGTCCCAAATAAGTATTATATTGGATAAAATAATCGTTAACTTTTTATCTATTTCAAAGTCAATACTAATTATTTAATTTAATTAATAAAATTACACGTATAAATTAAATTTCAAACTTCAATAGAAGATGAAATCCATTCATAGTTGGGCTATGTATGGATTTTATCGACAAAGCATTCTCGGCAAATAGGCGAGAATATTGACTTTATTATTTGTTTAATTATGCCCAACTTAAATGCCCTATAAAGTAAGCAAAAATGCGTGATTAAAAAAATTGTACATATAAAATAATAACTTAATATATAACAATAATCAATTATTTTTGACATTTTTGTGACATTTGGGTTAATTTTCTTGTAGTTTTTTGTCTTATTTTCCCCAATTGGAAAATAAATTCTGTAAATTTCTATAAAATAAAAATTGAGAATTGATTTTTTAAAATTTAATACTATAAAAAGCATTAAATTTTTTATATCAATCCTCAATTTAAATAAAGTTACTTTTATTACATATTTCTTGTAGCTATTAAATCTACGCCAGTATCTAAAATGTTTTTAACTATTACGTCTCCAACCTTAATTGGTGCTTCTACTTCTATATCATTTAAAAGCTCCATACATTTTATATTTAACTCTTTTGGTATAGCTGTATTTGTTTTTACTGGCAATCTTTTATGAACGCCACCTTTAACTTTAACTGTTGATGTAACAACTCTTGTTGGCGCTGTTAATTCTTTAACTCCATACTCTGCCCCTCTTGGACATAAGTTTCCTGTTACTTTATAATCATTATCTATATCTACACTTAAGTGACATCCTCTTGGACATACTATGCATATTAATTCTTTAACCATAAAATTACGCCTCTTTCTCTACAGATATTGTTATTTCATTTGTTGCAATTCCCTCAAGCTTCATTTTAGGAACCATTATTTTTTCCATTTCAGCTGGTGCCATATGTTTTCTCTTAAAACTTAATAACTCTTCATCGCCAGCCTTAACTTTTATAGAAACATCATGCTGAACTGCATTAGTTCTCATAAATACTTCTATTCCTTTATCAATGTTTTCTAATCTTATTTTTTGAGGAACTGTATAAGTTATTCCATTGCCATTTTTTATAGCTATATAGTTTTCACTATCTTTTATTTCATTTTTTATATATTTTGCTGCATTTGCTCCAGCTCTTTTACTTTCTGCTGTAACAAAATCAACAAGATCATGAACATGAACAACATTTCCACAAGCAAATATTCCTTTTATACTAGTTTCCATCATTTCATTTACAACTGGACCGTTTGTTCTTCTATCAAGCTCTATTCCTGCATTTTTAGATATTTCATTTTCAGGAATTAAACCTACTGAAAGAAGTAACGTATCACATTTAAATTCTTTTTCAGTTCCTTTTATAGGACTTCTATTTTCATCTACCTGTGATATTACTATAGATTCAACTCTTCCATCACCTTTTATATCTGTAACTGTGTGTGAAAGATATAATGGTATATCATAGTCATTTAGACATTGTACTATGTTTCTATTTAATCCATTTGAATATGGCATAAGCTCTACTACTGCATGAACCTTAGCTCCTTCTAAAGTCATACGTCTTGCCATAATAAGTCCTATATCTCCAGAACCTAATATAACAACATCTTTTCCTACCATATATCCTTCCATATTTACATATCTTTGAGCAGATCCTGCTGTAAATACTCCTGCTGGTCTATCTCCAGGTATAGATATTGCTCCTCTAGTTCTTTCTCTACAACCCATAGCTAAAACTATAGCCTTTGCATTTATAACCATATAGCCGTCTTCTGAGTTGATAGCATGGATTTCTTTTTTATTTGTAATATCTAAAACCATTGTATCTAGTTTTACATCTACTTTTGTATTGTTTAATAAATCTATAAATCTTTGAGCATATTCAGGACCTGTAAGCTCTTCTTTAAAAGTGTGAAGTCCAAAACCATTGTGTATGCACTGCTCTAATATTCCGCCAAGTTCTTTATCTCTCTCTATAACTAATATTTTTTCTGCGCCATTATCGTATGCTTCTATTGCTGCTGCAAGTCCTGCTGGACCTCCACCTATAACTACTAAATCGTAATTCATCTTCAAATCCTCCTGCTACTTTCTTTTAGTTTCACCTGTTAAAATATAAGAGCCTTTTTTATCTAAAACTATATCTTTTAAATCTTTATCTAACTCTCTTGCTAAAATTTCTTGTACTCTTGGACCACAGAAACCGCCTTGACATCTTCCCATACCTGGTCTACATCTTTTCTTAACACCATCTAAAGTTGTAGCTCCCACTGGTCTTTTTATGCTATCTAAAATTTCTCCTTCTGTTATGTTTTCACATCTACAGATTATTCTACCGTAAGCTGGGTTTTCTTTTATTACCTTTGCTTTTTCTTCATTTGATAGTTCCATAAAATTAATTTGTTTACGCTCTTTTATAAACTCTTTTTTTTCTTTTAAGCTACATCCAGTATTTTTTAATAATTCAATTGTCTCTAAAGCGATTGCTGGTGCTGAAGAAAGTCCTGGTGACTTCATTCCTGCTAAATCAATAAATCCTTTAGCATCTTTTGCTTCTTCTACTATAAAATCCGGTCTTGTAGAATACGCTCTAAGTCCTGCAAAGTTTCTTATTCCATCTCTAAAAGAAATTCCTTCAACAGATAAAACCCCTTTATCCCTTACAAAAGTAAGAGCATCTGAAGTTGTTGAAACATCTTCTTTATTTTCTATATCCTGTGCATCTGGTCCTACTAATAAGTTTCCATGAACTGTTGGAGTAACTAAAACACCTTTTCCTAGTTTATTTGGACATTGGAAAATTGTTTTTTCAACAAGACTTCCTTGACTCTTATCCATAACATAGTACTGGCCTTTTCTTGGAATAATATCATAATCAGCACTTCCAACCATATTGTGAATCTTATCTGCATAAACACCCGCTGCATTAACAATATATTTAGCACATATCGGCTCTTTTTCATTATTTACATATATTTTATATCCATTTTCATCTTTTTCAATTGAAGTTACTTCAGAATTTAATTGAAGTTCTACACCATTTACTACTGCATTTTCCATTAATGCTATTGTGTATTCCCATGGTCCTACAATTCCACCTGTTGGTGCATATAATGCCCCTTTTATTTCTTTACTTATATTAGGTTCCATAGATAGAACTTCTTCTTTATTTAAAACTTTTAAATCTTTAACACCATTTCTAGTTCCATTTTCGCAAAGCTCTTTAACATTTTCTAAATCTTCATCTGAAAAAGCTAAAACTAATGAACCATTTCTTTTAAAAGGAACTGATAATTCTTTACATATGTCTTCAAACATTTCATTTCCTTTTACGTTCACTCTTGCCATTATTGTTCCATTTTTAGGATCATATCCTGCATGGATTATTGCACTATTTGCTTTTGTAGTTCCATTAGCTACATCATTTTCTTTGTCTAACACCTTAACTTTTAAGTCATATCTTGAAAGCTCTCTAGCAACAGACGCGCCTATAATTCCTGCTCCTACTATAACTACATCATACATAATTTTTTCCTCCTAGAAATTAGCCATTTATCTAAATTTATAAAAATAATTAATCTTCTTTTTCTTCCCATTCCATAGCTCTTACAACTGCTCTTTTCCAGCCTTTATAAAGCCTTTCTTTTTCTTCTTCACTTAAGTTTGGCATATATTCATTATCTATATTCCACTTATCTTTAATCTCTTCTTTACTTTCCCAGAACCCTACTGCAAGTCCAGCAAGGTAAGCCGCTCCTAATGCTGTAGTTTCTCTTATAAGTGGTCTTCTTACTGTCTTTCCTAATATGTCAGATTGGAATTGTAACAAGAATCCATTAGAACTTGCTCCACCATCTACTTTTAACTCTGTAAGACACATTCCTGTATCTTCAACCATTGCATCTATAACATCTTTAGTTTGATATGCTATAGATTCAAGTGCAGCTCTGATTATATGGTTTCTATTTGCACCCCTTGTAAGTCCAAATATTGCACCACGTGCATACATATCCCAGTATGGTGCGCCAAGTCCAGTGAAGGCTGGAACTATGTAAACTCCACCATTATCTTTAACTTTTTTTGCAAAATACTCTGTATCATGAGCATCATTAACAATTCTAAGTTCATCTCTAAGCCATTGGATAACAGCTCCACCAACGAATACACTACCTTCTAGTGCATATTGAATTTTATTATCTATTCCTATTGCAATTGTTGTTATAAGTCCGTTTTTACTGTTTATGATTTCATCACCAGTATTCATAAGTAAGAAGCAACCTGTTCCGTAAGTATTTTTTGCAGAACCTTTTTCAAAACATGCTTGACCAAATAATGCTGCCTGTTGGTCTCCAGCTATTCCTGCTATTGGAACTCTAGTACCACCTTTACCTCCAAGGTTTGTTCTTCCATATACTTCACTACTGTTTTTAACTTCTGGTAAAATATTTTCTGGTATATCTAAAATCTCTAGTAATTTTTTATCCCATTGTAATGTTTTTATATTGAAAAGCATTGTTCTTGATGCATTTGTATAATCTGTTGCATGAACTTTTCCATTAGTAAGTTTCCATAAAAGCCATGTATCAACTGTTCCGAATAAAATTTGACCTTTTTCTGCTTTTTCTCTTACACCTTCAACATTATCTAAAATCCATTTTATTTTTGTAGCTGAAAAGTAAGCATCTACAACAAGACCTGTATTTTCTCTTATATATTCTTCATGACCATCTTTTTTTAATTTGTCACATATATCTGCCGTTCTTCTACATTGCCATCCAATTGCATTGTAAACAGGTTTTCCTGTCTCTTTGTCCCATAAAACTGTAGTTTCCCTTTGATTTGTAATTCCTATAGCTGCTATATTTTCTGCTAATAATCCTGTTTTTGCTAAAGCTTCTATAAGTACTCCATATTGAGATGCAAATATCTCCATAGGGTCTTGCTCAACCCATCCTTTTTTAGGATAAAAACATGTTATTTCCTTTTGGACTATCTCTAAAATATTTTGATCCTTGTCAAAAACTATCGCCCTTGAACTAGTCGTCCCCTGATCTAAAGCCACAATATACTTTTCCATTAATAATCCCTCCAAACAAATAAAAAAAGCTACAAAAACAACACACCCCCACTTTAAGCATAATCAAATAAATAATAGACTAATATTTTAAATATTTAATCCTTCATTTCTTTTCTTATGCCTTAACGGCGTTTTTGTTTTTGTAGCTTTTCTCTAATTCTCTCGCTACATAAACCATATATCTTTTTTAGTCGAGGAAACTGCTGTAGCTCCAGCTTGAAGCGCAGTCATTATATCCTCTTTATCCTGTATTAGCCCACCAGCAATAACTGGTACTTTTGCAAAACCAACTATGGTTTTAATTATTTTAGGCATAACTCCAGGTAATATTTCTATTGCATCTGCATATCCTGCATTCATATATTTTTTACTACCTTCCAAAGATAATGAATCAAGTATGAAACATCTTTGGACTGTTATAAATCCGTTTTCTTTAGCTTTTTTTATTATGTTTGATTTTGTACTAATTACTCCATCTGCCGATGTATTATTTTTTAAAAAGGTTATCACTATATCTCGATTTGCAAGTCCATCAACTAAATCGATATGAACTATAGCTATTTTATTTTTTTCTTTAATTCTTTTAGTTATATCGGATATGTTACATATATCACCAAAAAGAACAAACACGACTTTTGAGTCGGATTCTAAAGCCTTACAAAGGCCATCCATATCTTTGACTGCGGATACTATCGGTGACTGTTCTAATGCGTCATAAAAAACATTTCTCATCTAATCAACCTTTTCAAAGTTATTATAAATATAAAAACTTTATTCATATTTATTAATATTATAATATAAATCATATAAAAAATAAACCTATTAATTTTTTACATATAAATATTTACTACTTTTTAATACATTATTCATTTTCTGAATATGAGTTTAATATATCATTAAATTTATTTTTATTAAGAGTATGAAGTACCACACCACTTACTTCATAACTAGATGTATTGCCATCTCCTCTTAATTTTTTTAAAGTTTCCATTATATCAGATACTAACAATTCTACATCTGAATTATTTAATATAGTAGCTGAATCCTTTGCTGCATTTTCAATACTTACTTTTATTTTATCTTTTTTAAGTTCTTCTATTCTTCCATCTTTTTTTATTATATTCATTTTTTCACCTCATATTTCTAATTTTTAGTTTTTATATGTAATTTTTTTAATTTTTAAAAATTTTCACCTTCCTTCTATTTCAAATAGTATATAATAATATGTAATTCTAAATGTAATACTGAATTCTTAATCATGGTATTAATAAATAATGCTATATTTGGAATCCTATATATACATAAGGTTACAAACTTAATTTTCTAGTTAAGAGTGAAGAGTTATAATCTTTACCTTAAAGTAATAATTATCTTAATAAATTAGTTCTAAAACTTATAATCTTAAATTATTTTTTAAAAGAGGTTCTATATGAAATTATTTGATAAATCTAAAAATATATACTTAATAAAAACTATATCTACTTCATATGAAAATATAAGATTTTCTTATTGGGAAAATTTACTCTTTGAAGCAATTTATAAAATACTTACTATTAGTATTTTTACACCATTTATTTCTTTGATATTTAATAAATTTCTTTATTTTGCTGGTTTTAATAGTTTAACTAATGGAGAACTTATAAGATTTGGACTTAGTAGATATGGATTTTTAACATTTATTGTTTTAACGCCAATAATAATAGGAGTTATATTTATAGAACTTTCTGTTCTTATAATAATCTCTTATTTTAGTAACTATAAAAAACGTATAAATTTAAAATCAGCACTAAAAAAAGCTTTCTCGAATATTAAAATTATATTTGGTTTTGGAATGATTCATATGGCATTATATTTAATTCTTCTTTTGCCATTATTTAATGTAGGTGCTAACTCATCTTTAATTCCATCTTTAAGTATTCCTAATTTTATTTCAGATGAACTTATGAAAACAACTCTAGGTGGAATTTTATATTTATTAGTATTAGCAGTTATTTTTTACTTAAACGTAAGATGGATATATTCTATTCATATTGTAATTTTAGAGGGTGAAACAAGCTTTAGGCGTGCTGCTAAAAAAAGTAGTGAAATAGTAAAGAAAAATTATATTAAAACTGTTGTTATTTTAATCAGCTCTATAATTTTATTTTTTTTACTTTATATACTATTATCATTTTTACTAGTTTCTCTTATTTGCTTTATAATTTGGCTTGTGAATAAATCTTTTGTTTATAAATTTTCACCAGCTATTACCTTTGTAATTTCTTTAACTCTATACTATATCTTAATGACTATAACTACACCTATTGTTATTAATACACTTACAATTCTTTATTTAGATTATTGTGATAAAAAGAATATTTGTATTGATAATATAGAATTTACTAGCGCTGACAAAAAACAAAGTTTTACTGTAAAACATAAAAAAGTAATTTTATCCCTTGTAATAGTGCCGGCTCTTTTGTTTTTCGTAATAACTTCTTTATTGGTAGATAGTTCTATTGTTAGAGCGGTAAATGATACCCATAATAATTTTAAGATTATGGCTCATAGAGGTTATACAAATGCAGGTGTTGAAAATAGTTTAGAAGCTATCGAAGGGGCAATAAATGCCAATGCAGATTTTGCTGAAATAGACGTACTTCAAACGAAAGATAATAAACTTATAGTTATCCATGATACTAATCTTAAAAGGCTTGCAAAGAAAAATGTAAATGTATATGACTTAACCTTAGATGAAATTAAAACCCTACAAACTTCTCAAAATGGATTTGTAAGTAAGATTTCTACTTTAGATGAAGTTTTAAAACTTTCTAAAGGTCGCATCAAGCTAAACATAGAGTTAAAACTTCATGGGTACGAAAATAATTTTGTAGATGATTTTTTAAATATATTAAATGAAAATGATTTTTATAATGAATGCATAGTTCAATCTACTAACTATAATATTTTAAAAGAAGTTAATAAAAAAGCTCCTAAATTAACAGTAGGATATATAGTGGTTGCAGGTATACCAAATGTTGAATTTATGGATATTGATTTTCTATCTGTTGAGGAATCTATTATAAGTAATAAACTAATAATGGCCTGTAGATTATTTAATAAAGATATTTATGTTTGGACTGCAAATACATTAACTTCAATAGAAGAATATTACTATATGGGTGTAGATGGAGTAATTACCGATGAGGTAAAAGCTGCTAGAGAATTAATAGATTCTATATCTAAAGATAATTTTCAATTTCAACTTAACGATTTAATTCAATCCTTTATTTAACCCTTAAGTGATTAATAAGGAGAGTTTTGTATGAACTCTCCTTATTTTTTACCTCTAACTGATCTAGTTGTATACAATTTTATACATTTATATAATAACTTTTAATGATTTTCAACATTAATGTAATTTGTTAAAGTAATTTTTATGTTTTTACAAGTATTATAATTAACAATACTTTTGGCATATTATATTAAGTTTTATGCATATTTTGTATATTAATACATCATTTTATGTATATTCCACTTATAAATTGTATTTTTATTTGATTTTATGACGAAAAAGGGTGGACTTTTTTCATTTTCTGTATTATTATAATAAGAAATTGTATATTTATAAACTAAAGAAGGAGGAATTATATATGCTAAAAACAGAAAAGGCATCTTATTCTAAAGGGAACTTATTATTATTTTTATTACCATCTTTAATTGGCGTATTGTTTTTCATGACACCTGTTCCCCATGAAGGCGAATTAACAATACCAGTGGCCATACTATCTAGGGCTTTACTTAATAGATTAATCGATTTTATGCCATACATAGTATGCTTTATGATTACTTTAGCTGCACTTGGAACATTAGTAACTAAATTAGTAAAACCTAATTTTATTATAAATAATAAATTTTTAAATTCATTATTTAATATTTCACCAATTTGGGCTGCATCAAGATTTTTCGGAATGATTTTTGTAATATGTGCTACTTTTAATATTGGTCCAAATTTCATTGTATCAGAAAACACAGGTGGACTTTTACTTTATGATTTACTACCAATTCTATTCTCAGTATTTTTATTTGCTGGATTATTTCTACCATTGTTATTAAACTTTGGATTATTAGAATTCGTAGGAACTTTTTGTAGTAAAGTAATGAGACCAGTTTTCGGATTGCCTGGTCGTTCATCTATAGATTGTATAACTTCTTGGCTTGGTGATGGAACTATAGGTGTACTACTTACTAGCAAACAATATGAGGAAGGTTATTATTCTGCTAAAGAAGCTTCAATAATAAGTACAAGCTTCTCTGCTGTTTCAATAACATTTAGTTTAGTTGTAATAGCTCAAGTAGGACTTTCTAATATGTTTATACCATTTTACTTAACTGTTACATTATGTGGAATAATTTTAGCTATAATAACTCCACGTATACCACCACTTTCAAAAAAAAGTAGAAGCTTTTTTAATAATGCTAAAGCAGAAAATAAGGAAATCATTCCTGAAGGTTACACTTCTTATCAATGGGCTTTAACTCAAGCATTAGAAAGAGCTGAAAAAAATAAAAACTTCTCTGAGTTAGTTTTTGAAGGTGTAAAAAATGTTTTAGATATGTGGCTTGGAGTTCTTCCTATTGTTATGGCTATAGGAACACTTGCTTTAATAATTGCTGAGTATACTCCAGTTTTCCAAATACTTGGTATGCCGTTCATACCAATACTTAATCTATTACATATACCAGAAGCAGCAGCTGCTTCTCAAACTTTAATAGTAGGTTTTGCAGATATGTTCTTGCCAACAGTTATAGGTGCTACAATAGTTAGCCCAATGACAAGATTTATCATAGCATGTATATCTGTAGTTCAATTAATATATATGTCTGAAATAGGCGGACTTATACTTGGTTCAAAAATACCAGTTTCATTAAAAGATTTATTTATAATCTTCTTAGAAAGAACATTAATTGCTCTTCCTATTGTGTCATTAATAGCACACATAATATTCTAATAAACAAAGAAATCTCAAAATGAATAAACCATTTTGAGATTTTTTTATTTCATAAATCATTTTATTTAAAAATCTTGCAACCATTCAACCATTGCTATTACAAACTTATTTAAATATTGATAATCTAAAATTTCTAACCCAGCATTTTGTTTATCTGGCAATGAACCCATTTCAGATTGAGATATATGAATATTAGGGGATTCCTAGCTTTTCAAAAGAAACATAATCGCTTACTCCGCTGTTCATTTTCATAGTCATTTCAACTTTTTCACTTGAAACAACATCTGAAAATTTTATATTACTTTCCGTTAAATTCTTTTTTAATGATTCATAAAGTTTTTCAGATTCACTAATATTACTAATATTTTTTAATGCAAGTGGTCCTCCTGTTTTTAATCCAATGCAATCAATGTTCACATTGCATAAACTTTCATATTTTTCTTTTATATCATTTGCAAAGTTTTCACTGCCAACAAATAGTTGCATCTCTGCATTTGTAATACAAAAGATTATATCCTGATTAGGTAAATTATTTTTTGAATTATTTTTTAAAATATCCGCCATTTTTAATGCAACAGCTACACCTGATGCATTGTCTAAAACTCCTTTTCCAAAAGAATCTATATGAGCTGTTATTACAATTGCTTTTTTATTGTCTTTGCCACTTATCTTTCCTACAATATTATTTAATTCTATTTGTTCATCAATTAAATTACCATTAGCTGAATAACCTTTATTTTTATAAATAAATTCATGCAAATATGATTCGCCAAAAACATATTCTAAATTCATCTTCGAAAACAAATTATTTATATATTTAACAGCTAATTCATTTCCTTTATCTTCAACTGATTTATATCCAATTTCATCAGAACATATATATTCTACTACACCTTCAACATCTACATAACTTTCTTTTTTATTAATTGAAACACTAGTTTCTTTATTTTTTGTATTAGTATTTTTTTCTTTATCAACTCCACAACCGATTAATGTAAAACTAATTATTAAAGTTAAAACTAAAAATAATAATTTTTTATTCTTAATCATATATTACCCACCTAACATTAATATATTATCCAAGAGTATAATTTTCCACCATAATATCTTACCCTTAAACTTCATTTGTTTATAGGTTATCATAACTACAATAAATAACATGTAACTTATTGTAATTTGTTTATATTATTTTCTGTCATATTTATATTAAATTTATTATAATTCATCATAATTCTTTATAAATGTTTTTATACTATAGCCTTGATATATTACTAATTTTATAAAGTCTTTATCATGTTTTTCTCATAAAATTGATTAATCAATGCAAAAAAAATTATTTTATTTAAAGACTCTTATTTAATTAAAAACATTTCCTAACACATTTAACTATTTTAATCATCTAAATTTTAATTTATTAACTTACCTAACTTTACTTTTTAATGACAAATATAACTTTAAGTTAGTTATGACTTTTAGTTATTCCTTAGAAACTCTTATAAGATTTTTTAACATTATTAGGACCGAAACCCAAGGACGGGTTTCGCGACTGCCTAGACAGGACGTCGATTCAGCCGTTTAGTCCTAAAAATTTTCAAAAATATTATTAGAGTTTCTTGAAATAACTAACTGAATAACGATTTAAAGTTATATTTATCATTTTTTATAACAACAAACTCCTTATATAAACTAAAAATTTAATTAAAATTTTATAAAACAAATAAAAAGCCGTATTAAAATAGATTTGTTCTTCTATTTTAATACAGCTAATTTAAATAAATTATTAATCTTCATCAAAGAAATCTAAATATGAATAGGTTTCTCCGTCCTTTTTCCATCCTAATATTGCATCCATGTTTACATTCTGTGCTGCCCTGAATATAGATTTATCTACATCTTTAAAGTTTTTCTTTAAATCTGCTATCATATCCTTTATCTCAAAACGTTTGTTTCCTATTTTCTTTGCAGCTACCATACATGCACAATTTAATGGCCATATACCACTGTTTTGAATGAATTTTTGTATATATGGCTCTTCTACATAATAAAGTGGTCTTATAAGCTCTAATCCTTCAAAATTAGTTGCTTTTAATTTTGGAAGCATTGTTTTAAAGTTTCCTGCATATAAAACATTTAACATTGTAGTTTCTATTACGTCATTAAAATGGTGACCTAGTGCAAGTTTATTACATCCAAGCTCTTGAGCCTTTGAATATAATGCACCTCTACGCATTCTCGCACACATATAACATGGATAATCTTTAGCTATGTCATCAACAATTTTAAATATCCCTGAGTCAAATATATGTATAGGTATATTTAAGTAATTACAGTTGTCAATTAAAAGCTGTTTAATATCTTCATGATAACCAGGGTCCATAGCTATAAACTCTAATTCAAAATCCATTTGGCCATGTCTTTTTAATTCCTGAAAACATTTTGCCATAACTAAACTGTCTTTTCCTCCAGATATAGCTACTGCAATTTTATCTCCATCTTCTACTAATTTATAGTCTTTTATAGCCTTTATAAATTTAGACCATATATGTTTTCTATATTTTTTTATTAAGCTTCTTTCAATTTCTTGTATAGGGCGTCTTTCGTTAAATGGAATTAATACTTCACATCCACTACCAGCTAATCCCTCTTTATTTTCTTCACTCATATTTACACCTCACTTACCTTTAAAATATTATAACACCAATCTATAGTGATACAAACTCACTTTTGAACTTCTACATTAAAATAATAAAAAGAGTTTAAAAATTTAGCTTATAAAAACTTATTTTCTAAACTCTCTTATATAACTTTGTAAATTATTTATCTTGAGCTTCTTGAATAGATTTTTTTACAGCAAGTTTTATAACAAAATATAAAATTAAAAATTTTATACAAGTTAACCCCAAAGCCATTAATTGTGGTATTAAAATCATACTCATAAATACTTCCCCTAATTTTACAGTTAATAATATTATACTATATAACTAAGTTTATATGCTTTTTAAACATTTACTTTCATAATTTAAAATAAACATTGTTTATAGCTTAATGATTATTTACTAAACTTAAATTAAAGGTTATTTATATGTTTTAATATTTAATAGTTTTTATAGATGTATCTTGAAAAAATGTATTTGCATTATAAAGCATTAACATTTCATCTATTTCATTTTTTTCTATTAACTTTGATAAATCTTCTGTATAATATCTTAAATCTACCATATATATTTCACTAAAATCATTTATTAAAAATGGAACAAAAGAATTAGCATAAGAATCCTTTACTATAAGCAACTTTCTATCACTATTTGCTTTTGTACTTATCTTTACTAAAGGATGGTTTCCATCTAAGAAAACAGTATACTTATCTTTCTTCTTAAGGTTATCCATTGCATATATAGAATTACTCTCTTTTTCTTCTAATGGATACTCTACCTTTATATCTTCATCTATGTGATTTTTATATTTATAAAGATTAATGCTATCAGAAGATACATCTCTAAAATTACCTTTAGAGTATAATGAGCCTAAAAACTCATTACTAACTTCTACTTTATCAAAGTTATCTTTGTCTGCTAAAGATAGATTCATGCTCTTAGCTAGTTCTTCATAAGCATAGTATGCTCCATCAGTTGTCCAGTGATGATCTGTTTTATAATATATGTACTCATCTTTTTTAGAGTTTAGCTTTCCATATACATCTACAAAATTTATATCTTCATTTAAACCATCTTTAAACTTATCTAGATATGTTTTTTCACTAGGCTCTACTACATAGTTTGGTAACTTATCTTTAAGTATATCCACTGCAGTAGGTGCTAATACAATATATTTTTTTAACTCTTTAGATTGATTATCAAAATTATTGATAGCATTTACCCTATTATCAACCTCTTCTTGTGATGGTGCTTTAAATTTTTCAAGCAAATAATCATCTTTTCCTAAGTAAACATCATTACTTTCTTTTTTTCCTATAAATTTATCACACTTAGATTTTAATTCTACCCAAAAATCTCTAAATGCAAATTGGTCAGAAATATATTCTTCATATTTTTTGGTAAATTTACCTTCAAGCAAAGATTCTATTGAAAACTTGGGCTTCTTTTGAAGCACTCTATTTTCCAACTCTGAAAAATCTTTATTTGGAGTTATTATATTTAAAGCTACAATAGATGTAAAAAATACAATAAACATGATAGCTACAATTATCTTTAATAATTTATTATTTTTGTTCAACACTTTCACCTCTTTTAAGCTAATTATTCATACTTCTAAAATCTAAAGTATAAGAATGGATTATAAGTTTCATTAACTAAATAAGCCACTGATATAACTAACATTATTAAGTATATACTTGGTAGTATTACTATCTTTAAAGTTTTTAGTTTTATTTTTATAAAATCAACTAATCTTTTTAAGATAGGTGTTGAACATATTATAACTGCTATGATTAATCCTATATTAGTTGTGAAATAATACATTGTCATGCTATCCATTAAAGGATTGCTATTAAGACCAAACATAACTTTTATGTACTTTAAGGCACTGTTTAATGTTTCTACATCAAAGAACACCCAACCGATTATAACTAATACCATTGCATATAAATTAGCAATAAATCCAGGCATTTTTTCAAGCCATTTTAATAAAAACATTTTCTCTATTACTAATATACATCCAAAGTAAAGTCCCCAAACTATAAAGTTCCAGCTTGCTCCATGCCAAAGGCCAGTAAGAAACCAAACTATAAATAAATTTCTTAAATGTTTAGCTAGTGAAACTCTATTACCACCTAACGGTATGTATACATATTCTCTAAACCAAGAGCCTAAAGATATATGCCATCTACGCCAAAATTCTGTAATACTCTTTGATATATATGGGTAATTAAAGTTTTTCATAAAATCAAAACCTAGCATTTTTCCAAGACCGATTGCCATGTCTGAATACCCACTAAAATCAAAATATATTTGGAAAGTAAATGCTATTATACCAAGCCAAGCTCCAATCACAGTAACATCATTTATTGGCGTATTTTTAATAGTAGTCCATATAATTCCTATGTTATTAGCTAGTAAAACTTTTTTAGCTAAGCCTACTATAAATAATTCGCATCCTTCTCCAAACTTTTCTAGTGTTTCATGCCTACTATCTATTTGTTTTGCAACTTCTCCATACTTTACAATAGGACCAGCTACTAACTGTGGGAACATTGTAACATACGCACCAAAAGATATGATGTTTTTTTGCACTGGAATCTTATCTAAATAGACGTCTATAGTGTATGACATTGTCTGAAACGTATAAAATGATATACCTACAGGTAATGGTAAAGTTTTTGCTACTAAATTTAGACCAAGTAATCCATTAACGTTTGCTATAAAGAACCCGTAATATTTAAAAAATGCTAAAATTCCTAGATTAATAACCATAGAAATAATAAGAACAAGTCTTGCCTTGCTCTTATTATCTCTATATTTATTTATAAGAATTCCGTTAGTATAATCAAACACTGTTGAAAATAGCATTATTCCTATATAAACAGGCTCACCCCATGCATAAAATATAAGACTAAATATCAATAATACTAAGTTTCTTATTCTTTTAGGGGATATATAGTAAACTAGTAATGTTACAGGTAGAAATACAAATAAAAATATTAAACTACTAAATACCAATTTACGTCCCACCTTAATTATTAAATTTTATTTTTATATTATTTTAAAGAACCATCAAAAGCTTCTTCTATTTTTTCTGCATCCTTTGATACTGCTAATAATATGTACGTTCTTTCAGATTTTAAAACCTTATTTTCTACTAAATTATATTGTTCTGGAAGATAATCTTTAAATCCTTCACCATTTTCATTTACCTTTGCTTCGATTTGTTTTTTCATATCTTCAACTTTTGCTTCATCTTTAACTTTTATAACAGCTACTTCATCAGCTTGTAAGTTTGTTTTTGGTATGTAAAATGAAATTTCTTCTATATCCTCTGACTTAACGCCAACAAACTTCTCTAATTTTTCTTCACTACCTTCTTGCATATCTGCAAATTCTGTTGAATTTTTTATGTTTTCTATTACTTCTTTTGTCGTTGGGTTTTTCTCCTTAGTACTTGTCCCACAACCAGTTAACATTCCTACCGTTAATATTGCTCCAAAAGCAATTGCCATTATTTTTTTTGTTTTAGTGTTTCCTTTTAACATAATTTTCATCCTTTCTGTATTTAGACATACTCAAATAAATAATAAACTAGTATTCTCACTTATTTGCCATTAATACTTTGTCAATAAAGCCCATGTATAGCCCCACTATTGCTAGATTCACCTTTTTCTTATGACAAATATGCTTTAAATTTTTAATTTCTTACTTCCTTTTTATATGCCTTTAAAATTTTATGTACTGATTTAATTAACCTAACTTTTCATTCTCAATTTTTAAGTAGCTAAGTTTAACTCTACTTTCCCTTATAATTAATGTAAATTGTTTTTTATTTCATCTATCCATGTGCTATAAAAAGTTCCTTTTACATGTTTACCATCTGGCTCAAAAGAATTATCATTTCCTTTTAAAAGCTTACCAATATCCATATAATTAACCCTTTGTCTCACACACATATCTACAATCAATTTATTAACTTCTTCTATACGAGTATTAGTAATTCCATTTGTAGCATCCTCTCCAAAACTTGCTACTGGAAATACTGATTGAACATATATAGTAGAATTTGGTACTTCTTTTTTTATATCTTCTATTAGTTTTTCATATTGTGAAATAAAATCTTCATTTTTAGAAAAACAAATCAAATCATTCATTCCATAAAGTATAAATATATTTTTAGGATTTATATCTTTTAATTGATTTACATAACTTACTGCAACTTCAGTAGTATCTCCTTTATTAGCTAAAACTCTTTTATCCTCTACTAATTCATAAAAAGAGAACCCTTCCGTTATAGAATCTCCCATAAATGCAGATGTTGTTAAAATATTTTCATCACTGCTTGTCTTATTATTTTCTTTATTGTCGCTTTTATCTTCTTTCTTCTCTTTAACTTCTTCATTTGTTTTAGAGTCTTCTAACTGTTTGACCTCTTCTTTTTTGACTTCTTCTTTTTTTCCATATACCAATTCATTTTTTTTATTTACACTCTTTATATAATTAATCATTGGCATAGATGCACCAAATATAATAATCAAACATACTATTATTGCCATAATTAGTCTTTTCTCGTTAACCACAACATACTTTTTCTTTTTGTTCATAATGCACCTCAAAACATCTATGTTAAAACTTTTAAAGTTAAATACCTACATTAGTGTATATAATATACTTTAATACTAAACTATATTATCACAATTAAAAGCTATTTTAATATAATTTTTAACACTTTTACATAAAAATTTTATCATTTAATATAGCAAAATTAATTACAATAATATTAAATTATAACTAATTTTATATTATTTTTTTAAAAATCTAAACTTTACTATTGTATTTTTTAATAAATTTAAAATTATTAACGTTTTGTTTAAAATTTTTAAACTCCCTATATACACTTAATCCCATGAATAATCAACAATTTATTTTAAGTTAAAAGTTATTAAATAAATTTAAATTGGAGCTTATTTCCCTAATAATTGTGTATTAAAAAAGCACCCTATAAGGGTGCTTTATCATAAATGCTATTTTCCACAACACTTTTTGTATTTTTTACCACTACCACATATGCATGGATCATTTCTTCCTACTTTAGTTTCTTTAACTATTACTTTAGAAGCTCTCCATTCTTTTGTTATCTCTTTTCTTTTTTCTTCTGAGAATATTGCATTCCATTGTGGTAATTTGTATAAGTAATCAGCTTTAGATTCTAACATATTGAAATATAATTTTTCAAAATCAATTTTCATATCTATTTCAGCATTTGCATCCATTGACTCTAAATCTAATTCTTTTTCTATACTTTCATTTATTCCATCTAAGAATCCCATAAATTGAACATCTGTAACACCATATTCTTCAGCTAATTCATTTATTTTTCCCTTAATTTCTCCATTTAAATTAGTTAATGCTTTGCTATATATAGTAGTTTCAACTCTAGCATACTCTTTCCAGAATTCTGGTTCACCTTTGCTTTTCACAAAATCAACTACGTAATTTGTCCATTCATTATATAAACTCATGTTATTATCTCCTTTATGAATAAATTAAAATTTATCTACTTCGTTAATTATAATAAAACTTTTGATTTGTTTCAATATTTACTTAACTTCATTCTATTTAAGCTTTAATCCATTAATATCTTCCTGTGAAAACGGTTTTGAAACATCGTAATTTCCACCTATTGTTTGCAAATTTTTATTATCTATAGTTAGCATAACCTTATCAATACTACTTAGCTGAGTAAGGGACGTAGCTAAACAAGTAAGTGTGGTTTTTTCTTTATTCTCATTCATTTCAACTTTTGCAGCTTCACTTAAATTCACATATGCAATACCATCTTTAATAGAAAAGCTTAATAATCTTGTGTCTTTAGGGAATATTGCTTTAGATTGACTAACTACTGAAGGGCCTTTTAAAAGCTCTTGAACTATTATTTCTCCTAACAATTCTTCCTTATCAACTAGTCTTTCTTCTTTTAAAATTTTAGATTCACTATCGTTTTCAGTTCCATCAAAATATAATGTTAAATCTAAATACTCTCCACTTTCTTCTTGTTTTACATTTAAATTCTTGATTTTTTCTCTATTTAAAGCACTATTTTTATCTTTCTTATCGTAATTTATAAAAGATAAAACACCTATTATAGTAAAAGCAATTATTAATATTATTATTATTGATTTCTTTTTCATAACTGCCCCCTTATACTTATTATTAGCATAATATCATTATACACATATAACATCACTGTGTTTATCTCTATTTGCCATAGTAATATTTACATCTGTTCCTATTTGAACCTTGTTTTCCTTTAAAACGCTTATAACTGTCTCATATGCTAACTGTGGATAGTTATTTGTTTTGCTCAAGTGTCCTAAATATATATTTTTAAGATTATCTCCTAAAATATCTAATATAGCATTTCCACAAGCCTCATTAGATAAATGTCCAATATCACTTAAAATTCTTTTCTTAAGTACATATGGATATGGTCCAAATTTAAGCATTTCAATATCATGGTTACTTTCTAATAAAAATACATCTGCCTCTTTCAAAACATTTTTCACTTCTTCTGAAAAATGCCCTAAATCTGTTGCTACTGCTGCTACCTTATTTTTGCTTCTAAATGCATAACCTCTAGGATCAACAGCATCATGATGTATTTTAAAGTTTTCTATAGTCATATCTTTTATGTCTATGTATTTCTTATCAAGAAGCTTTATATTTTCCATCTTTAATTTACCTAGTTTGCTTTCCATAGCATTCCAAGTAAGCTCATTTGCATATATAGGTATATTGTGTTTTCTTGATAATACACCTACAGATTTTATATGGTCTATATGTTCATGAGTTACAAAAATACCGTCTATTTCCGAAGGGTTTTCACCTATATTAGTTAATTCCCTTTCTATGTTTTTACCTGCAACTCCTGCATCTATTAAAATTCTAGTATTACCATCTGATACAAATACACTATTTCCGCTACTACCACTAAATAATGGACAAAATATCATAAACTTCTCCTTCTCTTAACTTACTAATCACACTTTGCTCTTGTAATGTCTCCACCTAAGCGTTTAAACTTTTCTTCTATATTAGGGTACCCTCTATCTATATGTTGTATTCCTTCAACAACAGTAGTTCCTTCTGCAACTAAACCTGCTATAACAAGTGCCGCTCCTGCTCTTAAATCTGTTGCCTTAACATTAGCACCTTTAAGTTTTTCTACGCCATCAATAACAGCAACTCTTCCCTCAACAGTTATGTTTGCTCCCATTCTATTTAACTCTTCAACATGTTTTAATCTATTTTCATATATACTTTCATTTATTACACTTCTGCCCTTTGAAACAGCTAATAAAGTACTCATTGGCTGTTGTACATCTGTTGGGAATCCTGGGTAAGGTAATGTTTTTATGTTTACACCCTTTAAGTTTTTATCTGATTTAACGATAATATTGTCATCACCCTCTATAACATCAGCTCCCATTTCTATTAATTTCGCTGATATAGACTCAAGGTGTTTAGGTATAACGTTCTTTATTTTTACTTCTCCTCCACATGCAGCTGTAGCTACCATGAAAGTCCCTGCTTCTATTTGGTCTGGAATAACTGAGTAATTGCATCCTACAACCTCATCTACTCCTGTTATTTTTATTGTATCAGTTCCTGCACCTTTTATTTTTGCGCCCATACTATTTAAAAAGTTTGCTACATCAACTACATGCGGTTCTTTAGCAGCATTTTCAAGAATAGTAACACCTTCTGCAAAAACAGCTGCAAGCATGACATTTATAGTTGCTCCAACACTAATTACATCAAAGTATATGCTTGTTCCAACTAATTTTTCTGCTTTAACACTAACAGCGCCACATTCTATTGTTACGCTTGCACCTAAAGCTTCAAATCCTTTTATGTGTTGATCTATAGGTCTTGAACCTATAGGGCATCCCCCTGGAAGTTCTACTCTAGCTTCTTTAAATCTTCCTAAAAGAGCTCCTAAAAAGTAATATGACGCTCTCATTTTTCTTACATGTTCTGTATTGGCATTAAGGCTCTTAACAACTGTACTATCTATAATTAAGGCCCCTTCTTTTCTTTCAACTTTGCATCCTAAATATTCAAATATTCTTTCTATACAATTAACATCTTCAATATTAGGTATATTATCAATACAGCATTTTCCCTTGCTCGCTACTATAGCTGCTGGTAAAATTGCTACTACTGCATTTTTCGCTCCACTTATTTCCACTTCTCCATATATGGATTTACCACCATTAATTATTAATTTTTCCATTACGGTATCATCCTCACTATTTAATATATATTAAGTTTATCTTGCATCCTAAAAATCATACATATCATATTATATCATATACAAATTACATTATTAATACGAAATTTTAAAATATATCATTTATTCTACATCTAATATAAAGGCTATCATACTTATATGCAAGATATTTATGCATTTTACAAGAATTTTAAAGGTATTTAACCCTTTTTTAAATTATTGATATACTGTTCTAAACTAAATTTTAAATTTATGAATTCATAATATTAACATTATACTAATAGTTAAGAGTTATGGTGATTATTAATCACTATATTTTTTATATCATCAAATTATAATAAAACTAGATTCCAGTTCCATACTAAAACTATTAACTATTACTTTTTAACTATTAAATAAAAACTTTTAAAGTTTTTATACCAGTAATTAAAAATATTATTTATAAACTTATTTCTATGTAAATAACCTTATAGATAATATTTTTAATGAATCCTTCCATTATTTATGATATAATATTGTTTATTATAAATTAACGAGTTTTGGCGCATTATATTAAGTGTGTCAATTTAAAACCTTGGGTTATGGAGGATAGTTATGAAATATTACTTAGTTGCCGTTTTTGATGAAAATTCATCTTCATCTCTTACAAAAATACAAAAGTCCATAAGTAAAAAATATAAATTATATAAAAATACACCTGTGCTTCATATACCTTTAGGTGTAGTAAATTCTAATGATTTTCAAAAATTGGATGAAGCAATGCTTAAAGTTTTAGCACCATATAAAAATTTTAAAATTATGATAGATAATAAAATAGTTTTTAATGATAGTTTTAATACGCTAGGCTTTAAAGTAGAAGATAAAGGATATATAAATAAGATTTTAAGAAGTGTATTTAATACTTTTCCAATTTATAATGTCAATATAAAGATGCCTAATAACGGTAATCTTAACATTCCTATAGCTAATGCTAATCATAATACGAGAAAAAGTGCTGGGAATGGAACATTATACATAGATCCACATTTTGAAAAAGATTCATACTTATACACAGCTAAAATCTGTAAGTTTGAACTTTGGAAACAACCAACATCTAATAGAGAAATGATAAAATCTTATCCACTAAAAGAATATTAAAATTTAAAACTAATTATAGTTATTTTAAAATGAAATGTATTATTGCATTGATTTTAACTAGCTTAATTAGTTTTTTTATGCATTTACTTAAATTTAATCTTTTAAACAATCTTTTATTATAATAATCTATTACTCCTATAAAACTCAATAGGAAATATTTAGCCTTTTTAATATATCCCTTTCATAAGTATATTGAATATGACTAAATTTATTGGTTACACTAATCCTGAGGACGGTGATTTTATGTTAGCTGTAATAATAGCAATAATTTCAGGTGTAAGCATGAGCCTTCAAGGTGTTTTTAATACTAAACTGTCTGAAACTGTAGGGCTTTGGGAAACTAATGTAATCGCTCAAGGGGTTGCTCTTGTTGTTACATTTATTGTTATGCTTTTTGCTGGTAAGGGAGATATAAAAGCAATAAAAGATGCAAATAAAATATATCTTTTAAGCGGAGTTTTAGGTGCAATTATAGTTTATACTGTTATGAAAAGTATCTCTACCTTAGGTACTACTTATGCAATATCCATAATATTAGTTGCTCAACTAGTTGCAGCAGCACTTATAGATTGTTTTGGATTATTTGGCATTGAAAAATGTTCTTTTGGTTTAAAAGAAATATTGGGCATTGTAGTTATGATTGCAGGAATAATTCTTTTTAAGTGGCAAAAATAAAAAAGATGCATAGCATCTTTTTTTAGTTTATTAATTTATTAACTGATAACAAAAATTTAATGAATAAATTTAAATGTGAGCTTATTTCTCTATAATTACACCTTATTCTAAATTATATACTTCTTTACACATATTTAAAAAGGCTGTAGCTATTGGTGTTAACGTTCTCTTAGCACTAACAACTAAATACATACTTCTTTTAAGATTTAATCCATCCACAGTACTTATTTGCATGTTTTCATCTTTTAATAAATCCTCACATAGTGCTTTTGATAAAATAACTACCCCTAATCCAAGTTTTAGCATTTTTATTTGAGCATCTAAGTTATTAACTTCACATAAAACTTTCAATTTATGGTTATCCAAATTTGCTTCATCTAGTGCAGTTTCTAATGTTTTTCTTGTTGCAGATTCTTTTTCTCTTATTATAAAATCACAATTCAAAAGTTCATCAATAGTTAATACCGCTGGAAGACCTAACTCTTTTTTAGAAACTATAACTAGCTCATCCTCCATTATGTCATAACTTCTTATTTTATTATTATGTACGGTAGTACCTACTAATCCGATTTCACAATTTAATTCTAATATATCTTTAATTATTCCTACAGAGCCTTGCTCTTTAATATTAAATTTAACATTTGCATAAGTATCATTAAACTTTTTTATAAGCCTTGGTAATATAGCATTACATGGAGTAGTACTTGCTGATATATTTAATCTACCGGATATGTTGTTGTTAAAATTAGACATTTCAACTATAGAATTATTCCTAGTATTTATTATATCTGTAGCGTATTCTAAAAATAACTCTCCTGCAGGAGTTAAATTAACTTCCTTAGACGTTCTATCAAAAAGTTGAATCTCCAGTTCCTTTTCCAAACTAGCTATATTAGAGCTTATAGTTGGTTGTGAAAGATAAATAGCATTTGCTGCCTTTGAAAAACTTCTTAATTTTGCCACCATAATAAAAGCTTCTAACTGTTTAAAGTCCATACTTATCCCCCTCACTCATTATATCTACGTAATCTATTATGAATGTAATGATTTGAAAATTCAATAGCATTTATCAAAAAAATGAATGGTATACAATTTTTTATATATTTTTAATATTCTTTTATTATTCTAATGTAAATTCATTAAAATTTTTTACTTAAAGTTACATTTATTTCATGTATTCATATAATATATTGATGTATCAATTCTAGGAGGATATTTTATGCTTTCTTTAAAAAGGAAACTATCTCCCACATTAAGAAAAGCTATAGAAAACAATTTTTATAGTAAATATAGGGTCATTGTTGAATATAGAAATTTAAAGGATGATTTAGTTAAAAAAATTAAATACTTAAATGGTGAAGTATTATTTTCTATAGATACTATTAACTGTATTGCTGCTAATTTAAGTACAAATTGTATAAATCGTCTTATAGAGCTACCAGAAATTAAATATATAATTTTAGATGAATATGCATTTCTTTGTGGTAGAACTGTTCTTTTATCAAATGGTGTTTCATTGCAAAGTTCTGATAATATCATTAAAGGAGATTACAAACTTAGTGGTAAGGGGGTAGGCATTGGCTTAGTGGATAGTGGTTGCTATCCCCATAAAGATCTTTTATATCCAAACAATAAAATTAAACACTTTATAGATGTTATAAACAATTATACTTATCCTTATGATGATAATGGTCATGGTACTTTTATCTCAGGAATACTTTGTGGAAGTGGTTATGAATCTAAAGGAAGATATCGTGGTGTTGCAATTAACAGCCATTTAGTAGTTGCTAAAGCTTTTGATAAAACAGGAAAGGCCTTTCTTTCATCTACTTTATTTGCGATAAATGAAATTTTAAAGTGTAGTGAAGATTATAACATTAAAATACTATGTTTACCTTTTGAAACTTATACTATTGATAGTGATTTTTTAGATATTTATTCCAAGCTATTTAAAGTTTGTATAGATAAGGGTATAACCGTAGTAGTACCTTCTGGTAGCAATTTATCATCTGAAAATAGTATTAAAGGATTTGCCGTTTTAAAAGATGTTATAACTGTAGGTGGTATAGATACTACTTCTGCTAGCAAAATTTATTCTTATTCTTCTTGTGGATCGTCAAAAACTCTAGCTAAACCAGACTTTATATCTGCAGCTGTAGATGTTATCTCTCTTAATTGTAATACTAGCTATATTTCAGAGCGAAATGGCTTAAAGGTGTATCCTCCAAAACTTAATAGACATTATATTGATGTAAGTGGAACTTCTGTGTCTTGCGCATATATTGCTGGAGTTTGTGCACTTTTATACGAGTACAATCCACAGTTAATATTTAAGGATGTCTATGGTCTTTTAAAAGTATCTTCTAGATTAATAAAAGAAAAGAAATATATGCAAGGTAATGGGGTTATAGATTTAAGTAAAATCTTGCCTAAGAAGCAATAAAAGAGATGAATTAATCATCTCTTTTTTTTATTTATTAATATCTTTACTTATACATAATTTTCTTCTTAAGAAATCTAAGGCACACTGTGTAGCACGATTTCGTATTTGTTGTCTATTTCCTAAAAGGTTTAACTTTTTAGTTGATACTTTACCATCAATATAAACACCAATATACACAAGACCTACTGGTTTTTCATCAGTTCCACCACCTGGACCTGCAATACCTGTTGTTGATATACCAATTCTTGCACCACATCTCTTAGCTATACCCTCTGCCATCTCTTTTGCCGTTTCACTACTTACTGCTCCAAACTCTTTTAAGGTTTCTTCTTTTACACCTAAAGTTCTCATTTTAGCATCATTACTATATGTTATAGCACCTTCTAAAAATACAGCTGATATACCTGGATAATTTATAAGTTTTGCTCCAAGTAATCCTCCTGTACAAGATTCAGCCGTTGATACTGTAAGATTGTTTTCTACAAGAAATTTTCCTAAAACATCTTCTAATGTATCGTCACCTTCACCATATAAATTTTCTTTAAATATTTCTTTTAATTCTTCTTCTATAGGAACTATAAGTTCTTTTGCCTTATTTTCATTTTCTGCTGTTGCTGTAATTCTAAAAGTAACCTCTCCGTCTTTTGCATAAGGTGCTACTGTAGGATTAGTTTGATTTTCTATTATGTGACTAATCATTTCTTCTGCTGCACTCTCGCCAATTCCAATAACCCTTAAAACTTTTGATGTTAAAACTACCTTTTGAAAATTTGAAAGATAAGGAACTACAGAATTTTCAAACATAGGCTTCATTTCTTTTGGTGGCCCAGGTAAGTTTATAAGTATTTTATTGTTCTCATTTATAATACATCCTGGTGCTGTTCCATTGTCATTTCTTAAAACTATTGCATCTTTAGGGAAATAAGCTTGTTTTATATTATTTTTAGCCATTTCCCTTCCCATCTTTTCAAATCTATCTTCTATTCTTTTTAAAGATTCTTCATGTAATACACTTTCTTTTCTAAAAAATTCAAAGGATATTTCTTTTGTTAAATCGTCTTTAGTTGGCCCTAACCCACCAGTAGTTATAACTAAATCTGCTCTTTTAAAAGCCAACTCATAAGTTTCTTTTAACCTTTGAGGGTTGTCCCCCACTACAGACTGATGATAACAAAATATACCTAGCTCACTTAATCTTCTAGACAAGTATTGTGCATTAGTATTTAAGATATCCCCTAATAATAATTCTGTTCCTACAGCTATGATTTCACACTTCACATTAATCACACTCCTTTGTTTTTTATAGGGTCCAAAATTAAATTTTAAACTTATTCATTTATCAAATGAGAAAATTCAAATTAACATTTTCTCAATAACTAACAGATTATTTTAGTTAATAGTTAATAGTTATGGTTATTACTACTCACTTCGTTCCTAATAATTCTCAACGTACTTTTTTAGGACCGGCTTTGATTGCTTTATATCTTATTGCTAAACTTTTGATTTCACTCAAAAAATAACTTATGGAAAGTATACATTGGTACGCCTGTCCTTCTTGTTACGGTGGTATACTTAGCTGCTAAACTTTCTTCAATTTTTCTTTCAACCTCAAGTTTTACTCCATTCAATTCAAAAGAAACTGGAGTCCAGTTTAAACCAACATTGTAAATTTAAGTTGAAGCTTGTTTCCCTATAAGTACCTATTTTTTTAAAAAACATACCACTTTTTAATATAAAGTGGTATGTTTGTATAATTTAAATTAAAATACTGTTACTAAATTATTAAATATATTTTTGTTTTCTTTTATCTTTTTATCATTTCCAAGGATTGTATAAAAATCTTTAGATACTACCGCTTTAACAAGGTCTGAATGTTTTCTCATATCTTCTTCAGTGGCATTTAAAACTTCTTCTCTTTCCTTTCTTAAATCCTCTAAAGTTATATGTCTTATATACATGCTTACAGCTTTTTCACCCTTCATAGATGGTGTCAATGGTGAATCTAGCTCACTTATTGTTCCTATTATATATTTTGTCATCTCTCTTTCTGAAGTAGAGAAAGTTTCAATATATTTAACTATTTCATCGTAAGCTTTTAATGTTTCAGCTAAGTTTGGATCTCTATAAGATACAAATACCATATTTCCACTTCTTACAAGACTTGTCATGGCACCATAAGCCCCGCCTTGAACTCTTATTTTATTCCATAAATAATCTAATTTCATTATAGTCTTTAAAACTAATAATTTTCCACTATATTCGTATCCTAAATCTTTAAAGTTATATCCTTTAGCAACGTATTGCACATTAGAAGGCGTTAATAATCCTTCATTTTTTTGTTCAACTTTAAAATCATACACTTGTTTTTCATATTTATTATTATTTATATTATCAGTTAATATATTAATATTAGCTTTAAGTTTTTCAAGTTCTTCTTTTTCTCCTGTTATAGAAACCATTAAGTTTTCTTTATTAAATACTCTATTTTTTATATCTTCTAATTTTGCTACAACATTATTTATTTCACTATCAAAGTTTTCTTCTAAGTGTTGTATAAATTTATAGAATTCTAGTCCTGAAACACTTTCTATATATTTTGATGCTGGAGAATAATAAGAATTAAGCCTTAATGCTGCTACTTGATGTCCTCTTTCAATTATAGACATTTCAATTCTTGATTTTAATTGTTGAACAACTTCTTTTATTCTTTTTACATTTTTAAAATTAGTGTTGTTATACATCTCTGATAATAATTCTAATTGATTTGGAACTTTTTCCAAAATAGCTTTAGAATATCCTACAACATATGGATAGTATTTATTTGTATCTAAACTATCACCAAAAACTTCACTTCTAAAATATATTCCACCAGTGTTTATAAGAACTTCATTAGATAAATCTACATAACTCTTCTTATCTGTATCTAATTTTCCTATAAGTGATGTTAATAAGCTTAGATAACAAATATCTTCCTTTAGCACTGAAGTAGAGTCAAAGAAAACATTAATATATGCTATTTTGCTTGTAAATGTCTCGTGCCATAAGATTTTTATATCTTTTTCACATTCTTCTTTTACAGATAAATCTTCTACATTTTTATCTATATCATCTAATGATAAAAGAGGAATTGTCTCTAACGCTTCTTTAGAATCTGGTGTATTTTGACGTAATATTAAAGTTTTTGTTTCTTCTATAATTTCTTCAAGCTGTTCATTACTTAAACTTTCTTTATAGGCTTTTAATTTTTCTTTTACTTTTTGGTCTCTTTCTTCTGCTAAACCTTTTTTAGGTTTTAATACTAAAAGAGATGTATGGTTATTGTTTAATAAATATTTTTCTATTAGACTTTCAAAATAATTAGTTGATAATCCTTCTTTCATTTTTTCTATCATTCCATCATACTGTAAATGTATTAATGGATCTTTTCCATATAACCAACTATCCATAAGACTTATATAATAGAATAAACCTTTAGGAAATCCTTGAAAATCTGCTTCTCTTAATCTAAATTCCGTAATATTTATACAAGCCTCTATAAGCTTTTTATCTATTCCATTTTTAACTAAATCTCTTAATGTTTCATCTACAACTTTTTCAAACTCTTCTTTTTTGCCTTCCTCAGAGTTTTTAACTATTATACTAAACACTGGCTGAAGTATACTAGTGTCTAGACTACCATAAACATCTTTTCCTATATTATTATCTATTAGCGCTTTTTTAAGTGGTGCACCTTGAGTTTCTAAAAGTAAATATTCTAGTGTATCTAACGCTAAATGTACTTCTTCATCATAGCCTTTTCCTGTAACAAAATTTAAGGCCATAAATGTTTTTTCTTTTTCACTATCTTCCTCTGATATTGGATACTCATCTACCACATATTTTCTATCACCTAACGGTTTTTGCTCTTTTATTTCTGAATCTATTTGTTTATATTCAAAATTAGATAAATATTCTTTGTCTATAAAGTTTAAATACTTATCTATATCTAAATCTCCATATAAAAATATATAACTATTAGATGGATGATAATATCTTGAGTGGAAATTTAAAAATCCCTCTTGTGTTAAATCTGGTATAAATTCTGGGTCTCCACCAGATTCCACTCCATAAGTTGTATCTTCAAATAATGTTTCCTGTATTTTTCTCATTAAAACTCCATCTGGTGATGAGAATGCACCTTTCATTTCATTATAAACTACACCTTTATAATTTAAATCATCTTCTTTATTTTCAAGTTCATAATGCCAACCTTCTTGCATTAATATTTCAGGATTTGCATATATATTAGGATAAAAAACTGCATCTAAATACACATCCATTAGATTCATAAAATCCTTATCATTTTTACTTGCAAGAGGATATATTGTTTTATCTGCAAAGGTCATTGCATTTAAAAATGTATTCAATGATCCTTTTATTAATTCTACAAAAGGCTCTTTTGTTGGAAATTTTCTAGAACCACATAAAACACTATGTTCAATTATATGAGCCACCCCTGTATTGTCTTCTGGTGGAGTTCTAAATCCTATTGTAAATACCTTATTGGTATCATCATTACCCAAATATAATAATTTAGCCTTTGTTTTTTCATGCTCAAATACTTTTGCTAAAGAATTAATTTCTTTAACTTCTACTTCTTTTAAAAGCTTGAATCCATTATTCATTAAAATTCCTCCTAAATTTATCTTTATCCTTTAGCCATAATTAATATTTAAAAATAACTTTTAATATTTAAATATAATAAAAGCATCATTATTTTAACTATAGGTCTATTTTGATATAAATACGCTTATTTGTATGTTTTGCTTTACTAAAAATTAATATTCATTAAAATAATTATACTATAAAAAAAAAGATTGATTCCATAATTTAACTACAAATCAATCTTATCATACTATAGTTGTATTCACTTAAAATAAAACTACAATCTTGGTATCATTATCTTTCCTACCATAGATAAAATGTTAGCATCTTCTATTCCAAATTCCTTTGTACTAGAATATGCGCAAAGATATAAAATCCCGATTACTACACCCTTTTGAATTATAGGTGTCATAATTACAGACTTAAAATCTGTGCTAAGAGAATTATCTTCAAGTTTACTTAAATCCTCAATTTCTATTGTAGTATTTGTCTTTTTTTCTTTAATAACATCTAAAATTAAATCCTTGTCATATTTTTTTAATGTAAACCAATCAGCTTCTCCTGGTTTTCTTGTGTATATATTATCAACATCAGTGCCATTTATAATAAATAAAGATGCACTTTTACATTCTATCATTTTCATAATACTACCAAGACAAAGATATATTATTTCATCTTTATTTTTGTTTTCTCCAACTATTTCTATTGTATCAAGCATAGTGGATGCAATTCTAATATCCTTGTTTATATTTCCAGATACTATTCCAGTTATTTTATTAGTAGAGTTTAAGTTTCCTCTATAGCTCTCATCCCATATAACAGATTTATTTCGCCCTGTATTCTTTGCTGCATATAAAGCTTGATCTGCTTTTTCAATTAAATCTTCATATTCAGTTGCATGCTCTGGATAGTTAGCTATTCCAATACTTATAGTCACATCACGTCTTCCACTAAGCAAGTCTCTTTCTTTTACGCTAGTTCTAACTCTTTCTGAAATACCAAAGGCTTCTTCACTACTTGTCTCAGGTAAAACAATTATGAACTCTTCACCACCATATCGACCACATATATCGCTTTCTCTTATATTTAACATAGCTGTTTTACATATCTCTTTTAATATGTTGTCACCGGTTCTATGTCCAAAGTCATCATTAACTCCTTTAAAAAAATCAACATCAAACATAAGTATAGAAAAGCTTGAACTACATTCACTACACGAATCTAATTGTAATGTAATTGCTTTTTCTAAATATTTTCTTGTCATGCTTCCTGTAACTTTATCTAAAGAAGAACTTACTTCTGATAAATATTTTTCTATTAAAACCCCTAATACTTTAGATAAATTTAAACATGTTTCTAAAGACTCATTATTTATTTTATTTAGTATTTGATCTGACTCTAAATATATATATCCTTTTATATTGTCTACATAGTGCATGGTACATTTTCTATTATTATTTTCTAAATTACTATCCATGATTATAGGAACACACATAATCCCTTTTGTTTGTGATGTAGATACTTTACAGTTATCTAGTTCTAAATACTCCATATAATTTTCATTTAAAATAAATTCCTTTTTAGTATCTCTCACTGTATTTATTATATTTAAATCCTTTGGCAATTTTGTGACATTTGATGTGCTTTCAAGTATATTAAACCCATTTTCATCTTCCACAATAACCATAGCTTTATTAGATATAGTTATATAACTTAAATATTTTAAAATTAATTTTATATTATTCATACTATCGGATGTGAAATTTTTAAATAACTCACTAGTACTTCTTATATTTAAGTTGTATAAATTAGCATTAACATCTTTTAAAGATATAGATAATCGCTCTCCTCTTATTATTTCTTCATTCAATACATCTTTAAATAAGCTTTCCATTTCTTGATTATTATTTAATTGTAACTTATATTCATTTAAATTTAATTCCTGTTTTTCTTTTTTGTAATAATCTAATAACCCTTTAAATTTTATAAAAGCTGTTTCCATTTTATTACTAATAAAAAAACCTAACCTTAACTCTTTAGGCATTTGAAGAATTAAATCTATAATTGATCCACAAGCCTCAAAATAATATATAATAGCATAATTGTACTGACCACTTTCTAAAAACTTATCACCTATACAAATTAATAATATCCATAAAAGAAAATTTTCTTCCTGCTCCTTAAAATCACTTAACATAAGATTTAAGCTTTCTATATTAGGATTTTCTAAAAGTATATGATTTAAAAACCTTAATGTCCTATTATTTCTTTTGAAATCTATTTCTAATTCATATTCATTAGCTAATTGTAAAACTAATATTGCCTTTTCATATTCCTTTTTTAAATAAAAATTTATTACAGAATTTAATACAATTAATATTATATTGTCTTTATTAACTATATCCTCTATCATTTCTTCTAATATAATTAAGTACTTATCTATATCTTTTTCTGCATTTTCTTCCAATTCATATACTATTTCGCACACTTTAGCTAACTTTGTTAAAGACACACCTGTATTTTTCGACGATTTTTTTGCAATATTCAGAAAACTTTTAGCCTTCTCTTTTTCACCGCATAAGCAATGTAGATTATACGCTAATATATAAAACTGACCTTTATCTCTATTATCAACATCTGGTCCATCAGCATAATTTTTCACCAAAGAATAGTACCTATAAGCCTCACTATATTTACCAAATTTATAGGATATACTTCCTAAATACATATAGCAATAATGTTCAAATCTTTTTTGTTTTTCTGCTTCTTTTAATTCCTTTTTACGTAAATTTTCTATGGCCTTCATAAATGTATTGTAAGCTTCTTCATATTCATCTAAACTGTATTGAACAAAACCTATATTTACAAGTCCAAGAACACCACAACTTTCAATGTTATTATCCACTTCAATTTTATAAACCATTTCATAATATTCCATGGCTTTATCCATTTCTTCATAAAAGTCACTATATATAAGCCCTATATTATTCATGATTCTTACTTTTGCTAAAGGATATTTATCTGTACATAACTCTAAATTTTCAATCAATATAGGTAATGCTTCCTGTGGCTTATTTTTAACTATAAGTATGGCGGTTATCATATTGCAAAATTTAAATCTATAATCTAAATATTTGTCCTTACATAATTCCATACCTTTTAATCCAATATCATAACTTTTATCATACTCTCCCATTGACATATACATTTCTGCTTTTATGTGCATGTATGCTATATTGCCGTTTTCATACTCTATGTCTTTTAAAAGTTTTTCTATTTTTAACATATATTTTTCTATTTCATTAAACTCTTTATCATTTAACAAAATTGACACTATAAGTATCATTGAATCTACTGTTATTTTTGTATAATCTTTCATAGCTCCAATTTTACTTGTTTTATTAAAGCATTCCAATGCCTTTTCTGTATCACATTCTTCTTTGTAGAGTATTCCTATTTCAATTAAAATTTTCAAGATTTCTTCATCAAATTCATGCTCTTTATATGAATTTAAAATTTTAAAGTAATTACTTATGGCATCCTTTTTATTATTTACTTCTAACATCCTTTGTGCATTCTTAATACAATAATATTTTAGAGACTCTTTATCATTAGATTTTTCAAGATGATATATAATCTCTTCTAAATATTCTAAGCTTCCATCAAAATAATATTTTTCAAGAACCTTATATGCCATTTTATGTTTTTCTACTTTTTCATCATCATCTATATCATCATAAAGATATAACTTTAAAAATTTATTATAAAAATCATATACAAAACCTCTGTCTTCAATTTTTCTACATAAAACCCCCATATCAATTAACTGTGCTAATTTATCTGATAGTATACTTATATCTATATTAAGCATTTTTAATATAAGTTCTTTATTAATAGCCTTATTAAATATAGACATAATCGTTAATATATCCTTTGATATTTTATCAAATTCATCTATTTGGTCTTTTACTGTATCATACATTGTTGCTGGAAGTTTAAGATGTTTTAACTCATATTTGTTATACCATTTTCCACTATCATCATTTATATAAATATATTTTCTAAAAAATATATTTTTTAAAACTTCTTCTATAAATAATGGATTGCCATGGGTATTGTTATATATAATCTGCGTAAAAGCATTTGAAACATATCTTTTACATAAAACATTACTAATCATTTCATCAGTTTCATTTTCATTAAAATCACTAAGCCTTATTTTTAAACCATTTTGTATATTTGCTTTTATCTTATTTAAAAAATCAATAAATTTTTTATTCTTTTTGCATTCTCCATCACAATAGCTAAATATTATTAAAACATTATTTTCTTTATTATATTTATTTAAACTATATATGAAAAAATTAAGTGTTTGTTCATCTTCATAATGTAAATTATCTATAATTATAATAGCTGGTTTATCTCTAGTAACTTCACAAATAAACTTAATAACTTCATTTATTACTTTTACTTTATCTTTCTTTTTTAAATCATTTTCAGTAATTTCAATATTATATTTACTTGTGAAATTTGGTATGAAAATATTAAGAATATCTCCATACTTTAAAATCAAATCTTCACTGGCATTACTAGCTATATTCTTTAATATATATAACAAAGCATTACTTTTTTTAGTTGTATATAAATTGCTGTACACTGTAAAATTTTTTAGATTTAATATATATTCTAAATGCTTTAAAAATCTTGTTTTACCTACTCCTGACTCTCCATGTACAGCAACAATTTTATCTATTCTTTCATACTTATTCATAGATTCACAAAGCTTTACTATTTTCTCTACTTGTTCACTACGTCCTACAAGTCTAGTATTAAAATTTAGCTTTTCTAATAATTCTTTTTTATATGGCTTAAAATTTTTATTATATACCTTATTTATTTCTAAAATAACATCTGTTATATTGTTATACCTATTTCTTTTATCAAGTTGTATCATATTTTTTATTATATTGTATATATCTTCATCTATATTTTTTTGTAAATATAAATTGTTGCTATAGCTGCCATCTATATTTTTAACTATAATCTCTAAGTTTTTACTATTTATTTCAACTTTTTTACTCTTTAAACATAACATTAATAAAATTATGCCTAATGAATATACTTGTACACTTAATGTATCCTCGTCATTATTCTTTTTACATAGATTAAAAATCTCTCTATTTTCCTGTTCCTCATTAAATTCATATTTAGTAAGTTCTGCAGATAGCATATCTTTAAAAACTATTATATCTTCCTCTTCATTATAATAAATACTATCATCATTCAAAGAGTTATAAATACATCCTTGAACATCTAAATAATTTAACATTTGACATAACTTCACAAAAACATCTAAAATTTTTTCTTTATTCTCAAATTTTATGCTACAAAGTTTTTTACTGTTTTTTAAAAATGCACTAGCATAATAATAATTTTTATTTGAAACAATTTTATTATCTATAGTATTTACTAGTCCAAATTCATAAACAGGAATAAGTCCAACCTTATTTAAACTTCCTAAACTAGAACAAGACTCTATGCAAAAGGAAATAAACTGTTCAGGTATGTTTTTCGAGTTTAGAATATTTATTATTACATCTCTTTTATTGTTTTGTAAATCAATAGCTTTATACGAAGAATATAATCTGCCTTGCTTTAACTGTTCAATTATTTTATATTTATTATTTAATATTTCCACTCCAACCCTCACCTCGTTACTAGGTATACAAGAATATAGTTACAACTTATCTTCCTATTGAAATAGTTATAAATTACCAATATAAAAATAACTAGTCAATATATTTTATTCCATATATATTTTAAATAAAATAAATTATATAAAATTTTAAATGGCTCTATATCAACTAGTTAATTGCTTTTAGATTTATATTATATTTTCTATGTGATTTTTATGTTAAAATTTCAAATCCATCCTCTGTCACTCTTATAGTGTGTTCCCATTGAGAAGAAAGTTTTCCATCTTTAGTTAATGCTGTCCACTCATCTTCTAATATTACTGTTTCTGGAACACCTAAGTTAATCATTGGCTCAATAGTAAAAGTCATATTTGGAAGTAATATCATTCCTTCTCCTTTTTCACCTACGTGAGCTACAAAAGGCTCTTCATGGAACTCTCTACCTATTCCATGACCACCAAATTCATATACTACAGAATATCCATGAGCTTTTGCATGTTGCTCAACAGCATATCCAATATCACCTACAGTTGCAAAAGGTTTTACTTGTTGCATACCTATTTCTAAACATTCTTTTGAAACTTTAACTAAATTTTTAGCTTCTTCTGATGCTTCTCCAATTATAAACATTCTGCTAGCATCACCATAATATCCATCAACAATACAAGTAACATCTACATTTACTATATCTCCATCTTTTAATATAGTATTTTCATCTGGTATTCCGTGACATACTACTTCATTTATTGATACACAAGTACTTTTAGGATAACCATAATATCCAAGCGGTGCAGGATAGCCATTATGCTCTACAGTATATTCGTGTACCCATGTATTTATCTCTTCTGTACTAACCCCAACTTTTATTTTTTCCGCAACCATATCTAAAACATCATGAGTAAGCTTACATGCTTTTCTTATTCCTTCTATTTCTTCATCAGTTTTTATTAATTCTCTTGGTATTTGATACCCTACTTGCTGTTCTATTTTTTGAAGCTCCATATCTTTTTCCATATGACATTTTTTATACTTCTTTCCACTTCCGCACCAACATAAATCATTTCTATTAATTTTATTCATATCTTTTCCTCCTAAGTATTTAAATAGCTTATATATCTATAATCATATCCAAAGTTAATTAGTAATTAACTTAAAATAAAAAATATCTACATACACTATATTTTATTACTATTTTTAAATATGTGTATGTAATAATATGTTAAATCTGAAATTATGTATATATAGAAATACAAGCTTAAACTTAAATTTATTTATCAAATTTTCTTATCAGTTAACAAAAAATAAGTTATCAGCTATTAGAATAGTATTACTCTTAAACTTTATTAACCTTCTACTTTTATAAGTTATCACTATTCTTAATTGAAATCAAAATTTTAATGGATAAGTTAAACTTCTACCTTAATATAGGATTTCAAATTAAATTTTAAAATTATTCATTTATTAAATGAGAAAACTCAAACTAATATTTTATCAATAACTAACAGATTATTTTAGTTAAAAGTTAATAGTTGTGGTGATTATTACTCACTATGTTCCTAATAATACTAAACGTACTTTTTAGGAAAAGCTTTCATTGTTTTAGGTTTTATTTATATTTTTTCTTAAGTGATAACAACAAGTATAACTGTAGTAAGTTAAATGTAATAAATAAAGCTAAAAATCCCTTTCTTATAAAAAAACAAAAGTTAGGATATACCTAACTTTTAAATTATCCTTAATATTATTATACAATAAATTTCAATAAAATGGTAATTTTATATATGATATATATATATTATTCTTTTATCTTTATCTTGTAGTAACTTTAAATATTCATATAATGACACATTTTTTCTATTTATACTGTGTTGTGCTACAAATAAATCATTATGCTCTAAGTTTATATTAAATTCTTTGGCATGAATAATTTGTGTATGATATGGATAGTTGTTATTTTTTATATCCCCATATTGTATAACATCACCAATATCTAACATATTATATATTTCATTAAAATGACTTAATGCATAATCTACAGTGATTTCTTTAAATATTAAAGCTTTATTATTTCCAACTCCATTTTCGTTGCCCCAATACTTTCTAAAATATCTAGCACTTCTCCAGGTTAATGATATTTTTTTTAATTGTTTTTCATCTCTCGTGTAGCAAAACCACTCCTTATAAGAATCATAACTTTGTCCAACCATATCAATTCCGCCAGCTTTTAGAGCTTGGCAAACAAAATTCGCACAATCATTTTCTTTAAATATTGGATACTCACTTATATTAGGACTTTCTGCATATGCCTCTGCATAATTTTTAGCTGCTTCTCTATTATATCTTCTATACATGGATTGGTTTTTCTTTTCTTTAAGTAGCAGTTTTTTTCTTACATTTGATATAACTTTTTTTATTTTCACTACTACCACCAACTTAATCATATTTTTAATTATAAAAAATTCTAAATACATTTTTTACAACAAATACATTTATATTACATACTATATTATATACATAAATTCTATAATTGTTTTAAGTAAAATAATTTTTTAAAAATTTATTTAAAAAATGACAAATAAAACACTATTTTAGTTTTATTTGTCATTCGAAATTAAAATATACTTTATTCAATTACATTTCCTATCTTTCTAAATTTAAAATACCTTTGTTTTAAAAGCATATCTATAGGTTCTCTTTTCAATCTACTAATGGCTTCTTGTAAATTTTTATTTATATTTTCACACATACTTTCTAAATCATTATGTGCTCCACCTAGAGGCTCCTTTATAATTCTATCAATTACTTCAAGCTTTAATAAATCTTTAGATGTTATTTTCATATCTTCTGCTGCCTGTTTTGCTTTATTGCTATCTTTATATAAAATACTTGCAAACCCTTCTGGAGAAAGTATTGAATATATTGAGTTTTCAAGCATCCAAACTTCATCTGCCACTGCTAGTGCCAATGCTCCTCCACTTCCGCCTTCACCTATTACAATAGATATTATTGGAGTTTTCAATTTAGACATTTCAAATAAATTTCTGGCAATAGCTTCTCCTTGCCCTCGTTCTTCAGCTTCAATGCCACAAAATGCTCCTGGAGTATCTACAAGACATATTACTGGTCTTTTAAATTTTTCAGCCTGTTTCATAAGCCTTAAAGCTTTTCTATAACCTTCAGCCTTTGGCATTCCAAAATTTCTTAATATATTCTCTTTTGTATTTTTACCTTTTTGATGAGCTATTACAGTAACAGGTATATTATTAAATTTAGCTATACCTCCTACAATACTAGCATCATCACCATAAAATCTATCACCATGAAACTCTATAAAATCTTGAAATATATTATTTATATAATCTAATGCTGTTGGTCTTTCCATTTTTCGTGCTATTAAAACCCTATCCCAAGCAGTCATATTTGTATATTTCTCTTTAGCCATTTTATAGAGTACAATTTCTAATTCCTTAATTTCTTTACTAAAATCTATACCAGTTTCTAAGGATCGTTTTTTTAAATCATTAATATTTAACTTAATTTCTTTTAATTTTTTTTCAAATTCTAATAAGGCCATGTTACATCACTCCATTTTAATGTACCATTAAACATGATAACTTAAAATATTTCCAAGAACCTTTTTTAAGTTCTTTCTATCTATTATTTTATCTATAAATCCTTTTTTTAATAAAAACTCTGCCTTTTGAAAATCTTCTGGTAGTTTTTCATTAATTGTTTGTTCTATTACTCTTCTTCCTGCAAAACCAATTAGTGTATTAGGTTCTGAAATTATAATATCTCCAAGCATTGCAAAACTTGCTGTGACCCCTCCAGTTGTTGGATCTGTTAAAACTGATATATATAAATTTCCATCCTCACTATGCCTTGCAAGTGCTGCAGATGTTTTTGCCATTTGCATTAGTGAAACTATTCCTTCTTGCATTCTAGCACCACCAGATGCAGTAAAAATTATTACTGGCCTTTTATACTCTGTAGCCCATTCTACAGCCCTAGTTATTTTTTCTCCAACTACAGAACCCATACTTCCCATTAGAAATCTACTATCCATAACAGCTATTACTGTTTCATATCCATGTATATTACCAACACCAGTAATTACTGCTTCATTTAAATTAGTAGCTTTTTTATTTTTTTCTATTTTTTCTTCATACCCTTTAAAATTAAGTGGATTTTTTGTTTCCATTTTTTCATCAAACTCTACAAAAGTCCCCTCATCTATAATTTGATTGATTCGCTCTTTACTTCCTATTCTAAAGTGTTTATTACAATTCTCACATACTCTAAAATTCTTTTCTAAGTCTTCCTTATATAAAAGCTTACCGCATTTTTCACACTTTACCCATAACCCATTAGGTATATTAGGTTTTGATGTATTGTCAACTTTATTAACAATATCTTTTTCTCCAGTTTTTACTCTAGCATATCTTTGTTTCTTTTTAAAAAGTTTATTTATTTCAAACATACTCTAATCACCTCACTAAGAGCGATAACCTAGCTGCTCGGATATGAATTTTGTATCAAAATTACCTTCCTTAAATTTTTTGTTATTTAAAATTTCTAATAAAAAATCTACATTGGTTTCAACACCATCTATAAGCAATTCATCTAATGCTCTTTCCATCTTCTTTATAGCTTCATCTCTGTCTTTTCCATAAGATATGATTTTTGCTATCATAGAATCATAAGTTGGTGGTATTTCATAACCAGCATAAATAGCTGTATCCACTCTTATTCCTAATCCGCCAGGTAAATTTAAATATTTTATTTCGCCTGGGCAAGGTATAAAGTTTTTACTTGGTATTTCTGCGTTTATCCTACATTCTATTGAATGACCTTTTAAAATTATATCTTCTTGTAAAAAATCAAGTCTTTCTCCACTTGCTATTTTAATTTGCTCTTTTATTAGGTCTATTCCTGTTATCATTTCTGTTATTGCATGTTCAACCTGTATTCTAGTATTCATTTCCATAAAATAAAAATTATTATTATTATCTAAAAGAAATTCTATTGTTCCAGCGTTTTTATAATTAATAAACTTTGCCGCTTTAACAGCTACCTCACCCATTTTTTCTCTTAAATCTTCTCTTATAATTGGGCCCGGTGCTTCTTCTATTACCTTTTGATTTCTTCTTTGTATAGAGCAATCTCTTTCTCCTAGGTATACAGTATTTCCATAATTATCTGCTAAAATTTGTACCTCTATATGTCTTGGATTTTCTATGAATCTTTCCATGTATATGCTTCCATCACCAAAAGATACTTCTGCTTCTGTTTTAGCAGTTTCAAAAGCTGAAACCAAATCTTTCTCATCGTATACTATTCTTATTCCTCTTCCACCACCACCAGCAGAAGCTTTTACCATTATAGGGTATCCTATTTCCCTGGAAATTTTTAACGCTTCTTGTGAGTCTTTTATTATTCCTTCTGAGCCTGGAACAATTGGTATATTAGCCTTTTGCATTATTTCTCTAGCCTTTGATTTATTACCCATGTTTTCTATATTTTCATAGCTAGGTCCTATAAAAGTTATATTACATTGCTCACACATCTTTGCAAATTTACTGTTTTCAGATAAAAAACCAAAACCAGGATGTATGGCTTCTGCTCCTGTTAATACAGTTGCACTTAATATATTTTTTTCATTTAAATAACTATCTTTAGCTTTAGCTGGTCCTATACATACTGCCTCATCTGCTAATTGAACATGTAATGCATCTTTATCTAATGTGGAATAAATTGCTACAGTTTTTATACCAAGCTCTTTACATGCCCTTATAATTCTGACTGCAATTTCCCCTCTATTAGCTATTAATATTTTCTTAAACATATTATCAAGCCCTTTCCTATTAGCCTATAGCAAAAGATAACTCTGCCTGACAAGCTACCTTTCCATCAACAGTAGCAGTTGCTTTACCTATACCAATAGGACCTTTCATACTTATTATTTCTACTTCTAGTTTTAAAACATCACCAGGTATAACCATTTTCTTAAATCTAGCCTTTTTTATACCTCCAAAGTATGCAATTTTACCTTTAAAATCTTCACAAGATAATAATGCTACTGCCCCTACTTGTGCTAGTGCCTCTATAATTAAAACTCCTGGCATTACAGGTTTTTTAGGAAAGTGGCCTTGAAAAAAATATTCATTCATTGTCACATTTTTAGTTCCTATAGCCTTTTTTCCTTCTTCTAGCTCATCTATTTTATCTATAAGTAAAAATGGATATCTATGAGGTATTATTTCTTGAATTTCTTCTATAGTTAAACTTGTTTTTTCCATAAATTTCTCCTTAACACGCCTCTATTTTAATTAAACATTGTCCATATTGAACCATTTCTTCATCTTTTACATTTATTTCAGAAACTATTCCATCAACATCACTTTCTATTTCATTCATTATTTTCATAGCTTCTATTATGCATACTACGTCACCTTTTTTTACTCTAGATCCAACCTTTACAAAGTTTTCTTCATTTGGAGATGGTGAACCATAAAACATACCTACCATTGGAGATAATATTTCTTTTATATTTTTATCTTCTACTATCTCTACTATTTCTTCTTTAGGTTCATATGATACTAATTTTTCACTACATTTTTTTGTTTCAATTTTTTCTTCATCATATTTAGTAGATACACTTTCCATATTAAGCTCTTTAGAGAGTTTAATTTTTGTTCCGTTTTCTTCATATTCAAATAAATTTATATTAGACTCACTTATTGTTTTTATAAGTTCTTTTAAGTCATTAATTTTCATAATTTAACCCTCCCATTTTTTAAATAAAAGTGTAGCATTATGACCGCCAAATCCTAATGAATTACTAAGAGCATAATTAACCTTAGCACTTCTACCAACATTAGGTATATAATCTAAATCACATTCTTCATCTGGAACTTTAAGCCCAATTGTCGGTGTTAAAAAATCAGCCTGTAATGATTTAATACATGATATTGCCTCTATAGCTCCTGCCGCACCTAATAAATGTCCTGTCATTGATTTAGTTGAACTTACTGGAATCTTATACGCATATTCACCAAATAAAGCTTTTATAGCATTTGTTTCAGATTTATCATTATAATAAGTGCTTGTTCCATGGGCATTTATATATGAAACTTCATTTAATTCAATACCTGCTTCATCTATGGCCATTTTCATTGCTCTTAAAATTTCTCTAGTGTCTGGTGCTGGTTGAGTTATATGATATGCATCACAAGTTGCTCCATACCCAACTACTTCACCATATATTTTTGCACCTCTTTTTAATGCATGTTCTAATTCTTCAAGAATTAAAATCCCTGCACCTTCACCCATTACAAATCCATTTCTTTCTTTGTCAAAAGGAATAGATGCTCTTTTTGGGTCTTTACTTTTGCTCAAAGCAGTAAGTGAACTAAATCCAGCAATAGCGATATCAACTATTGGTGCTTCTGCTCCTCCAGCTATTATAACGTCTGCTCTATTAGACTTTATTGCTTCAAAAGCTTCACCTATAGAGTTTGTTCCTGTTGCACAAGCAGTAACAATAGATGTACATATTCCCTTAGCACCATATTTTATTGCAATTTGTCCTGCAGCTATATTTCCTATTATCATAGGAATCATAAATGGTGATACTCTATTAGGACCTTTTTCAAGCATTTTATTGTGTTCTGATACTGTTGTTTCAAGACCACCTATACCAGAACCTACAATTACACCCATTCTATCCTTGTTTGTATTTTCAAGATCAAAATTTGCATCATTCATAGCTTCCATTGTAGCTACCATTGCATATTGACAATATTTATCTAATTTTCTACCGTCTTTTTTAGTCATATAGTCTTCTATGTTAAAGTTTTTAAGTTCTCCTGCTACTACAGCCTTAAAATCCGTTGTATCAAACCTAGTTATATGGTCAATCCCACAAACTCCATTTTTTGCACCATTCCAAAAATCTTCTACAGTGTTTCCTATTGGTGTTAATGCTCCCATTCCTGTTACTACCACACGTCTATTCATTGTAAATAAACCTCCTAATTTGTTATAAGTAACTTTTTAAATTACATTACCATACCGCCATCTACGTTTATTGTTTGACCAGTTATATAGTCTGCTTCTTCTGATGCTAAAAATCCAACAACATTAGCTACATCCTCACTAGATCCAAACTTTTTTAATGGTATTTGATTTATAACATTTTCCTTTATTTTCTCATTTAGAACCTTTGTCATGTCTGTTTCTATAAACCCTGGTGCTATAGCATTTACAGTTATTCCTCTGCTACCAACTTCTCGTGCTATAGATTTTGTAAAACCTATAACTCCTGCTTTTGATGCGCTATAGTTTGACTGACCTGCATTACCTGCAATTCCTACTACAGAACTTATATTTATTACTTTTCCATATCTTTGTTTCATCATAATAGGAATAGCTTGTTTGGTTGCATTAAATGTACCTTTTAAATTTATACTAATAACAGAATCAAAGTCTTCTTCTTTCATTCTCATAATTAAATTATCTTTAGTTATTCCTGCATTATTTACTAATACATCTACAGATCCAAAAGTTTCTTTGCAAAGTAATATAAGTTCTTTTGCATCATCCATTATTGATACATCACCTTTTATTGCTTCACATTTAACGCCTAAAGTTTTTACTTCTTCTAAAAGTTCTTTTGCTTTTTCATCATTACTTCTATAATTAAAAACTATGTTATAGCCTAACTTTGCAAGCTTTAATACTATACTTTTTCCTATTCCTCTTGAAGCTCCTGTTACTACTGCATTTTTTCCATTCATATATAGCACCCCTTTTTTATGTCCTTAAAAATTCAAGAGCTTTATTTAAAGACTCCACATCCTCTATGTTTAATGTTTTTAATTTTCTATCTATTTTTTTCACAAATGAACTTAGAGTCTTTCCTGGCCCTATCTCTATAAAAATTTCAATTCCATCATCTATCATTTTTCTAATAGATTGTTCCCATTTTACTGAACTAACAACCTGTCTTTTTAAATTTTCTTTAAATCCTTTATTTATGTAATCACCTGTAACGTTTGTTATTATTTTTATATTTCCTTCATATGTTTCTATACTTTCCAATGCTTTTTCTAAATTGTCCCCAGCATTTTTTAACATAGAAGTATGAAATGGTGCACTAACTTGTAATTTTATAACTCGTTTTGCGCCAACTTCTTTAGCTAAATCACAGGCTTTTTCTAAAGCTTCATTCTCTCCACCTATAACAATTTGTCCTGGACAATTAAAGTTAGCTACTTCAATAATTCCAAAATCCTTTGCTTTTTCACATACAGATATTACAGTTTCCTTATCAAGGCCTATTACAGCAGCCATTCCACCCATACCAACAGGCACTGCTTCTTGCATAAACCTTCCTCTTTTTTTAACAAGTTTTATTGCATCCTCAAACTTTAATACACCACTACATACAAGGGCAGAATATTCACCAAGGCTTAAACCTGCAACTACTTCTGGTTTTATTCCTTCCTTTTTCAATAATTGTAATAATGCAATACTTACCGTTAACAAAGCCGGCTGTGTATATTCTGTTATATCTAATTTATTTTCTTTATCTTCAAAACAAAGTTCACATATATTAGTAGACAGTTCTTTGTTAGCTATTTCAAAAATTTCTTTGCTTTCATTAAAGTTTTCATAAACTTCTTTACCCATACCTACGTATTGTGAACCCTGTCCTGGAAACAAAAAGGCTATTTTCTTCATAAAGCTACTCCTTAAAGATTCAATAGTTTATCACACTGAGCTGTTATTTCCTCAATGATTTCTTTACAATTTTGCTTCTTTTTTACTAGACCTGCAATTTGCCCTGCCATAACAGACCCCATATCAATGTCACCTTCTATAACAGCCTTTTGCAATGCACCTTTACCTAAAGCTTCTAACTCTTCAAGTGAACATTTATCTTTTTCCATTATGGTGTATTTTCTTGATAATTTATTTTTTAATACTCTAACTGGATGACCTGTGCTCCTTGCAGTCACTACTGTATCGATATCTTTTGATTTTATTACTTTATCTTTATAATTTTCGTGAACAGTACATTCATCTGCAATTAAAAATCTAGTTCCTATTTGTACCCCACTAGCTCCTAACATTCTTACTGCAGCCATGCCTCTACCGTCACCAATTCCGCCTGCTGCTATAACAGGTATATTTACACTATCAACTATTTGTGGCACTAGCGACATTGTAGTAATTTCCCCTATATGACCACCGGCTTCACATCCTTCTGCAATTACAGCATCTACATTACATTTTTCCATTCTTTTTGCTAATCCTACAGATGCAACTACAGGCATAACTTTTATGTTGTTTTCTTTCCACATATCAACATATTTTCCTGGATTCCCTGCTCCTGTTGTAACAACCGCTACTTTTTCTTCGCACACTAACTTTGCGATATCTTCTGCATATGGACTTAGTAGCATTATATTTACCCCAAAAGGCTTATCTGTTAATTTTTTAGTTTGTCTAATTTGTTCTCTAACATATTCAACCGGTGCATTACCAGCTGCTATTATTCCTAACCCACCTGCATTTGATACTGCTGAAGCTAAAGAACTATCTGCTATCCAGGCCATTCCACCTTGAATTATTGGATACTTTATTTTTAGTAATTCACAAATACGCCAGCTCATATAATTCCTCCTATAAATTAAAGGGAAAAGTCATAGAGTTCCAATTTCACTTTTAAAATTATTATTTTTAAAACTTAGATACACCAATAATGATGTATATCAGTAAATACTTAACTTCATCGCCTTATTTAGCATGAATATATTTTTAGCTTACTTAATAATTGTAATTGGATAATATATCTCTATCTATTTTCCCTTAGCAACCTAAAAAATATTATTTTATTTTTTCTTCAATATAAGATACAAGTCCTTGAACGTTTGATATTCCTTCTAACTCTTCATTAGGAATTTCTATGTTAAACTCATCTTCTAAAGCTATAACTATTTCAAATAATTCTAAAGAATCTAATCCTAACTCTTCATTAAATGTTGATTGAAGTTTTATATCACTCTCATCTATACTAACTTGCTCTGCAACAACCTTTTTAATTTTTTCAAATACCATTTTAAAATCCTCCTAAAGTAATTTATTTTTTCCAATTTATAAGTGCACTTCCATAAGTAAGTCCTCCGCCAAATCCAATAAGAACAAGCTTCATACCTTCTTTTAAAAGTCCATTTTTATTTAACTCATCTAACGCTATAGGAATACTTGCCGCTGATGTGTTTCCATACTGGCTCATATTCATATAAAATTTTTCTTTATCATATCCTTTGGCCTTAATTACAGCCTCTATAATTCTACTATTTGCTTGATGTGGAATAACATAATCAATGTCATCAAAAGTTAAATTATTTTCATCCAATATTCTTTCTATGCTATTTTCAATAACTCTAACAGCAAACCTAAATATTTCTTTACCATTCATTGATATGTTACTTGAAAATTCTTCTTTATGTGGAACATAAATATTTTTTAATTCTAAGCCATCACAAGTTAAACAATCTGATTTTTCTCCAACACTTACACATTCAATTGATTTAATACAGTCTTCTTCACTTCTAGATAAAATTGCTGCCCCAGCTCCATCACCAAATAAAACACAAATGCTTCTGTCTTGCCAATCAAGTATTTTAGATAATACTTCTCCACCTATAATCAAGGCATTGTTATATGCTTTGCTATTTATAAATTGACTAGCAATATTAATCCCATAAACAAATCCACTACATGCAGCAGATATATCAAATGCCATTGCATTTGATGCACCAATTGCACTTTGAACTAAACAAGCTGTAGCTGGAGTTACTTTATCTGGTGTTATAGTGGCAACTATTATAATGTCTATATCTTTTCCATTTAAATTTGCATTCTTTAATGCTTTTTTAGCAGCTTCAATACATAATTGAGAGTTGCTCTCACCAGTAGAAATATATCTTTGTTTTATACCAGTTCTACTGTATATCCATTGATCACTTGTATCTAAAAATGTTGATAACATATCATTTGTTACAACATTACTAGGTACAGACCTACCTGTGCCTACAATTTTAACTTTCATAACAATGCCTCCAATTTTAAAGGTCTTTATACTTTTCTTTAAAAAACTTATTAACTTTATCAAGAGATGAGATTAATAAAAGTTCTTCTTCTTTTGTTAATCCCTCAATTGTTGAACCTATCATATCTGTATGAAATTTTTGATGAATTCTATAAACTAATTTTCCTTTGTTAGTTAATGATATTTTTACAGACCTTCTATCTTTTTCACATCTACTTCTATTTACATATTCTTTTTTTACTAGCTTGTTTATTGCTGTAGTAAGTGTTCCAACTGTTATTTTTAATTCCTGAGCCACTTCACTCATAGTCTTTTCATCATACATACCTATCGCATCAATTGTATGAATTTCTGTTATAGATAAGTCATTTATTGGACCATTAGATAGAGACTTCTCTTCTATTTTTAATATATCATTAAAAATCTCTACTAAAATTTCATTTAACTTATGTGTATTCCTTGATGGCGAACTCATTTTTCCACATCCTTTAATTTATTTAAAATTTTAAATACTTTTATAATCAAATATTTTGATAATCAAAGTATAATTTAGATTTAATCCCTTGTCAATAGTTTTATTATATATATACCAATATATTTACTTTAATGTAAATATATTGGTATATATTTTATTCACTAAAGCTTAATGGATCTACAGCACTTCCATTAATCTTCACTTCAAAATGCAGATGAGGGCCCGTACTATCTCCTGTGCTACCAACTGTAGCTACTTGATTACCCTTTTCTACTTTATCTCCATTTTTAACTGTAAGGGTATCACAGTGAGCATATACTGTTTCTAAGTTATTACCGTGTTCTAGTATTACAACATTTCCATAACCATTCATAACACCTGAAAACTTAACAGTTCCACTAAAAGCTGCTTTTATAGGTGTACCTGTATCTGCTGCTATATCTAATCCTTTATGAACAGTTCCCCATCTTTCACCAAAATAAGAACTAATTACTCCCAGCGTTGGAACATATAAGCTTTTATTTGCAAAGATAGGCTGTGCACCTATAGCATTTTTCGTTGAAACAATAGCTGTTTCATCTTTATTTTCTACTTTAGATTCATTCTTTTCTTCCAATTCTTTACTAACATTAACTTCAACTTTAGTTTCACCTCTTGAAATTGTATTAACAAAAGTTTCAGTAGTTCCAGTAAATGATATTAATTTTTCACCTTCATTATTAGCATTTATTATATTATTTGCTATATTTACCTCATCTTTTAATTGATTTTTTAAACATTCACATTCTTTATATTGTATATTATTGTTTAACTGTATGTTTTTTAAATTATTCATTTTACTTTTAGATATATATTGATTCTTAACTATTTCTATAGCCTTATCACCAATATCTTTACTTTTAACATAAGCTATTACTTTGTCATCACAAATCATTTGATAACTAGATACCTTTAAAGAATTTTTTAATGATTTTTCTATCTCTTCTTTAGACATATCTTTTTTAGTACTAAAAGGTTCTTTTTTTAATTTAAGGTTATTTTTTATTTCTAAATTTTTGTTTTTTGCCTCATTATACTCTATATTCCATACTTTTTTTATTAAATTTTCATCACTTGTAACTGCAATTATTTTGTTATTATCGTATAGCACATACTTACTAGTTAATTTGCTAATAAAGAATGTAAGTGTTAAACTAGTTGTTAAAGCTACTGTAAGAATAACGATTATTATAGTATATTTATGAAATTTTCTCAAAATATACCTCCTTTCCATTAGCATATTATTCCCTATTTAATTAAATTTAAACATGGCTATAATCATTGGAAATAATTATTAATTTTTTTTAGCTTTATGTGGTATACTAATATGGTCAAATACACCTTATTTAAAATTTAATAAGGTTAAGATATAATTATATAATGAAGGAATGAGTTTATATTTCTATATTTTCAACTAAAATAAGTAATATAACATTGAAAAACTACTTGGGAATTATAAATTGAAAAATTATTTTATATTCCTATATAAGATTTAAAATTAAATAACTAGAACATTTTAAAGTGAGGGATATACATGAGTACTTTCATGTTTAAAAACAAAAATTTAGGATATACTCCTGTAAGCAATGTTTTTATAGATAAATATATGACTAATGCACGTGGAGAATATGTAAAAGTATATCTTCTTGGATTAAAATATTGTATAAGTGGTGAGCTAGGTGCTAATTCAGCAATTATAGCTAGTACATTATCACTTCTTGAAAGTGATATACTTAATGCTTGGAACTATTGGAGTGAAGTAGGCGTTGTAAAAATGTATGCCATTGATAATATGGGAAATTACACTATAGAGTTCCTTGATTTAACAGAAAATATGAGTCCACCTGTTCAAAATGTTGATATATTAAAAGAACTAGATAACTCTTCTATTAAAGATATGTTACAAGATATTGAGAAATTAATAGGAAGAACTCTATCGCCAAAAGAAATAGAATGCTATTTAAGTTGGCAAAAGGACTTTAACTTTTCTCCAGAGCTTATACTTTTACTAATTCAATACTGTGTTTCTAAAGGTAAGGTTGACTATAGGTATTTTGAAAAAATAGCAATGGCTTGGCATGATCAAAAGATATCAACTATTGATGAAGCGCAAAGCTTTATAAAAAGACATGAAGATAAATGGATTAGTATAAGAAAAATCCTTAAATATTTAGGCGTTAATTCTCCTGATGTTATGAAACCACAGGAAGATATGATTTCAAAATGGATTCATACTTATAAATTTTCTAATGAAATTATTTATAAAGCTTGTGATATTTGCTTCGAACGACTTAATAGGGCGGATTTTAAATATATTGATGGAATACTTAATAGTTGGTTTAAATCCGGAATATCTACTCTTGAAGATATTGAGAAAAAGGATAAGAAAAAGCTTAATTATAAACCTATAGTAAAATCTTCTAATAAAGATACTTTTAATAATTTTGAACAACGAAATTATGATTTCGATAAATTAGAAAAAGATTTGTTAGGATGGTATGATAATGAATAAAACTTTTCATTCACAAGTTATGAAAATGTATGAAACGGTAAGAAAAAATGAAGAGCTTAAATTAGAAAAGAGAAAAATGGAGATACAAAAAGCTCTTCCTCAAGTTATAGATATTGAAAATGAAATAGGAAAACTTTCAGTAAAATTATCACTTATAGCAATAAAACCAATGGATGATAAAGATGCTGCCATTAATAGTATAAAAAATAAAATGATTGATTTAAAAATGAAAAAATCAGAGCTTTTAGTTTCTAATGGCTATCCTATGGATTATTTATCACTTATATATAAATGTGATAAATGTAAGGATACTGGATATATCTACACTAAAAAATGTGATTGCTATAAAAGGTACCTTGTAAAGGTTGGTTATGAAAATTCTGATTTAAAGCACTTACTTGATAAGCATAGCTTTAAAAATTTCGATATAAATTACTTTTCAAAGGATTTTTACCAAGGTAATTTAAGTCCTAGAGCTAATATGGAACGAATATATAAAAGCTCTATTATATACGTGGAGGATTTTAAAAATCATAATGAGAACTTACTATTCTATGGTAATCCAGGAACAGGTAAAACTTTTCTTTCTCATTGCATAGCTAAAGATTTAATAGATGCTGGACACTTTGTTATATATAGAACTTCTGATGATCTTATATCAAATTTAAAAGATGCTAAGTTTAATAATAATATAGGATTATATGAAAGCTTAGTAGATTGTGATTTATTGATTATAGATGACTTAGGAACAGAACAACTTTCAGATTTTAGTAAAAAAGAGCTTTTTAATCTTTTAAATACTAAACTCTTAAAAGATAAAAAAATGATTATTTCTACTAACTATGCATTAGATGAACTTTCATCTATATATTCTGAAAGATTTACATCTAGACTATTTGGTAACTTTACACTAAAAAAATTTTTTGGTGATGATTTAAGATTAAAAGTAGCACGCTCAAAAAGGCGCTAATATAAAAAACTATCTTTAAACTTAAAGATAGTTTTTTTGTTATATAGGAAGATACATTTATATTAATCATCAAATCTTTGTTGTTCATTAAACATAAAAAATAAAAAGCTCAACTTTTTCAAGCTGAGCTTTTCATACAAAAGGAAAATTTCTTTTAAAGGATAAACGACTATAACCAACTTTGTCTACCTATATATTACCACGTTTTCAAAGTATTGTGAATTTTGTTTTTTCAATAGTTGCTACTTACTCTATAGGTTTTCTTAATATATTTAATGCAACCTTTGACTTCTCATCTGCACTAATGATTTAATATATAAAAAAGGAAGGCCGAATATGACCTTCCTGAATATTACTATTTTAAAAATAAAAAAACCTTGAACTAAGTTCAAGGTTTTAGTTGGCGACCTAGAAGGGACTCGAACCCTCGACCCCCGGCGTGACAGGCCGGTACTCTAACCAACTGAGCCACTAGGCCAGATTTTTGGTGGTCACAACAGGGTTCGAACCTGTGACCCTCTGCTTGTAAGGCAGATGCTCTCCCAGCTGAGCTATGCGACCAAATATGGTGACTCCTAGGGGAATCGAACCCCTGTTACCACCGTGAAAGGGTGGTGTCTTAACCGCTTGACCAAGGAGCCTTATTATGTTTTAAAAAGTGGAGCTGGCAATAGGAATCGAACCTACAACCTGCTGATTACAAGTCAGCTGCTCTACCGTTGAGCCATGCCAGCAAAATTATGGCGACCTAGAAGGGACTCGAACCCTCGACCCCCGGCGTGACAGGCCGGTACTCTAACCAACTGAGCCACTAGGCCAATTTTTGGTGGTCACAACAGGGTTCGAACCTGTGACCCTCTGCTTGTAAGGCAGATGCTCTCCCAGCTGAGCTATGCGACCAAATATGGTGACTCCTAGGGGAATCGAACCCCTGTTACCACCGTGAAAGGGTGGTGTCTTAACCGCTTGACCAAGGAGCCTTATTATGTTTTAAAAAAGTGGAGCTGGCAATAGGAATCGAACCTACAACCTGCTGATTACAAGTCAGCTGCTCTACCGTTGAGCCATGCCAGCAAAATTATGGCGACCTAGAAGGGACTCGAACCCTCGACCCCCGGCGTGACAGGCCGGTACTCTAACCAACTGAGCCACTAGGCCGTATGTGGTGGTCACAACAGGGCTCGAACCTGTGACCCTCTGCTTGTAAGGCAGATGCTCTCCCAGCTGAGCTATGCGACCACTAAATGGTGACTCCTAGGGGAATCGAACCCCTGTTACCACCGTGAAAGGGTGGTGTCTTAACCGCTTGACCAAGGAGCCATATGTCCTTTTGCTTTTGTTAGGTCTTGTGCATAGTTTCCTTCGCACCCGACAAGTAATATAATACCTAAACTCTTTATTAATGTCAACATTTTTTTATATTTTTTTTCGTATTTTTTTATTTTATTTTAAAATTTAGCATTTTCAACAATTTAAACTAGCTAAGATAGGTTAAAACTAAACTAATTTATTATTTTATTACTGCTTTTGTTGAAAAATTCATATGAAAAAGTGATTTTTTAAGCTATATTTAGACTTATATCTTTCTTTTTCACTGGTAAAATTACCTTTTTGTATAATTATTTATCATTTTCTATTTTAATCACTATATATTTTAAAAGTTCATTTGATGTTATTTAATTGTAACGGTTATAATATATAATGAATCTATCTAGATTTTTGATTTATTAATTAATTGTACAAAAATTTTATTCTAAAATATTTTATTAAATTTAATATGATTTAGGTATTTACGTACTTTTGTATATACTTAAAAATTACAATGTACATACCTATATCTTTTACATATTTATTTTTTTTAAACTTGTTTACAAGAATTTTACATATTTATATTATATGTAGAGTAATTTAACTCTATAACTTTCATTTAGGAAGGAGAAATTTATTTGAATCACGATATTATTATAATTGGAGGCGGTGCCTCTGGTATTATTACTTCTATTTTGTGCAAAGACATGGGTTTAGATGTTGCTATAATTGAAGGTACTGATAGAATTGGGAAAAAAATATTAACAACTGGTAATGGTCGTTGCAATATAACAAATAAAAATCTATCATCATTAAGATATCATAGCTCTAATAAAGATTTTTTTATATCTGCCTTAGAGAAATTTACTTTACAAGATACTATAAATTTTTTTAATTCAATTGGAATATATTTAACTACTTTAGATGATGGAAAAATGTATCCTATGTCACTGCAAGCATCTTCAGTAGTGGATTTATTATTGTTAGCACTTAAAGAACGTAGTATACCTATTTATACAAATAAAAAAGTATGTACCATTTATAAAAATAAAAATTTTAAAGTTCAATGCACTGATGATGAATTTTTCACCTGTAATAAACTAGTCATTGCAACTGGTGGAAAGAGTTATCCCAAAACTGGTTCTGATGGCTCAGGATTTAAATTATCTAAAACTTTAGGTCACTCAATAATTAATCCTGTTCCAGCTATTGTACAACTTAAACTAGATTATAAAAAACTTAAAGCTATATCCGGTGTTAAATTTGATGGAAACACTGATATATATGTAAATAAAAAACTTGTTCGTAGTGAATTTGGAGAAATATTATTTACTGACTATGGAATATCTGGCCCACCAATACTCCAACTTAGTAGAATCGCATCTTATAGTATTTCTAAAAATAAAGATGTTTTTATTTCTGTAGATTTAATGCCTAAATTTAGTGACGATGGCCTAAGAGATTTCTTAGAAAATCATTTTGGAATGAATTCTTATAGATCTATATGTGATGCATTAATAGGAATTATAAATAAGAAACTTATTCCTATCATATTAAAAGAATGTAATATTGAAGATATTCACAAACCTTGCTGGTCATTAGAATGGCAAGAAAAAGACGCTTTAATTAACATTTTAAAATGTTGGAAATTTAAAGTTACAGGAACAAAATCCTTTGATAATGCCCAAGTAACAGCCGGTGGCATAGATACTACTGAAGTTAATAATTCTACATTGGAATCCAAATTAATAGATAATCTTTTCTTTGCTGGTGAAATTCTAGATGTAGATGGCGATTGTGGTGGATTTAACCTTCAATGGGCATGGAGTTCAGGTGCAGTTGTTGCAAATAGCTTAAAAAATAAATAAACATAAAGCTATCTTAAAATATATTTATCTTAAGATAGCTTTTTCTTGCATTTACTATTTATTTAAAGCTTCTAGTAATGCGTTTAAATCTAGTCCATGAACAGCTGCAGCTTCTTCTATTGTTTCAGCTTGTGCTGAAGGACATCCTACACATCCCATTCCAAAGTTCATTAATATTTCTATACTTTCTGGATAGTTTCTAACGATTTCTCCAATTTTCATATCTTTAGTTATTTTCATATGTAACACCTCATTTATTAAATTTAATCATTTTTATTGTTCTCTGTTAATTATTATTTATGCTTATATTATATATTATTTTGTAAGTAACGCACGTAATATATGTTACCTATTTGAAATTTAAATAGAATATTTTTATTTATTTGATATTAAATCAAAAATTTTTTTACTCTATATTAATATAAAAAATACCTTATAAAAATAGAATTAAAATCTATCTATAAGGTATTTTCTATAAATTAAAGTTCGTTAATCATCATAGTTTGGTCTCTTCTTGGACCTACAGAAACTATTGCTATCTTAACTCCTGTAAACTCTTCTATTCTTTTTAAGTATATTTTAGCATTTTCAGGTAATTCTTCATAGGATCTAGCATCTGCTACACTATCATCCCAACCGTCAAACTCTTCATATATAGGTTCACATTTAGCTAAGTCTTCTAAACTTGCTGGAAAATAATCTATAACTTTATCTTCAAATTTATATCCAACGCACATTTTTAATTTTTCAAGTCCTGCTAATGTGTCTATTTTAGTTACACTAAAGCTTGTTAATCCTGAAACTCTTGCTGCTGTTTTTAATATTACAAGATCTAACCATCCACATCTTCTACTTCTTCCAGTTGTTACTCCGTACTCGTGGCCCTTTTCTCTTATCCAGTCCCCAGTTGTATCATTTAATTCTGTTGGGAATGGTCCTTTACCAACCCTTGTAGTATAAGCTTTAACAACACCTACTGCACTATCAAGCATTGTTGGTCCAATTCCTGTTCCAGTACATAATCCACCTGCAATTGTATTTGAAGACGTTACATATGGATAAGAACCAAAGTCTATATCTAAAAGTGTTCCTTGAGCACCTTCAAATAAAACTTTTTTATCTGCCTTTATTGCATCAAATATTCTTACTGATGTATCAGATACAAAAGGTTTTATTCTTTTACCATATTCAACATATAATTCATATACTGTATCTATATCTAAAGCTTCTCCACCATAAATTTTTGTTATCATATCATTTTTCTCTGGTAGGTATTGCTCTAATTTTTTTCTTAAAATATCTGGTTTTATTAAATCACAAATTCTGATTCCACATCTTTCAAATTTGTCTGTATAACAAGGTCCTATACCCTTACGAGTTGTTCCTATATCATTTTTTCCTCTTGCTTCTTCTTTTAAAGCATCAAGTACTTTGTGATATGGCATTATAACCTGTGATCTATCACTTATTATTAATCTATCTGGAGTTATGCTTTCACCTAAGCCTTCTAAGTATTCAATTTCCTTAAATAGTGCTTCTGGATCTACAACCACACCATTTGCTATTACGTTTAATTTTTCTTTATATAGTATTCCTGAAGGAATTAAGTGTAGTTTATATTGTTTATCTCCTACTTCAACAGTATGACCTGCATTGTTTCCACCTTGAAATCTAACAACTACATCTGCTTTTTCTGCTAGATAATCTGTCATTTTCCCTTTACCTTCGTCTCCCCATTGGGCTCCTAAAATTACAAATGATGACATGTTAATTACTCTCCTTCATCTTTCAATTTCTATACCTTATATTAAAAATATAGATAAAGATTTTTACTATGTTAATTTCATAGGAATTTAAAATTTACATATTAAAATTTTAATTCCTAAAAAGTGATATCAAGCTTATGATTATTATAATTTTAGAATTATAATAAATATTTTAATTGTATATATAACTTAAAATTCCAGCTTGTTTCACTATATAATTATTATCTGTAGTACTTAAAAATTTACTCCGCAATATATGTTATCAAAATCGACATTTATCGTCAACAAACTCCACGAACGTTATTCGGTTAATTATATAAATTTTTCGCTTATTTGCTCTTATTTTTACTTAAATAGCTTTTATATATACTTAAATTATCTAAACTCCACACTCTTTCTGAAAATTCCCCGCATTCAACGTCTTTTAAAACTTTTCTCATATCATATAATCTTGCATCCATAACGTCTAAATGATGTAATAATTCTGCCTCTGGTATCATTGGTTTTTTAGGACTTCCGTATTCAGGTTCATAGTGGTGAGTAAGTATCATATGTTGCAATAAAGTAATTATTTCTTTATCTGCATTTACTTCTCTTCCAACAGTATCTATTAAGTTTATTCCTAAAACTATATGGCCAAGTAATTGACCTTGCACTGTATACTGTGATACTATTCCAAGATCACTAGAATCCATCTCATAAATTTTAGCTATATCATGAAGTATTACACCTGCAAATAATAAATCCTTGTCTAGGTCTGTATATATATTTAAAAGTGCTTCTCCTGCTTTTAGCATAGTTGTTACATGATATAATAAACCTCCTTTTACAGCATGATGATTTGATTTTGCTGCTGGGTAATACATAAGTTTTTCTTCAAAACTTAAAATAATTTTTTCAGTTATATTTCTAATATACTCATTATCTATTTTGCATATATAATCTAATAATAATTCATACATTTCTTCTGATTTATAAGGAGCTGTTGGAACAAAATCTTCAACAATTACATTATCTTCATCATTTAGCTTTCTTATTCTATCTATTTTAAGTTGAAGCTTTCCTCTATATTCATTTACAGTTCCTCTAACTCTCACCATCATATTTTCTTTGAACATTGTTTCAAGCTCTTTTGGCACTTCCCAAAGCTTAGCATTTATATTTCCACTATTATCTGTTAACGTTAAATCTAAATATTTATTTGTAGTACTATTATTTGTAAATTTACACTCCATGGTTTTAATTAAAAAATAATTTTCAATTCTTTCTCCCTTTGTAAACTCATGTATTTTCTTTATTAAAAAGTTTTCATTTTTCTTTGATTCCATTGTATTTCTCCTTGAAACTAAATATTATTTATCTGTGAAGATATGTATTTAATATGTTAAATATTTTTATTAGTATATTATCTTATATTAATCTTTATATTTACATATTACTTTATCTGTAATTTCTATATAAAAAACTTCTCTTTTATAGAAATTATTAATTTTTTATATAGAAATTATTTTATTATGGTAATTTTTATATCCTTATAAAATTATAAGAACTCTTGCCCTTTAAATCTAAAAGCAAGAGCTCTAAAATTTCAAATATTATTCTCTATGAATTACATCTAAAGAACCAAATTTACTATATTGTCCAAGCCATGCTAGTTTAACTGTACCAACAGGACCGTTTCTTTGTTTAGCTATAATACATTCAGCTATATTTTTATCTTCTGTTTCCTTATCATAATACTCATCTCTATATAAGAACATAACAAGGTCAGCATCTTGCTCAATAGATCCAGATTCTCTTAAATCTGAAAGCATTGGTCTATGATCCGCACGTTGTTCTGGGGCACGAGATAACTGTGATAATGCTACTACTGGACATTTAAGTTCTTTAGCTATAGCCTTTATACTTCTTGATATCTCTGAAACTTCTTGTTGTCTACTCTCTCCTCCACTACCACTCATCAATTGAAGATAGTCGATTAATATCATATCTATTCCATGCTCCATCTTTAATCTTCTACATTTAGAACGCATTTCCATTATGGAAATACCGGCTGTATCATCTATAAATATTTTAGCATCTGCTAGTGGTCCTGATGCTCTTGCTATGTTTTCCCAATCTTTTTCATCTAAGTTACCAGTTCTTAATTTAAGCATATCTACATTTGCCTCTGCACATAAAAGTTTATATGCAAGTTGCTCTTTACTCATTTCAAGTGAAAATATAGCTACACTTTTTCCAGCTCTTAAAGCTGCATATTGTGCTAAGTTTAGTGCAAAAGTAGTTTTTCCCATAGATGGTCTTGCTGCAATAAGAACCATATCACCACTTTGAAATCCAGATGTTTTGTCATCTAAATCTTTAAATCCTGATGGGACCCCTGTTGTTTCACCTTTATTATTATAAATTCTTTCAATTTCTTCAAATCCTCTTTCTAAAACAACACTCATATGCTCAAAATCACTTGTGTTTTTTTCTTCTGAAATATTAAAAACAGCCTTTTCTGCTAAATCTATAACACCTTCTACATTGTCCTGTTTGGTATAACAATTTTCAATTATTTCTGTAGAGCTTTTTATTAACTTTCTTAGTGTAGACTTTTCTTCTACAATTTTTATATATGAATTTAAGTTCGCTGTTGTCGGCACAGATGAACTTATTTCTGTTATGTATGATATTCCACCAGCAGCATCTAACTTATCATTAGACCTTAAATGTTCTATTAAGGTTATCATATCAACAGGTATATCTTTTTGATATAACTCTCTTATAGATTTAAAAATTACCTTATGGCTATCTCTATAAAAATCCTCACCTTGCAGTGTCTCTGCAGCCTGTGCTATAGCACTCTTATCTATAAGCATAGAACCTATAACAGACTGTTCTGCTTCTATATTATGTGGCATACTTCTAAGAGTTGCATCCATAAATATCTCTCCTTTCAACACTAATTACACCTATTGTAGCGAAACCTTACATAAGTAAGATTCTGTGTTTCTCATTTATATTAAACGTTTATTGCAATCTTATTTTTAAAAGTTATACTTCATCTATATCTTACAATATATAAAAGTTCATTTAAAAAGTTTGCTTATTATATTCATCTACTACATATGCATAGTTTTGTTACTTATCATTATTTTATATATTATAATCTTAAAACAGCATATAGGTAAAGTCTATACATATGCTTCAATTTACCTTATATGCTTTAAAAGTTCCTATATAAATAATTATAACCCTGCTATTAAAAATTTAAGCAGGGTTATATTTTAATTTTAAAAAACTATTTTCATTAACTCATCTATAGTATCTACAATTTTAACTTCTATATCTTCTAATCCAATAGGTACTTCATTTTCATTATCCTTTGGAACAACTATAGTTTTAATACCTTTTCTTCTAGCACCATAAACTTTTTCAAATATTCCTCCAACTGGTTTAACTTTTCCTCTTAAAGAAATCTCACCAGTTATTGCAACATCCTGTCTTAACGGTTTATCTAAAAGAGCACTTATTATACATACAGTTATTGCTGCTCCTGCTGAAGGACCATCTATGTTTCCTCCACCAACAACATTTACATGGATATCATAATCTTTTATATCCTTATTGGTTATTTTTCTTATAACTGAAGCTGCATTAAATACTGAATCTTTAGCCATAGAACCTGCTGTTTCATTAAACCTTACAGCTCCTGTACCTTTTTCCTTAGCTTCAAATACTGCTGCTTCTATTTCTAATGTTGACCCTAAATAACCAGCTACCCCTAGTCCGTATACTTGTCCAACTTCTTTGTCCTTATTACTATTTAATTGTTCATAAGGCTTTAATCTACTTATAGATACAACCTCTTGTAAATCTTTAAGAGTAAGAATAATTTCTTTTCTTTCTTTATCACTATATAGAGCATACCCATAAACATCTGCTAATATATTCACAGCTTTTCTACCTTCAATAGTATATCTACTTATTTCTCTTGCTACACCATCTTCTAGTTTAACTTCTAATTTTTCTGCAGCGTTTATAACTATTTTTTCTATATCTTTTTGTGATAATGGTTCAAAATATACTTCTGTACATCTAGATCTTAATGCTGGATTTATCTCACTTGGGTCTTTTGTTGTTGCACCTATAAGAACAAAATCTGCTGGTGCTCCATTTTCAAAAAGATATTTTATATATTTAGGCGTTTGGTCATCATCTGGATCATAATATGAAGATGAAAACTCAACTCTTTTATCTTCTAATACTTTTAATATTTTATTTTGAAGTATAGTGTCTAATTCCCCTATTTCATCAATAAATAACACTCCACCATGAGCCTCTGTAACTAAACCTGGTTTAGGCTCAGGTATTCCAGTTTCTGCTAAATCCCTTTTGCTTCCTTGATATATAGGATCATGTACTGAACCTAAAAGAGGATTTGCGATTTCTCTTGGATCCCATCTAAGGGTTGTACCATCAACTTCAACAAATTTTGCTTCATTGTCATATGGAGTGTAAGATAATTTTTTAGCTTCTTCTAAAGCTAAACGTGCTGCACTTGTCTTACCTACTCCTGGAGGTCCATACAATAATATATGTTGTGGATATGGACATGCCATTTTAGATATTAATGATTTTATAGCTCTTTCTTGTCCAACTATTTCTGAGAAGCTTTCAGGTCTTAACATAGCCATAACACTTTTAGTTAGTTTCTTAGAATCTAACACTTCAAGCTCTGCATATTTTTTAAGAGTTTTTGCATTTTCACAACCCTTTTGTTTTTTTATTATGCCAAGTCTGATTTCGTCTATGTACTTGTCCTGTTTTTCATTTAAATGATGTTCTACATCTTTTTCAATCTTATTTTGGACATATCTTTTAGCAACTACATTTGCTAATATTTTGCTTGTTTCCTCTAAAACCTCTAGCTCATTAATGCTACTAGGTATAACATCAATACCTTTTCCATTACTTATTATTTTATTTATAGCAAATAATCTTTTATATGGATTTTTACTTTCTATAAGTTTTTGAAGCTTGAACTTTACTATTCTAGATCTTATTGTTCCATCATCCAAAACTTTATACATTAATTCATATAAAACATCTACTTCAATATCAAAAGGTATTTCTTGTTCTAATCCTTTATTTTCTATGTCATTCATTGATAACTTTTTCAAAATTAATCCGCTTTAGTGAGCATACCAAGCACTACACTCACTAAAGCGACCTCCCTTCAGTTTTCAAAATTATTATTGCTCACTAACAACAACCTTAATTTTAGTTGATACTTCTGGGTATACTTTTACTTCTATCTCAAAAGTTCCCATAGTTTTTATTGTATCTGTAACAATTTTTTTCTTATCTACTTTTACATTGTATTGTTTTTCTAAGGCTGCTGCTATATCTTTGCTTGTTATAGCTCCAAATAATCTGCCATTATCTCCGCTTTTTGCAGATATTTTTACTTCTTTATCTTTAAGTGACGCTGCTACTTCTTGAGCTGCTTCCATCTCTTCTAATTTTTTCTTTCTTTCTGCTTCGTTTTTCTTGTTTAAAATATGCATATTTGCATCATTAGCTTCTTGAGCTAATTTTTTTGGAAACAAGTAATTTCTAGCATATCCGTCAGCTGCGTTTATGACATCTCCTTTTTTACCTACACTTTTTACATCTTTTAATAATATAACTTTCATTATTTGTCACCTTCCCTTAAGTATTTATCTATAGCTTGATTTAACAATTTTTCTGCTTCATCTAATGTAACGGATTTTATTCTAGCACCTGCCATTGTTAAATGTCCGCCGCCACCAAGGGATTCAAGTATAACTTGAACATTAATATCTCCAAGAGATCTTCCACTTACATATGCGTCTACTCCCATTTTAACAATAACAAAGGATGCTTGAATACCTGTAATATTTAGCAACTCATCCGCTACTTGTGCACTTAATACATTATATTCTATATTTGGTGGACATACTGCAACTGCTATTCCATTTTTTACATTAGCTTTTCTCATAACTTCTGTTTTTGAAATATAAGTTTGTAAGTCCTCTCTAAATATCTTCTTAACCTCAGTTGTATCAGCACCTAGCTTTCTTAAGAATGCTGCTGCTTCAAAGGTTCTCACCCCTGTTTTAAAATTAAAATTTTTAGTATCTAAGCAAATTCCTGCTAAAAGACCAATAGCCTCCATAGATTTTAAATTTGGCTTATCTACCATATATTGAATTAATTCTGTTACAAGTTCTGATGTTGATGATGCATAAGTTTCTGTATAACTTAAAAGCGTATTACTTATATAGTCTTTTGCTTTTCTATGATGATCTATTATTACAATTTTTTCAAAAGCATTAACTACATCCATAGATAAAACATGACTTTCATTATGAACATCTACTATTATTAGTATACTCTTTTCATCCTTCATAGACAAAGCTCTTTCTGGAGTTATAAAAACATCCTCATAATCTCCATCAGATTTTAAATTTTTTATAAATTGATCCACTGAATTATTTTTTATATCTACAATTATATATGCATCTTTTCCAATGGATTTAACTGTGCTATACAAGCCAACTGCAGCTCCAACACAATCAATGTCTGAATTTTTATGTCCTAAAATAAATACATTACTACTATCATTTATAAGTTCTAATAATGCATGAGCTATAACTCTAGCTCTTACTTTAGTTCTTTTTTCAATCTCTTTAGTCTTACCGCCATAAAAAGATAATTTTTCTAAATTTTTAACAACAGCTTGATCTCCGCCTCTACCTAATGCTAAATCTTTAGCTGTTTCTGCAAACTCTTCATTTTGACCTGGAGTACTTCCACCTCTACCTACTCCAATACTTAATGTTACAGCTAATTTATTTCCTACATTTATCTCTCTTACTGTATCTAATATATCGAATTTTTTCTCAAGTTCTTTTTCTATATATTTATCCTGAACACTTATAACATATTTATTTGCTTGATATTTTCTTATCATAGCTTTCATACTTTGTGCATAGCTATTTATAGTTTTTTCTATATCAGCTATTAACTGAGGCGCTAAGTCTTCCTCTGTATTCTTTATTACTTCATCTAAATTATCAACTTCTATTAAAATTACACTCTCTTTATTATCATTTATACTATCTAATAGTTGTTGCTTTTCTGTGACATCATAAAAATATAGTAAGATTATTTTCCCATCTTGTTGTAATCCATCATCTTCAACTATATTAATATGTATATCGTAGTAATCTTCTCCTATTTTAATTGATTTATATATATTTTTCTTACCATCTAATACTTGCTTTACATTAAACTCTTTTATAAGCTCCCTAATACTCTCTCCAAGGACTTTTTTATCATCTAATTTAGAAGCCAAATTTTGATTGTACCATAATATATTTCCTTTTGTTCCTACCATAATAAAAGGAAACGGAAAATTTGATAATGTACTGGATGTAGCAGTATCCATTTTAGCTGATACATTATCTATAAGTTTAGACCATTGATTGTTATTGTCTCTAATATGCTTTATATTATAAACAATTAACCCTCCATATAGGACAATTAAAAATACACCTAAAAGGTAGTGTTTTAATAGAAAAACAGTTAGTATAAGTAATCCTATTATTACCATGTAAAATTTATCATTTCCTATAAAATAGTTGTACTTATCTCCTTTATTATTCATATCAAGCTCCTTTACCTTTAAATATCCTATGTGGATCCAATTTTCTAAAGTCAAACAGCATTTCTATAATACCAATTAGAGCATAAAATTTACCTAACCCCATAGGATATGTTACGACAATTATAATGGTAACTGCTATAGGTGATAGCTTTTTCTTTCTCATCAAAAAATAACTTATTGCAGCTATACCGTTAATAGTTAATACAAATTCCACTAGTACCATTGATATAGTCATTGGATAAATAGCACTCTCTATTCCTCTTGATTTTAAAATAATAGATATTGACATAATACCAATTAATGCAGCTCCAACTAAATTACTTACATAAAAGTCTGCAAAGGACATTGCTTTAACATATTTAATTTTTAATTTTTTTAATATACTATTATTTAAAACAATTGTTATATATGTTAAGACAAAACTTTGAATAAGCAGTGTTGGTGGTATAAATGCTATTATATATTCCCTACTAACCATTTTTTTTGATAATTCTATAGTGTTTATTATCTGCTCTGAAGCTCCCATTTTTATATAAGTATTTTTGGTTTCATCTATAATACTTAAAGCATAACTATTTATAGATGAAATAGTATCATTTAAAAATTGTGGGATAGTTATTTTTTCAACTAATAATATATAAAATACTATTGTTAAAGTTATAACCAAAATTGTTACAGAAAATATCGTTACAAAAAGATTATATGGTTTTTTATTTTGCTTTATACAATAGCCTAATGTAATCCCTACAATTGCATAGTTTATTCCAAAGAAAATTGCGGTTATAGGATTTACTAAAAATGCTGTTAAAATAAAACTTATAACTGCTCCTGACCCTGCTACATTTAAATTGTATCTTAAATATAAAATAGCAATTGGTATAGGAAGTAAACATACTCCTAAAACTTGCAATATGGGTAAATACGTAGACATAAGCACTATCATAAACATAACTACAGATATAAGTCCTACTTCAACTATAGCCTTCGTAGTGTATCTCTCTTTATTCATTTTTTCCTCCATTAGTTTCTCTCTTTAAGATGATTGTATAACTTGCTTAAATCTTTACCATCCTTTTCCATAGGATCTTCTTCAATTATTCCTATTTTTAGTTTTTTCTTCATAGTCTCATCTATCGCTAAGTGAGTATATCCAAGCCTTTCACCTAACACGTATAAAACTATAATAGCCCCAGAAATACAGTCTAAAATAGCTTCTTGAGCAACATTTCCACCTCTAGTTAAAAGCTTAAAAAAATCCCCAATGATGCATAATAAATCAGCCTTTAAGTTTTCTATAATTTTAACATTTCCCATAATATTAAAATCGCCTTTTCTCATATTTCACAACCCTTTCTTAAGCTATAAATCTATTTTAGATTCTTTTTTACTATGATGCAACAAAGCTTTTATACTCCAAGTATAGCACATTTTAAATCAATTTATAAATTTACATATTATGGTTTATATTATACTATAAAAATTATTATAAAAATATAAAAGATACATTATTTTTTAAAATTAAAGAAGTTTCTGTATTTTTATCATACATTCTCTACTGTTTTACTATAAAAATACATATAATTTTTTATTTTAAAATTTACTTATATAAAAATAGGTTCATACTTTTGATAGTGTGAACCATAAATAGATAAAATAATAAAAGCAACAACTAAAGTTGTTGCTTTTATATCATCTTTAATTACTATTCTGTTGTGAATGGTAATAAAGCTATGTTTCTAGCTCTTTTTATAGATACTGTTAACATTCTTTGATGTTTAGCACAGTTTCCAGAAATTCTTCTTGGTAATATTTTACCTCTTTCTGTAACGTACTTTCTTAACTTGTTTATATCTTTGTAATCTATACTTGTAGCTTTATCAACACAAAAAGCACAAACTTTTCTTTTTGCTCTTTTTCTGTTTCCGCCTCTTCTACGATCCATTGACATTACGCTCTCCTCCTTACCTATTAAAATGGTATGTCCTCGTTGCTATCCATTGGAGTTATGTCCGAAGATGCATAATCATCCCTTTGGAAGCCTCCGTTTCCATAACTATTGTTAGATGTTGTATTTCCGTTTGAAGATTTATCTCCCCATTCAAGGAAATGAACTTCATCTGCTACAACTTCAGTAACATATCTTCTTGTACCGTCTTTAGCTTCATAAGAACGAGTCTCTATTCTTCCTGCTACACTTATAAGTTTTCCCTTACTCATGTAATTTGCAGTACTTTCAGCTTGCTTTCCCCATACAACAACTGGTATGAAATCTGCATCTGGTTGACCTTCTCTTTTGAATTTTCTATTAACGGCTATTGTAAAAGTGGTTACAGCTGTTCCTGCACCTGGAGTAAACTTTAACTCTGGGTCTTTTGTTAATCTTCCAATCAAGACAACCTTATTCATTTAAAACACCACCTATTAGTTTTCTGCATTAATTATGATATGTCTGATAACTGCGTCAGATATTCTAAATACTCTGTCTAACTCTTTTGGTAATTCAGAATCAGCTCTGAAGTTTACTAGAGTATAGTGGCCTTCGTTAACTTTAGCGATTTCGTAAGCAAGTTTTCTTCTGCCCCAAACATCAACGTTTTCGATTTGTCCACCATTATTTTCTATTACACCTTTGAATTTTTCGATGTTAGCTTGAACAGCCTCCTCGTCTAATGATGGGTGTAATATGAATATAGTTTCATATAATCTCATTAGTTTCACCTCCTCCCCTCGGACTAACGGCTGTACTTTGTACAGCAGGGATTCCATTTATACATTTTATCACTTTAAATTTTAAAAATCAACATATAATTGATTTTTTATAATTTATTAATTTTAGGTAAATAATTTAATATTTGTTTTTTATTCATCTATTTTCCCAACAACTTTTTTAATAGAGTTTACAAACTTTGTTCTAGGCAACATAATTATCCTGCCACACTCTAAACATTTTATTTTAACATCTGCTCCTACCCTTATAACTTGCCAATTTTTACTGCCACAAGCATGGGCTTTTTTAGTTTCAACAATATCACCGATATCAAACTCTTTCATTGTTAACCCCACCTATCTTAAAGTTATTTTATATATTATAGCGTCTTCCATTATACTATATTATTTGACAACTTTTTTATATTTTAAACTAAATTTTAGGATATTTTATAACAAAAAAACTCTAATCAAATTATATAATGAATTTAATTAGAGCCTTGTAAATCTTAAATTGATACTTCACAATAAGAAGTTTTATCTTTTAAATATACACTTTTTATTGTAAATTTCTCATTATTTATTAATTCTTTTACATTCTTAAACTGTATTTCATCAACTTTTAGGCTTATTCCACAGCTTTTAGTTATATACGATGGTGTGGGCATCATTGTTGGTTTTATTTTTTCAATTTTACATACACTTTCAGCCTTCATAGCTTCGTGAGTATTGTTAAAAACTAAAATATAGTATTTATCCATTTTTATCTCCTATGTTTATAGTTTTATAGTTTTATCACTACTATTCATGCACTCTATTATAGCATACATATTTGTTATTTCTCCAATTTGAACTAAATCTTTCATTTTATAAAAATCTAAACATAGTCCACAACTTAATATCTGAACGCCTCTTTCTTTTAGTTTTTCTAAACTTTCAAGTACTTCTGAATCTTTAACTACTAATTTAATACCACTATTTAAAAATAATAGTTTATCTGGTATTATATCTGCTTCTGAAAGAGCAAACATATAGCTTTTCATTAATGCAGTTCCTAATTCATCATCACCTGAACCTAATTTGTCACTTCCAACTACAATTGAAAAAGTCTTTTTATTTTCTATTTTTATATCAAATTTTCCCTCTACATTGCCCTTATTTATATTTATGTAGTATAAACTATCTTTTTCTTCAAAATTAACCTTAAAACCTGCATTTTCTGCAAATTTCATTACATTATTTTTAGCTACTTCATTATCAACAACTGTAGTTGCCACGCCACTTTCTATTCCATCAAAGTATTTCTTTGTATTTATAACTGGTAATGGACAGTTTAACCCCTTACAATCAATTACTTTACTCACTTTAAATTCCCCCTAAATTTTTAATTATAAGTTTCCATTTGTATTTATATTAATATGTATTTATACTATAATAAAGTTTATTTTTCATATAATTTTATAAATATAATTTTACTTAATGCTTACACTTATATTATAACAAAGAAAGAGCTAAAAATACTATTACAATAGTAAATAGCTTTTCTTAATCTATTTGTTATTATAATAGTATATTATATATATCTTTCTTTTGAATTAAAATTTGTATATAAACATTATTTTATAATTGAAAACTTCTGTTTATATATAATAATGCAGTACATTTTAAATGATTTTAGGAGGCTTATTAACATGAAAGTTTATTTAGATAATGGTGCTACATCTTATCCAAAACCACAAACCGTTTATAATTCAATAATGGATTATATGACCCAAGTTGGTTCTAATATAGGTCGTGGTGCATCTAGTTCTTCTCTTGAAGGAAACCATATTATATTTCAATGTAGAGAATTAGTTTGTAATTTTTTCCATTTTGATAAAGTAGAAAATGTAATTTTTACTCCCAATATAACTTATTCTCTTAACATGCTTATAAAGGGCTCTGTAAAAAAGGGTTGGCACGTAATTACATCAGTTATGGATCATAATAGTACTTTAAGAACTTTACATAGTTTAAAAAATGATGGCATAATTGATTTAGATATAATAGGTGCAAATAAAGATGGATTTATATCTATAGAATCATTTAAGTCTATGATTAAAGAAAATACTAAATTAGTAGTGCTTTCTCAAGCATCTAATGTATGTGGAAGTATACAACCTCTAAAAGAAATTGGACAAATTTGCAAAGAAAAAGGAATCTATTTTATAATTGATACTGCCCAAAGTGCAGGCTGTATTGATGTTAATTTTAAAGATCTTAATTGTAATGCTCTTGCTTTTACTGGACATAAAAGTTTGCTAGGTCCACAGGGCACTGGTGGATTTCTAATTGATGATAATTTTAATAATATATGCAATCCAATAATTGAAGGTGGAACTGGAAGCTCTTCTTCTGATGTACTTCAACCTACTTTTATGCCAGATAAATTTGAAAGTGGAACAATGAATGCTCCTGGAATTGCAGGATTACTCGCTGGAATAAACTTTATTAATAATGAAGGTTTAACTACAATAAAAGAACATGAAGATTACCTTGCCAAAAAACTTATAGAAGGACTTTTAAATATAGATAGTGTAATTCTTCATGGAAGTAAAGAGACTATAGATAGAGCACCAGCTATATCTATAAATTCAACTAAAATAGATAATAGTGAATTAGGTTTTATGTTAGATAATCAATATGGAATTATAACAAGAACTGGTCTTCACTGTGCTCCACTTGCTCATAAAGCACTAGGTTCTTACCCTAATGGCTCTATAAGATTTAGTCTAGGATATTTTAATGATGAAAGAGATATCGATTATACACTTAATTCTATAAATAAAATATTAAAATCACTTTAATACAAAAATGAGCCTAGTTAAAGGCTCATTTTTTATAGCCATATTTATAATTAATAAAATTTTATGTTTTAAAATGTATATCATTCTATTTATTGGTTAATAATTACAATAAAAGGAGTGATATATTTGAGAAAATTAGAATTTGACTCTTTAGCTTCAGATTGTTCTTATAATATTAGAGAAGCTGTTTCTAAAGAAATTTTACCAATTTTAAAAGATAATAGAGATATAATAATATTATGTATTGGTACAGATAGATCTACAGGAGATAGTTTAGGACCTCTTGTAGGAGATAAATTAAAATTTCTCAAAAGGAAAGGTATTTATATTTTAGGTAATTTAGAAAAACCTATACACGCTAAAAACCTCGTAGAAACATTAGATATGATAAATACTACATATAAAAATCCATATATAATTGCAATAGACGCATGCCTAGGAAGTTTACCTAGCGTTGGTAACGTAATAATAGATTCTAAGCCAATCACTCCTGGAGCAGCCCTTAATAAAGATTTACCTAGTGTTGGTAACTTAAGTATTACTGGAGTAGTTAATATATCTGGTTCATTAGAGTTTATGGTATTACAAAATACTAGACTTTATGTTGTAATGAATTTAGCCACAGTAATTGCCAATGGAATATACCATTCTATTATTAAAACTGTAGGAAGTAGAGAACAGTGTGAAAATATAAATATACCTGTTAGTAAAAATGACAAAGATAAGTTATTAAAGGCATAAATTATATTTTGTAATTTATAACTTAGTATATTTTTAATTTTATGAATGAATCAATATATCCCAAAATATATATTTATATAAAAAAACAAAATGTTTCACGTGAAACATTTTGTTTTTTATTATTTATTAATTGCTTCGTGTAAAGCTCTTTCTTCTTCTTCTGATAAATCATATCTTGATATACCTTTATCTATAGGCTTTGCATATGTAGTACTTTCATTTCTACCATATATACTTGTTAATAATACTCCATCATTATTTGCATCTAAAAGTGCAATTGAATAACTTAAGTCACTGCCTACATCTTCAAAAGCCTTATATCTAATAATTGAAAACTTTTGAATACAATTGTTTGTTAAAGCCTGTGTGTTTTTACAAATTTCTTTAATTTCATTATTGTTGTTTTTAACTTCATCAATAGTGTCTAAATATTTTATTATTAACTCTTCTAAGTTCTTATTATTAGAACCTCTCATCAAACGTCTGTATTTTTTTTCTAAACGATTTAGACTTGATAATGTTACTATTAATACAATAAAGAATACTGCTAGCACAACCAAAAGTGCTATAGTAATATATGCACTATATTGGTTTATGATGTTAAATATTTGAGTCATAGTTTTCTTCCTTTCTTCAAAATTGTTTCATGTGAAACATTATAAACTGAATAGTTCTATTATTCTTTGAAGCTCATCCTCCGAATAATACTCTATTTCTATTTTTCCTTTATTTTTACTCTTATGGCTTATATTTACTTTGGTATCGAAATAATCTTCTAATTTTTTTTCAATATCCTTGTAATAAGGATTCTTTTCTTTTTTCTCTTTAGAAGTATTTTCTTCTTTATTTTTTAGTAATTCTTTTATTAATGTTTCTGTTTCCCTAACATTTAGTTCATTATCTATAACTTTTTGAGAAACTTCATATTGAGCATCATTGTCAGTTATGGCCAATACAGCTCTACCATGACCTTCTGACAATACACCTTCAATTATATATTGCTGAACTCTATTATCTAGATTTAATAATCTTAAACAATTAGCTATAGCACTTCTAGATTTGCAAATTTTCTTACTTATATCTTCTTGTGTTAATCTAAAATCACTCATAAGTTTTTTATAAGCTATAGCTTCTTCTATTGGATTTAAATCCTCTCTAACAATATTTTCTATAAGGGATATTTCTAAAACCTGCTCATCTGTTAAATCTTTTATTACTGCTGGAATATCTTTCATTCCAACTTGCTTAGCAGCTCTCCATCTTCTTTCCCCTGCTACTATAATATATGTTTCATTTTCTTTTCTTAATATTATTGGTTGAATTACTCCATGCTGTCTTATAGACTCTGATAACTCTAAAATCTTTTGGTCGTCAAAGGCTTTTCTTGGCTGATTTTTATCTGGTTTTATTAAATTCATAGATATTTTAACTACAGATTCTTCAATTGTTTTTTCTTCTACAATTTGGTCTGGAATCAGAGCACTTAGCCCTTTACCTAAAGCCATTTTTTTTGCCATTTTTTTATTCCCTCCTCTGTCTTTCTAAAAATTCTTTAGATAAATTATAAAAAGCATCTGCTCCCTTACATTTATCATCATATAAAATTATAGGAAGGCCAAAACTAGGTGATTCTGCTAACCTAATATTTCTTGGTATAGCAGTATTATAAACAGAGTTTTTAAAAAAATTCTTAACTTCTGAAACAACTTCATTTCCTAATTTCGTTCTGGCATCGTACATACTTAAGATTACACCTTCAATTTCTATATCTTTATTTAAAGATTTTTTTATTAAGTCATAAGTGTTTATAAGCTGACCTACACCTTCAAGTGCATAAAATTCACACTGAATAGGAATTAAAACACTGTTAGATGCAGTAAGCGCATTTATAGTTAACATTCCTAATGAAGGAGGACAATCTATAAATACATAATCAAATTTATCTTCTAAATCTTTTAATTTATTTTTTAATATAAATTCTCTATTTTTTTTATCTATAAGTTCTACTTCAGCACCGGCTAAAGTAACGTTGGATGGGACTATATAAAAATTTTCTACTAAATCAATTTTTTTTATAGCCTCTTCTATTTTTATATCTGTAGTTAAAACATCATAAGTTGAAAATTCTATTTTGCTTTTATCAATTCCTAGTCCACTAGTTGTATTCCCTTGAGGGTCAATGTCTATAGCCAATATTTTATACCCTTGCATAGCCAAACATGAACATAGGTTTATGTTTATAGTTGTTTTTCCAACTCCACCTTTCTGATTAAAAACACATATAGTTTTCATCATAAAATCCCCCATTCTTTTATTATATTAGATTATCTAATCAATAATATTTTAACTTTTATATAAGGAAAAAATTTTAACTTTAAATTTATTTATCAAATATTAGTATGGTATTAATCTTAAATTTTCTTACTTGATAAATTTATAAATTCAAAATTTATTTTAGAACCCTACATTATTATTTAAAATTTTAAATTAGAATTATTCTGTTATTATGTTAGATAAACTATTTATCATTTCCCCTAAAAACAAACTAGTTATCTATATTGAATTTAACTTCTAACTTATATAATTTTAAATTTTTATTTTTCCATCTTTAATTAAATAATAAATTTAATTTGTTATATATACCTAATTATATATTGATATATTTATCAATTAAAGTCCTATTTGAAATTTTTATCATTTAAAATATATTTTATCCTATTATTGTCTATATATAAGTTAATAATTACACTTTTTGATACTAATTTTTATATTTTTACATTTATTTATAATAAAAAGACTTATTGATTTCCAATAAGTCTTTGTTTCACGTGAAACATTATTTTTTCTTTATAGTTATAGTAACTTGAATACTATCATCTAGTTCCTTTGATCTATAATTGGCCTTTATGCCATATTTATCAAAAACTTGTTTTATTGTATTAACATATATTTTTGAATTAAATACACCTTTAATTCTTTTCTTTCCATCTGCAGCTATTTCTTGATGCGATATTCTTAGTAGTTCTCTATCTATCAATTGTTCTGTTTTACTTACATTTAACCCTTTATTTATTACTTCATTAATAACTGATTTTTGTAATTCAAGTGTTGGAAGTTTTAACAATGCTCTTGCATGTCTTTCTGTTAACTTGTTTTCTATTATTAAATCAATTAATTCTTTATCTAATTTTAGTATTCTTAATTTATTAGCTATAGTTGATTGCTTTTTTCCTATTGCTTTAGCTAATTGATCCTGAGTATATTCATGTTCTTGTATCAAATTATAATATGCTACTGCCTCTTCGAAAAAATTTAAGTCTTCTCTTTGTAAGTTCTCTAAAAGAGCTATTGCTGCTGACTCTTTATCGTTTATTTCAACAATTATAACTGGAACTTCCAAAAGCCCTGCATGTTTAGCTGCTCTTAGTCTTCTTTCTCCAGCTATTAGCTCATATGTATCATTAAAACTTTTCCTTACAGTAAGAGGTTGTATTATGCCATAAGTTTTTATTGATTGAGCTAATTCTTCTATTGCCTCTTCATTAAAAACTTGTCTTGGTTGATATTTATTAGGCACTATTAACTCTGTAGAAACGTTTATTACATTTTTTTCCATAAATAAACCCATCCCTTTATATTTTTCTTTAATCTAGTCCTCACATATATATTATACCATAATTTTACATTATTTTAATGGATTTTTTGTTACCATTCCTGCTTTTCTAGGATATTTTTTAGGTGTTTCTTTAATTTTCTTTATTACAACTAAGTTATGTTTAAGGTCGCTACCTTCAATATCAACATTCTCTATACGTTCAACTCTTCCGCCTAATATTGAAATAGCCTTTTTAGCATCTGTTAATTCCTCATCAATAGCTGGTCCCTTTAATGCAACAAAATATCCTCCAACTTTTAAATAAGGTATGCAAAATTCACTTAACACTGTAAGATTAGCTACAGCTCTTGAAACTACAGCATCAAACCCTTCTCTATAGTTTGGATCCTTAGCATAATCTTCAGCTCTTCCATGCATAGTATTAACATTTTCTAATCCTAATTGGTTAACAACTTCATTTAAAAAGTTTATTCTTTTATTTAATGAATCTAAAAGATACATTTCACATTCTGGATTTATTATTTTCATAGGTACACCTGGGAATCCTCCCCCTGTACCTATATCTATGAATTTTTTACATTTTTTTAGTTCTTCTATTTTAAACACTTTTAATGAATCTATAAAATGCTTTTTTATTATTTCTTCATCTTCTGTAATTGCTGTTAAATTTACTTTTTCATTCCACTCTTGTATAAGCTCTTTATATTTTATAAACTTATTATATTTATCTTCATCAAAGCTTAAACCTTCATTGTCACTTGCCACTTTTAACATATCGTAATATATCATAATTTCCTCCGCTTTTATAACAAAAAGTTTTATTGGTTTTTAGACCTATTTTTTTGTTCTAAATAAATCATTAAAACTGAAATATCTGCTGGAGATACCCCTGAAATCCTAGAAGCCTGACCTATATTAATAGGTCTAATCTTATTTAATTTTTGCATAGCTTCTATTCTAAGACCTTTTATATCACTATAGTCTATCTCACTATCTAACATCTTGTTTTCAAATTTTTTAAACTGTGCTATTTGTTCTAGCTGTTTTTCAATGTAACCTTCATATTTTGACATTATATTTACTTGCTCTGTGATAGCATCTGAAAGCTCTTTTCTTTCAGGATCTAAGTCTGCAACTATATAATAATCAAGTTCTGAACGTTTTATTAATTCATAAAGAGTTGTTGGTTTTTTTAGTGGTGCAGAACCTTTTGTTTCTAAAAACTCTATAACTTCTTTTTTATTAGTTATTTGTATGTTTTTAATTCTTTCAACTTCATTTTCTATCTGCTGTTTTTTTATTATAAATTCATTATATCTTTCTTCACTTACAAGTCCTTTTTCATGTCCAATTTCAGTAAGTCTTAAATCTGCATTATCTTGTCTTAATAATAGTCTATATTCTGAACGTGAAGTCATCATTCTATAAGGCTCATTAGTTCCTTTAGTAACTAAATCATCAATAAGAACTCCTATATATGCATCAGATCTTTTTAATATAAGTGGTTCCTTTTCTAGCACTTTTAATGCAGCGTTAATTCCTGCTACAAGACCTTGTGCTGCCGCCTCTTCATATCCTGAACTACCATTTACTTGACCTGCTGTAAATAAGCCACCTATGTCTTTAAGTTCTAAAGACAATTTTAATTGAGTTGGGTCTAAACAATCATATTCTATAGCATATGCTGTTCTTAACATCTCAACATTCTCAAGTCCTGGAATAGTTCTTAACATCTTTATTTGAACATCTTCTGGCAGTGAACTACTCATTCCCTGTACATACATTTCCTCTGTACCTTCACCTTCTGGTTCAATAAATATTTGATGTCTTTCTTTGTCCCTAAATCTCATAACTTTATCTTCTATAGAAGGACAATATCTTGGACCCGTACTAACTATTGAGCCATTGTAAAGTGGTGATCTATGTATGTTTTCTAAAATAACTTCATGTGTTTTTTCGTTTGTATATGTCAAAAAACATGATATTTGATCTCTTTTTACATCTTTACTCATAAAAGAAAAAGGAACTACCTTGTCGTCACCAAATTGCTCTTCCATTTGTGAGAAATCAATTGAGCGTTTATTTACCCTAGCAGGGGTACCAGTCTTAAATCTTCTTAATGAAATTCCAAGTTCTTTTAAAGAATCAGATAGTTTATTAGATGGTGAAAAACCACTTGGTCCTTCATTAAATTTTATATCTCCTACAATGATATCAGATTGTAAGTATGTTCCTGTTGTTAAAACTATTGATTTACAAGTAAAGTAAGCGCCATATTTTGTTAAAACACCTTTAACCTTATCATTTTCAACATCTATTTTTGTAACTTCTAATTGTCTTAACCATAAATTTTCCTCATTTTCAAGAACATTTTTCATTCTTTTTGAATATCTATTCTTATCCGCTTGTGCTCTTAATGAGTGTACTGCTGGTCCTTTAGAAGTATTTAACATTCTAGATTGAATATATGTATTATCTATGTTTATGCCCATTTCCCCACCTAGTGCATCTATCTCTCTTACTAGGTGTCCTTTAGCTGTTCCCCCAATATTAGGATTACATGCCATAAAGGCTATACTATCTAAATTCATAGTACATATTAAAGTTTTACATCCCATTCTTGCTGATGCTAATGCAGCTTCACAACCTGCATGACCAGCCCCTATTACTATAACATCAAAATCTCCAGCTATATATGACATAATGTCACCTACTTTCCTAAACAAAATTCTGAAAATATTTTATCTATAATATCTTCTTCTAGAGTACTTCCAGTGATTTTTCCTAAATCACTCCAGGCATTTCTTATATCTATTGATGCTAAATCAATTGCAAAAGTATTTTCCAGTGTATCTATTGCACCTTGTATGTTTTCTTTTGCTCTAAATAAAGCTTCTTTATGTCTTGTATTCGTAATTATTATATCATCATTTGAAACCTCACCTTTAAAAAACAAGTCTTTTATAGCTTCCCTAACTTTGTCTATATTTTTACCTGTTTTTGCAGAAATTTCAAAAACATAATTAGAATCAAATTCCTTTAAATCTTCCTTTTTTATTTTACCATCTAAATCTAATTTATTTAACAAAACAATATACTTTTTATCAAGTATATAACTTATAATTTCTCTATCTTCTTCATCTAATTGTCTACTACTATCTAAAATTAAAATTATAAGATCTGCTTGGTTTATCTTCTCTTTTGATCTTTCAACTCCAATTTTCTCAACAACGTCTTCTGTTTCTCTTATTCCTGCAGTATCAACTATTTTTATAGGCACTCCAGATATGTTTATATACTCTTCTATTACATCTCTAGTTGTACCAGGTACATCGGTAACTATTGCCCTGTTTTCTTTCGTTAAAGCATTTAACAACGATGATTTACCTACATTAGGTTTTCCTACTATTACCGTGTTAAGACCTTCTCTTAAAATCTTACCTTCATCTGCACTAGCTAAAAGTTCATCTATCTTAATTAACATACTTTTTAAAGTTTTAGCTGCACCTTCCGCTGTAACTTCCTCTAAATCATCTTCTGGATAATCAACTGTAGCTTCTATATGTGCAATAGATTGTAATAACTCATTTCTTAAAGCATTTATTTCCTTGGAAATGCCACCTTCACTTTGCATTAAAGCAGATTTCATGCTTAATTCCGTTTTAGCATTTATTATATCTATAATAGCTTCAGCTTGGCTTAAATCTATTCTTCCATTTAAAAAAGCCCTTTTAGTAAACTCTCCTGGTTCTGCTAATCTAGCTCCTACTTTTAAAACTTCTGACATAACTCTATTAGTAGCAACAACACCACCATGACAATTAATTTCTACTACATCCTCTGCAGTAAAGCTACGTGGGCCTTTCATATAACTTACTATAACTTCATCTATATGTTCACCATTGGAATTTATAATATAACCATATCTCATCGTATATGTTTTTATATCGTCTAAATTTCTATTATTTTTACCTTTAAATATTTTACTAACTATATTTAAAGCTTTGTCACCTGAAACTCTAATTATTGAAACTCCACCTTCTCCAATACTAGTAGCTACAGCAGCAATTGTATCGAATTCTTTCATAAATTTTACTCCTTTCTAATTTGATATCTAAATTTGTATTATTTTAGTTTATTTTCTATTTAAAATCTTCTATAATTTCTTTTTTTACTACAACAAATAACAAAGTTTAACCTTTTACTTGTGTAATATGCATTCAATTATTTTTTGTCCATATAAGTTTAAATTATACCATATAAAATTTTATAAAAAAAATATCTGAATTAATTTTTTATTAAAATTTTGATGGAAAGTTTACATTTATAAGGATATTTCTATATTATAAATAAAAAGAAAGCCTATTAGGCTTTCTTCATTTCAATAACAACTCTTCTTCTTGGTTCTTCACCTTCACTATAAGTCTTAACATGTTGACTGTTTTGAAGTGCTGCATGTATTACTCTTCTCTCATATGGATTCATTGGTTCTAGTTTTAGTGTTTTACCTGTTGCTTTTACTTTACTTTCCATTTTTTCAGCAAGTCTTTTAAGAGTTTCTTGTCTAGTATGTCTATAATTTTCAGTATCTAATATAACTCTTATATACTCATCATCATGATTTTTATTTACAACTAAACTAACTAAATATTGAAGAGAATCTAATGTCTCCCCCCTATAACCTATTAAAATCCCCATATTAGGTCCGATTAAATTTATATTCATTTCATTTTTTTGTTCTTTTATTTTTATTTCAGCTTTAATATTCATAGAGTTTAAAATGTCTCTTAAAAAAACCTTAGCCTCTTCAGCTCTATCTTTTTTTACGGTTACTCTAACCTTAGCCGGTTTAACTCCTATTATGTTTAAAAAGCCTTTACTACCTTCATCTAAAACTTCTACGTTTACTTTATCTTCAGTAACATTTAGCTCAGAAAGTGCATTTTTAACTGCATCTTCTGTGGTTTTCCCCGTCATTTCAATAATTCTCATCCCTATGACACCGCCTTCCCAAAACTACTAGGCATTTAATTATTTATTTTTCTTTTTTCCTTTATTATCAGTATTAGTAACTCCAACAGTTGCTAATTCTTCGTTTTTCTTTCTAGGTCTTAATAATAAAGTTTGAATTAATTGAATTAAGTTATTTATAATCCAATATATAACTATAGCTGATTGCATTTTAAAACCCATCCAAGTAAACATACCAGCCATAACTATATTCATCATCCCCATATTTGGCATTGCTTGGGAACTAGAATTAGCATTAGTTTTTGGTTGTAACATCTTAGACATTATATAAGTACTTACACCTGATAAAACAGGAAGTATATAATATGGATCTGGTTGATTTAAGTTTGGAATCCATAAAAATCCTGCACCATGATAATTAAGTGTACTGAATGCATAAAATAATACTATTATTATTGGATATTGAATAAGAAGTGGTAAACATCCACTCATAGGACTTACGTTTTCTTCTTTATAAAGTTTTAGTATTTCTTGTTGTGCTCTTTGTGGATCGTTTTTATATTTTTCTTGTATTGCTGCAGTTTTTGGTTGAACTTCTGCTAATTTAACTGATGATCTTGTCTGTTTTATTGTTAGTGGCAATAGTATTACTTTTACTACTATTGTGAAAATAATTATTGCAATTCCGTAAGAATAATTCGGATTTGAAATTACCGATTGGATCATTCCATGGATAGCATCAAAGAAATTAACAAAATATACCGAAAAAAATTCTCTCAAGCTTTAATCCTCCTGTTTTATGTTATTTAACTGGATCGTATCCACCCTTACTCCAAGGATGACATCTTAATATTCTCTTTATTGCCATATATCCACCTTTTAAACCACCATATTTTTCTATAGCCTCTATAGCATATTGTGAACACGTGGGCTGAAATTTACAACATGGCGGTTTTAAGGGTGATATGTATTTTCTATATAAGTTAATCATATGAATCAAAAATTTTTTAATCATTTATTAACCCGCTTTTTCTAAATAAATCTTTCATAGCCTTTTCAATTTCTTTATAACTTTTGTCGTTTGAAGCAGTTCTAGCGACAAAAACAAAATCATAACCCTGCTGTTTTAATATATCTTTATTCAATCTATAACTTTCACTTATCAATCTTTTTACTCTACTTCTTATTACACTTTTTCCAACTTTCTTACTAACGGATATTCCAACCCTGTTAAAACTTGAATTATCACTTTTATTTTTATAATTTTTAAAAACATACATAACTAATAAGTAATTAGAGTAAGATTTACCTTTTCTATATACAACTCTAAACTCAGGATTCTTTCGTATTCTATCTAATTTCATATTAACTGCTCCTTTTTTCCTGCAATTGCAGAAAAAGGCCACATCTGCGGCCCTTATGCTGTCAATCTTTTTCTTCCTTTAAGTCTTCTTCTTTTTAAAACATTTCTTCCAGACTTAGTTTTCATTCTTTTTCTGAAACCATGCTCTTTTTTTCTTTGTCTTTTCTTAGGCTGATATGTCATGAACATATACGAACACCCCCTTCGTATGTAATAAAAATATTTATAGCAATTATAGTATCACTATTTTATGGTTTTACCATTAGATTATATATTTCTAATCGCCTTATGTCAAGATAACTGTTTTTACAAAAAAACATATAAATTTTTCCTATATGTTAATACTTTTTATTTATATTAATAGTTTTTTGTGGATAACTTATTGAATACCTTGATATATTTTGATATCATGGATACATACTTGTTGATAAAATTGGAATAAGTAAAGTTATGCACATCCTGTTGATAAAATTGTGTATAACTTGTTCTATTTTTCTCCTTTTTTATTTAACATTTATTATTTTTGACGTAAAAACCGAATTTATACATAAAGTTTCAATGTGAATAATTTATACTTCTACATTGTTAATATTTTATATATTTATGAAAGTTATCAACATGTGAATATTTTTTATTGCATTTGTCAACAAATTAAATGTATTATTTTTTGTTGTTAATAACTTTGTTTACTATATGTTATATAATTGTGAAAAAAATTTTTTAATAAATAAAAAAAAATATTGTACTGGAGGATAGGAATAAAAATGAACGCCCAAGTGAAAGAGTTATGGGAAAAAACTTTAATCATTCTAAAAGAAGAACTTACCGAAGTCAGCTTTAATACTTGGATAAAAAGTATTGAACCTATCTCACTAGAAAATATTGCTTTAAAATTAGGTGTTCCAAACAATTTTACAAAAGATATTTTAGAAAATCGATATAAAGATTTAATAATAAACTCCATAAAATCCGTTTCAAATAAGACATATAATGTAGAATTTTTTGTAGTTTCTGAAGAAGCTCTTGAAAAAGAATCTTCTAAAAAAGAAGAAGTTCCACAAAGAAGATCAATGGTAAATGATGAAATGTCTGCCATACTTAATCCAAAGTATACATTTGATTCGTTTGTTATAGGCAACAGTAACAGATTTGCACATGCAGCTTCTTTAGCTGTTGCAGAATCACCTGCTAAAGCTTATAACCCATTATTTATATATGGGGGAGTAGGACTTGGAAAAACACACCTTATGCATGCAATAGGTCACTACATACAAGATGTAAATCCTAAATCTAAAGTTGTTTACGTTTCTTCTGAAAAGTTTACTAATGAACTTATAAATTCAATAAAAGATGATAAAAACGTTGAATTTAGAAATAAATATAGAAATATAGATGTACTTTTAATAGACGATATTCAATTTATTGCAGGGAAAGAAAGAACTCAGGAAGAGTTTTTCCATACATTTAATGCCCTTCATGAAGCTAATAAACAAATAATTTTATCTAGTGATAGACCACCAAAGGAAATTCCTACACTTGAAGATAGGTTACGTTCAAGATTTGAATGGGGTCTTATTGCAGATATACAACCACCAGATTTCGAAACTAGAATTGCTATTTTAAAGAAAAAAGCAGATGTTGAAAATCTAGATATTCCTAATGATGTGATGGTTTATATTGCTACGCAAATAAAATCAAATATTAGAGAATTAGAAGGCGCTTTAATAAGAATTGTTGCTTACTCATCTCTAACCAATAGGGAAATAAATGTTGATTTAGCAGCAGAAGCTCTAAAAGATATCATATCTAGTAAAAATGCACGTCAAATTACTATAGAATTAATTCAAGATATAGTTTCTAGTTACTACAATCTAAAAGTTGAAGATTTTAAATCATCAAGAAGAACTAGAAATGTAGCTTTTCCAAGACAGATTGCAATGTATCTTTCTAGAAAGCTTACAGATATGTCCCTACCTAAAATTGGAGAAGAATTTGGTGGTAGAGATCATACTACAGTAATTCATGCTTATGAAAAAATTTCTCAAGCATTAAAGAAAGATGAAAACCTTCAAAGCTCAGTATCTGACCTAACTAAAAAGATACAACAAAAATAACTAACAAATGTTATTAATTTAACCCTTAGTTATTGTGGATAAAAAATGAAATACTTACTAGTTGTTAATATTGTGGATAAATTGAAATACTTATTGATTGTTTATCCACAATTATTTTTATTGACTTTTTATTGCAGTTACAAGGGTTAAAGGGGTTATCCACATACTAACAGCCCCTACTACTATTACTACTATATTTTTTATATTATCTAAGCTATACTGTATACTATAAAAAATGTTAATAAGGAGGATTACTATGAAGTTTTTAATAAACAAAAATTCATTGTTAGAAGCAATATCAAACGTTCAAAAAGCAATTACTGGAAAATCAACACTTCCTATACTTCAAGGGATATACATAAATGCGTATAAAAATACATTAACATTAATTGGTTCAGATATAGATGTTTGTATTGAAACTAAAGTAGACGCAGAAATACTAGAAGAAGGATCTATAGTTGTTGACTCAAGATTGTTCGGAGAAATAATTAGAAAATTACCAAATGCAGAAATAGAAATATGTACTATTGATAACAATACAATCGAACTTAATTGTCAAAAATCCTGTGTTAATTTAATTCATATGGATGCTAGTGAATATCCATTACTTCCAACGATAACTGAAGATACAAATTTTTCTATATCTCAAAAAACATTAAAAAATATGATAAAAGGAACAATATTTGCAGTAGCACAAGATGAAACAAGACCAATTCTTACAGGTGTACTTTTTGAGGTTAAGGATAGAAAATTAAATTTAGTTGCTCTTGATGGTTTTAGAGTTGCATTTAGAAGTGAACAGTTAGACTGTGATGACAATAAAGAAGCTGTTATTCCAGGAAAAACATTAAATGAAGTTTCTAAAATACTTGAAGATAAAGATGAGAACGTGGAAATAACTTTTACAAATAACCATATTTTATTTAATATTGGAAATACAAAAGTTATATCTAGACTTTTAGAAGGCGAATTTATAAAATATGCTTCTATAATTCCTCAAGAATATAAAACTAAAGTTATAGTTAATAAAAATGAAATCTTAGGATGTATTGAAAGAGCATCTCTAATGGCGAAAGATGGAAATACAAATCTTGTAAAATTAGAGATTATTGATGACAACTTAATAGTCACTTCTAATTCTCAATTGGGAAAAGCAAGAGAAGAAATGAATATTATTTTGCAAGGTGAATCCCTTAAAATTGCATTTAACTCTAAATATCTTATAGATGTATTTAAAAATATTGAAGAAGAAGAAATTATTATGGAATTATCTAGTTCTGTTGCACCATGTGTAGTGAAAAATAAAGAAGTTAATAACTGCACATATCTTTTATTACCAGTAAGGGTATTAAATAATTAATATAAGAAATTATAAATAAAAGGAGAAACCTGATTTAAAATAAGATTTAATTTAAATATTTGAATAGTAATTTTTACTATGGAAAAAATATAAATAAAGTCTTGTTAAGGTATAAGTGTTATGATAGAAATAAAAATAAATACTGAATTTATAAAATTGGACTCATTTTTAAAGTTCTCAGGAGCTTGTTCATTAGGTTCTGAAGCTAAATTTTTCATTAAAAATGGAGATGTTAAAGTTAATGGTGATATAGAACTTCAAAGAGGGAAAAAGCTATACAACGGTGATACCGTTGAATTTCAAGGTGAAAATTATAAAATTGTATAACTAAGTATGCACCGAATCAATTCGGTGTATATTTTTAAATTACTCAACATTTAGTAATTACACTAAATGTTCATAGTATGATATAATTTATTATTGGGTGTTTGTTTATTATGTATGTTAATAAGTTGATTATAAAAAATTTTAGAAGTTACAATGAGCTGGTCTTAAATCTTACAAATGGAACTAATGTTTTTGTAGGTAATAATGCTCAAGGAAAAACAAATATATTAGAGTCAATATATTATTCAAGTATAGGAAAATCTCATAGAACTAATAGAGATAAGGAACTTATTACTTGGAATAAAGATGATGCGTATATAAGAGTTGATATATCTAAAAAAAGATTAGATAAAAAAATAGAAATGAAAATATTTAAAGAGGGCAAAAAAGGTATAAACATTAATTCTGTAAAGATAAATAGGCTCTCTGAACTTGTAGGTGTACTTAATGTTGTTATGTTTTCGCCAGAAGATTTAAGCATTATAAAAGATTCACCGTCTTACAGAAGGAAATTTTTGGATATAGAGCTTTGTAAATTATATCCTAAATATTACTATAACCTAGCTGCTTATAAAAAAGTATTAGCAGAGAGGAATAATGTTTTGAAAAAATTTAATTGTAATTTAGATATTTTAGATATATACGATATTAAATTAAGTGAATTTGGAACATATATAATTGAAAAAAGATTAGAATATATAAATAGATTAAATAATAAGGCGTTAGATATTCATAAAGACATAACGTCTGATAAAGAAATTATAAATTTTGTTTATTTAAGTAATATAAAAGAGGATGACATTGATATAAAAACTCAGATGTATAACTCTTTATTAAAAAATAGAAAAAAGGATTTTGAAAGAAAAATAACTTCAATAGGTCCCCATAGAGACGATTTTGCAACATTTATTAATAATATTGATGTTAAAACTTATGGCTCACAAGGTCAGCAAAGAACATCAGTACTTTCAATGAAATTTGCATCAGTGCAGATAATTAAAGACATAACTGGCGAATATCCTCTGTTGCTTTTAGATGATGTACTTTCCGAATTAGATATATCTCGTCAAAAATACATATTGAATTCTATCAGTAATGTTCAAACTTTAATTACTTGTACAGGAATAAACAATATAAAAAAATATTTAAATTCTTCAGTTGACATTAAAATATTTGAAGTTAAAACTGGAAAAATAACTGATATTACCAATTAAGGAGGGTAAATATGTTTTTGCACTTAGGAGAAAATGTGGTAGTTCCAGTAAAAGATGTAATAGCGATTCTAGATATGGAATCAACTATGTACAGTTCGGATACAATTCAATTTTTAAGAATGGCAGAAGAGGATGGATTTGTAGAAAGAATTACTAAAGAAAAACCTAAATCTTTTGTTATAGCAGAAGTAGAAAAAAAGAGTAAAATATACTTATCACCAATATCTTCAGCAACATTATGCAAAAGAACAGATATTGCATATTGTGAGCTTTAGTAAGTTAGGAGGATATACATGGATACCAATAAAGTTTATGATGAAAATCAAATACAAGTACTAGAAGGTCTAGAAGCCGTAAGAAAAAGACCAGGAATGTATATAGGTAGCACAAGTGCAAGAGGACTTCATCACTTGGTTTATGAAATAGTAGATAATAGTATAGATGAGGCTCTAGCAGGATTTTGTAATAATATAAAAGTTACTATTCATGAAGATAACTCAATAACAGTAGAAGATGACGGAAGGGGTATGCCTGTTGGAATACATCCCAAATTAAAAATACCTACAGTAGAAGTAATCATGACTGTGCTTCATGCAGGTGGTAAATTTGGTGGAGGAGGATACAAAGTATCTGGAGGACTTCACGGTGTTGGAGCCTCAGTTGTAAATGCTCTTTCAGAAATTTGTACAGTTGAAGTAAAAAGAGATGGACACATATGGAAAGAAACTTTCTCAAGAGGAAAGGTACTAAGTCCATTTGAAGTAGTCGGTGATACAGATGATCATGGAACTAGAATTTATTTTAAGGCAGATTCTGAAATATTTGATGATGTAACTTATGACTATGATACATTAAGTCAAAGACTAAGAGAACTTTCATTTTTAAATAAAGGAATTAGAATAACATTAACAGATGAAAGAGAAGGAAAAAGTCAAGAGTTCCACTATGAAGGTGGTATAAAATCTTTTGTTGAGTATTTAAACAGAAACAAAGGCAAAATACATAATGAGCCTATTTATATAGAAGGTATTAAAGACGATTGTACTGTTGAAATTGCACTTCAATATAACGATTCTTACAATGAAAATTTATTTTCTTTTGCAAACAATATAGATACAATTGAAGGTGGAACACATTTAGTTGGATTCAAAGCTGCATTAACTAGAGTTATAAATGATTATGCTAAAAAATTTGGTCATTTAAAAGAAAATGATAAAAATTTAAGTGGTGAAGATGTAAGAGAAGGATTGACAGCAGTAGTTTCTGTTAAAATAACTGATCCTCAATTTGAAGGTCAAACTAAAACAAAATTAGGTAATAGCCAAGTTAGAGGAATAGTAGAATCAATAGCAAATGATTCTATAACAAGCTTCTTAGAGGAAAATCCTCAAGTTGGTAAGAGCATAATAGATAAGGGTTTAAATGCTGCAAGAGCTAGAGAGGCAGCAAAAAAGGCAAGGGAACTAACAAGAAGGAAATCTGTTCTTGAAAGTACATCTTTACCTGGAAAATTAGCAGATTGTTCTTCTAAAAACCCAGAAGAATGTGAAATTTATATAGTTGAGGGAGATTCTGCCGGTGGTTCTGCAAAGCAAGGTAGAAACAGAAAATTCCAAGCTATTTTACCTTTAAGAGGTAAAATTATGAATGTTGAAAAACAAAGATTAGATAAAATGTTAAATTCAGATACAATTAAATCTATGATAACAGCATTTGGAGGCGGAATTGGAAAAGATTTCGATGTTAGCAAAATTAGATATCACAAAATAATAATAATGACAGATGCGGATGTTGATGGAGCTCACATAAGAACATTACTACTTACTTTCTTTTATAGATACATGAGAGAATTAGTTGATGAGGGCCATGTTTATATAGCTCAGCCACCTCTTTACAGATTGAAAAAGGGTAAAAATGAATATTACACATATAGTGATAAAGAACTTGAAAACTTAATTCAAGAAGTTGGTGGAAAAGATAGTAGTGTAGATATACAAAGATATAAAGGTTTAGGAGAAATGAATGCAGAACAACTTTGGGATACTACTATGAACCCAGAGAATAGAACATTGCTTAAAGTAGATGTAGAAGATGCAATGGCTGCAGATGAAATATTTACTATTCTTATGGGAGATAAAGTTGAACCTCGTAGAGAATTCATAGAAGAGAATGCTAAAAAAGTTATTAATCTAGATATATAGTTAATTATACAAATTAGAGAGGTGTAACATATGAATAGCGAAGAAAAAATATTGCCTGTAGACATAAGAAATGAAATGAAAAAATGTTATATAGATTATGCAATGAGTGTTATAGCTGGTCGTGCGCTTCCAGATGTTAGAGATGGATTAAAGCCTGTTCATAGAAGAATATTATATTCAATGCATGAACTAGGATTATATCCTGAGAAGGGATATAGAAAGTGTGCAAGAATAGTTGGAGATGTTCTAGGTAAGTATCACCCACATGGAGACACAGCTGTTTATGATGCACTTGTAAGACTAGCACAAGATTTTTCAATTAGATATAAATTAGTTGACGGTCATGGAAACTTTGGTTCAGTTGATGGCGATGGAGCAGCAGCAATGAGATATACTGAAGCAAAGATGGATAAAATAACAACTCAAATGTTAAGAGATATAAATAAAAACACAGTAGATTTTATACCAAACTTCGATGGAGAAGAAAAAGAACCTGTAGTATTACCTTGTAGATTCCCTAACTTATTAGTAAATGGATCAACAGGTATTGCAGTTGGAATGGCAACTAACATACCACCACATAACTTAAATGAGGTTATTGATGGGGTACTTATGCTTATAGAAGATTCAGAGGTTTCAATAAGCGAATTAATGACTGCAATTAAGGGACCGGACTTTCCAACAGCAGGAATAATATTAGGTAAAAGTGGAATAAGAAGTGCTTATGAAACTGGAAGAGGTAAGGTTTTAGTTAGATCTAAGGCAGAAATAGAAGAAGAAAACGGAAGACATAAAATTATAGTTACAGAGATACCTTATCAAGTAAATAAAGCAAACTTAATAGAAGCTATAGCAAATTTAGTTAAAGAAAAGAAATTAGATGGTATATCAGATCTTAGAGATGAATCAGATAGAGATGGTATGCGTATAGTTATAGAATTAAAAAGAGACGCTAATCCTAATATAGTTTTAAATAGATTATATAAACATACTAAAATGCAAGATACTTTTGGAATTATAATGCTTGTTTTAGTAGATGGTGAGCCTAAGGTATTAAATTTAAAACAAATACTTTCACACTACCTAGAACACCAAAAGGAAGTTATTACTAGAAGAACTCAATTTGATTTAGATAAGGCATTAGCAAGAGCACATATACTTGAAGGCCTTAGAATAGCATTAGATCACATAGATCAAGTAATAGCATTGATAAGAGGATCTAAGACTACAGCTGAAGCTAAAGAAGGACTAATAAAAGAGTTTGGTCTATCAGAAAAACAAGCTCAAGCTATATTAGACATGAAACTTCAAAGGCTTACAGGATTAGAACGTGAGAAAATTGAAGAAGAATATAATCAATTAATGGAAACTGTAAAATATTTAAAATCAATACTTGAAAGTGAAGAAAAGTTACTTAACATAATAAAAGAAGAGCTTATAGAGATAAAGAATAAATATGGTGATGAAAGAAAAACAGCAATAGAGAAAAATCCATATAGTTTTGATGATGAGGATTTAATTGAAGATGAAGATGTTGTAATAACATTAACTCACGCTGGATATATAAAAAGATTACCAGTAGACACTTATAATGCTCAAAAAAGAGGGGGAAGAGGAGTACAAGGTGCTAACACTAAAGAAGATGACTTTGTTGAAAATATAATAACTACCCCTATATTAAATAACTTATTGTTCTTTACTAACAAGGGAAAAGTTTATAGATTAAAAGCTTACGAAATTCCAGAAGGTAGTAGAACATCTAAGGGAACTAATATAATAAACGTATTACCAATAGAAAATGGTGAGACAATACAGGCAATAATGCCAATTAAAACCTTTGATAAAAATAACTCATTAATAATGGGAACTAAATCTGGTATAGTGAAAAAGACATCATTAGATAAATATGCAGCTATAAGAAGAAATGGATTAAATGCTATAAATTTAAGAGAAAATGATGAATTAGTAGGAGTAAGTATTACTAAAGGCGATAGTGAAGTAATATTTGTAACTAAAAACGGATACTCAATTAGATTTAGTGAAAAAGATGTAAGACAAATGGGTAGAGTAGCCACTGGTGTTAAAGCTATAACATTAAGAAAAGAAGATGTAGTAGTTTCAATGCTAGTTGTAAAAGAAAATGAAGAGCTACTTGTTATAAGTGAAAAAGGTTTTGGTAAAAGAACAAATATAAATGAATATACACTACAACATAGAGGCGGTAAGGGAATAATAACTTACAAAATAACAGAAAAAACAGGATGTGTTGTAGGAGCAAGAATAGTTAATGATTTAGATGAGCTTATGCTTATGAATAGCAATGGAATAATGATTAGAATAAATGTAAGTGATATATCTACTTGTGGAAGAAATACAATGGGTGTAACACTTATGAAAACTGGTGAAGATGTAAATATAGTAGCTATTGCTAAAATAAATTATTCAGAGCCAAAAGAAGATTCAGAAGATCATATTGAAGAAGAAGAAAGCTCAAATGAAGAAATAAAAGATGTAGACAATGAATAAATAAGTATAAAAAAAGCTGTACCTTAAATATTAAGGTACAGCTTTTTTATAACTTTATGATTTTTAAAATCAATTATTATAGTAAGATTTGTAGATATAAATATAAAAATAATTAAAACTTTGCCACGTGTATCTTTTGTAGAAAAAAGGAGGATTTAATAGAAAAATAAAGAAAAATGGGAAAGATTTTAATAAATAGATTATAAAAGCTAAAATCAGGTTTTAAAAAAGTATATAATAAATCTTGTCGCTGAGGCAAGCAAGTAAACAGCCCAAGCGATGGAGATTAAAACTTTAAAAAATACTTTCAAAATTTAAAAATAAATTTTAAAAAAGTATTGACAAAAAAGTTTAAATCTAGTAAAATAGTAAAAGTCGTCAGGTAATGACGAATTGGTCTTTGAAAATTAAACAGATAAATATAGGTAAAACCAGTTAATTCATTTGAGAATCTATTTTGTAGATGCTCACATCGAAAGATGTAAAAAAATTGACTATTATAGTCAGCAAATTGCTTGAAGCAGTTCAAACTTTTAAATTGAGAGTTTGATCCTGGCTCAGGACGAACGCTGGCGGCGTGCCTAACACATGCAAGTCGAGCGA